>JAYCWP010000025.1:0-66559 GCA_037257225.1 Lawsonibacter sp.
ACCATGTCTCCTTTTATATACTTTTCAATTTGCGAAACTTATTGTACCTTATCGAGATATATGAAATAAGGCAAGTTACTGCCGAGTGCTGTCATATCCTCATGTGCCCGGTTTTGATAGGAACCCTATTTGTGTCCGCACTTAGGAAGCGAGACGCTGTCAGAGCGTCAGTCAGGGAGGAGGTGTTGGGAAGGAAAAATCTTGCATAGAAGAGGAAAAACAGGGCTCCGGCGGTGTGATTCCGCCGGAGCCCTGTTGTCTGTATCTGGTTTTTTGTGTGGAAAAAGAAATTCGGAAAGAAAAGATTTTGTACCTGTTAACACAGAGTTTGGTACGGCTGCTCAGGTTTGGTCTGGAAGTACTTATAATTAAGACAATTTTATCATGCTGTAGGCAAAAAGGAATCCATGCAAAAAATCATTGTACTGGCTCCAATTGACGCAGAAAATCTGCAAACAAGATCCCAAGTATCAAGTATATAGTAACAGCTGGCATAACGGAAAAATACCAGTTACGCTCTATATCATCTGGATTTTTGTGATTGATGAAGCGCAGTCATCTCCCTGAATTTCAACGTGATACCGGATTCCTGCTTTACAGTTCAATATTCCATTAGAAACAAGGTATATCCTTTTTATTAGATCTCAGTTTCTACCCTGGATGGGGATCCTGGGCAATGTCCAACAGTAATGGCTGGCAAGTACGCGGAGCACGATTACCAGTATCACACTAAGCAAAATAGAGCCTGCTTCGGAAAGATATCGGAAGTAGTAATAACAAAGAGCACCCAAAAGGGAGGCAACAGCATAAATATGTTTTCGAAGAACAGCTGGAGTCGTCTTGCTCAGTATATCGCGAAGCATACCGCCTCCTACTCCAGTAGTCATCCCTAAAAATATACAAAAAAACGCATTATCTCCAAATCCGGCCGAAATGGTATTTTGTACTCCAATCACAGAAAAGATCCCCAACCCGGCGGCATCAAAAATATTAAGTAATGAATCACTGATGAAGTATCGTTGGCCCCCACGCCGCATTTGAAAATAGGAAAATACGAACACAAGGAAAGCGGATACTACGGATACCAGAAGATAAACATAGTTCAGGAAGGCATGAGGTGGTATTCGTCCCAACAATAAGTCTCTAATAATGCCACCACCGATGGCGGTGATCACACCCAAGAATAAAACGCCGAAGAAATCCAACTCCCGATCAATCGCAAGCATGGCTCCGGAGACAGCGAAAGCAACGGTGCCGATTAGTTCTGTGATAAAAGAAAGAAAATCAATGTCGATATACAAATATTTCACACCCTTTTTATTTTGGGAACCGTTCGTCCAAGAGACATATCGGAATGCACGGTATTCCTGCCCCTCTGCTGTTGTTCCTTTCAAATATCGAAGATCTCAGTGCTATTTCCGAAACATATCGGTGTGCGGCTGAAATTTGGCAGCGAGAGAAACAGTCCTTCTGCCATGCAATTCGTAGAGCGGACATCCGCAGCAGTCAAAACACTTTTATACTCTGAATTTTGAGTTGAAGTTCATGTGCTTCATCCCTGTAAAAGTATTATACAAGCAACGCAAAAGACTATCAATACCATCAAGAGAATTATATATGGAATCGCATGTCTTGGAAGGAAAAAAGCGATGGTTGGGATTCCGCTCCATTGGATTTTGTGTGTACTCACCCTTTCTTTGTTTTTCTTTATCTGTCCCTTACGGGAAATGAATCGCACTAATTTTCTGCAAAATCATTGGAACAGGGCAGCTGTCTGTTCGCATGACACGATCCATATCCATATAGCCACAGTGATGCTGCACCGAGCAAAAACTGGCGGACTTGGCCGCGCTTTCTCTGTATGACTGATGAAGAGATGCTCCATACTAAACGATGGATGGGATGTCCGGACAGAAAAAAGAAAAGAGTGGGAGGAGACAGAGATGCAAGGGAGAACAGCTGTGCTGGGCCTGGCAGTGGCCCTGACCCTGACACTGGCGTCCTGCGGGGTCCGCAGTGAGGCGGACCGGGGGACGGAGACAGGACGGTTGCGGATCGGTCAGGCGGAGCAGAATCTGGCTCGAAGTGGCCGGACCATGCTGAAGGATGGGAGTTACTACGCTGGAACGGATGGCTCTGTGGATCGTGTTCGGCCAGAGTATGAGAGCGAATGGGAGAAGCTGGGCCGTGATCTGCGGGACGGATGGGACCATTTGATGAATGGAACGGAAGAGTCGGTGGATCGGGCTGGCCGGGCCGCAGAGCAGGCGGGCCGGGGAGCCAAGGATGCGGCGGAGGACGCCGGACGAGGCCTGGGGGAGGCCGGCCGGGAGTTGACCGGAAAGTAAGCCGTGTCAGGATAAGGTTACACCAATCCTACAGGCCCTCTGTCTGCGGATACCGCAGGCAGAGGGCCTGGGTTGTCTCTGTCGCACCGCTTTGTCCAGAAATCATCCGCCCAAGCACGGGATTTTCATCACTTTCCCATCTAGCCAAATAGGACTGGTACGAGTATGATTAAGATGTAAAAGAAGAAGTAAAATGAAAGATTTCCCGTAGGAGGAATGAAGTATGATGTTGAGAAAAACAAAAATTATCTGCACTCTGGGCCCCGCCGTGGACAACGAGGATATGATCCGTGCCTTGATCCGTACCGGTATGAATGCGGCCCGGTTCAATTTTTCACACGGCAGCCATGAGGAGCATCTGAATCGCCTGAATCTGCTCAAGTCTGTGCGGGACTCCATGGGCCGTCCTGTGGCATCTATACTAGATACGAAGGGGCCAGAGATCCGCATCCGGAGCTTTGAAACCAAGACAATCTCTCTGGAGGCGGGCGATCTGTTTACCCTGACCACTCGTGAGGTACAGGGAAACGGGAGCTTGGTTTCTGTCACCTACCCGGAACTCCACAAAGAGGTATCCGTAGGCCAAGAAATCCTCATTGATGACGGTCTGGTGGCGCTGAAGGTGAAGGAACTTGACGGACAGGATATCCACTGTACCGTGGAGAACGGCGGCACCCTCTCCGCCAACAAGAGCATCAATATCCCTGGTGTACATATCCATCTGCCTGCTCTGACGGAGAAGGATGTGAGCGATATTAAGTTCGGCGTGGAGAACGACTTTGATTTCATCGCAGCCTCCTTTGTTCGCCGGGCTGCCGATGTCCAGGCAGTGCGGGAGGTGCTGGAGCGTTTTGGCGGCCAGAATGTCCGCATCATTGCTAAGATTGAAAATCAGGAAGGTGTGGACAACATTGATGAGATCCTGGAGGCGGCTGATGGGATCATGGTGGCCCGGGGTGACTTAGGCGTGGAAATCCCTGCCGCCAAGGTGCCGATCCTCCAGAAGCAAATCATCCGCAAGGGGCTTCAGGCGGGTAAACCTGTGATCACAGCAACCCAGATGCTGGACTCCATGATGCGCAATCCCCGCCCCACCCGGGCGGAGGTGTCCGATGTGGCAAATGCAGTGTTCGACGGCACCAGCTGTGTTATGCTTTCCGGAGAGACCGCCGGTGGCAAATATCCTCTGGAGGCGTTGACTGCTATGGTGAGCATTGTGGAGGAGGCAGAGCAGTCCATTCACTACTGGCGGCAGTTTGAAAAGCGCCGTGTGATTCCCACCTCTAACATCAACGACGCCATCACCCACACCTGCTGCCTGACCGCTAAGGACCTGGAAGCTAAGGCTATCCTAGCGGCCACCAACTCCGGCCGGACCGCCCGGATGATCTGTCGCTTCCGGCCCGCCTGTCCGGTGGCTGCCTTGACTATGCACGAGAAGGTGCGCCGGCAGCTGGCGATCTGTTGGGGTGTTATCCCCTTCCTCACTGGAGAGGTCACCTCTACGGATCGGATCTTCTCTCTCTCCGCTGAAGTGGCGCTTAAGGAACGTCTGGTACAGAATGGTGACACGGTGGTCATCACCGCCGGGGTCCCGCTGGGCAAGAGCGGTTCCACAAACCTGATCAAGGCAGAGATCGTGAATGAAGACCTGATGTAATCCATCATAATCAGATACCCTCCCGCGGAGATAGGACCGTGGGAGGGTATTTTCATGGAATGATACGGTTTTTGATTGCCTGGACAAGGGAAGAATGATACAATCAGAACAGAGACAGTTTAAAGATCCGGTGTTAGCCGGAGATAGGAGGAGTCCATGAAAAGTATTTTGCGGGAGCAGCGGAGAAGCAGTATCGTGGCTGCGGCGGTTACAATTCTCCTGGGGCTGATGCTGGTTCTGGTTCCGAACCGATCCATCCGTTTTTTATGCGGCCTGCTGGGGACCGCTCTGCTGGTGACGGGGCTGATCTACATTCTTGGGTGGTTTGCTAAGCGGCGGGATGGATTCCCGGTCTGGTTCTTGATCCCAGGGCTGTTGCTGGCAGCTCTGGGGTTGTGGCTATTGAGCAGCCCGGCTTCTGTGATCGTTTTGATTCAGTTCAGTTTTGCGGCAGTGCTGCTGTTCCACGGGATCATTGATCTTCAGGGGGCTGTGAGCCTGATGCGGCAGGGGTGGCCACGGTGGTGGATCGATTTGCTGCTGGCGGCCTTGACCTTGGTGTTGGGGGGCGTGGTGCTATTCAATCCATTTGGTACTATGGAGGCCCTCACCATTCTTATCGGCCTGTCCCTGGTATACGACGGGATCAGTGACCTTGTTCTGATCCACCGGCTGAGCCGGGCCTTCCGGGAGGCGGAGCGACGCGGGGACGTGATCGAGACAGAGGGCTGGAGCCGTGATGACGAATAAGCTGCGGGAAGTTGATTTGGAACGGGGGATGCCCACTGTGCGGGCTGCCCTCCAGCAGTTGACCTTTGAGCTGCGGCACAGCCGAAACCTGGGCTGCACCGCTGTGAAGCTCATTCACGGTTATGGCTCCTCCGGCAAGGGAGGTCGCATCCGGGTGGAGGCCCGGGCCTGCCTGATTCGGATGAAGGAGCGGGGGGAACTGCGAGATGTGATTCCAGGAGAGATGTTTACCATCTTTGAATCTCGAACGCTGGCCGCCTTTCAGAGGTGTCCTGCTTTAAGAAGGGATTCGGACCTGGAGCGGCACAATAATGGGATCACCATAGTGGTTTTATAAAAACTGAGGGGGCCGGAAAGGCACCCTCAGTTTTGCTTCAGCTGCTCCAGCAGGACGGTGCGGTCATTGGGCAGTTCCCCCTGAGAGACCTGCTCCAGCAGAGTGCGGAGAGCACGGCCGATCGCAGGGCCCTCCAGTCCGGCGGCCAGGGCATCACGGCCATCGATGGACAGATCCTTGACAGTTAGACAGGGGGCTTGAGTCAGGATATCTTGGGTCATGGCTTCCAGCTGGGTGTGGAGAGCCTTTTGCTTGGGCTTGTCCACACCACAGGCGGCCCCGTCCGCTCTCTGGAGTTCCAGCAGATCCAGGAAGGACTCCGGGCCTAGCCGGCAGAGCCATCGGCGGACGTTCTGCTCCTCCAAAGGAAAACGAAGGCCGTGACGTCTTACCAGAAGGAATACCTGTTCCCGGGTTCGGCGGTCCAGCCGGAGCCGCCGGGCGGCACAGTCCGCCAGGCGGGCGCTCTCCTCCTCGTGGCCGTAGAAATGGCCAATATCCTCCGGATCCAGGGTGAAGCAGGAGGGCTTGCCCACGTCGTGGAGCAAGGCGGCCAGACGCATAGCAGGTTCCGGGCGGACGCCCTCCAGCGTCTTTACCGAATGTGTGTACACGTCGAAGCGGTGGTGGGGGCTGTGCTGGCGGAATCCCACTGTGGGGGCCAGTTCTGGCAGGATCTGACCGATCACCTCGGGGAAGGCCAGCAGGCCCCGTCCTGCCCCCGGTCCGCACAGCAGACGGAGAAGCTCGGCGGAGATGCGTTCCCAAGCCACATATTGCAGCAGCGGAGTGCTGCGCCGGATGGCAGCGGCAGTCTGTTCCTCTAAAAGAAAGTCCAGCTGGGCGGCCAGCCGCAGGCCTCGGAGAATACGCAGAGCATCCTCGCGGAATCGCTGGTTTCCATCCCCAACACAGCGGATCGTTTCATTGGCCAGGTCCTCCCGCCCACCGAATGGGTCTGAGAGTCCGCCGGAGCCCCAGGCCATAGCGTTGATGGTGAAGTCTCGCCGGGCCAGATCCTCCTCCAGACTGCGGGTGAAGGCGACCTGATCCGGGTGGCGGTGGTCGGTGTACTGTCCTTCCCGGCGGAAGGTAGTCACTTCCACAGGCAGACCATCGGATAGGACGGTGACTGTGCCGTGTTTTAGTCCTGTTGGGATGCACCGTAGGGAAGCGCAGGCGGACAGAATCTCATCTGGAAGAGCAGAGGTAGCGGCATCATAGTCATGGGGCGGCTGCCCACGGAGCAGATCCCGGACGCAGCCGCCTACAAAGACGGCCTGGTGGCCCGCTGACTCCAGCCGCTCCAGAACGGCTAGGGCACGGGGATCCCAATTGGGCATGGTCATTCCTCCTTTCAGTCAAAAGTTCAAATCAAGATGTTCCGGTTCCTATTGTGACGGGATAGAAACACACGCCCTCCGCCCCCGGGGACCGGGGAACAGGGGGCGTGTGTTGTATCTTTAGGCGAGGAGGTCAAAGAGGCTGCCCCACAGATAGTCCAGATCCTCGAACCGGGTGTCGGAGGACAGGAGGAACAGGGCACAGTCTCCGTCCAGGCGGGCACGGACACCCGCAGAGGCAGCCAAGCGGTCCAGAACCTGGGCGGTACTGTGCCCGGGGAAGCGGGCACGGACCGTGCCGGCAGTCTCATCGGCGGAGAGGACCTCTGGTCCGCCGGGACCAAAGTCCAGCAGCCGGGCATGGAGATGCCGGGTCAGGCGTGCGATACGGGCCTCGGAGCCTGGGGTGCGGATGGAATCAGTCAAATCGATTTGTCTCATAGTCTGGTCTCCAATGGGACGCTGACGGGGTAGGACCGGGAACCCAGCCGCTGGAGCAGGGTGGGCAGGACCCGGGCCGAGTTTGCGCCGGCATCCAGAGTCAAATAGGCGCTGTTCAGGCGGCTGCTGATTTTACGGATCACCGCATTGGCGTGGCTGGAAGCGGAGACCTGTCTGCCTGTGGGCACAGCATTTACCGTCTCGTTCCAACAGATCCAGCCCTCATCCTGAAGAGCGTTGCGTTGGCTGTTTGGTACTAGCGCCAGAGTGGTTCGGATATATCCTATCCGCTCCAGCGTCCGGCTGCCTCTTTCCAACAGACGACTGGTGGCGGCAGTGGTCTCTCCCTCGGCCAACAGGCCGACGCTGTGGCCGCTGCCCAAGATGCGGTAGAGGAGATCATCCTCTCGTTCCAACGCGTCAGGTGGGAAGAAAAATATGCCCACTTTATTTCTTGCGTCTAGGGCATCCAGAACCTGTGACAGCCCCTGGGTGTCGTCACAGCGGAACCCCAAATATACCTGAGGATTGTCCGTAGTCTCTGGCTCCTCCTGGAGAGGGGCTTCGGTTCCAGAGACAGTAGGTGGACGGACACCAGGGGTGGGCGGACTCTGCTGCGCTTGATTGTACTCCCGCAGATAGCGGCTGATGAGATTGCTGGCGGCATCTACAAAAGCTGCGTCAGAGAGACTGACAGATCCGTTTTTGACCCGGACGATATGCCCTTCTGGGATGGCAATGACTGAGTAGGAAAGTCCGAAAAAGCTGCATACCTGTCCGACAGGCAGGTAGGGGCGGCCATTGCGCAGGATAGCCCGCCCCTTGAGCGGAGTCCCAGAGATATAATCATAGCTGATGCCGCGGTTCAGGTCGAAGGTCAGGATCTGCTGGGTCGTGAAAAGAGAGGCGATCCCTGTGTCACGATTATAGCTGAAGTTGAGGCCGAAGCCAATGCCAGTGGAGTTGGTTCCGTCAAAAACGGAGTGGGGGACATAGAGCACACCGCCGGACCAGACCGGCATGGTGTTGTCGCTGAGGGTGATCATGCTGTCGTTGACCACAGAGAAGTAGACGTCCCCGGCTGCAGAAACAGGTCCAGACAGCCCCAGGCACAGGGCCAGAGTGCAGACCAGGGCCAACAGGCGGCGGAGCAGCTTGCGGTGGAACATGATAGGTCTCCTTTCTCACAGCGGGACGATGGGCTTAGAGACCCAAACGTCCCAGAACCCCCACCAGAAGAGCCACAGCCAGGAAGAAGGCCAGAACGGCCCAGTCCCGGGGAGCATAGTGAAGCTGCCGCAGGCGTGTGCGCCCCTCACCGCCGTGGTAGCAGCGGCATTCCATAGCCACAGCCAACTCATCTGCCCGGCGGAAGGCAGAGATGAACAGAGGGACCAGCAGAGGGATAAGCGCTTTTGCCCGCTGGAGCAAGTTCCCGCTTTCAAAATCTGCCCCGCGGGCCCGCTGGGCGGACATGATCTTGTCCGTCTCCTCGATAAGGGTGGGGATGAAGCGCAGGGCAATGGACATCATCATGGACAGCTCATGGACGGGGACCTTGATTTTCTTTAGGGGGCCCAGTAAGGACTCCAGCCCGTCGGTGAGCAGGATAGGAGAGGTGGTGTAGGTCAGCAGGAAGGTGCCCGCAATGAGCATCAGGATCCGGATGATCATGAAGAATGCATTGAGCACGCCTTCCATGGTGACTGTGAGGATCCAAAAGTGGAACAGAACGTGTTCACCGGGTGTATAGAACAGGTTCAGAACCGCAGTGAAGATCAGGATGAACACCACCGGCTTCATGCCCCGGAAGAGAGACTTCAATGGGACATGAGAGAGGGAGATGGACAGGGCCAGCACACAGAACATAAGGGCGTAGGTGAAGAAGTACTTGGCCAAAAATAGGGCCACGATATACAGCACCACAGCCAGGATTTTGGTTCTGGGATCCAGCCGGTGGAGCAGGGAGTTACCGGGGAAATACTGCCCCAGGGTGATGTCTTTCAGCGCCATTCAGCCCACCCCCTTCAGCTTGGCCAGGACAGCAGCCTTGGCCTGTTCAATGGTATATACCGATGGACCGATATCTACCCCCATAGCTCGGAGACGGTTAAATACTCGGGTCATCTGGGGCACACCAAGACCCATGGCCTCCAGTTCCGATCCGTGCTGGAATACCTCACTGGGGGTGCCATGGAATGGGATCCGTCCATCGTTGATTACCACCAGCCGATCCACTGTCCTGGCCACTTCCTCCATAGAATGAGAGACCAGGATAATGGTGGCGTTATGGGCCTGGTGATAGTCCCGGATATTACCCAGGATGGATTCCACACCGACGGGATCCAGGCCGGCAGTGGGCTCATCCAAAATGAGCACCTTGGGTTCCATGGCGATGACGCCGGCGATGGCCACACGGCGCTTCTGACCGCCGGACAGTTCAAAAGGGGACTTCTCCAATTGTTCGTCCCGCAAGCCTACAAAATGTGCAGCCTCCCGCACCCGGCGGTCCACTTCGGCCTCATCCAGCCCCATGTTCTTGGGGCCAAAGGAGATATCCTGATAGACCGTCTCTTCAAACAGCTGGTACTCTGGATACTGGAACACCAGGCCAACTTGGAACCGGGTCTGCCGGGTGGTTTTAGGATCGCTCCATATATCGGTTCCCTGGAAGAGGACCTGACCGGAGGTGGGTTTAAGCAGTCCATTCAGGTGCTGGATCAGGGTGGACTTGCCAGACCCAGTATGGCCAATGATCCCCAAGTATTCACCTTGATAGGCGGTAAAGTCCACATCTAGAAGGGCGCCGCGCTCAAAAGGAGTGCCGGCAGAGTAGATGTGGGAGAGCTTCTTTGTCTCGAGAATTGCTTCCATGAAGTGTATTCCGTCCTTTGTGTAAAGTGGTGCACGCCTCTCTGAGAGGTCGCGCCCTCGTCCTCGCAAGCTCCATATCATTCACGTCCCCGCACATGGGGTATGGGAACGATCACTCATGTCGCTGCTCGTCCTCTCCCACACACAACCGCTTTGCTGGGTTGTGTGTGGGCAGGCCGCCTGCGGCGGCCAGTCCAGTCAAGTCAACAGTTCCTTCAGCGCCTGCGCGCACTCCTCGTCGCTGAGAGCATCCAGAGGGACATCCAGACCTTCTTGGCGAAGTTCCCACAGAAGCTGGGTGGTCTCGGGGACTGTGAGGCCTACCTCCTTCAGACCCTCCACGTCCTGGAAGATCTCCTTCGGTGTGCCATCGGCAATGACCCGGCCCTTTGCCATGACGACCAGCCGGTCGGCCTGGGCGGCCTCATCCATGTGATGAGTGATAAGGACCACTGTGACGCCCCGCTGGCGGTTGAGTTCCTTGATGGTGCGCAGTACGTCCGCACGGCCAATGGGGTCCAGCATAGCGGTGGGTTCATCCAAAACGATGCATCGGGGCTGCATGGCAATGACGCCGGCGATGGCGATGCGCTGCTTCTGACCGCCGGACAGAAGGTGGGGGGCGTGCTCCCGGAACTCATACATCCCAACAGCTTTCAGGGCATCGTCTACCCTGTGGCGGATCTCTTCGGGAGGGACGCCCAGGTTCTCTGGGGCAAAGGCAACATCTTCCTCCACCACGTTGGCCACGATCTGGTTGTCCGGATTTTGGAATACCATACCAACAGTACGGCGGATGGCCAGGAGAAGTTCTTCGTCGGCAGTGTCCATGTTATCTACATAGACTTTGCCTCCGGTGGGCAGAAGAATGGAATTGAAGTGTTTGGCCAAGGTGGACTTGCCGCTGCCGTTGTGGCCCAGTACTGCTACAAAGGAGCCTTCCTCAATGCTGAGAGAGACCCCGTCCAGTACGATGGGGGCCACGCCCTCGGCGGTGACATAGGAGAAGCGGACATCCTCCGCGTTGATGATTGGATCTTTCATAACAAAACCACCTTTGGGGGAGTTAGGGATTAGGAATTGGGAGTTGAAAATGAGGACAGCAACGGAAAGCCTCAATTCCTAATTCTTAATTGGATGAGGTCCAGCGTCCGGTTGCACCGCAGGGGAGGATCAGTCCGCTCTGGGTAACGGGGAGGCCTAGCTCGTCGCTGACGGTGTGGCCGCCGAACTTTTTAGAAATCAGAGTCTCAAGAATATAGGTGAGCACCGAGGGGGCCAATCCGGTGGTGTAGGAGTTGAGAACGATGAAAAGAGGATCATCAGACAGCACCCCAGATACCAGTTCCACGAAGGGATACAGGTTTTCTTCCAGTCGCCACACCTCACCAGATGGGCCACGGCCGTAGCTGGGAGGATCCATGATGATGGCGTCATACTTCCGGCCGCGGCGGATCTCCCGCTCTACGAATTTGGCACAGTCGTCCACGATCCAGCGGATAGGGGCATCCTCAAGGTGGGAGGAACGGGCGTTCTCCCGGGCCCAGGACACCATGCCTCGGGCGGCATCCACATGACAGACGCTGGCCCCAGCAGCAGCGCAGGCCACTGTGGCGCCGCCGGTGTAAGCAAACAGATTCAGTACTGAAATGGGCCGTCCGGCCCGGCGGATTTGCTCTTGGGCAAAGTCCCAGTTGGCTGCCTGCTCTGGAAACAGCCCAGTGTGCTTGAAGTTCATAGGCTTGATGTTAAAGGTGAGGCTGCCATAGGACACTGTCCAGCGCTCCGGCATGGATTTGTTCTGCCACTGTCCGCCGCCAGTGGAGGAGCGGGCATAACGGCCTGCGTTTTGCTTCCAGCCCCGGTGGGTGCGGGGGGTGTTCCAGATGGCCTGGGGATCCGGCCGGACCAACAGCTGGTCACCCCAGCGCTCCAGCTTCTCTCCCCGGCCACAGTCGATGAGTTCATAGTCTTTCCATTGGTCGGAACGCCACATATCGGCTACTCCTCTCCTATCATACGAATTAAACTAATATAGTATATCATTTCAGCGATAGGCCGTCAATCATTTGGCGGACATCCGGAGGACTTCCAGGAGAGCAACGACAGGGTGGAGTGACTGTGTTCGATCCCCTGTCTTAGAAATAGAACTGATTTATCTGTGCATAAAGGAAGAAAGAGAAAACCATACTGACGGGGAGGAAGGTGATGAGATGCGGATTCCAGAACATATTGGGATCATCCCGGACGGAAACAGGCGTTGGGCCAGGCAGGCGGGTCTTTCCAAAGAGATGGGCTATGCCCATGGGCTGGCACCGGGAGTGGAACTGCTCCGGCTGGCGCGGGACGCTGGAGTCCGGGAGATCACATATTACGGCTTTACCACGGATAACTGTGGGCGGCCTCCAGAGCAGGTCCAGGCTTTTTCTGCGGCCTGTGTCCAGGCGGTGGAGCAGATCGCGTCGGAGCCTGTGTCCCTCCTGGTATTGGGAGATCGAAACTCCGCAGTATTTCCAAAAGCACTTTTGCCCTATGGGGAGCGGAGAGATCTGAACGGGGGAGGCATACGGGTAAATTTTTTGGTGAACTATGGCTGGGAGTGGGATTTCGCTGAACTGCGGACACCGGGCGGGAGCCGCAGGCGAATCTGCGAACAGCTCCGTTCCCACGATGTCTCCCGGGTAGACCTGGTGATCCGGTGGGGCGGGATGCGGCGACTGTCCGGCTTTTTGCCGGTCCAGTCGGTCTATGCAGATTTCTTTGTGGTAGACCGCCTCTGGCCCGACTTTCAGCCGGAGGATTTTGAACAGGCTCTCCAGTGGTACCAGAAGCAGGATGTGACCAGAGGCGGGTAGCAATCTGCGGTCTAGGAATGATGCGAAACACATTCCAGTTGATTGGTTTTGGTCCATTGGTTTCTGTTGATGCTCTGGGTATATAAAAAATAGCCGGTGGAACAGCTCAGTTCCACCGGCCAAGTATGGCATCGATTCGAGTAAGCATTTCAATCCGGATATGTATTATATAAATGTGATCCTGTACCCAATCAAAGTGAGAAACTTCCGGATTCCTTGCCGTTGATAGCATATGTGAACAGGATTCCTTTGGTTACCGCTGCGAAGTACCCGGAATTCTGATATTCGGAAGCATAGTTCTGATCAATCAGTTCCAGGATCTCGCGGAGTTGCAGTATGGCTGCAAATTCGTGTTTACAATTACAACTGCAAAAACAGTTGCAGGTCAAATGATGAATTTCTCCATGGTGGTACTCAAATTCGACTTCGTATGGGATCGTACCCTGTACAATCGCATAGCCGCGCTGCTCAGAGATTGAGATATACTTGACCCGGTTATCAATATAATACTCATGCCCACGGCGGGCACTCTCATGTTTGATCTCCATGCCATTCAGGTCGTGGAGATTAAATGATGTATCATCGCCGCTGACGGAAAATATCTCATCGTCTTTGGTTGGTGCTCGGAACCAGAGTGCCACCTTATCCTCTGGAATCGCATTGCGGTCAAATGTAATGAAATGTGAACCGGCCATAAAGAATTGGCCATGTACTGTTGTATCTGCCAAAGCGATAACACGCTTATAATCTGACAGCTTGATTTTAAAATTGTAGTTCACGTCAATGACGCGTCCCAACATTCCTTCCAGCTTCCCGTCAACGTACACCATATCACCGCAATGCAGATCAAACTGGTCATTATAATAAGTCAGCGCCCTATTCCGGCTGGAAAAAAACACCTCTACGACTGACTTTCTTGGTGTTGTTGGCTGTTGTAATTTTTGCTGTGGCGTAAAGCATTCGTGAGTTGTATCACCAGCAGAAAAGCCTATCTTAAAAGCCATCTTCGTATACCTCCTTCATTCACTGTCTTGATTGATGGTGCCATGTTACCGTAATACCTGGTTGAGGATCATCTCGATTTATCTATGCCTAAATCAGATGATAGATGAGATCGAGTAGAGGATTTGATGACATGGCCGAATATCTGCCGTTGAAAACCTTTCTCCCTATTAGTGCCGCCAGATGGACGTAAAAGTGCCTTGTGTTATTCATCCAGCAGGTCTTTTAAGTCGGAGATCACGTATTCCAACTGCTCTCGTCCTTCTTCCCATGCATTGTAGGAAGCGCTGAGTATATCATCCGGTTCCTCACATTCCCAGTCAAAGAGCTTCCGTTCTAAATCGGTCAGTTTTGCACGGATGACAGCATCACGTGCGTCCTCATAGTCACTGACATCAAAATTAATAATCTCAGAGAGAGCTGTACGTATTGTGCGCTCCATCTGCGCATCCTCCTCTTCCTCAGCTTCTTCCTCCTCCAATTCTCTGAGAAATCGTTCTTCCTCCTCCACAGCATCAGCAACTGATGCTGCCATACTGAACACAAGGAGCTTTTCGCAGAAATCAATTTCACCATCATGATTGAAATCAAATAATGTTTCCCAAAAGCCCACTGAATCCACATCCTTTCCAGCATTCCAAGTTTTCTATGTGAATGTACCGAAAGTATACAAAATAAACTGTCCCATTATCGGTGCTCAATCAGGTAATCGATTCATTGCCATTAAAGGGTAGCATCAAGAGGAAGTTCGGGGAAAAGTTGGTAAGAGACTGCGTGGAAGAAAGCACAATAACGATTAGGACAAACGTATGGATTCACCCATTTTAAATAAGTTAATAGGAATACACAGGGATGACGTATTTACTCCACGCATCAGCCTGTTCTGCGCAGTACTGGTAGTCTGCCTTCAGTGCATCCGTCAGTTCGTATACAAAACGCTTAACAATGACGCGATCATTGGAAAGAGACCGGAATTTGAGTTTGATCAGGTATTCCTCACCATCACAGCATCGACCTAGCGATAGAAGCATAGTACCAGTTTTTCGGATCCAGTTCTCTCCCCATATAATCTCTCCGCAGTGCGGGCACTCAAAAGAAACAACGTAGTCATCGCTGAGGGCATCAGCAATATCGGCATACGGTTCCTCAAATTCATAACTTTCAACGATGCCATTTTTGTGTTCAACGATCTCCCTATATTCCTGAAGGCCCTTAACCAGATCCAAATGGCTGCAAATTAAAGTCGTGCTCTTGGCGTCGTTCAGTGCATCGTGTGCCTCGTAAGCCGTCTCTTTTACGTATGCCAGGGCTTTTGTCAGGCCGTATTGCTTCGTGTTGTGAGAGATCTGTTCGGCAAAGATATTCTGGAGATTGAAGCAGGGAGGCATGAAACTGGTGTCCATATTGTATAGTTCCATATTCTTTCGAAGGATGCGAAGATCCTCGGTGCCCCAGATTAGGAATACAAAATCAGTGCCGCACCAATCACAGAACGCATCAAAAACAGAGGGAAAAGGCTGCCCTGTTCGCAGATCGCTACTTGACAACTTGGTGATTTCTGCCACCTTTGGGTGGATCTCAGTATAGTATTGAGGGGCGATTCGGCGACTAAAGGAGTCCACAACATTAAAATCTTGGTTGAGTTTTACAGCGCCAATCTGAATGATCTCGCCGGTCAAGAATACGGGGTGTTTGATCATTTTGGAGTACGTGGCAGCTTGATTCCATTCCATATCCATCACAACATAGTCCATAGTAGCAACTCCTTCTATCTTTCCGTTGTACGAATCATACTCGGGCAAGTGTCCGAAAGAACGGACAGAGTTGCAAAGAAAATTTGAGCATCTATATCAGATCGACTAAGATCTCTTTACAGCCTGTGGCTGTGCAGCAGTTTTTTTGTAGTCATCATAAACTCAGAAAAGTGCATTTCACATATTATTGAATAAAATCGGAATTTGATGGGATTGTACCCTTGAGAAACAGAAAAGGCTATGTTACAATGAGATTTACTGTATGAGTCCGCACCAAGGGGCGGACTGAGGACTGGCAGATGGCTGAGTGACAAGGCTTAGGATAATCAAGCCGATTGAATTGGCGGGAAGCCAGACACCCTGGAAAACAAAGGAGATATCGAAAACTATGAAATTAGGTATCGTGGGTCTGCCCAACGTGGGCAAGAGCACCCTGTTCAACGCCATCACCAACGCCGGCGCGGAAAGCGCAAACTATCCCTTCTGCACCATCGACCCGAACGTAGGAATGGTAGCTGTTCCCGACTACCGGCTGGACAAGCTGTCCGAGATGTACCACCCGAAAAAAACCACTCCGGCGGTCATTGAGTTCGTGGATATTGCCGGTCTGGTGAAGGGAGCCAGCAAGGGCGAGGGCCTGGGCAACAAGTTTTTGGGCAACATCCGCATGACCGATGCTATTGTCCATGTGGTGCGCTGTTTTGATGATGACAATGTGATCCATGTAGAGGGCTCCACCGATCCTATCCGGGACATCGACACCATTGACTTGGAGTTGGTGATGGCCGATTTGGAGATGGTGGAGCGCCGCATCGATAAGGCGAAAAAGGCCGCCAAAGGGGACAAGAAGTTCCTTCAGGAAGCTTCCGACTTTGAGGGACTGCGGGACTGGCTCAATGACGGTAAATCCGCCCGCTCCTATGAGGAGGTAGACATTGCTGCGGAGTACCCCGACTGTGAGCTGCTGTCCCTTAAGCCGGTGATCTATGCCGCTAACCTGGATGAGGATGGCTTCGCCGATCCGGAGAGCGTTGTTTATTATAAGCAGGTGGAGCAGCGGGCCAAGGAGCAGGGCGCCCAGGTCATCCCGGTATGCGCCAAGCTGGAGGCAGAGATCGCCGAACTGGATGGCGAGGAGAAGAAAATGTTCCTGGACGACCTGGGTGTGGCAGAATCCGGCCTGGACCGGCTGGTGAAGGCCAGCTATACCCTGCTGGGGCTGATTTCCTACCTTACCTCCGGCGAGGATGAGTGCCGGGCCTGGACCATTACAAAGGGGACTAAGGCTCCGCAGGCTGCTGGCAAGATCCACTCTGACTTTGAGCGGGGCTTTATCCGGGCTGAGGTGGTGTCCTATGAAGATCTAATGGCCTGCGGCACTATGGCTGCCGCCCGGGAAAAGGGCCTGATCCGCTCCGAGGGTAAGGAATATGTAGTCCAGGATGGTGATATCATCCTGTTCCGCTTTAATGTGTAAGGGATCCTCTTATCGCCGGAAAACAGAAAACATCTGTCTGGATCATATAGGAGCGAAGCGACCTGCATTTTGGTGCATCAGTTCCATGTAGAATGAATGAGAAAAATACATAAAATGATTGCAATTTCCATGGGAATCATGTACACTATGGACAACTGAAGAAGATGAAGGAGGTTCTATCTATGAAAGTTGCGCGTTTTGTGCTGAAGATCGTAGCGATGTCTCTGGCAGCAGCGGCAGCAGTTTGCGCTGTGATTGCCTATTGGGATAAGCTGAGCGAGTTGGGCAGCTGCGCCAAGGCTCGGATCCAGCAGAGAGCCTGCTCCTCAGAGTATGAGGATTACGAGGAGTAAGCTGCAAAGAAAAGCTAGAAAATGGCCCCCCGGTACGGACGTAGGTTGGTACCGGGGGGCTTGTGCATTTTTCTCAGGGATGATTGGGCAGAAAAACAATTTGAGATTGGAGAAATTGCACATATTTTTTATAAAAATGATGGAAAAGGTGTTCATACAGCTGATAAATTGGCGAAAAATATCCTAACCACAACTAAATAACTGTGGCTACTACAATATTTTACTTGACAACATGAAAGCTATATAGTACATTATATTCAAATCAATGCAGAAGAGGAGGGAAAATGGCGTGGGCCAATGGCTTCCAGGAAAGCATATCTGCGTCGTCGGGACGGCCAGACCGGAACAACGGAATCCAATCTATCTGACCCACGAGTTGATCGTGTTGATCCTTGTGGTGGAACGGGAGACTGGAGAAATCGTAGGATGTGACATCAATATGGTCTGCTCCCTGACGCGTGAATTTATCAAGTCGATATTTGAGGGGAAAAATCTGATTCAAGACATGGAAGAAATTCGGGAGTGCATCCAGGAAAATTATTTTGGTGCCTCCGCCAAGACGCTGGTTATGGCGGCCAGATCGGCACGAATGAAGTTGCTGGACTGTCTTGAAAACAGGAAAACTGAACATCAGTAGTTTACTATGGGGTTGGAAGTTGACTTGTCCTTTTGACTCATTCAGTAGTGGGACGCACTGGTCTTGACGGATCACCAGATCCGGCGGGATACAGTGCCTTTTTTTATGAAAATTCGAAGAGGAGGCTGCTGTTGATGTATGATTTCATTCTAAAAAATGGTCTTGTGGTAGATGGAAGCCGGGCAAAGCCTTATCGGGCAGACATCGGTATCCAGAATGGCCGGGTTGCCAAAATTGCTGCTCAGGTGACCGAGACGGCGAAGACGGTGCTGGATGCAGCGGGATTGGTGGTAACACCGGGTTTTATTGATATACATAGCCACTCTGATGCCTGCCCGCTGGTGGATTATACCACGGAGAGTAAGCTGTATCAGGGTGTTACGACTGAGATGACAGGAAATTGTGGGATTTCTATACTGCCTAATACACCAGAGTGCTGGAACTCCAATCAGGAGTATTTTTTCAATCAGCTGGAATTGCCGACTGGTCAGTTATCGCTGGAAGGGATTTATGATCTGAATGATTATTCCAGAGCTGTGACGGCTCACGGCTGTGCAGGGAACTATGGGCAGCTCATTGGACATGGTACCTTGAGGGGCGCGGTGATGGGGTTTGTGGATCGGGATCCGACGCCGGAGGAGATGGAGCGGCTGAAGGCTCTCCTGCGGCGGGAACTGGAGGCCGGCGCCTTTGGAATGTCTCTGGGGCTGATCTATCCGCCCAGTTCGTTCTGTAAAACAGAGGAACTGGTAGAACTGGCCAAGGTTCTGAAGGAATATGATGCACTGCTGACGGTGCACATGAGAAGTGAGGGGCCAAGAATTTTCCAGGCGGTGGATGAGATGTTGGACATCACACGGCGTTCTGGAGTTCATCTTCAGATTTCCCATTTGAAATTGATGGGGAAGCCTCAATGGGGGCGTGCAGATGAACTGCTGGCAAAGATCCAGGCGGCCCGGGATGAGGGACTGACCATCACCTGTGATCAGTACCCATACACAGCGACTTCGACCTCTATGACGGCACTGCTGCCGCACTGGGCCCATGACGGCGGTGTTCCGGCGCTGATCCAGCGGCTGAAGGAGCCGACCCAGAAGTTGAAGGATGAGACCGGAGAAGAAATGGAAAACCGGGGAGGTCCTGCCAGCATCCTGGTCTCCAGTACCCACGGATATCATCCGGAATGGGAAGGTAAAACAGTGGAGCAGTTGTCTCAGGAATTTCAGATGGATCCAGTGGATACTGTGATCCAGGTTTTGGAACAGTGTGACAGTTCAGTAGCCTGCATCTATTTTTGTATCAATGAGGCAGATATGCTCCGCATCATGTCGGATATGAATATCTGCGTGGGGAGTGATGGCTACAACTTTTCCTATGACCGAACCATTACCTGTACAGATCCACACCCGCGCAGCTTTGGCACCTTCCCGAGGTTCCTCCGACTGGTGCGGGAGCATGAACTGATGCCGCTGGAGGATGCTGTGTATAAGATTACCGGACTGCCGGCTCAGATTCTGGGCCTGACAGATCGGGGGATTCTGAGGGAGGGCGCGGTAGCTGATATTACTGTGTTCGATCCTGAGGCCATACGGGACTGTTCTGAATTTACGGATTCAGTGAAGAAGCCAGAGGGAATCCGCTATGTACTGGTGGGAGGCAATGTGGTTTTGCAGAATGGAATTTCAACAGGAAGTAGAACGGGAGGTGTGCTGAAAAAAAGGTAAGGCGGACCTGTTTGGGAGATCAAATGTGATCCAAATACAGAAGGGAGAAAACAAGTATGGAACTTGGTAGTTGGTCTTTGATTACTGCACCGTCACTGCTGGCACTCATTCCGCTGATCGTCATGATCGTGTTGGTATTCCGTGGAAAGAGCAATGTTTCTGGCATGATGGTTGGCATCATCCTGGGCGCACTGATGATGGGCCAGGATCTTGGTGCGTTGGCGAAAGCGTTTTCTGCATCCCTGGGATCTACCACAGCTCTGATTGGTGTTATTATTATGACGGGAGCTGGTCTGGGTGTTTTGATGACAGAGACTGGTGTGACTCACACGCTGGTCTATTGGATCGTTAAGCGAATCGGTGTCAATACTCCGACAAAAGACAAGCTGGCATTGGTGGTCTGCTCCATCCTGATCTGCGGCCTGCTGGGTACTTTAGGCGGCGGAAATGCAGTTATTGCCCCCATTATGCTTCCGATTTTGGCGTCTTTGGGTGTTACCCCTACCGTAGTGGCCACGCTCTTCAAGGTGGCCGGTGAGATTGGTCTGATGGTAGGCCCTCTGACCGGTGTGACACTGATCACCATGGAAGTGACTGGCCTGTCTTATGGTCAGCTGATGCTTCAGGCAGTCCTGCCCTTCAGCTGCTTTTGGCTGGCTGGTGCTTGGATCGGATGTAACCGGGCACAGAAGCGTACTTTAGGGAAAGAATCGTATTCTGTGGATGAGGATATCAAACATCTGGATTCTATTGTGATTACGCCCAAGCAGAAGAGAACAACGATTGCGTTCCTGGTGGCCTTTGTGCTGCTGGTGGTGTACGGGATCTTGACAAAGCAGGGTACCTCGTATGCCTTGATCGTGATGATCGCGCTGGCGGTTGTGGTAACGATATTCTCTTGGACCGATATCGATACGGCGGTTTCCTGTGTGACTAAGGGCGTGGCATCTCAGGCAAATATGTTCTTGATTTTCATCACGATTGACGTCCTGCTGAATCTGGTCACCCTGGGTGGCGGTTTTGATGCGATCTCCAACCTGCTGGGCGGTCTGGCCAAGGGCGGCGGAGCCACTGGCGTGATGCTGGCGGCCTCTATCGTAGGCGGCTTTGGCATTGAGGCGGCCGCTGTGGCTGAGATCAAGATCATTGCAGAGATGTTCGGCGGTCTGGCTGCCGAGGTGGGTCTGCCTATGGGGTGCTTTGCGGTCTCCATTCTGGCGGCGACTCGTCTGACTGGGTCCATGTATCCCACAACGAATTTTGCGGGGCAGTTGGGCACCGCACAGTGCGACAACACGAAGGAGGCGCTTCAGGCCTGTTGGGTCAGTGTGGCCTTTGCCTGGGTGTTTGTTGCGGCGTACTCTTTGATCGGTCCTATGATCCTATGAGTGATCCTATGAGATCGTGACGGGATAGAGTCAATCATTGAAGGTGTGTCCCTCCTCTGCTGAATGGCAGAGGAGGGACATATCACATTTGTTAAGAGCAGAACATCCCAATGTGCAGCACTTGAAATTTATCCCTCCGACTGATAAAATAAGGTGAATTTCCTCCGCGCAGGCGGAGGTGTACAAGGAGAACAAACTGCTATGATCTGTTTCAATCATTTTAACTTCAACGTTGTTGATCTGGACCGGAGCCTGACCTTCTATCGGGATGCGCTGGGTCTGGAGCCAGTGCGGCGCAAGGACGCATCGGATGGCTCTTTTCAGCTTGTGTACCTGGGAGATGGAAAGAGTGACTTTCAGCTGGAACTGACCTGGCTGCGGGACCGGGGAACGACCCCTTACAATCTGGGGGAGTGTGAGTTCCATCTGGCATTTGTTACAGACCAGTATGATGCCCTCTATGCCAAGCACAAGGAGATGGGCTGTGTGTGCTTTGAAAATCCCGCCATGGGGATCTATTTCATCTCTGATCCGGACGGCTACTGGATCGAGATCGTGCCGGTGAAGGACTGATGGCCGGCGGACACAGCGGCAGTTGGCCCGGATTTTTCCGGGTCTTTGCCGTTTTTTCGGCTTTGATGCTGATCCTCTCCCAGGGTGCCCAGGCGCTGGTCACCCCCGCCAGCGGGACATGGCAGATCCTCTCTGTCTATGAGGGGTTGACTCGCTGGTCTATCCCTGCGCTGTTCCTCCTATGGGGAATGTCTGCTCTGGAGGGGGGCGGTCGGAGCGGGTTGTCCGGCACTCTGTTGGGGCGGGCGCTTCCTGCCTTTTGCATGTTGGTATTCTGGGGCGCGGTCTATGCAGTGACAGCCCATTTGTTGGGTGGTGGAACATTAAGCTGGAGCGGAATCTGCTCTGCCCTGATGTCTGCTGTTCGGGGGAATACTTACTTCCACCTCTGGCCTCTGTACCCCCTGGTGGGCCTGTATCTCATCCAACCCCTGCTGGCCCGGTTCACAGCCTCTGCCAGCCGGAACGAGGTGCTGTACATCCTGGGTCTTTCCTTCCTTATGGCCGGCCTGCTGCCGCTGTGGGCCGCTTTCCATCCCAACCACGCCCTGGTGATCCTGCTGGACCGCATTCAGATCCATGCCGTGCTGGGCTGGATGGGCTATTACCTGGCTGGCTGGTATCTGCACCACTATGTGATCGGCCGCATCCCGGAGTTTTTGATTTATCTCCTGGGGATCCTTGGGGTGGTCCTCACCCTGGCAGGTCCCAGGCTCATTGGCGGTGGGCGGGAGCTGTGGTACAGCTATACCGCCCCCGGCGTGGCCTGCACTGCGGTGGCGCTGTGCGTCCTGTTCCGCTATGTCCTGGGAGTCAGCGAGGAGCGCTCCCGCCGCAGTGCGGTGTATGCTTTGGGCGAATGTGTGTTCGGCGTTTATCTGATTCATCAGCTGTGGGCTTTGGTGTTTCAGTGGTTCGGTGTGTCTCCCCTGGCCTTTGGTGCGGCCCTCTCAGTGCCGGTATTTGCCGGGATCTATTTTTTGTTGTCACTCCCCTTTGCTTGGTTGATCGGTCGCATCCCGGGGATGGGCCGGTGGCTGACGGAGTGAACCGACTTGTCATATCCATGCTCTATGTCCCATACAATGGGAAAAAACAAAGGAGTGGGGTCCATGGGATATGACGAAGGGCGCCTGATGCCGGAGGCAGCGCACCATATACTGCTGGAGGGGAGGGAGCAGCTTACCGTCTCCGGTGTGGAGGAGGTGGAGAGCTTTGATGAGAACACCATTGTGATGGTGACATCCAAAGGGACACTGGTCGTGCGGGGGGAGGACCTGCACATTGAAAAGCTGTCCCTGGACGGCGGAGATCTGAAGGTGGAGGGAGCTGTGGATGCCCTCTCCTATGAGGACGACCGCAGTGGGCGGGGTGGACTGCTGACCCGCCTGTTTGGCGGATGACGGTAGACATCGCCGCCCAGCAGGCGGCGCTGCTTCAGGCGGCTGCTCTGGGCTTGGCCGCTGGGCTGCTATATGATTTATTCCGTATCCTGCGTTGCCGGGTACGGGTTCCGCTTTTGGGCCCGGCTTTGGATCTGCTGTTCTGGCTGATGTTGACCGTGGTGCTATTTTTGTGGTCCCAGTGGGCTTGGGGTGGTCCGGTGCGGCTGTATGGGGTCGTGTTCCTCTTTTTAGGTGGGGTACTCTACTTCCGGCTGTTCAGTCGATGGATGCTGTTTTTGGGCTATCGCATCGCCGATTTGATCACCTTTTTGCTGGGGATCCTGGCCCTTCCGTTGTTTGCACTAAAACGGGTGTTCAAAAAACTCAAAAAACTTGCAAAAAATATCTTCCTTTCTGCTGGGAAATGGTATAGAATAAATCAGATAACTCAAGAAATGGAGACCACGGCCCGCCGTTGTGCGGACCGGGAGAGAGGGGGATGGACCAATGCGTCTGAAACGCGCCAGTCTGCTGACAAAGTTAGTGATCACGGTGCTTCTGATCTATATGGCTACCTCCCTTCTGGATCTGTGGGGGCAGATTCAGACCGCTCAGAGTCAGGGAGAGGAACTGGCCATTCAGGTGGAGCAGCAGCGCCTGGCCAATCAAGAGTTGCGGGACGCCATCGAAAACAGCGACGATCCTGATACGTTGGAGCGGGTCGCCCGGGAAAAGGGCTATGTCAAGCAGGGAGAGACTCTGTATATTGATGTGGCGGGCTGACTTCTTCCATTCAGTTCGTGCCCAGTTCTAGATGGGCACGGCTTCGAGGGGAAATTTACAAGGAGGATATTTTAGGAAATTATGGAGTTTGGTGTTGGGTCCATTTTGGACGGTAAGGTAACGGGAATCACAAAGTTCGGCGCATTTGTGGCGCTGCCGGAGGGACGCTCTGGTCTGGTCCATATCTCAGAAATTGCTTATTCTTATGTCAATGAGGTTTCCGATTACCTCAAGGAGGGGCAGGAGGTCAAGGTCAAGGTCATTGGGATCGATCAGGCCAACCGGATCAATTTGTCCATCAAAAAGGTGAACGATCCCCCTCAACGCCCCCAGGGCGGCTTCCAGGGAAACCGTCCGCCCCGTCAGGGCGGCGCACCCAGATCCAGTGGTGGTCCCCGCTCCAGCGGGCCTCGTAGTGGCGGCTTTACGCCCCGGCCTGCGGCCAAGGAGCCGGCGGACTTTGAGGATCGTCTCCGCCAGTTCATGCAGGCGTCTGACAGCAAGCTCTCTGAGCTCCGTTATCTGGAGAAGAAGGGTGGAAACCGTCGGGGCGGCGGCCGCCGCTCCTGAAATTGGACGGATCCGTTCTAAGGCCGTGGGGCTCTGCCCCACGGCCTTTTGTATTCCAACGGATTTTGGCATAAAAAAGCGCCCCCAAAGGGGGGCGCACTGCCGGCAAACCACTTCAGATGTCTGCGGCATAGGATACTGGTTGAGCTGCCAGAGAAGAATACCATAAACTAACAGTTACGTCAACGGAAAGTTTTGTCGGATCCGGCCTTTCCGGGAAAGGAAACACAATGCTGATCATCAACGGAACGGTTCATACCATGGAGGGACTCACAATTCCCAGAGGATATGTGGAGATCCGGGGGGAGAAGATTGCCGGATTTGGGCCTATGGAAGAGTGTCCCAAGCAATGGGAGGGCGAGATATTTGATGCCCAGGGCGGGCATATCCAGCCAGGATTTGTGGATGCCCACTGTCATTTGGGGATGTTCGGGGATGCAGTGGGTGTAGAGGGGGATGACGGAAACGAAGCTACGGATCCCTGTACCCCCCACCTGCGGGCAGTGGATGCTATTAACCCTATGGATCGCTGCTTTCAAGAGGCAAGAGAGGGAGGCGTGACCACTGTTCTTACCGGTCCGGGCAGTGCCAATCCCATCAGCGGTCAGTTTGCGGCCATTAAGACCAATGGTCGCTGGGTGGATGCTATGGTGCTCCAGGCGCCGGCGGCCATGAAGCTTGCCCTGGGGGAGAACCCCAAATTGACCTACCATGAACGCCGTGAGACCCCCACCACCCGTATGGCCACCGCCGCAGTGATCCGTGAGAACCTGGCCAAGGCGGAGGAGTATCGAGAGAAGCTGGAGCGGGCCTTGGAGGATGAGGAGGAGGAAAAACCGGACTATGATGCTAAGCTGGAGGCTCTGCTCCCCGTCCTCAGAGGGGAGCTTCCCGTGCACATTCATGCCCACCGGGCGGATGACATCGTTACCGGAATCCGGATCTGCAAGGAATTCCACCTGCGCTATGTGATCGTCCACGGTACAGAGGGGCACCTGATCCCGGATCTTCTGGCGGAGGAGGGGGCAGGCGTCATTACCGGACCCTGCCTAGGGGACCGCTCCAAGCCGGAACTGGCAAATCAGTCCCTGGAGACACCTGCTATCCTTCAGCGCCACGGTGTCAAAACAGCGATCTGCACTGACCATCCAGA
Source organism: Lawsonibacter sp. (assembly GCA_037257225.1). Taxonomy (GTDB): domain Bacteria; phylum Bacillota; class Clostridia; order Oscillospirales; family Oscillospiraceae; genus Lawsonibacter. The sequence continues at coordinate 25,408 of JAYCWP010000025.1, forward strand.
GACCCCCATCCAGTACCTGCCGTTGTGTGCAGCGATGGCTGTCCGGGGTGGGATGGACCCGGAGAGTGCGCTGGCCTGCATTACCATTCGGGCTGCAGAGTTGGCTGGGGTTGCTCACCGAGTGGGATCTCTGGCTCCAGGAAAGGATGCAGATCTCACAATTACCAGCAGCCATCCGTTGAATTGGTTGAGTCGTATCCGTCTGGTGGTCATGGACGGTAAGGTGGTTTTCAGCAGTCTGTAAGAGAGTGTAGGATTCCGTTCATAAAAATTTCACAAAAAATAGTGGAAATTTTAAAGAGTTGTGGTATAATAAGACCATAGGAGGGGGCGGCCTCTCCCAGATGCGCTCAGCTTCCTCCCACTCATGCCCCTTCGGGGGTGAAAGGAGCGACAGTTATGAAGTTTGTGTTTACAGACAAAAAGGTGAACCTGCCCAACTATATCCACAATTATGCGGAGAAAAAGGTTGGCAAGTTAGATCGTTTCTTTAAGGAGGACGCCACTGCTGCGATCACCTTTAGTATAGAAAAGGACCGGAATCAGGTGGAGATCACCATCCGGTCCAGTGGAACCATCTTCCGCGTCTCTGAGAGTACTGCCGATATGCACGCTTCCATCGATGCCGCTGTGGCTTCTCTGGAGCGTCAGATCCGCAAGAATAAGACACGTCTGGAGAAACGGCTGCGTCAAGGTGCCTTTGAGCGTACAGTGGACGCTGCTGCGGAGATCTCCTCCTTTGTTCCTGATGAGCCGGAGGAGGGGGAATACAAAGTGGTCCGCACCAAGACCTTCCCCATCAAGCCTATGACCCGAGACGAGGCTATTCTGCAGATGAATCTGCTGAATCACAGCTTCTTTGCTTTTAAAAATGAGGACGCAGATGGCGCCTTTGCCGTAGTCTACCGCCGCAATGATGGCGGCTATGGCTTGATTGAGGATGAGACCTAACCTTAAACTGTGTATCAAACGATAATAAAACGGAGCCAGCCCAAGGGGCTGGCTCCGTTTTCGGTTTAGATGATTGGTGTGGGAACGCTTATGACTCGCTGTCAGTCGCAGAATTCTCTTCATAGCGGGAGAGGAACTGACGGGTGCGTTCCTCCCGGGGGTGTTCAATGACCTGACGAGCATCACCCTGCTCCACAATGACGCCGCCGTCCATGAAGATGACTTGATCAGCCACATCACGGGCAAAGGCCATTTCGTGGGTGACGATGATCATAGTGGTCTTTTGCTCGGCCAGTCCTCGGATGACTTTGAGCACCTCGCCGGTGAGCTCTGGATCCAGGGCGGAGGTGGGTTCGTCAAAGCAGAGAATGTCCGGAGACAGGGCCAGAGCCCGGGCGATGGCTACCCGCTGCTGCTGGCCGCCAGAGAGCTGGTGAGGATAGTGTCCTGCCCGCTCGGCCAGCCCCATTTTAGACAGCAGTTCACGTCCCTCCGCCTCAATTTCCCCCAGGATGGCCCGCTTGTTCTGCTTAAAATCAGGGCGCTCCTGAGCCAGAAGCTCTTTAGCCAGGGTGATATTTTTTAATGCTGTGTACTGTGGGAACAGATTGAAGGATTGGAACACCATACCAAAGTGGAGCCGCTTTTTACGGATCTCACTTTCACGCTGAGTGACAGGATCGCCTGCGTCAAAAAGGACGTTATCCCGAACTAGGATCCGTCCCCGGTCGGGAGTCTCCAAAAAGTTCAGGCAGCGCAGCAGCGTTGTCTTGCCGCTGCCGGAGGAGCCGATGATGGCCAGGGACTGTCCCTGCTCCAGCTCGAAGCTGATGTCCTCCAGCACTCGGGTGTCGCCGAAATGCTTCTCAATATGTTGGACTTGTAAAATAGACATTTCGCCGCCTCCTCATTTGAAATAACTTAGCTTACGCTCGACCCACCCCAGGGCCAGGGTGAGCGCGCCGCTGAACAGTAAGTAGAACACCATGCAGTAGAAAAGGGGCCAGATCATGCCTTTTTTGATGAAGGATTCACCTACCCAGATGATCTCATACACGGAGATGACCCGAACCAGGGAGGTGTCCTTTACCAAGGTAATAAACTCGTTGCCCATGGGGGGAACGATACGCTTGACCACCTGGAGCAGAGTGACCTTGAAGAAGATCTGGCTCTTGGTCATGCCCAGCACCTGGCCGGCCTCCTGCTGGCCCTTGGGCACGCCCTGGATGCCGCCCCGGTAGATCTCGGAGAAATAGCAGGCGTAGTTGATCACAAAGGTCACTAGGGCTGCGGTGAAGCGGGGCAGGGCCTTCCAGCCGAACAGCAGGCCAGGGCCGTAAAAAACGATGAGGATCTGAAGCATCAGTGGTGAACCGCGGATGATCCACACAAAGGTTTTGGTCAGCCACCGGAGGGGAGAGAAGCGGCTCATGGACCCGAAGGAAATAATCAGGCCCAGAGGCAGAGCGAAGAGCAGTGTCAGAACGAACATCTGCAGTGTGGTCACCGAGCCCTCCAGCATGGCGACATTTACGTCCCAGAATGAATACATCGCAGGTTCACCTCAACGGAAAATTTAGTCAGTGCAGGGCAGAGGGCCGGAAGTGCCCTCTGCCCTGTCAAGCATAACATAGGATGCGGCGCGGAAGATTACTTTTCGATCACGGATTCCTGGACACCATAGGTCTTAGCGGTCTCCATCACAGTGCCATCATCATAGGCATCTTTCCAAAAACTGTTGAAGGCATCCACCAGGTCGGAGCCTTTGCGGAAGCCTACACCGTACTCCTCGCTGTTAAGCTGTACAGTATAGGTCAGGTTGGGGTAGCTAGTGCCTTCGCCGATCATAGCACCTGCCATAAGCAAATCGATGATGGCGGCATCAGAGGTGCCGGAGGCAACCTCCATCAGAGCCTTGGCCTGGGTATCCATGGCCACATAGTCCAGACCGGCGGCCTCAGCCTGTTCCATGCCGGCAGAGCCGTTCTCCACAGCAAAACTCAGGCCGGACAAACTCTCAACAGTCTGATACTGGTCAGCCACATCGGCGGCCAGAACCACCACCTGACCGTTCAGGCAGTAGGGATCAGAGGTGGCCATCAGAGCCTTGACATCGTCGGTAAGGGTCATACCGTTCCAAACGGCGTCTACACCTTTGTTTTCCAGTTCCAGGGCTTTGTTGTCCCAGTTGATCTCCAGAAATTCAACTTCTACACCCAAACTTTCAGCAAAGGCCTTCGCCATGTCGGCGTCAAAGCCGATCCACTCGTCGCTGCCCTCCGCCTTGTAGTCCATGGGGGCGAAGTCGGTCATGCCAACGACCAGGGTTCCCTTTTCTTTCACATAGTCCACATCGCTGGCGGCCGCCTGGCTGCCGGAGGTGGAAGAACCGGACGCACCGGCAGAAGAGCCGGAAGTACTGGCACTGCCCTTGGGGCCGCAGGCGGCCAACGACAGGCACATGGAGAGGGCAAGCATCGTCGCAAACATCTTTTTCATCATTCAGTTACCTCCTATCCGGCGGCACGGCCATCCAAACCGTACCCCCTGGTACTTTCGTATTTTAGCACGCTAATGTAATATTGTAAAGAATTATTTTTTGTCATCAGGTACTTTTCTATTTTCACCAAATGAGAAGGCTCCATTTTGTAGAAGCAGCCGAAAAGGAGATATATATTCTGTGGATAAGAACTCTTATATTCTAACAGAAAGAGCCGGGTATTTCCACCCCTTCAGGAAGGAAAACTGTCATAGGCGCCGGCTGTATGTCGGCTTCAATTGACAGCGATCCCTCCGAACGGGGATGGAATACCCGGCTGGCGGTTACCTACTCAGAAAAAGGCTCAGTGCGTTGGGATAGATTACTTCAGGCCGTTCTCGTAGGATTCGATCATCTTCTTGACCATCTGGCCGCCCACAGAGCCGGCCTGCTTACTGGTCAGGTCGCCGTTATAACCCTGCTTCAGGTTGACGCCGACCTCGTTGGCGGCCTCCATCTTAAACTTGTTCATGGCCTCGCGGGCGCTGGGCACGACCAGCTTGTTGCTGTTATTGCTGTTACTGGACATTTTATTTTCTCTCCTTTTTTGTTTTTCTGTTTGTTTTGGATGATCACCTTGGATGGAACATCCGCAGCTATCTTGCGTCCAGGCAGAGGCTTCTATACCCGAAGTGGATTTCCTGTTTCCGTCATTTTTCCATGGAATCCCTTTGGAACTACAGGAGTGGAAAAAATTCGGGGTTGCAATTTAGGTAGAGCTGAGTATAATGGGAATTGGACAACTGAATGAACGGTCTTCAGGGCGGGGTGTGATTCCCCACTGGCGGTATAGTCCGCGACCGGGCGCAGTCTCATTGAGTTGATTTTGCGTCCGCTGACCCGGTGAAACTCCGGGACCAACGGTAATAGTCCGGATGGAAGAAGATGTGTGAAAACAAGGAAACGGCTGTGGAATTCGCAGGCGTCCAGCGCACCTCCTTATTGTTTTGCACCTGGAAGACTTGTGCTTTCTGGTGTACCAAAACAAAAGGAGTGTTTTTTATGTCTATGTCAAATTCCTCTGCCGTCCGGTCCAAGGCTCGCAGTGCCTGGGACACTAAGACTCTGGTTAGCATGGCTATGCTCACTGGAATCGCTTATATTGTGATGCTGGTGTCCAAGCTGATGCCCAGCGTGATGTTCCTGGACTTCGATTTCAAGGATGTGGTGATCTGCATTGGCGGCTTTACCTTCGGGCCCTTAGCCGCAGCAGTCATCTCCATTCTGGTGGCATTTATCGAGATGATCACCATCAGCACCACCGGCCCTATCGGCTTTATTATGAATGCCCTGGCCACCTGCGCCTTCTGCTGCACTGCCTCCTATCTCTACAAAAAAATGCATACGAAGAAGGGTGCGGTGCTGGGCCTGGCTTGCGGTGTGGTCTGTCTGGTGGCGGTGATGCTGTTGTGGAACTATCTGATCACGCCTCTGTATATGACGAACTTCTCTCGGGCGGATGTGGCCGCTCTTCTGCCTACGCTGTTTCTGCCCTTCAATCTGGCCAAGGGCGGGATGAACATGGCGGCTACCCTGCTGCTCTATCCCCCGGTGGTGGGTGCGCTGCGCCGGGCCGGTGTAGTACCGCCCTCTCAGAGCGTGCAGAGCAAGAAACTCAATGCTGGGTTCCTGCTGTTTGCGCTGGCGCTGCTGGCTACCTTTGTGACGTTTGCGCTGGTGCTGGCAGGGGTCATCTGAACGGACACGATAGTATTATGTAATAAATAGATAGCCGCCGGCTTAGCCGGCGGCTATCTATTTTCGTTCAATGTTTTTGTATCGGTCCAAACAATATCCAGAGGGGGCAACTCCAGTCCGCAGGCGGCTCCCACCCAGCCATCGCCGAAGTAGAACCTGAGGAACCTACCCTGTGAGAGATAGATCTCATGTGGGTCAAAGGGTGCGCCCAGTGTAGGAAGGGGGACGGCTATTCGGGCGGGGGGATAGGGCAGACCGTCGCCATTCTGCTTGCCCAGGCACTCCTTGGCCGCCCACAGAGCGGCAAATTCCTCCGGTCGGTCCTGACGGGAGCGAAGCCAGGTTCGTTCCTCGAGGGTGCAGGATCGGTCGATCAGACTGTCTCGCCAGACGGGGCGGACCATCTGGATGTCTACTCCCACAGGGCGGTCTGAGAGGGCGCACAGGGCCAGTGTGCCGCTGTGGGAAAGATTGAATTGACAGTGGGGGAGATGAGGGAAATAGGGCTTTCCCCGTTCCCATAGGGCCAAGTCCGGCAGAGGATCCAGTCCCCATTGCTGCCGGGTCGACCAGGCCAGCAGCTGCCGGGCCTGTGCCCGGTGGCTGAGATCCCGGAGACCAAACAGGATCATGGATATCCTCCTTTCCAGTATCATTTCAGTATACCAGTATAGCAGAGGTGAAGTAGGAAGGGAAGAGGTCAAAGAGGATGAGAAATCCAGGTCCGGAGGCTGGACAGATCCCAGAAAAGAGGCGTATCAGGGTGATACAGCGTGAAGACCACCAACAGAAGGCCCAGAACTGTGGCGGCCGCTAGAGGTAGTTTCCAACGTAAGCCGAGGAACGGGCCAGAGAAGCGCAGAGGCAGTCCGAAACCAAGCAGCAGGGCCAAAATATAGAGAGCCAGATCAAAAATGGGGTGTGTACCACCCAGAATGATGTGGTAAATATAGCCCAGAGAAAGCAGTAGTGCACACATTGACAAAAGGGACAGCAACCAGGGGCGAAGAGCGGTGGGACGGCCGCGGCAGATCCACAGTGCGGCAGCCAGGTAAGGCCAGAAGAGGACCTTGATATGCTCCCATAGACTCTCCTGTACGGGAGAGAACAGTGCGGTAACTGCGTTAGGCCAGAGTCTGTATAGGGCGTGCAGTCCTATTCCTGCGAGCAGTGTCATACAGAAAACCGGGATCAGCTGCTTTTTTTCATATACCATTCCATATCCACACCTTTCCGTTGGGGCTGGAAGTCTGTCCAGCTTGTTTCACTGTATGCTGGGTCTGTCCAGGTCATGCAGTGTGCATGATTTTTTCAGAATGGGGCATACTGGAGACTATCACTCCGCCTGAGGCGGGAATGGGGGAACGGAGATGGATCTGAGCAATCAGGAGTATGATGCGCTGGTGCGCAGCAAGGCGCAGCCATCTCCCCTGTGGAAGGACCTGGTGTGGGCCTTCTGTGTGGGGGGCGGGATCTGTGCGGTAGGACAGGGTCTGCTGGAGTGGTATCAGAGCCTGGGGCTGGAACAGGAGCAGGCAGGGACTGCTGTCTCTGTGACACTGATCCTGGTGGCAGCCACGCTCACCGGGCTGGGCCTGTTTGACAAAGTAGCAAAGCGGGCAGGAGCTGGCACTCTGGTGCCTATTACTGGCTTTGCAAATGCTATGGTCTCCCCGGCTCTGGAATTTAAAAGCGAGGGACTGATCACGGGAACGGCGGCGAAGCTGTTTGTAGTGGCTGGACCAGTTCTGGTGTTCGGCATCAGTGCCAGCGTGATCTATGGACTGATCCTGGTTCTTTTGGGATGGAGCTGAGTCTGATGGACAGTGTCCGGTTTCAGATTCAAAAGCGCCAGCCTGACTTTCATTATGAGAGTGGGCTGGCGCAAACCCTGAAGAAAAGAGATGATCCCCAATTACAGAGTGTTCTAGTGTTCTTTTCTATAAAAGCGGCACTGCTGATATTGGGGACGGATACATAGCGTGTTGCACAGTGTGGCTAGACTTTGTACAACGACAGTGGGTTGTGGTCGATGGTGCTGTCGAGGAACATCCTGCTCATAAGATCAGGAACGATACCGGATCAATATGCCCTTAAGATGTCCGCAGATCGAGGTGCTTTGTGCGACTTGTGCGGACTGTCCGTTTATGAAGAACATTTGTTGTCCAGAGTGCGGATAGGAACTGCTGCGTACCTGTGTTATAATGATGCCTCGAATTGGGCTCAGGCCGCTGAATCGACGGTAAGATGGCCTGGCAGCAGGAATGAAAAGGAAGGAAAACGAGACGAGCATGAAAAATCTGATCAAACGCTGGAATGAGAGCAGCCTGGTGCTCCGGATCCTCTGTGGTCTGGCTGTGGGAATCGTGCTAGGCATGACTGCTCCGCAGGCTTCTGCTGTTGGCTTGCTGGGAGACTTGTTTGTAGGGGCGCTGAAAGCGGTGGCGCCTCTGCTGGTATTGTTTTTGGTGATGACAGCCCTGGCGCAGCATCGGGAGGGGAGGCAGACCAATTTATCCCGCATTGTGTTCCTGTATCTGATGGGTACATTCCTGGCGGGGTGTACTGCGGTTGCGGCTAGTTTTTTGTTTCCGCTACGCTTGGAATTGGCAGCTGCCCAGGAGGGGATCGTCCCGCCGGGTGGGATTGCTGAGGTGCTGCACACACTGCTGATGAACCTGGTAGCCAATCCGGTGGATGCTTTGGGGAAGGCTAATTATATTGGAATTCTGGCTTGGGCCGTGCTGCTTGGAATTGCTCTGCGGCGTGCTCCCCAGGGGACCAAAGAGGTGCTGGCCAGCCTTTCGGATGCGGTCTCCCAAATCGTCCGGTGGATCATTGGCTGTGCACCTTTTGGTGTGATGGGGCTTGTATTCCGTTCCATCTCACAGTTAGGGCTCCGGTCGCTGTTCAGCTATGGCCGGCTGATCCTTCTGCTGGTCGGAACTATGTTTTTTGTGGCATTGGTGGTCAACCCACTTCTGGCTGTTCTGTATATCCGGAAAAATCCCTATCCTCTGGTGTTCCGATGCTTGTGGAGAAGCGGCCTGACTGCATTTTTTACCCGCAGCTCTGCGGCCAACATCCCAGTGAATATGAAGTTGTGTCAAGAGATGGGGCTGGATGAAGATACCTATGCGGTGTCAATCCCTTTAGGTGCTACCATCAACATGGGCGGGGCAGCCATCACGATCTCCATCCTGGCGCTGGCCGCTGCCAATACCTTGGGGATCCAGGTGGACTTTTTCTCTGCCCTGGTACTATGCATTCTGTCAGCGGTGAGTGCCTGTGGAGCCTCCGGTGTTGCGGGTGGTTCATTGCTGCTGGTACCTCTGGCGTGCAGTCTGTTCGGCATCTCGAATGATGTAGCGATGCAGGTGGTCGGAGTTGGGTTCATCGTGGGGGTCATTCAGGATTCCTGTGAGACGGCCCTCAATTCTTCTACTGATGTTCTGTACACTGCGGTGGCAGAATTGTCTCGAAAAAGATAACGGAGCCGGCCGCTGCGGGCAGGATGTCTGATGGCATCCTGCCCGCGGGGTTTTTGTAGGTGGAACAGTCTGGAGATTTGCTGGACAGCACAGGAAATATTAAGGAAAACTTAACATTGACTCTCTGGGTCCTGTGCTATACTACAAAAAGATCACGGCATTCCCCGGGATGTGACAGCAGGAAAAAATGAAGTACAGCCCTGGCGCAAATAGGCGGAAATACGGCGAAATAATAGTTGAAAACCGCTGCATGAGCCGTTATAATGGAAAATAGCAGTGATATAACAAGGGACCGGCGGGGAGCACCAGGCCGGGAATGAAATAGATAAGGTGGAAGGCTATGTTTAATCTGTTCAGTAAGGACATTGGAATCGATCTGGGTACCGCTTCCGTTCTGGTATATATCAAGGGCAAAGGTGTAGTTTTGCGTGAACCATCCGTGGTGGCCATGGATAAGAACACAGGGAAGCTGCTGAAGGTAGGTACTGATGCCCAGGCGATGCTGGGCCGTACCCCAGGAAATATTGTAGCTATGCGGCCTCTGCGGGAGGGCGTGATCTCCGACTATGATATGACAGAGCGGATGCTGAAGGAGTTTATCAAGAAGGTGACCACCTTCTCCCTGTTCAAGCCCCGCCTGCTTATCTGTGTACCGTCCGGCATTACCGAGGTCGAGGAGCGCGCTGTGGTGGACGCCGGCATCCAGGCAGGTGCCCGCCGGGCCTATTTGATTGAGGAGCCTGTGGCGGCCGCCATCGGCGCCGGGATCGACATCACCAAACCGGACGGCCACATGGTGGTGGACATCGGCGGCGGTACCGCTGACATTGCGGTAATTTCCTTGGGCGGCGTGGTGGAATCTGCTTCCATTAAGATTGCCGGTGATAAGTTTGATGAGGCTGTGGTCAAGTATATCCGCAAAAAGCATAATGTTCTCATTGGTGACCGCACTGCAGAGGAACTGAAGATGTCCATTGGCTGTGTGTTCCCCCGTCCGGAGGAGGTCACGATGGAAATCAAAGGACGCTGCCTGATGACCGGCCTTCCCCGCGTGTTCTCTGTTTCTTCCAGCGAAATGATCGAGGCTTTCGAGGAGGTCTCTAGTCGGATCCTGGAGGCTATCCACGGGGTGCTGGAGCGCACGCCCCCGGAACTGGTGGCGGACATCTCCACCAATGGCATCGTGATGACTGGCGGCGGTTCTCTGCTGTGGGGCTTTGATAAACTGATTGAGTCCCACACTGGCATCGAGACTCATGTAGCGGAGGATGCGATCTCCTGTGTGGCTGAAGGTACCGGCAAGAGCCTGGACAGCCTGGATCAGATGCAGGATGGCACCATGAACCTGTCCAGACGCAAGCAGATGAATTATTGATCCGAATGGGGCTCCGGCATGCTGCCGGAGCCCATTTTAATGAACAGGAGGAAGAAAAAATGCTATTTATCTGTTATCCCAAGTGCACCACATGCCAGAAGGCCAAACGGTGGCTAGACCAGCAGGGAGCGTCCTACACGCTTCGGGATATTAAGGAGGATCGCCCTACTCAGGAGGAGCTGCGCATGTGGTGGAAGGATAGCGGGCTGCCGTTGAAGAAGTTTTTCAATACCTCTGGGCAGCGGTATAAGTCCCTGGGTCTTAAGGACCGTTTGAAGGATATGACGGAGGAGGAGCAGCTAGCGCTGCTGGCCACAGATGGGATGCTGGTAAAGCGCCCAATTTTAGTGGATGGGAAGCAGGTGCTGGTAGGATTCCGGCCAGAAGAATGGGAACAAAGACAAAAAAGTTGACTGTTAAATTAGAGAGAAAATTGGATGATATGAATAAAAAGAGCGCGGCTCCTGCAAAAGCAGAGCTGCGCTCTTTTTCATTCTGAACAGTGAAAATGTTTTCTAGCAAATGGGTGGGATAAGGGCAGATATTTAGCAGTGCACCTGAGAGTGCAGGCTTAGCGACAAGAGTTTAGTGGGCCAAGAGAGGATGGGTGACGGAGAATGTAACAGTCTGCCAAAGAAAGTGAAAATGAATAATTATGCTAAAATTATAAATAATATTGCGGTAAAATTTTTTGCAATTTCCCCTTTCTTTTTTTGCGTTTTTATGGTATGATTGGTTAAACGAAACAAAGAAGAAAAGAGCGAATCTTTATAGTTCAGACAGGATGCTCAAAGATTGGTGCTGTTCACCATGCTGCATGGAAGGTTTTCTCTGACCCACTGCTTTGCGTGTTCAACGAATAACCGTGTAATAGTAGAGGGAGGAACATCTTTCTTGACAGCGATTCCAATATCCCGCATCTGCGGGATGTCAAACTTTTTGGGACAAATGTGATAACGGTTAGGATGGAGCATCAGCTCATGAACTACGCTGATTCCAAGGCCGCACTCCACCATGGATAAGATGGCATAATCGTTGCTGACCTCATATCGAATGTTAGGTTTCTGCTGCAGGTGTTCCAGAAATTTGGTGATTTCATAGTCCTGTTCTTCCTTCAGGTTGATGAAATCCTCGCTGGACAGACGCTCAATGGGATAGACCGGAGCATCGGCCAGAGGATGATCTTCCGGCAGGATGGCCACCAATGTGTCTTGAAGCAGAAAAGAGGCGTCCAAGTCGTTGGCGGCCGGCAAACTGACAAAACCACAGTCTACCAGTCCCCGTCTGAGCCAGTTGGTGATCTGGTTGTATTCTCCGTTGATGAGCTGAAAGTCGATGTGGGGGTACTGCTCGTGGAAGTCCTTGATCATCTGTGGCAGGCGTCCGCTGGAGATACTGGAAAAGGCCCCTACCCGGATGGAGCCGGAGCTGAGCCCGTGTAGCTCCGAAATGGCGTAGTTGAGATCCTCGTAGTCCTTGCAGATGGCTTGGATTTTGGGGAGAAGGGTGAGCCCCTCAGAGCTGATTTCGATTCCGGATCGGTTTCGAGTGAGCAGTGTGACCCCCCAGGCATCCTCCAGATCGGCAATCATTCGGCTGATGGCAGACTGGGTATATCCCAGTTGTGAGGCTGCATGAGTGATGCTTCCGGTTTCGATGGTTTTGAGATAGGCGATATATTTTCGGATACTCATAATACAACAAATCTCCTTGCGTAATGGAATGGGCAGAGGAACAATATTCCAGAATGGAATGTGAAGCAGAAAAAAGAATTTCTTGTACAATCTGCCTACTGATTATATAATGTAGATCAAGAAAATTCAACAGAATCTATACCGGATATTCAAAAAAGTTTAAGAACATCAATATAGATTTCTGGAATGGAATCTTGCAAAAGTAGTATAGGCCAATTACAAAAAGGAGGAATCGTGTCATGATCCGTTTTTCCATCTGTGGTGCTGCCAGCTATGCTTGTGGTGAACTGCTTCGTCTTATGGTGAACCATCCCGAAACCCAGGTCGCTCACTTGGCCGATAGCTTTGCTGCCGGTCGCAGAATTCAGGATGAGCATCCCGCTCTGATGGGGTTCTATGATCAGGAGATCCTGCCGCTCAACGACGAGACTCTTGCCCAGATCGTAGAGGACAGTGACGTAGTCTTTACCGCCGTTGATGCCGGCACCGTTTGCGGCATTGCGGAGAAGGTTCTGGCTGGCGGTAAGAAGTTCATCGACTTCGGTGCTGATATCCGCTTCCGTGACGCGAAGGTGTGGGAGAAGTGGTATCACCTGGATCACCCCAACTACGAGATGACCAAAGAGGCTGTCTATTGTATCCCTGAGATCCAGCGTGATCTGGCCAAGGGTAAGAGCCTGATTTCTAACCCCGGTTGCTATCCCACTGCCACCACTTTGGGCCTGTACCCCGCCCTGAAGGAGGGCCTGGTGGTGGAGAACACCATCGTTGTGGACGCCAAGAGCGGCTATACTGGCGCTGGACGCCGTCCCGCCCCCAACAAGCTCCTGGCTGAGGCCAGCAACAGCTTCTGCGCCTATGCTCTGGGCGGCGGCCATCGTCACACCCCCGAGATCGAGCAGAACATCGCTTATCTGACTGGCAAAGACCTGATGAAGCCTGAGACTTGGCAGTTCATCAACTTCCAGCCCCATCTGACTCCCCAGATCCGCGGCATCGAGGTTACCATCTATGCTACTCTGAACAAGGATGTTACCAACGACGAGCTGTACGAGATCTATCAGCGTTATTACAAGGATGAGTATTTTGTCCGTGTGTTCCCTGCCAGCAAGCCCGTCCAGACCAAATGGACCGCTGGTACCAATATGTGCTGCATGACTCCCACCTATGATGCCCGCACTAAGCGTCTGCTGGTCAGTTCCGTGATCGACAACATTGGTAAGGGCGCCGCAGGTCAGGCCATCCAGAACATGAATATCATCTTCGGTTTGGATGAGACCACCGGCCTGAAGATCGCCCCCATGTATCCCTGATCATTTCAGGAAGGGTCCAGTCACCCTTTGAGAACTGCTCGTCCGGTCTGGACGGAAGAAAGGAAGGACATTTATGGCATATAAATTGATCGAGGGCGGCGGCGTTACTACACCCAAGGGTTTTCTGGCTGGCGCCTGCTATGTGGGCGTGAAGAGCCGGAAGAGTGAGAAGCCCGATGTGGCAATCATCTATTCTGAACAGCCCGCTTCCTGTGCGGCCCTGTTCACTACAAATAAATTCTGTGCCGCTCCGGTCATTCTGGACCGTGAGATCCTGAAGAAGGGCAAGGCCCGCGCTGTGGTCATCAACAGCGGCAACGCCAATGCCGCCACCGGCCCCCAGGGCATCGAGGATGCTAAGCGGGTAGAGACCGAGGCGGAGAAGCTGCTGAATCTGGGCGAGGATGAGGTCTTTGTCTGCTCCACCGGCGTGATCGGACAGAAGCTCCCTGTGGAGAAGGTCCTGGAAGGCGTGCGCCGGGTCGTGCCTGAACTGAGCCCTGATAAGGGTTCTGACGCAGCCTGGGCCATCATGACCACCGACTTGGTGCGCAAGGAAATCGCGATGGAGTTGGAACTGTCCGGCGGTACTGTCCGTGTAGGTGCGATGGCTAAGGGTTCTGGCATGATCCACCCCAACATGGCCACCATGCTGGCTTACATCACCACAGATGCCAAGGTCGAGGCGTCTGTACTCCAGGATATGTTGAAGAAGAGCACGGATAAGAGTTTTAACATGATGACTGTGGATGGTGATACCAGCACCAATGACTCTCTGTTCCTGCTGGCCAATGGCGCATCTGGCGTGGCCGTGGAGACCGAGGAGGATAAGGCTGCTTTTGCCGCTCTGTTGGATGATATCTGCATGGATATGGCCCGCCGCATCGCTTCTGACGGCGAGGGTGCTACCCACTTGATGGTGGTGGAGGCCTACGGTCTGCCGACTGAGAAGGACGCGAAACTGGTGGCCCGCTCCATCGCTGGCTCTACCCTGTTCAAAGCCGCCCTGTTCGGCAAGGACGCCAACTGGGGCCGTATCATGGCCGCAGCCGGCTACTCCGGAGCCGATGTGGATCCCACGAAGGCTGACTGCATTCTGAAGAGCGCTGCCGGTGAGGTGGCAGTGATGGAGAACGGATTTGGTACAGCCTTCAGTGAAGAATTGGCCAAGAAGGTACTCACCGAGCACGATGTGACAGTCATTGTGGACTTCCACAGCGGCAATGGTGAGGCGAAGGCATTTGGCTGTGACCTGACCTATGACTATGTAAAGATCAACGGTGACTACCGTTCTTAAAAGGAGGGCGTGCTGTGAACGATGTAGCGAATAAGGTTGCCACTCTGATGGAGGCCATGCCCTATTTGAAAAAGTATGCCGGCAAGGTGATTGTGATCAAGTACGGCGGAAACGCTATGATCAATGAGGAGCTGAAGGCCGCCGTCCTCCAGGACGTGGTCATGCTCAAGCTGCTGGGCATGAAGCCGGTCCTCAGCCATGGCGGCGGACCGGGCATCAACAAGATGCTGGAGAAACTGGAGATCCCCGTGCAGTTCATCAACGGCCTGCGCTACACCTCCGAGGACATTATGCGGGTGGTAGAAGCGGTGCTCATCGGCCAGGTGAACAGCGAGCTGGTGGGCCGCATCAATGCCATCGGCGGCGAGGCGGTTGGTCTGTCCGGCATCAGCGCCAACATCTATAAGTGTGTGCAGCGCAGCGAGGAACTGGGTTTCGTGGGCGATGTGGTAGAAGTGAACGCCGCACCAGTCCAGGCGATGCTGGATGCCGGATACATCCCCGTAGTGGCCCCTGTGGGTACTGACGGGAAGGGAAATAGCTTCAATATCAACGGCGATACCGCTGCTGGTAAGCTGGCAAGCGCCCTGGGAGCAGAGAAGCTGATGCTTCTCACAGATATCGAGGGCCTGTGCAACGACATCAAGCTGCGGGATGTGATCAGCTATCTGAACATTGCTGATGTGCAGGGGCTGAAGGATCAGGGTACGATCGCTGGCGGTATGATCCCCAAGGTGGACTGCTGTGTGCAGGCCATTGAGGAAGGTGTCACCAACGTCCATATTATTGATGGAAGAAAGCCACACAGCATCCTCTATGAGGCCTTCACAGATGAGGGCATCGGAACGACTGTTGGCAAGGATGCACCCAGTGTGGGCATCAAGTGGAAGTAAGCCTGAAAGGGCATCAACGAACTAAAATATAAGGAGGAAATCCCTATGATCGAGAAGTTCAAGAGCAATGCCGAAGCCATCGCCACTGCGGATAAATATCTGTATGGCAACCATGCCAGAATGCCCATCGTGATGGATCGCGGCGAAGGCTGCTGGGTTTGGGATCTGGATAACAACAAGTA
This sequence comes from Lawsonibacter sp., assembly GCA_037257225.1. Classification (GTDB taxonomy): domain Bacteria; phylum Bacillota; class Clostridia; order Oscillospirales; family Oscillospiraceae; genus Lawsonibacter. The sequence goes on from JAYCWP010000025.1 coordinate 40,841, forward strand.
TCTGGACTTCGTGGGCGGCATCGCTGTTAACGGGCTGGGCCACCATCATCCTGCCATTGTGGAGGCTCTGGACCGCGCCAAGGACATGATGCACTGCTCTAACTACTACTATAATGAGCCCGCCGTTCAGGTCTGTAAGCTGATCTGTGAGAACAGCTGCTTCGAGAAGGTTCTCTTCGCGAACTCCGGTGCTGAGGCCAACGAGGGTCAGATCAAGCTGGCCCGTAAGTACGCCGTGGACCACGGCCATCCCGAGCGCTATGTGGTCATCTCCATGCTGAAGTCCTTCCACGGCCGTACTCTGGCTACTGCCACTGCCACCGGCCAGGAGATCGTTCACAATCCCAAGTGGTTCTCCCCCCTGCCCGAGGGCTTCCGCTATGCCGAGTTCAACAACCTGGAATCAGTGAAGGAGCAGATGGGCGATGACGTGTGTGCCATCCTCACCGAGCCCGTCCAGGGCGAGGGCGGTGTCCGTCCCGCCAGCAAGGAGTTCCTCCAGGGGCTGCGTGATCTGTGTGACGAGAAGGGCATCCTGCTGATGTTCGACGAGGTTCAGGTCGGTTCTGGCCGTACCGGCAAGCTGTTTGCCCATCAGAACTATGGTGTGGAGCCTGATACCTGCTCCATGGCTAAGGCTCTGGGCTCTGGCGTGCCCATCGGTGCGGTCTGTGCCCGCGGTGATGCTGCCAAGACCCTGACCCCCGGCACCCACGGCTCCACCTTCGCTGGCGGCCCTCTGGCCTGCGGCCTGGCGGAAGCCACCCTGGATACCATGATCAATGGCGGTGTGATGGAGAATGCCGTTAAGGTGGGTGAATACTTCCGCGCCGAGTTGCGTAAGCTCCAGGAGAAGCACTCTATTATTACTGAGGTTCGCGGCATGGGTATGATCAACGGCGCTGAACTGGCCAACAACGAGATCGGCCCCCAGATCGTGAATAAGTGCTTCGAGAAGAAGGTTCTCATCAACTGCACCGCTGGCAACGTCCTGCGCTTCATCCCCCCGCTGATCGCCACTGAGGCGGAAATTGATGTGGTGGTGAAGGCTCTGGATGAGGCCATGACCGAACTGGGCGTCTGATTGCTGCGCCCCATAATAGTGACACGTTTTCAGTGAGTTCCCACGTGCCCGGGGCGTGGTTCCACGCCCCGGGCACGTTAGGAAGGACTGTGCTGATTGTGTGTAGCTTGTAAAAGGAGAGAGAGGAGGAAAAGACCTCGGAGAGGTCAAGGTAAAACCGGGAATCCAACGCTGAATCAGAAACGCAATTTTTGCAAAGTAATGAAAGAAAGGTTGGTAAAATCCATGAGTGAGGCTAACAAATCCAATAAAGAGCCCAGAATGCCAAAGGTATGGGAGTCCTGTATCACACTTAGCGCATTGATCGCGATCCTGGCGATCGGAATTGTTGCTTTTAAAGCAAGTGTCCATGTCCCCATGTTCTTAGGTGTATGTGTGGCAGCTATGATGGCCCTGTATCTTGGTCATAAGTGGGACAGCATTGAGAAGATGATGATGGATGGTATCTATAAGGCCCTCCAATCTGTCTGTATCCTGATCATTGTGGGTATCCTGGTCGGCGTGTGGATCAATGCCGGCGTTGTTCCCACTATGATCTACTACGGATTGAAGATCATGCATCCGGCTATCTTCTTCATTGCCTGTGTCCTGATCTGCTCCATTACCTCGCTGGCCACTGGCTCCTCCTGGGGCACCATGGGAACTATGGGTGTGGCTCTGATGGGCATTGGCTTTGGCCTTGGCATGAACCCCGGTATGACCGCCGGCGCCATTCTGTCCGGCGCATACTTCGGCGATAAGATGTCTCCCCTGTCCGATACTACAAACCTGGCCCCCGCTATGGCCGGCACTGACGTTATTGCCCATGTAAAGGCGATGATGATCCCCACTGCGATCACCTATGCCATCACCTTGATTGCGTTTGGTGTGCTCGGCGCGATGCAGTATCACGGCGGAAGTGCTGATATGAGCCGCGTAACTGAGTTTGCTGCTGCTCTGAATGCCGCAGAGGGTGGCGTATTCAATATCAATCCCATGTTGCTCCTGCCTCCTGTCATCGTCATTGTGGCCGTTGCCTTGAAGATGCCTGCTATCCCCGGCATTACTCTGGGTATTTTTGCTGGTGCTATTCTGGGCCTGGTGTTCCAGTCCGGCGCCTGCGATCTGGGTACCCTGTTCAACTTCGGTCTGGAAGGCTATACCTTTACTGATGAGATGCATGTGTTGCTGCAGAGTTCTCTGACGGAGGATACCTACAACACTATGATCGAGTTGCTGGAGAAGGGCGGCATTATGGCCATGATGAACTCGGTTGCCATGACCATCATTGCGATGATGTTCGGCGGCATCATGGAGAGCACCCATCAGCTGGAGGTCGTCGTCAACAAACTCAAGAAGTTGGCCAAGGGTCCTGCCAGCCTGGTTACCCTCACCGAGATCACCTGTGTTATCTCCAACATGACTATGCCCGAGCAGTACATCTCCATCGTGGTTCCCGGCCGTATGTACGCCGAGGAGTACCGCAAGATGGGTCTGCATCCTGCCGTTCTGTCCTCTGCTCTTGAGGGCGCCGGTACGGTGACCTCTGCTCTGGTTCCCTGGAATACCTGCGGTGTGTACATTTCCGATACTCTGGGGATCGGTGTGGCCCAGTACGGTATTTATGCCATCTTTAACTGGCTGATGCCTGTTGTCAATGCTGTGTGTGCTTATATCGGTATCACTTTGAAGGATATGAACAACAAGCCCTACAAGAAGCAGGTTGCCGCCAAGTAAGAAAATGGTCTGACCTTCTTGCAATTTAATACTGTGTCCTCTTATACAAGGGCGCAGTCTCTGAACAGTTAAAAAAGTCAGCAGCGCTCTAGTAGTGCTGCTGACTTTTTTGCGAAAAAGGTAGAAAGAGGAATTTATGGAATACAAAGAACATCATTATCCTCAGCTGGAGGTAGATTTGGACCAACTGGAAGATAACTTGTGGGCATTAAAAAGCAGGATGGATGCCAGTGGAATCCGGTTGGCTGGCATCGTTAAGGGGTTCAATGGCTTGCCGCAAGCAGCCAGAATCTATGAAAAGGCAGGATACTCCAGTATCGGCTCCTCACGTTTGGAGCAGCTGCATCATCTGCGGATGAACGGAATTGCCGTCCCTCTGATGCTGATTCGGAGCCCCATGCTATCCGAGGTGGAGGAGACAGCCCGCTGGACAGACATCAGCCTCCACAGTGAACCGGTGGTTCTTCGGGCTATGGAGCGGGCGATGCAGGAAGCTGCGGGCAAGCGTCGCCATAAGGTGATCCTTATGGTTGATTTGGGCGACCTGCGTGAGGGATTTTGGGACCAGGATGAGCTTGTGCAGACCGCCCTGGAGGTGGAGCGGGAGATGCCTCACCTGGAGCTGGCTGGGGTAGGCACCAATCTGGGCTGCTACGGCACGGTCCAGGCAACTCCAGAGAAGATGAACCAGCTGGTTGCTGTTGCCGAACGGGTGGAAACGGCGATTGGCCGGAAGTTGGAAATCATTTCCGGTGGCTCGTCTACCTCCATTCATATGGTTCTGGATGGTACTATGCCTCCCAGAATCAATCATTTGCGCATCGGGGAGGGGATCCTGCTAGGTGGGATTTGGGGCTGCGACATGGATTTTATGCACAAAAATATTTTTACCCTGCGGGCAGAAGTGATCGAGACCAAGGTGAAGCCTTCCCATCCGGTGGGTGAGTTGTCAGTGGACGCCTTTGGGCGTACCCGCACCTATGTAGACCGGGGCCGCCGCTGCCGGGCAATCTTGGCCATTGGACGGGTGGATTACGGAGAGTGTGAGGATCTGATCCCACGGGAGCCGGGTGTGAAGATATTGGGAGCATCCTCAGACCATACCATTGTGGATGTACAGCACACACTCCACCCAGTCCAGGTCGGCGATATCTTGGAATTTGACTTGTGTTATGCCACTATGGTATACTTAACAAGCAGCAGAAGCGTGTCTGTTACGTTTAAAACGGAACGCGGTTAAAACAGGGTCGGCGGCGCGGCAGCGCCGCCCGACTTTTGAGAGGAAGTCAAAGACCATGCACAACGAATTGACGGAACAGGATCTGCGAATGATGCGGGAGGAGTTAGATCACCGTAGAATCATTTTGCGCCCCCAACTGCTGGAGGCGGTGAAAGAAGCGAGGGCCTTTGGGGATCTGAGCGAGAATTTTGAGTACAAGGCGGCTAAACAGGAGAAAAACCGCAATGAGAGCCGCATTCGTTTTTTGGAGAATATGATCAAAACTGCTGTGGTTATCTCCGATCACTCTGGAGCAGATCAAGTGGGTCTCTATGACCGTGTGACGGTATATATGGAGGACGACGACGAGACAGAGGTCTATCAAATTGTGACAACCATGCGGCAGGATGTTCTAAAAGGGCTCATCAGCAAAGAGTCGCCAGTGGGTCGGCGGTTGCTGGGCCGGCGGGTCGGTGACCGAGTCCATATTCAAGTCAACGAAAGCTATGGTTATGATGTGGTCATTCAGTCCATTGAGAAGGGAATGGATGACGGAGAGATTCCATTGAATAAATACTGAACGAAAAAGATGCTCCCTCTGGAGCGGCAGACCTGATGGTGCTGCTGTTCCGGAGGGAGCATTTTATGTTGATGATATGCTTATTTTATCGGTGTATCACCGCTGCACAAACGGTAGAGTATGGTGGCCAGCTGATTGCGGGTCACCGGGGCCTCCCAACGGGGATTGCCGTGCTCGTCACCAGCGATGAGCCTTTGTTCTAAGGCCCAGTTTCGGGCCTCTGAACCCCAGTTGGGGTCAGGTTTACGGTGACTCAACTCATCCAGATACACCTCTGCCAGGTGCTGAAATTCTTCCGGTGTCATAGGATCCTCCTTTTCTGGAAACTGTCTGGCATCCACCCACCAGTAATATTTCACTTGACTGCGGAAAACCGCTGGATCGCTGTTTGTCCGGTCATGTCGGGTGGAGGCCGGGTCACAGATCCGGACCAGACCATCCTCCCACCAGACCACCACGAAGTGTCCGGAGCGGGTCCACAGTCCCCGGCCCATCAGGGCGATGAGGTAATAGCCCTGCCGCAGCAGGGCGGCGGCCTTCCTGTGGTTTTCGTGGTTCGGCTTTCCGTATGTGCTGACCCAGCTCAGTTGGCCGCAGGGAATGCGAAACGCTGCGAACTGAGGGACGAAATAACTGTAATAGGTCCCCTGATTCAAGGCCTTGTATCCGTGTTCCATCGACCAGGTGCAGGCATCTGCTGGGGTGAAGGTCTTTCCTGTGATTGTTTCAATGAGCATGGCTGCCGCTGTGGGTCCGCAGCCGGAGCCTCCGATGGTAGATCGTTCTCCGGGAACACAGTAGGGGAGTGAGGCCCATCGGGGATCGGTTTGGAGATAGGTGATAGGGCGGCGGTTCATGGTTTCTCCTCACCTCTGCGCTGGTTCTGTGTCCCAAAATAAAAGGAAATCACCATCAGAAATACAGTAAGAAAATCGCCTCCAGACACCGTTCCGCGGAGGGCCAGACAGATAAATACCACGGTCAATGCCAGCGTGACCAGACTTTTCACCGCCAGAAGGGCGGCGAGTCGTCTATAGAATTGCTCCATATCCATTCCTCCTGTCTCAAGTCTTGGGGGGAGAGCTTTTACACGGTTCCCTTCAGGTCTCGGATGTCGTGTTCTGCCTCTGTCATGCGCCCTTCCAGCCGATAGGTGCGTTCTACCACCTTGTTGTGTTCACTTACCCGCTTTTCTAGCTGGTCGATGCGGTAGGTGGTTAACCTGTTGGCAACTAGGATGCCGCCGAACGTTCCTGCCAGGGTGCCGATTAGGCTCATTCCAGCCACAGTCAGGGTTGTCCAGTCCATCAGCCCTGAACCTCCTCCACGGGTCCAAGGTCTGTCCAGGAACTGGGCAGCTGGGAGGGGGGATAAACCGTGTTGGCCTGAGTACACTGCCATACGTGTCGGTTTTCAGTGCAGACCTCGTCGGGCTGGTACATTCCACGTGTTCCCTGAGCCTGTACATAAGGGGACGCTAGCCTGGGATCTGTAGTGTGGCAAAGATCCCAAAGGCTTGTGGCCAGATCAGGCGACCAGTCCGGCTGATTGGTGGCATCATGCTGTTTCCACAGTTTATAGACGACTCCCTTCCACTTATAGGGGGTGCCAATGGGAACACCGGAAAAGTTCCGCTGACGCCAGGTGGGAATATTGTCCTGACTGGCGGTGAGTTCGGTTCCATCGGCCTCTCCGGCCACAGCCTGTGCTGCCAGTGCTTGGGCGTCTGCCTGTCCCTGACGGCGGACCGCTTTTACTGCGATCGTTCTAATTTCAACCATTCTGCTCCACTCCTTCCTTATAGGCCGCCATCAACTGAGCATCTACTTGAGCTGCCGTTCCGGCCGCCTCCAGTTCAGCCAGCACCTTGGACTGCTGCGTAATAGTTTCCTGTTGCTGGGTGATAACGGCCTCCTTTTCTGCTAGGCTGGCTGCACGTTTTTCCAACTCGCGGTCCTTCTGGGACAGACCCTCCTCCAGCTCCGCTACCTGGCTTTGATACCCGGTCACATCTCCTAGGTACTGCTCCGCTACCTGGAGGACAACTGTGTAACTCCGGGTGGATGAGGAGTACTGGATGTCCCGTACTGCAAAGCCGTACCCAGTTGGCAGGATGCACTCCCCCTGGATTTTGGGATGGTCCCATTGGATGGCCTCAATATCCTCCAAAGAGGCAAATTCCCGCTCAAATACTGCACGGTATTCCCCGTTAGCTGCGCCCCGCAGGATCACTCCGCAGGGCATACCTCCGATGCTGCACTGATTTCCATAGAGACTCATACGTTTCGCTCCTTTCTGTGGATGGTAGGAAAATATCCCTCCTATCACAGGCGGAATCAGGCGGTTTGTTGCCTGAAAATGTACAACAAAGATAAAAAACGGGCGCTCTGTTTCCAGAGCGCCCGGCAATGGTGGAATTAGCTGCCCAAATACGCTTTTTTGACGGCATCGTTGGCCAGAAGTTCTCTGCCGGATCCGGTCAAACTGATCCGGCCGGTCTCCAGTACATAACCGACGTCGGCGATCTTCAGTGCCATATTAGCGTTCTGCTCGATGAGCAGAACGGTAACTCCCTGGCGGTTGATCTCCTGAATGATGTCGAAGATGCCTTTGACCACGATGGGAGCTAGGCCCAGGGAGGGCTCATCCATCATAATGATTTTGGGGCGGGACATCAGGGCGCGGCCCACGGCCAGCATCTGCTGCTCGCCGCCGGACAGGGTGCCGGCAGCCTGCCAGGACCGCTCTTTCAGACGGGGAAACAGGTCATAAACCCAATTCAGATCGTCCTCTAAACTGTCGGTTCGGAGATAGGCTCCGATCTTCAGGTTCTCCAGCACCGTTAGGTCGGGAAAGACGCGCCGACCCTCTGGAACTAGTGTGACTCCCTTGGAGACAATGCGGTCGGGGGAGAGACTGGTGATGTCCTCACCTTGGAGATGGATGCGTCCGTGGGCGGGCTTGACCAGTCCGGCGATGGTACGCAGGGTGGTGGATTTACCTGCACCGTTGGCACCAATCAAAGTAACGATCTTCCGCTCCGGTACCTCGAAGGTGATGCCCTTGACGGCCTCAATGCCGCCATAGCTGACCTTCAGTTCATCAATCTTCAGCATCGTCTGCCACCCCCAAATATGCCTCGATAACCCGAGGATTGTTCTGGACCTCCGCCGGAGTGCCCTGAGCAATCAGTTTGCCGAAGTCCAGGACATAGATGCGGTCGGAGATCCGCATGACTAGGTCCATGTGGTGCTCGATCATCAGAATGGACAGGCTATATTCATCGCGGATTTTATGAATGAAATCGGTGAGTTCTTGGGTCTCCTGAGGGTTCATGCCAGCGGCTGGCTCGTCCAGAAGCAGCAGCTTGGGTTGGGTGGCCAGGGCACGGGCGATCTCCAGCCGGCGCTGGAGGCCATAGGGAAGGGAGCCAGCCACTTCGTCCTTCAGATGGGCCAGGTCCTGCTCCTCCAGAAGGGACATAGCTTCCTCCTGCATCCGCGTTTCTTCCGCGCGGTTGAAACGGAAGGTAGCAGAAAATACATTCTGCTTGGCTCTCATGTGCTTGGCGATAAGCACATTTTCAAATACGGTCAGGGCGGAAAACAGGCGGATGTTCTGAAAGGTCCGGGCGACACCCAGATGAGTGATCCGGTCTGGCGTGGGCCGGAGGACATGGTCGGAAAAGGCATGGGGATCGGCGGCGCGCAGGGCCTCGGTCCGGTCAGCCTGCTCCTTGTCGTATGCAGCCTGGAGCACACTGCGGATCTCTTGATCCTCGGCTGCCTCAATGGCGGCCAAGGCATCCGGATCGCTAAGATCTGGGTGGGCGGTATAGAGGGTGGCATTCTGGCCGGAGTAGTTTTTGATCATCTTGCCCTGGGGGTGGTTGCGGATCATAGGTTGTCCCAGAAAATCTACCCGGCCATTGGTCGGCTCGTACACCCCGGTAATGCAGTTGAAGGCAGTGGTCTTGCCGGCACCGTTAGGACCGATTAAGGCAACAATCTCGCCTTCGTTGACGTCCACCGAGAGGTTGTTAACAGCCACAACTCCGCCGAACTGCATGGTCATATTTTCTACGTGGAGAATCTTCTGGCTCATTTTGTGGCCTCCTTTGCGGCCTTGTGTGGCCGTTTCTTGAACAGGTCGGTGATTTCACGGTCGCCCATGATGCCGCGCCGGAAGAACAGCACTACAATCATAATGACTACGGAGAACACTACCATGCGGAAGCCGTTGCGGAACAAGTTGGACTGAATGCCCAGGAAAGAGCCGGAGTCCAGACCGCGCAGCCACCATTCTGAGCAGGCTACATACAGGAAGGTAGCCATGACACTGCCAGAGATGGAACCGATTCCGCCAATGACCACGATGAGCAGGATCTCATAGGTCATGGTGGAGGTGTACACCATGGCTTGGGCATTGCTGGCATACATGGCGAACAAGGCACCGCCTACGCCGGCGAAAAAGGAACTGATACAGAAAGAGAGCATCTTGTGGTGGGGTAGGTTGATCCCCATGGCCTCGGCGGCGATCTCATCCTCCCGGATGGCCTTGAAGGCCCGGCCATAGGAGGAGTTGATGAGCATAACGATGACCGCCAGGCACAGGATCATAATGAGCATGGGGAAAGCGGAGGAAAGATAGATGGTGCCGCTCTCCGTTTTGATGTTAAAGCTGGAGAAGGTAGGGATCTGGGTGATCATGTTGGCGCCGTTGGTGACAGGGCCCAGGGCCTGCCATTGGAACACCGCACGGATGATCTCCGCAAAGCCAAGAGTAGCGATGGCCAGATAGTCGCTCTTCAAACGGAGTACGGGCAAGCCAATGAGCCAAGCGAAGAAGGCCGCTACCAAGCCGCCCAGAACGATGGCTACCAGGACCCCCAGAGTCAGGCTGAGCATCCCATCACCGAAGATCCCGGCGAACAGGTCGGGTAGGGAGAACTTCACCGCCGAGCCTCCATAGAGGTAATAGACCGTGTCCTTGGCAGCCACAGGGACTGTCAGGATGGCGTAGGTGTATGCACCCAGAAGCATGAAGCCCGCCTGGCCCAGGGAAAACAGTCCAGTGAAGCCGTTGAGCAGGTTCATAGACACGGCGACCAGAGCATAGACTGCACCCTTTTTCAGTACAGTGAACAGCTGGCCGGTGGGGCCGATGGTATTTTCCAGAACGATCACCAGGGCCAGTGCGGCTGCCGCGCCGAACAGGCCGAGCAGCGCGCCGGTATTGACTCGTTTTTTCTCGAACATATTCCCGCCCCCTTACACTTTTTCAGTGGCCTTTTCCCCGAACAGGCCGGTGGGCTTAAAGACCAGCACGATGATCAACAGGGCAAAGGTGAAGGCATCCACAAAGGTGGTGGCCCCCTCGAAGGGGAGGGCCTTGATGATATTTTCGCAGATGCCAATCAGGAATGCCCCGATGACTGCCCCAGGGATGGAGCCGATCCCGCCGAATACCGCTGCTACAAAGGCTTTTAGACCGGGCATGGCACCGGCGGTGGGAGTGATATAGGGGTAGTTGGTGAAGTACAGGATGGAGCCAAGTGCCGCCAGAGCAGAACCGATGATGAAGGTGGTTGAGATTACCCGGTTGATTTTGATTCCCATGAGCTGACTGGTTTCAAAGTCCTTGGCTACTGCCCGCATAGCCATACCGATCTTGGTGTGATTGATGAGCTGAACCAGACCGAACACCAGACCAATCACAAGGACGGGAGTAATAACTGTCACTAGTGTGGTAGAGGCCCCACCAATGGTGACCATTTTGGACAGGGCGGGGATAGTTGGGTAGTTCATTGGTTGTCCGCCAGTGACAAAGGTAGCGGTATTTTGCAGCAGATAACTCACACCGATGGCTGAGATCATCACGGACATTCTGGGAGCGGAGCGCAGGGGTTTATAGGCTACCCGCTCGATCAAAAAGCCCAGCAGAATGGTGATAAGGACAGACAGAGCCAGTGTGACGGGCAGTGGCAGCCCCATGGTGGTCAGATAAATGGCAATTAGGCCGGAGACCATAAACACATCGCCATGGGCGAAGTTGATCAGGCGCAGGATGCCGTACACCATGGTGTAGCCAATGGCGATTAAGGCATATTGACCTCCTACGGAGACGCCGGAGAGCAGCACGGAAATAGCATATTCCACAAAGATTTCCTCCCTCGTTTTCGGATTTGGGCGGTCTTGAAAAGGACCCTCCCGCTGTCCCTTTCAGGACGGCCCAGAATCAGGGGCAGAGCGCGGAATTATAAGTAGCGGGTTTGGCGGGGGCTGTGCCCCCGCCAAACAGACCGCAGTGCGTTTTAGGCGGTCTGAGACTTCTCCAGAGTCCAGGTGCCTGCGGCGGTATCACACACCTTGATATAGGCGGTGTCACGAATCGCATCGCCGTTGGTGTCATCAAAGGCGATGTGGCCGGAAACACCATCATATTCCACGTCCCACAGAGCCTGCTGCACATCAGCGGATTTGGGAGAACCGGCGGCCTTCAGGGCCTCCAGGGCTACATAGTAGGCATCGTAGCCCATGGCAGTGACAGCGGCGATGGTGTCGTCGCCGCCGTTGGCAGTCTTAGCATCGGCGTTGGTGTTGATGTAGTTCTTGATGCCCTCGTCAAACTTAGGGTTGCCGCCCTCCTGATAGAAGGTGGAGACATACAGCTGTACATTGGTGCCCTTGGCGGCCTCCAGGACCTTGTTATCGTCCAAGGTATCGGAGCCCAGGAAGGGGATGTCGATCCCCAATTTGGCAGACTGGGTAATGATCTGGGTGGCGTAGGCAATAGAGACAGGGGTGAAGATGACCTCAGCGCCCTCACTTTTAGCCTTGTTCAGGTAAGAGGTGAAGTCGGAATTGTTCTTGGGAAAACTGTCCTTAATTACGGTCCCGCCGGCGGCAGTGAATGCCTGCTCAAAGAAAGCAATCAGGCCCTGGTCATATTCGTTGCCCTGTTCGCCCAGTAGATATGCCTTCTTGGCACTGAATTTCTCAGTGGCGAAGTTGGCCAAAACGGTACCCTGGAAAGGATCCAGGAAACAGATGCGGAAGTAGTGGTCGTTGCCGGCAGTCACATTGGGGTTGGTACAGGTGACACCCATAGCGGGGATGCCGGCATCACGGAAGATAGGGCCGGCGGCGATGGACACACCGGAGCCATAGGAACCCAGAACGATGCTTACACCCTCGCTGACCAGTTGGGAGGCGGCGGAGGGGGCCTTGTCGGTGGAGGACCCGTTGTCAGCATAGACTAGTTCGACCTGGTAGGTCTCTCCGCCTAATTCCACAGTGGGGGACTCAGAGTTGGCAAACTGCATGCCAAGCATCTCTTTCTTGCCGCCGGAAGCGGAGTCACCGGAGGCAGGCTCAAACACGCCGATCTTGATGACCTTGTCGCCATCAGAGGTGCCGGAGCCGGCAGAAGCGGTGCCGGAAGCGGATCCAGAGCCGGAACCAGAGCAGCCAGCCAGAGCAGACAGGAGCAGTGCGGCGGAAAGTGCAGACGCAAGGAACTTCTTCATGTTCATTCTCCTCTCGATTGCTTGTGTTGGTTCAGTGAAAAGTGTCTGTTTTGTGTGAACACTTGTTCACTCAATGGGTACATTATATAGGATGATGAGAAAAAATGCAAGATAGAGCACGATAAAATTTCAAATTGGGCTGAGGAACCATTTCTGAATCTGAATGGGTGTCAAATAAAAAAGAACCTGCCAGATCAACGAACAAGTTGACTGGCAGGAAAAGACTTAGATTGGATTCAGAGGTGGCTGTTGGGTAGGCGATAGAGGAGAGAGGGGCGGCCGCCGGTGTCATAATTGACCTGGCTGAGTACCTCGCCCTGTTGGGTGAGGTAGGTGAGATAGCGGCGGACAGTCACAGAGGAGAGGCCAGCCTTAGCAGCCAGAGATTCACAGGTGCAGCCCTCCGCCGGGGCCTGAGAAAGATGAGTTCGGATCCGCTCCAGGGTACGGGATTGGAGGCCCTTTGGTATGTGATCTTGGCTGGCAGAGCCGGAGAGCAGGACATCCAGTTCTTCCTGGCTGACGCTGCTGTGGGTTGCGATGGCGGAACGCTGCCGACAGAATCTATCCAGGGCCTGTTGGAATCGTTGGGCGGTAAAGGGCTTAACAAGATAGTCCATAACCCCAAGCTTTAGAAGGGCATCCACAGTCTTGCTGTCATTGGCGGCAGTGACCATCACCACATCGCTTGCGATGCCGAAGGCCCGCAGTTCACGAAGGAGTTCCAGCCCGGTCATGCGGGGCATATAGACGTCCAGAATCAATAGATCTGCTTGGTGGCGCAGCAGCCAAGGCAGTGCGTCCTGGCCGCTGCGGAAGCTGGCGGCCAGATGGAAGCGGGGATCCCGTTCCAGAAATTTGTGATCGATGGCGGCGATCATGGGATCATCTTCCACGATCACGGCCTGATAGATCTCCTGCATGGTGTACTCCTTTATGTGTTGGTGGGCGGATCCTGTTCTTCGTTTTCCTCCTCTGGTATCTGAAAGGAGAGGAAGAAAGCGGTCCCGGATTTTGGCTCACTCTCCACCCGGATTTGCCCGTGGTACAGGTTGACCAGTTCTCGGATTCGGGACAGACCCACACCATGCCCATCTCCCTTTGTGGAGACGTTGGGTTCAAAAATAAAGGGGAGCAGTTCCGGCAGGATGCCAGGGCCAGTGTCCTCCACACAGAGGAGGAGGCTGTCCGGCTTCTCTCGGATGGAGACAGAAATTTCTTTTTGCTTCCAGGTGGAGCGGTTGAGTGACTCAGTGGCATTTTCAATGAGATTGCCCAGGATGGTGACCAGCACTCCAGAGGGGAGGAAACGACCGTCGGCAGAGAGCGTACTCCTGGGATCCAGGTGCAGACTGATTCCAAGTTCTGAGGCACGGCTGGTTTTGCCTACCAGAAGGGCGGCTACGGCGGTATCTTCGATTTGGTTCATTACCCTGCTGACGGACTGGTGGTGAATCTGGGAGATGTCCAGGATGTACTGCTCTGCCTTCTCTACCTGATCCAGCTGGATCATACCCAGAATGATGTGCAGCTTATTGATGAACTCATGAGTATAGGTTCGCATGGCCTCTACCAGGTGGCGCACGCCGGTGAGCTCCTCCGCCATAGCGGTAGCCTCGGTGCGATCCTGGAAGATGGCCACTGCACCCACAATTTTGTTGTCCTCCCAGATGGGCATTCTGTCAGACAGAGTGGCCTTGCTGCCAGGGACGTGCTGGAGATGAACATGATACTCCGGTTTTCCGGTGGTGAGCAGGCGGGGGAGCAGGGTGTCCGGATAGAGTTCTTTTAATGGACGGCCCAGCACATCGGAGAGCTGCTGGGCATTGAGCAGGCGCAGCCCTGCGGGATTGACATAAATCACATCCGCATTTTTGTCAATAGCAATGATCCCTTCCTCCAAGGTCTCCAGAATGTCCTCGCGCTGATGGAATATTTGCCGGAAGGCGTCCGGTTCATAGCCTAAGAGAGCTTCCTTAATGGAACTGGACAGATTGCGGGACAGTACCAGGGCAACGCCAGCAGCAAGAAAGGTGAGGATGGCGAAGCAGCCTACCGTATCCAGCACGATCTGGTGGACGCTTCGTACCCCAATACCTACCGATACAAAACCCAGCAGGGAACCGTCCAGATCCTGGACAGCGGCAAGTGCACGGTGTTCTGCGCCAGAGATGCCGGCGCCGGTGTCCATCTCGGTCAGATTACCTTGTAAAACAGTCAGAGTATCTACATCCGGATAGACTGTCCCCACAAAGGTAGGATCCGGGCAGTACTGGATGACGCCGTTGTGGTCGGCTACCACGATGGCGTCGATGTCCTGGACCCGGGAGATGGTGCCGTCCAAATAATGGGTAAGCACAGAACTGTCCGCCCGGTGCGCCAGAAAATCGGCAACATCTGGGGACTGGGCCAGTACCTGGGCAGAATTCATGAGGTTGCGGTTCAGATTCTGATACTCCATGCGCAGGGAGAACAGCAGGGTGGTAACCATGCCCAGAATGGAGGTGGTTAGAACTAGAAATAGGCTGAGGGATTGAAGTTTGTGTCGGATCGACATGGGTGAGTGTGTGTTCATCTTGGTTCCCTCCTCAGAATCAGAGACAGGCAGGAAATGGCCGGACAGTGTGGTGCCGATTCAACGTTATTATAATGCGTACTGGACAAAGCTACAAGTCTGGAAAGAAAGTAAGTGCGGGATGAAATAACTTTGTCAAGTGAAGCAGATTCAAGATGTACAGACGAAACCTTTGTGCTTCCCATTGAAACAGTATGTATGCCGATGGGAAAATGCGCTGTAAAAGGAGATGGATGTCAAAACGGTTTCAGTGTGCCATGCGTAGAAGTGTGAGAAGGAAAACTCAAGTAAAATAATTTGAGGTTGACGGGGCGGATTTTAATGATAAATGACAAGTTTTTCCTCAATCCACCGAACTTTTGAAGAGAATAAGGACAAAACGATAAGAACACACTTTTTTTACTTACAAAAGGCTATCCAAATTCAGTGTGCCGCCGTACAATGTGGACGTTAGCTCGGACGGCGGCCTGTGTGTGCCGCGCGCCGGAATGTTGATGGGAGGCGTTTTTTTGGAACAGATCAAAATGCGTCTGATGGAGGAACTCCAGACGCCTGTGGCCTTCACCATCCCGCTCTTAGGAGGGATACCAGTTACCCTGTCTGTGGTGGTGTCATGGCTGGTGATGGGGGTGCTGATCCTGGCAGCGGCGCTGGGAACACGAAGGCTGAAACTCCGCGACCCAGGCAAGCCGCAGCTATGTCTGGAGATGGCGGTGGAGTTTCTCAATGGATTCACCAAGAACAATATGGGAGCCCATGGGCCGGACTTTGCTCCTTACTTAGGTACCATTGCCTTGTACATCCTGCTGTGCAATATCATCGGGATCTTCGGTCTGGTACCCCCAACCAAGGATCTGAACGTCACGGCAGCACTGTCTATCATGAGTGCGGTGTTGATCTACGGAGCACAATTTCGGTACCACGGGCTACGGGGCGGACTAAAAAAATTTATGGAGCCAATGCCCCTGCTGCTCCCCATCAATCTGATGGAGGTCGTGATTCGTCCCTTGGCCCTGTGTATGCGGCTGTTCGGCAACATTTTGGGAGCATTCATCATCATGGAACTGATTAAGATGATGGCTCCGGCAGTCGTCCCTGTCCCATTCAGCATCTACTTTGATCTGTTTGACGGCGGGATTCAGGCGGTTGTATTTGTGTTCCTCACAGCCCTGTTCGTGGGCGAGGGGATCAAAGAGGAAGAGTAAATCAGAGGTTGGCCACCAGGGCTGAAATAAAGGAGGACAATTATCATGGAGATTGGAATGCTTGCAATTGGACTGGCTGTTTTTACTGGTATCGGAGCCGGTATCGGGATCGGGATTGCCACAGGAAAGGCCAGCGAGGCCATTGCCCGCCAGCCGGAGGCTGCCGGTAAGATCAACAGCACCCTGCTGATCGGCTGTGCTCTGGCAGAAGGTACTGCTATCTTCGGCTTTATCACCGCACTGCTGATCCTGTTTATGAAGTAAGGGGGAAGGCGCGATGTTGGATTTTCAGTTATCCACCGTGATTTTTACGATTCTGAACCTGCTGATCCTGTATGTGGTGCTGAAAAAGCTCCTGTTCGGCCGTGTCAACCGCATCCTGGAGGAGCGGGCTGCCTTGGTGGAGAAGGAACTTTCCAGTGCTGAGCGGCAGAAGGCTCAGGCGGAGGAACTGCGGAAGGAGTATGAGGATCAGCTTTCCCAGGCCCATGCCCAGGCAGCTAAGATCGTGGATCAGGCCAAGGTGCGGGGCGAGCAGGAGTACCAGGCACTCCTGGATCAGGCCCAGGAGGATACCCGCCGGATGCAGGAGCAGGCTCAGGCAAAGAACCGGGCTGATCGGGATAAGCTGATGCGCAGTGCCCGGCAGGAGGTCGCACAGCTGGCTGTTCTGGCTGCGGCTAAGGTGACTGGACAGGCTTTGGATCAGGATTCGGATCGTGCTATGGCAGAGCAGTTTTTGTCGGAGGCGGGTGAGCGGAAATGAGTGATTCGATCCAGCGCAGTGCTGCGGTGCTTTACCAAATGGGGGAGGAAACGCCGGGAGTGAAGGAGTCTGCCCAGGCTCTGGTGTCTGACACCATGCTGTGGCCGGCACTGAACGGGGCCGGGACCAGTAAAGAGGAGAAAGCGGAACTGATTCGTACGGCGCCCATGCTGGCGGGAAAGGAGCAGCTGACTGCCTTTGTGCTCCTGCTGCTGGAGCAGGGAACGTTGGACAGCCTGCCGGCGATCCTAAGGGAACTGCGGCAGCTGGAACTGGCGGCCCAGGGCGGCGCGGTGTGTGTAGTCACCTGTGCCCGGCAGCCGGATGAAGCTACTCTGGAGGATCTGCGCCAGGCGGTGTGCCGACTGCGGGGCCTGGAGCGGGTGGTTCTACAGATCAAAATCGATCCGGCCATTCTGGGCGGCTTTCGCTTAGAGGTCCAGGGCGTGGTCTATGACCGTAGTGTCCGGGGACGTCTAGAGCGGTTGGCTCAGGGGCTAAAGGGAGATTTTGACGCAGATAGTGAGGAGTTGGAGGGCCTGGTAGAGGGCCTGAAGTCCAAAATCCAGGGTTTCGAGGTGGAGGACGGCAGCGACATGGGCAGCCTGGTCCAGAACCTCAAGACCCGGATCCAGGATTTTCAGTCTGTGGGCGAGGTCCAGGAGATTGGCCGGATCCTCAGCGTAGGCGACGGGATCGCCCAGATCCAGGGTCTGGATCGGGCGGTGTACGGCGAGCTGGTGGAGTTTGAGACCGGAGTTCAGGGCATGGTCATGGATCTGTCTCGGGACAGTGTAGGCTGCGTCCTGCTGGGCCAGGAGACGGGGCTGCGGGAGGGCAGTATCGTGACCCGCACGGGGCGCCCTGCCGATGTGCCGGTGGGAGAGGCTATGCTGGGCCGGGTGGTAGATGCCCTGGGACAGCCTATTGACGGAATGGGGCCCATCCGCACCACAGAGACACGGCCCATTGAACATGAGGCCAGCGGCGTGATCTCCCGTGAGCCGGTGAATACCCCGCTTCAGACCGGGATTTTGGCAATCGATGCCATGATTCCCATTGGCCGGGGACAGCGTGAACTGCTGATCGGAGACCGCCAGACGGGCAAGACTGCCATTGCAGTGGACACCATCCTCAATCAAAAGGGGAAAGATGTAGTCTGCATCTATGTAGCCATTGGACAGAAGGCGTCCTCGGTAGCCCGGGTGCGGGATACGCTCCAGAAGCATGGTGCTATGGACTACTCCATCATCGTATCAGCCACCGCTAGTGACCCGGCTCCCCTGCAATACATCGCCCCCTACTCCGGTGCGGCTATGGGGGAGTACTTTATGTCCCAGGGAAAGGATGTGCTCATCGTTTATGACGATCTGAGCAAGCACGCGGTGGCCTACCGGGCTCTGTCACTGCTGCTCAAACGCTCCCCTGGCCGGGAGGCCTACCCAGGCGATGTGTTCTATCTTCACTCCCGCCTGTTGGAGCGGGCCTGCCGTTTGACTCAGGAGTACGGAGGCGGTTCTATGACGGCAATCCCTATCATTGAGACTCAGGCGGGGGATGTGTCTGCCTATATCCCCACCAATGTCATTTCCATCACTGATGGACAGATCTATCTGGAGACCGACCTGTTTTTTTCTGGGCAGCGGCCGGCGGTGAATGTGGGGTTGTCGGTCTCCCGCGTAGGCGGTGCGGCACAGACACGGGCCATCAAGCGCACCGCAGGCACCATGCGGATCGATTTGGCCCGATTCCGGGAACTGGAGATCTTTACTCAGTTTTCCTCAGACTTGGACCAGGCGACGCAAAAGACGCTGGATCACGGCAAGCATCTGTTGGAGCTGCTTAAACAGCCACTCTATCAGCCTATGTCGGTCAGCAGGCAGGCCATTTTACTCTACATCGGAACAAACGGGCTGTTGGATGATGTGCCAGTGGAGCGGGTCAGGGAGTTTGCCAGTGGTTTTGTGGACCGCATCGAGCGGGAACACCAGGAACTGGTGCTGGAGATCCAGCGCACGGGCAATCTGTCCGCTGTGGCCATCGAGGCCATTCGGGCAGATCTGGAGAACTATAAGAAGGAGAAGCTGACGGTGGCCTGACCACGGCAGCGAGAGGGAGGGAGAGAAAATGGCTGGTACTAAGGAGATCCGAACGAGAATCAAAAGTGTGCAGCAGACGCTGAAGATCACCAGTGCCATGTATCTGATCTCCTCGGCCAACCTGCGGAAGGCCAAGGGACAGCTGGACCGGGCCGCCCCCTACTTCACAAAGATAGACTCCACCATTGCAGACATCCTCCACCGCTCTCCGGAGCTGGAGCATGAGTTCTTTGATCCGCGGACCGATGTGCCGGAGCAGGAGCGGAAGGTAGGCTATATCGTGGTCAGCGGAGACAAGGGACTGGCTGGTGCCTATAACCACAACGTACTGCGCCGTGCAGAGGAGTATGTACGCCAGTCACCTCACTCCAGCCTATTTGTGGTGGGGGTCGTGGGACGAGTCTACTTTCAGGGCCGGGGCATTCCCATCGTGGAGGAGTTTTCTCATGTGGTGCAGAACCCCACCATGCGGCGGGCCCGGGAGATCGGCGATGAGGTGGTACGGCGGTTTCTGAACCGAAGCCTGGACGAGGTGCACATTTTGTATACTGAGATGGTCTCTCCACTAAAGCTTGAAGTGCGGGAACGCACTCTGCTGCCTCTGGACCGGGCGAACTTTCCCTGGGATCCCCCTGCGGGATCAGGCGAGCCCCAGGAGGTGACCTATGTCCCATCACCGGAGGCGGTGTTGGACAATATTATCCCAAGTGGATACATCCGAGGGATGGTGTTCGGGGCGTTGGTGGAGTCCTTCTCGTCGGAGCAGAGTGCCCGTATGACTGCCATGGAGGCGGCCAGCGACAACGCCAAAGAGATGCTCAAATCCCTGTCTTTGACCTATAACCGGGCCAGACAGTCGGCCATCACCCAGGAAATTACAGAGATCGCCAGTGGGGCCCAAATCCAGGGAGAGCGTTAGGTGAAGTGTCACCGGAAAGGTGTGTGCAGATATGAAGGAATGTAAAGGGACTGTGGTCCAGGTACAGGGTCCTGTAGTGGACGTCCAGTTTGCCCGGGATGATATGCCCGCCATCAAGGATGCCCTGTGGCTGGAGGTGGGAGGCCAGAGGCGGGTCATGGAGGTAGCCCAGCATATCGGTGGGGACACCGCCCGTTGTTTTATGCTTTCCCCCAGCGAGGGAATCGGCCGTGGCATGGAGGTGAAGCCTTGGGGGGGGCCCATCTCCGTCCCCGTAGGAGAGGGCGTATTGGGCCGGATGTTCAATGTGTTGGGAGACCCGATTGATGGAAAGGGGGCAGTGTCAGCGCAGGAACACTGGTCTATCCACCGCCAGCCCCCCAGCTTTGCTGAACAGCGCCCTGTAGTGGACCTGTTTGAGACAGGAATCAAGGTCATAGACCTTCTGGCACCCTATGCCCGCGGCGGTAAGATTGGTCTGTTTGGCGGTGCTGGCGTGGGCAAGACAGTGCTGATCCAGGAACTGATCCACAATATCGCCACCCAGCACGGAGGCTACTCCATTTTTACCGGCGTGGGGGAGCGTACCCGAGAGGGCAACGACCTGTGGCGGGAGATGACTGAGTCCGGGGTCATTGAAAAGACAGCCCTGGTGTTTGGACAGATGAACGAGTCCCCTGGAGCCCGGATGCGGGTCGCGCTTACCGGGCTGACCATGGCGGAATACTTCCGGGATCAGCAGCACCAGGATGTGCTGCTCTTTATCGACAACATTTTCCGCTATGTCCAGGCGGGCTCTGAGGTGTCCGCTCTTATGGGGCGGATGCCCTCCGCCGTGGGCTATCAGCCTACCCTGGCAAATGAGATGGGCGCACTTCAGGAGCGGATCACCTCCACCCGGAGCGGGGCTATCACCTCTGTGCAGGCGGTATACGTTCCGGCGGATGACCTCACTGACCCCGCCCCCGCCACCACCTTCACACATCTGGATGCTACCACTGTGCTGTCCCGGAAGATCGTGGAGCAGGGCATCTATCCGGCGGTAGATCCGCTGGAGTCCACCTCACGCATCTTGGAACCCGATGTGGTAGGAGAGCGCCACTACAAGGTGGCCCGGGCGGTGCAGGAACTGCTCCAGCGGTACCGCGAACTTCAGGACATCATCGCCATTTTGGGCATGGAGGAGCTCAGTGAAGAGGACAAGATCGCCGTGGAGCGGGCACGCCGTATCCAGCAATTTTTCTCCCAGCCCTTCTCAGTGGCTCAGACCTTCACCGGTCTGGAGGGCCGTTTTGTAAAGCTGGAGGATACACTGCGCAGTTTCGAGGCTATTTTGGGCGGTGAGCTGGATCATCTTCCTGAGGCGGCCTTTAGCATGACTGGCGATGTGGACGAGGTGAGAAAGAAGGCCCGGGATATGGGGGTGCTGTGAGATGGCGGAAGGAAAGAACTTTCACCTGGAGGTGGTGACCCCCGACCGTCAGTTCTACATTGGGGATGCGGATTCCCTGGTCCTGCCTGCCATTGACGGCTACATGGGGGTGGAGGCCGGCCACGAGCCGGTAGTCACCGCCGTGGTCCCCGGTGAGCTGAAGTACCGCAGCGAGGGGGCCTGGACCCATGCGGTGGTCAGCCAGGGGCTGGCCGAGATCATGCCCGACCGAGTGATGGTGCTGACTACCTCTGCCGAGCGGCCGGAGGAGATCGACTGGAAGCGGGCAGAGGCCGCCAAGGAACGGGCGGAGGAGCGCCTGCGTCAGAAGCTGAGCATTCAGGAATATTACAACTCCAAAGCCGCACTGGCCCGGGCTATGGCCCGGCTGAAGGCGGCGAGAAAATAGATACAAAGGCGCCGGAGGCAGAGGCCTCCGGCGCCTTTGTATTCTAATGCAAGCTGCAATCAATCCATGGAGTGTGTGTCCCATGACTGCGGACTGGGATTTGGAAAAAGGGCTTGTGCGGAGGGCGGAGGAGGTGTACACTGAATAGAAAACGGATAGGGGAGACACGGCTTGGCGCAGCAGGAGTATGACTTTTCTCAGGGGAGCATTGCGAAGAATATTATGTCCCTGGCAGTCCCCATGACAGCGGCTCAGCTGATCAACGTGCTGTACAGCGTGGTGGATCGGATGTATCTGGGGCGGCTGCCGGGACACCTGGCGCTGACAGGACTGGGTCTCACCATCCCGATCGTGTCCATCATCATGGGCTTTGCTAATCTGTGCGGCACCGGCGGCGCACCTCTGTGCTCCATCTGCCGGGGCAGGGGGGAGCGGGATGAGGCGGAACGGGTGATGGGCAACGCATTTACCCTTCTGCTGATTTTTGGTGGGGCAGTGACCGCTTTGTTTCTCATCTTCAAGCGGCCCGTCCTCTACTTGTTCGGGGCCAGCGACGCCACCTATCCATACGCAGACGCCTATATGACCGTTTATCTTCTGGGGACGGTGTTTGTGATGATCGGGCTGGGAATGAACCCGTTTATCAACGCTCAGGGCTTTGGCAGGGTGGGGATGATGACGGTAGGGCTGGGGGCGGTGGTGAACATCGTGCTGGACCCCATCTTCATCTTCTGGCTGGATCTGGGGGTGCAGGGGGCAGCCTGGGCCACCGTGATTGCCCAGGGTTGCTCCGCTGTGTGGGTGCTGGCATTTCTCACCGGGCGGAAGGCTGCCCTTCGCCTGCGGCCCCAGTGCATGGTGCTGAAGCCTGCCCGGGTGCGGAAGATCGTCTCCCTGGGCCTGTCTGGCTTTTTTATGAACCTGACCAACAGTCTGGTCCAGGTGGTGTGCAACGCTACCCTTCAGGTCTATGGCGGAGACCTGTATGTGGGCGTGATGACCATCATCAACTCCCTGCGAGAGGTGTTTATGATGCCCATTCACGGCCTGTCTAATGGGGCCCAGCCGGTGACGGGCTATAACTACGGGGCGGGATTGTACAGCCGGGTCCGGCAGTCCATCCGCTTCAGCGTGGCGGGGACGGTGGGCTGTGCCGCCCTGTTCTGGGCGGCGGCTATGGTGTTCCCAGGCGCGCTGATCCGGATCTTCAACGGGGACGCGGAGGTGCTGGCCGCCGGGGTCCCTGCCCTGCGGATCTACTTCTGCCTGTTCATCCCCATGTCGCTTCAGATGGCGGGGCAGGGGGTATTCGTCAGCCTGGGCCGCTCCCGGCAGGCGATCTTCTTTTCCCTGCTGCGCAAGGCGGTGATCAACGCCCCTCTGACGGTGCTGCTCCCGGTCTGGCTGGGGACGGACGGGGTGTTCGTGGCAGAGGCGGTGTCCCAGCTGGTGGGGGGACTGGCCTGTATCATTACTATGTATTGGACGGTATACCGCCCCTTCGGCCGTCTGCCGGACCGGGTGGAGAGATGTAAGGAGGACAGCTGATATACTGTCCTCTTCTTCTGAAATATGATAAAGTAAAAGCAGAGCCCTGGACCGGTTTGTGGTCTGGGGCCCTGCTCGGTTGTTGGGGAAATGTGAAATCAGGCGTTCCGCACCAGGGCCAGGCTTCTGCTGCGGATCAGCACCTGCATCACCGCAACTGCCGCCACCAGCCCAAAGACCGCTTGGACGATGTTCCCAGGAATGGATGCTGCCGCTGACAGACCATTGCCCAGCAACAGGCCGGCATAGCCGAAATAACCCATCACCATAATGGTTCCGGCGGCGGCGCCACCGGCCAGCTGTCCAGCCAGAGAGGGGCGATCTCCACGCTGGAAGGCGCGGAGGATCAGGGCGGCTGCCACTGCCATACAGGTCTTGATCACCAAGGTGCCCGGGGCATAGTGGGCATAGCCGGAGAGCAGGTCAGCCAGCATGGAGCCGATCCCCGCTGCTGCGCCTCCCCATGCAGGGCCCAAAACCCAGGCGGAGAGCAGTACACCGCAGTCCCCAAGATTGACATAGCCCTGCATAGGAGAAGGAACCTGGATCACCATAGTCATCACAGTGGTCAGGGCGGTGAATAATGCGGCTAAAACAAGCCGGTGCAGTTTTTTGTCAGTCATGTTTTTCCTCCTCGCTTTGATGCGGGTCCGGACCACAATCAAAAAGTTCTTGCATTTCTGCCTGACTTATAGTTTAATCAAAACTGGTATGAAAGAAAGGGTCAAATTGATCTATTTTTACCAGGCCAGATTGGAGATGATACGATGCTGACCTATGACATGGAGCGGAGAGGCCGCCTGACTTTGTATGACTATCTGTGCCGCTGTATCAAGGAAGATATTTGGAAGGGTGTGCTGAAGCCGGGGGAGAAACTGCCGTCCAAGCGGGCCCTGGCCCGACACTTGGAGGTGGCAGTGTCTACCGTGGAAAATGCATATAGCCAGCTGGTGGCGGAGGGTTATCTCTATGCGGAGGAGAAACGTGGCTATTTTGTTAGTTCTCTGGAGACTGGGGATCGGCCGCGCCCAATGGAAAACCTTCACATTTCCGTTCCAGCCTGTGCCTGCCCCGTTCCGGAGCGTGAGTGGCTGCTGGACCTAACAAGTGGTGGAACGGGGACGGAGGGATTTCCGTTTACCGTCTGGGCCCGGCTGATGCGCCGGGTGCTCACCGATCGAGGGGAACAGCTGCTGCGTGCCTCTCCCCATAACGGAGTGGAGGAACTGCGCCGGGCAGTGGCCAGTTGTTTGCACCAGTTCCGTGGGATCACAGTGTCGCCGGAACAAGTGGTGGTGGGGGCTGGGACAGAGTATCTGTATGGGTTGATTGTTCAGTTGCTGGGCCGGGACTTAAACTATGGGGTCGAGGACCCAGGATATCCAAAGGCAGGTAAAGTGTATGGGCTCCACGGGGCGCGGTGTATCCCGCTTGCGCTGGATGAAAGCGGCATCCCAGTGGAGACAGTGGAGCGGTCTGGGGTCCAAGTGGTCCACCTATCTCCATCCCACCAGTTCCCAAGCGGCGTAGTCATGCCCATCGTACGGAGGCAGAATCTTTTGCGGTGGGCGGAGGCAGAGCCTGGGCGCTATCTTATTGAAGATGACTATGACAGTGAGTTTCGATTTACTGGGCGGCCTATTCCACCGCTTCAGAGCATCGACCAGGCTGGACGGGTGATCTATATGAACACTTTTTCACGTTCACTGGCCCCGTCCCTGCGTATCAGCTATATGGTGCTGCCTCCAGCACTACTGGAGCGGTATCAGAGAACATTGGGGTTCTATTCCTGTACCGTGCCTGCTATGGAGCAGTATACCCTGGCTCGGTTCCTATCCGAAGGATATTTTGAGACCCATGTCAACCGGATGCGAGGCTTCTATCGTGGGCGCAGAGACCAAGTACTGGATGCTCTAGCCCACAGTCCTCTGGCTGGCCGCTATCAGGTGCGAGGCGAAGATGCGGGACTTCACTTTCTCCTCCGGCTGGAGACGGAGCGTGATGACAGAAGTTTGGCCCAAGCAGCTGAGGAGCGGAGGATCCGGCTGTCCTTCCTGTCTGACTACGGCAGTGGAGAGCCACATGTCTTGGTGGTCAGCTATCCCGGAATTGAAATGGACCGTCTGCCAGAGGCACTGAAGAGACTGGCGGAGTTGCTGAGATGATGGCGATATATGATGGATATACTTTGTCCTACATGGATCAAAATGGTGCAGAGCTGACTGGGATCTATGCGGAGGTGCGATTCATGTGCCCAAAGTAATTGAAAAACTGAGGGGTGGGGGCTGTCTCGGACCGCCGCAATACAAAAAGAAAGACATGACCTTTGGTCATGTCTTTCTTTTTGGTGACCCAGCGGGGACTCGAACCCCGGACCCACGGCTTAAAAGGCAGTTGCTCTACCGACTGAGCTACTGAGTCATTTGGGAACGTGAGGGGAAGAAAATGGCAGGGATGGCTGGACTCGAACCAGCGAGTGAGGGAGTCAAAGTCCCTTGCCTTACCACTTGGCTACACCCCTATATTGCAAGAGACAAAAAAGCGAAGGGCCGGAGCCGCAGCTCCGGCCCTTTCGCCTATGTTATGGGGTGGGTAAAGGGACTCGAACCCTCGACACCCGGAACCACAATCCGGTGCTC
>JAYCWP010000026.1:0-42103 GCA_037257225.1 Lawsonibacter sp.
ACAACCCCACAAAGCCGACTTATGTGAATACAGTATGGGGTTATGGATATAAGTGGGGCAGCTGAAACAGGGGCAGTCTAAAACGAGATGAATGCCCTGTAATTTGGGAGAGGAGGTGCTCGAATGGCGAAGAAGGCCGTTGTGACCGATAAAGTAAAGATCCGGGGTATCCGTCGTCGCTGGCTCATCAATAGCGTGGGTGTGGTTCTGCTGGTGCTGGCCCTGGCGCTGGGGACCTTTTCCACCGCCATGTGGAGCTACTACTACTCCAGTACCATGAACGACCTGAAACGGAGGGCGGCGGACGATGCGGGGGGATTTGCCTCCTTTACGCGCAGTCAATACTGGACCAATGCCCAGAATGCAGTGCAGAAGTTTGAGGATAAGACAAAATTGGAACTCCAGTTTCTGGATGTCACTGGGGCGGTGCAGTACTCTAGCAATGATCTGGCTGCCGGTACAACGCCGGGGACACAGGATATTCAGAGTGCGCTGAACTATCAGGAAGCTGTGGCCTGGAAAGGCACCGATCCCCATACTGGTGAGCGGGTGGTGGCAGCCTCCGCCCCTATTATCTACCATGGGCAGACGGTGGCAGTGGTGCGATATGTGACCTCTTTGGTGGCCATCGATTGGCAGTTTTTCCTGGCGATGGGTCTGGCCTGTTTGCTGGGAGCGGCTATCTTAGCCTTGGTCTACTTCTCGAATCTTTACTTTGTCCGCTCGATCGTAGAGCCTTTGGCCAGCATAACAGAGACTGCCCGGCTCATCGCCGATGGGAGCTATGGTGTGCAGATTGAGAAAAAATTTGATGACGAGGTGGGAGAACTGACCGATACGATCAACGATATGTCCCTGAAAATCAAGCAGTCGGAAAAGACTCAATCGGAGTTTATATCCTCCGTCTCCCACGAGCTTCGTACTCCGCTGACGGCTATCACCGGGTGGGCGGAGACCATCCAAGGCGGTGAATTGAAAGACCCACGTGATGTACGGAAGGGAATGGATATCATCGTTTCTGAGGCTCGGCGCCTGACCAACATGGTAGAAGAATTGTTAGAGTTTTCCCGCATTGAGGATGGCCGTTTTACTCTGTCGGTAGAGCCGCTGGATCTGAAGGCGGAACTGGAGGATGCAGTGTATACCTATCGGGAGTTTTTCCGGCGTGAGGGCATTGAACTGACCTATCAGGACTGTCCGGAGGAGATGCTGTCCATCAGCGGAGACCCGGAGCGGCTGCGTCAGGTGTTCTGCAATCTTTTGGACAATGCAGCCAAGCACGGCGGTTCCGGCAAGCGGATCGATGTATCCATTGCCCGGGAGGGAGAAGAGGCGGTGATCCGCATCCGGGATTACGGACCCGGTATCCCTGAGGAGGAACTGCCCCATGTGAAATATAAATTCTACAAGGGCAGTTCCAAAGCCCGCGGCTCCGGCATCGGTCTGGCGGTGTGTGAGGAAATCGTTACCCGACATGAGGGCAGGCTCGACATCGGAAATGCGCAAGGGGGCGGCTGCATGGTGACCATCGTCCTGCCGATTGAAACGTAAGTTCGATAACTATTGCTTTTTTTCTGAAAACTTGGTAGAATACACACGGCGCAGAAGTGCGCTTGCCGTTGAATCGCAAAGGAGAAATAGTTTCTCATGCAGAACAAAGAGAAAAATTGCGCCTGCCCTTCTGGTGGGTTCAAAACTATGTGTGGAGGCCAGGCGCTCATTGAAGGTATTATGATGCGCGGCCCCAAAAAACAGGCTGTAGTGGTGCGTAAGCCAGATGGAACCCTGGCGATCCGGGAGAGCCAGCTGCGGTTTATCAAGGATCGCTTTCCGATTTTGGGACTGCCCCTGATTCGGGGAGTGGCCACCTTCGTAGCTTCTATGGTGGAGGGCGTTCGGGCCTTGATGTACTCTGCGGAGTTTTTTCCAGAGGAAGAGGGAGGGGCGGAGGAGCCGTCCCGCTTTGAGGCGTGGTTGGAGCGTACCTTGGGCAGCGACCGGGCGGCCTCATTTTTTGTGACGGTCTCGGTAATTTTGGGAATCGGGATGTCCATTGGACTGTTTTTCCTGCTGCCTACTATTCTGGGTTCAATTGTGACATTGTTTACGGATTCTATGGTGGTCCGCAATGTGGCAGAAAGTTTGATGAAGCTGATTATTTTTGTGAGTTATCTGGCTCTCTGCTCCCGGATGAAGGACATTCACAGGGTATTCCAGTATCACGGTGCGGAGCATAAGACTATTTTCTGCTATGAAGCGGGGCTCCCCTTGACGGTTGAGAATGTACGGAAGCAGCCACGTCATCATCCCCGGTGTGGGACCAGTTTCCTATTCATGGTCATTGCCATCTCAATTCTGGTTTCTACCGTCGTATTTGGAATCTGGCCGGTCCACAATGTTCTGTGGCGGTTTGTGGCTCATTTGCTGATGCTGCCCATCATTGTGGGGGTCAGCTATGAGTTCAACCGCTGGGCGGGACGGCACGATGGACCGGTTACAAAACTGCTCACTGCTCCCGGTCTGTGGCTCCAAAATTTTACCACCTTTGAGCCGGATGACTCTATGATCGAGGTTGGCATCAAGGCATTGGAGTTGGTACTGCCTGAGGTGAAGGGCGAGGATGCCTGGTAAGTTCTCTCCGGCAGCTGCTTTGGAGTTAACAATTAGAAATTAGAAGTTAGGAATTGGATGCGGTGAGGGAGCAGGAATTCCTGATTTAAGCAAGAGGGGGAGCCTATGGCCACCACATATAACAATCTGTATCTGGATACCCGGGCCCGTCTGAAGAAGGCAGGCATAGAGGGAGCACAGCTGGAAGCGCGGGAGCTGATCTGCTATGCGGCAGACAAGAGCCGGGAGCAGTTTTACCGAGATATGTCCCTCTATGCCTCCGGTGAACTGGAGAGGCGGGTGGAGGCTTTGGTGCAGCGCCGTCTGCAGGGCGAACCAGTGGCCTATATTGTAGGGGAGTGGGAGTTTTACGGCCTGCCCCTGGATGTGTCCAGCGAGGTTCTGATTCCCAGAATCGACACCGAGGTATTGGCAGAGCGGGGGATTCTTAAGGCACGGGCTGCCGGAGAGGGGGCACGTGTGCTGGATCTGTGTGCCGGAAGCGGCTGTGTGGGTCTGGCCATTGCCGCCAACGCTCCAGGGTGCAGGGTGGTACTGGGGGAGTTGGCTGAAGGTGCCCTGCGGGTGTGTAAGCAGAACGTTCGCCGCAACGAGCTTAATGCCCGGGTGACCTGTCTGTCGGTGGATGCCATGCAGCCCCCTTCTACCGCTCTGTGGGATTTTGATGTGATCGTCTCCAATCCTCCCTATATTCCAACCGGAGATATCCCGGGACTGGACCCTTCTGTACGGGATTATGAACCGCTCATTGCTCTAGACGGAGGTGTGGACGGCCTGGATTTCTACCGTTTCATCGCGTCTAAGTGGAAAAGTGCTCTGCGGCTGGGCGGGAGCCTGCTCTTTGAGGTGGGCATCGGACAAGCGCCAGAAGTGGAGGAGATCCTGGCCCAGAATGGCTTTGAGCAGATTCAGACTACCGCAGATACTCAGGGAATTTGGCGAGTGGTGGAGGGGACTATCAACGGATAGCCAATGAAATACACAGAAAGGCCTTGCAGTTCAAACTGAGGCTGGGTAAAATTGAGTCCGGTTTATTGGACTTTTGGTCTGATAAGCTGTGAAACAGATTGCCAGACCAGAGTAGACTGGACTGGTGGGAAAGGATGGGAACAGATGGCAACAAAGAAACCGGCGGTGGAGAGCGCGGCTCCTGCCGCAGATAAGAAGAAGGCACTGGAGACTGCCATGGCGCAGATCGAGCGCAATTATGGCAAGGGTTCCATTATGCGGCTGGGGGAGAACCTGGGGGTAATGGTGGAATCCATCCCGACCGGCTCACTGTCCCTGGACCTGGCACTTGGAATCGGCGGTCTGCCCAAGGGCCGGATCATTGAGGTCTATGGGCCGGAGTCCTCTGGTAAGACTACGTTGGCCCTCCATGTGGTGGCCGAGGCCCAGAAGCGAGGGGGAGAGGTAGCCTTCATTGATGCCGAACACGCTCTGGACCCGACTTATGCCCGTGCTTTAGGGGTGGACATCGACTCCATGCTGATTTCTCAGCCGGATACTGGCGAGCAGGGGTTGGAAATCTGTGAAGCCCTAGTTCGCTCCGGAGCCATCGATGTGGTCGTGGTAGACTCTGTAGCTGCACTGACCCCCCGGGCGGAGATCGAGGGTGAGATGGGTGATTCCCATGTGGGCCTGCTGGCCCGTCTGATGAGCCAGGCCCTGCGAAAGCTGGCCGGTTCCATTGCAAAGACCAACTGTATTGTGATTTTCATCAACCAGCTGCGGGAGAAGGTAGGTGTGGTCTATGGCAATCCTGAGGTTACCACCGGTGGCCGGGCGCTGAAATTCTACTCCTCGGTCCGTATTGATGTGCGGCGGGTGGAGGCGCTGAAGAGCGGCTCTGAGATCATCGGCAACCGTACTCGGGCTAAGATTGTCAAGAACAAGGTGGCACCTCCGTTCCGAGAGGCTGAGTTTGATATCATGTACGGCGAGGGCATCTCCAAGGTAGGCGAACTGATTGACCTGGGTGTTAAGCTGGATCTGGTACAGAAGAGCGGCTCTTGGTTTGCTATGGGCGAACTGCGCTTGGGACAGGGCCGGGATGCAGCGAAGCAGTTTTTGCGGGATAACCCAGAAATGGCAGAAGATTTGGAGGCCAAGATCCGGCAGAATGCATTTAAACTGCTGTCCAAGCAGGGACAAGCTGCGGCCCGGGCAGCAGGACGGGCGATTGATGTATCTGCCGACGACTTTGAGGACGGCGAGGAGTAAATGATCATTCAGGAACTGAAGCCCTCCAAACGTGTCCGCGGCCGCTGGCTTGCGGTGTTGGAGGACGGTACCATGCTCAGAGTGAGTGAGGGGGAGGTGCTACAGTTTTCACTCTGTGCCGGTCGGGAACTGACAGAGGAGGAGACAGAGCGCCTTTTGGCTGCTGTCCGCACTGGTGGTCTGAAGGATAAGGCTCTAAACCTGTTGGCTGGACGCCCTATGTCACGACGGGAACTGGAGCGCAAACTAGAAGGATGGGAGGCCGATTCTGAGGAGTCGGCCGCCATCTGTGATCGTTTAGAGGAACTGGGTTTTCTGAATGACGCTTCCTATGCGGAGCAGGTGGTGCGCCACTACTCAGCCAAGGGCTACGGTCTGCGGAAGCTGCGGGACGAACTGTACCGCAGGGGGGTCCCACGGGAACTGTGGGATGAGGCTCTGGATCAGGCGGAGGATCCGTCGGAGGCTATTGATGCGTTTCTTGCTAAAAAGCTGGGAGACACACCGCCGGAGGATCGACGTGCGTGGAAGCGTGCATCGGACGCCTTGGTCCGACGAGGCTACGCCTGGAGCGACATCAGTGAGGGACTGCGCCGCTATGGTGCAGAGGCTGATTTTGAGTAGTAGATATTTTCCGATGCGGACATCAAAGAAAAATTGAGTGGCATGTGCGCATTGAGTACGAATCTGATTCAAGAAAACATGAAGGAGGGTACTCCTTGAATCCATATAAAATCGCATTTGTTTCCCTCGGCTGTGCCAAAAATTTGGTGAACACCGAGCAAATGATGGCCCTGTGCCGCCAGGCGGGGCACACCGTTACCGGCGACCCAGACGGGGCCGATGTAGCAGTGCTGAATACTTGTGGCTTTATTGAGTCTGCCAAGAGCGAGGCCATCGAAAATATTTTAGAGCTGGCGGAGCTGAAAAAGGCCGGGCGCCTGAAGAAGCTGCTGGTGACCGGCTGTCTTTCCCAGCGATATCCTGATGACATCCGTACGGAGCTGCCCGAAGTGGACGGAATGCTGGGTACTGGAAGCTATACTGATGTGGTGGCGGCAGTAGAGGAACTGATGGCGGGGGAAAAGGCGGAGCATTTCGGCAATATCCACCGCACCTTTGAGGATGGGGAGCGCCTGGTGACTACCCCGCCATACACTGCTTACCTAAAAATCGCCGAGGGGTGCAGCAACGGCTGCGCCTTCTGCATCATCCCCAAGCTCCGGGGCCGCTACCGCAGCCGTTCCATGGAGGCCCTGCTGGCCGAGGCCAGAAAGCTGGCGGACAACGGCGTGAAGGAACTTATTGTCATCGCCCAGGACATCACACGGTACGGTATGGACTTGGAGGAACCCACCTCCCTAGCCCAATTGCTGAAGGAGCTGTGCAAGCTGGACTTCCACTGGATCCGTCTGCACTACCTGTATCCTGAAGTGATTACGGACGAACTCATCGATACCATCGCACGGGAGAAAAAAATTGTTCACTATCTGGATATCCCCATCCAGCACTGCAATGATGGGATTCTGAATGCCATGCGCCGGAGGAACACCCGGGCGGAACTGGAGGATCTCTTTGTCCGGCTGCGGCGAGCTATCCCGGATTTGGTGGTTCGTACCTCGCTGATCTGTGGTTTGCCAGGAGAAGGAGAGGCGGAATTTGAGGAACTGTGCCAGTTCCTGCGGGAGCAGAAACTCCAGCGGGTGGGTGTGTTCCAATTCTCTCCGGAGGAGGGGACATTGGCTGTCGCTATGGAGGACCAGGTAGATCCGGAGACTGCCGCCCGCCGGGTGGAACTGGTAGTGGATCTCCAATCCAGAATTATGGATGAGTACAATGAGGAGCGGCTGGGAACTGTGATGGAGGTACTATGCGAGGGATTTGATACTCAGGCGGGCTGTTTTACCGGGCGAACCTACGCCGACTCGGTGGAGATCGACGGCCGTGTCTTGTTCACCGCCGCCGGAGCCGTCCCTGCGGGCAGCTTCGTCAATGTCCGGATCACTGGCGTCTCTGACGGAGAGTTGACCGGTGAGATTGAGGAATAGATTTTTTGTCGAAAAAGAGGAGCTGACCATTTTCCATGAATACTGCCAATAAGCTGACTATTCTCCGAGTCTTTCTGATTCCGGTATTCCTTTTGGTGCTGTACTTACAGGTGCCCGGAGCCAACTACTGGGCACTGGCCATTTTCATCGCTGCCAGTCTGACCGATACCCTGGACGGCTACATTGCCCGCCACTATAATCAGGTCACTGACTTTGGGAAATTTATGGACCCACTGGCAGATAAGTGTCTGGTGGTAGCTGCTATGCTGTGGTTTGTTGAAATTGGGCAGATGCCCGGCTGGGCTCTGCTGGTGGTGATCATCCGGGAGTTTAGTGTGTCCGGCCTGAGAATGGTGGCGGCAGACAAGGGGCGTGTGATCGCCGCCGGCTGGTCCGGCAAGGTCAAGACGGCCTCCACCATGGTGTGCATCGTGCTCATGTTCCTGCCAATCGCAGTTTGGATCAACCATATCTGCGTAGCGGTCATCGTGCTGACCACCATCTACTCCGGCGTGGAGTATTTTATGAAGAACCTGGACATCCTCTCTGAGGTGAAATGAGAAAATAGAGGCCATCCGCTGTTCGGATGGCCTCTATTTTTGTATTAGGATCAAAAACGGTCGCACCTCTAAACTATGAGTTCTTCCAACAAGATTGGCCCCAGGGAGAAAAAGAAATACCCGCACCGGAAGAACTCCGGTGCGGGTGAGGGGAAGATGGGTCAGAACAGGCCAGTGATCTTGCCGTTTTCGTCCACGTCGATCTTTTCGGCGGCGGGGACCTTGGGCAGACCGGGCATGGTCATGATGTCCCCAGTGAGGGCCACCAGGAAGCCGGCGCCGGCGGACACCTTTACATTCCGGACTGTGACGGTAAAGCCGTCGGGGGCGCCCAGAAGGCTCTGATCGTCAGAGAAGGAGTACTGGGTCTTGGCCATGCAGATGGGCAGATCGCCATAGCCCAGCTCAGTGAGCTGCCTGACCTGCTTTTTGGCGGCGGGCGTGAGGACAACGCCGTCGCCGTGATAGACCTTTTTTACGATGGCAGCCAGCTTGTCCTCAATGGGCTGCTCCAGCTCATAGGCAAAGCGGAAGTGATTCTCCGCCTCGCACAGACGGATGACCTCCTCTGCCAGGGCGATGCCGCCCTCGCCGCCCTTGGCCCATACCTCGGACAGGGCTACATTGACCCCCAGGGCGCGGCATTTGTCCTCTACCAGTTTCAGCTCAGCCTCAGTGTCGGTTGGGAAACGGTTGATGGCCACCACGCAGGGCAGGCCGTACACCTGGGTGATATTCTCTACATGGCGCAGAAGATTGGGCAGGCCGCGCTCCAGGGCAGCGAGATCCTCCTGGTTCAGCTCCGCCTTGGCTGCGCCGCCATGATGTTTCAGAGCACGAACGGTGGCCACCAGAACCACAGCATCAGGAGTGAGGCCAG
The DNA here is from genome assembly GCA_037257225.1 of Lawsonibacter sp. Taxonomy (GTDB): domain Bacteria; phylum Bacillota; class Clostridia; order Oscillospirales; family Oscillospiraceae; genus Lawsonibacter. Next base: position 8,343 of record JAYCWP010000026.1, read on the forward strand.
CCATGCGGCACTTGATATCCAGGAATTTCTCAGCACCCAAATCGGCGCCAAATCCGGCTTCAGTGATGGCGTAATCTCCCAGTTTCATAGCCATCCGGGTGGCCATCACAGAGTTGCATCCGTGGGCGATATTAGCAAAGGGGCCGCCATGGATGAAGGCGGGAGTGCCCTCCAGAGTCTGCACCAGGTTGGGTTTCAGGGCGTCTTTCAACAGAGCGGCCATGGCCCCAGCGGCCTTGAGATCGCCAGCAGTGACCGGTTTCTCATCATAGGTGTAGCCGACGATGATGCGGCTCAGGCGCTCCTTCAGGTCTGTGATGGAGGAAGCCAAGCAAAGCACTGCCATGACCTCGCTGGCTACAGTAATGTCAAAGCCATCCTCTCGGGGAACGCCTTGCATCCGACCGCCCAAGCCATCAATGACGTTGCGGAGCTGGCGGTCATTCATGTCCACACACCGCTTCCAGGTGATGCGCTTGACATCGATTCCCAGTGCGTTACCCTGCTGGATATGGTTGTCCAGCATGGCGGCCAGAAGGTTATTGGCCGCACCGATGGCATGGAAGTCGCCAGTGAAGTGGAGGTTGATATCCTCCATAGGAACGACTTGGGCATAGCCGCCGCCAGCTGCGCCTCCCTTCACGCCGAATACGGGGCCGAGAGAGGGCTCACGTAGGGCCACCAGAGCATTCTTGCCCAAGCGGCGCATCCCGTCGGCCAGACCGACAGTGGTAGTGGTCTTGCCCTCTCCGGCGGGGGTGGGGTTGATGGCGGTGACCAGGATCAGCTTACCATTGGGGGCCTTGCTCTCCTGGAGCAGGCGGTAGTCGATCTTGGCCTTGTACTTTCCGTAAAACTCCAGGTACTCCTCGTCCACACCAGCGGTCTTTGCGATGTTTGCAATGTGCTGCATTTGGGTGCTCTGGGCGATCTCAATATCAGTTTTCATCTTTACCACGTCTCCTTTTCAGTGTTGGGCGCCCTTTTGATAAAAAAAGAGCGCAACGGGTTTGATTCCGTGCGCCCAGACGGTCGGCATAAAGGCGGAGGGTCCGCCCGCTATACTCCATGTGGTCGCTCCACTTCCGTCAGTCGTATAGCTTTTGATCGCTCTTAGTGTAGCATAGCTTTTTCCTGCCGTCAAGAGTCGGAGAGGGCGGAACCCCGGTCAAATTGGCGGTAATACTCCTTGATCAGATCCATGAAGGTGCGTGCGGCGGGGGAGAGAAAGCTGTTTTTCTTATAGACCACCGCCAGGGGGCTGGTGAGAGGCGGAGTTCCCACAGTAAAGAAGGAGAGTCGATCCAGATAGGGGGTGCGGTGGATGCCGCTCTCCGGCAGGAAGGTGAAGCCCATGTTTTCTGCCACCAGGTTGATGGCAGTGGTGTTGTTGGTGGTGGTAAGGATATTCAGCGGTTCCACATTCTGGACACTGAAGGTGTTGTACAGCAGTTTGGACAGCCGCCAATCTTCTGGGAGCATAATAATCCGCTCGTGCTCCAGGCGGCGCAGATCTCTGAAGGGGAGGGGGGCAGAGCAGGGACTGTCCAGGCCTTGGGCCAGGGGATGGTCTCGATGACTGATAAGCAGGATCCGCTCGTGCATCACCAACTCATAACTCAAGTTGGTGAGGTCGCTAGGGATGTGCATAAGGCAGAAGTCGGTGATGCTGCTGGCGGCCAGGTCGCCAAGCTGGGGAACTGGGGCCTCGTGGAGGACTACTTGGACATCCGGATCCTGGCGTACAAAAGTTGGGAGAATATCAGGAAGAAGGGTGGAGCCACGCCAGGTGGACACTCCGATGCGCAGCAGCTGCCGCTTTTGGGTCTGGAGAGCTCGCAGATCACTCTCCAGCTGTCGGTCCAGATAGCCCTGCCGCTCTAAATAGGAATGGAATAACTCTCCGGCTGCGGTGAGCTGGAGGGGGGTGTGAGAGCGATCCAGCAGGGTGACCCCCAGGGTGGTCTCAAGCTTGGCCAGATACTGGCTGAGGTAGGGCTGAGAGAGATAGAGTCGGTCAGCGGCCCTGGAGATGCTGCGTTCTTTTACAATCGTAAGAAAATATTCTGGGTTTTTGACAAACATGGGAACCTCCCAAAGTGGCGGAATCTGGATTGACACTTCTTTTTGATCATTGTACCATAAAACGGCCACTTTATCAACAAACACACCGAAAAGAAATGTCGGGCAGCGGTGTGCTTGCCAGCTGCGGTCATGTGTGGTACACTGCACAGAACAGGGGATTGCGGCGGCGTACTGGGTCCCAATCGGAAGAGAGGAGCAGTTTAAAATGAAAAAAACAATGCGGGCTGTGGTCTATCGGGAAAAGGGATGCTTTGCACTGGAGGAGCGGCCGGTTCCGGAGATTTTGGATCCAAGAGACGCAGTGGTGCGAGTGACGCTTGCGTCCATCTGTTCCAGCGATTTGCATATCAAGGGCGGTTTTGTGCCCAGGGCGAAACCTGGGATCATTGTAGGACATGAGATGGTAGGTGTTGTGGAGCGGGTGGGCGAACAGGTGACCCGGGTATCGCCTGGTGACAGGGTGGCTGTCAATGTGGAGACATTTTGCGGAACATGCTTCTTTTGTCAGCGGGGGGCGGTCAACAATTGTACTGATCCCGCCGGAGGCTGGGCGCTGGGCTGCCGGATTGACGGAGGGCAAGCGGAGTATGTTCGGGTGCCTTACGCAGACAACGGTTTGACCCGGATCCCGGATGGCGTCACCGATCGCCAGGCTCTGTTTACCGGAGATATTCTTTCCACCGGCTTCTGGGCAGCCCAGCTGGGTGAGATCCGGGAGGGAGACACTGTGGCTGTTCTGGGTGCCGGTCCTACCGGCCTGTGTGCCATGATGTGTGCCCGCCTGTACCGGCCTGCTCGTATTGTGGCGGTGGAACCTGATGCAGCCCGGCGCGCGCTGGCCATCTCCCAAGGATGGGCAGACCTGGCTCTGGAGCCAGGGGATGAGGCCCTGGAGCAGGTCCGAACATTCACAGAGGGACGCGGAGCAGATGTGGTCATTGAAGCTGCGGGTGGTTCAGGTACGTTCCAAACGGCATGGCAGATGGCTCGGCCAAGCGGGATCGTGGTAGTTGCTGCTATGTACGAGGAGGCCCAGATCCTTCCCCTGCCTGAGATGTATGGCAAGAATCTGACCTTCAAGACTGGCGGCGTGGACGCCTGCCGCTGTGACGAGATTTTGGATCTGATCGCAGCTGGACAGTTGAATACGGAACCCCTGATCACGCACACCTATCCGTTGGAACATGTGATGGAGGCCTATCAGTTGTTTGAGGCCAAGGAGGACGGTGTACTCAAGATAGCGGTGCGGCCATAAGAGGCCAACTGGAACTCAAAATAAGAAAATCCCCTGTGCCGAAGCACAGGGGATTTCATCTTGCCATATACCGATCACACAGCGCGGGTGACCTTACCGGAACGGAGGCATCTGGTGCAGACGTACACGTGGGTGGGAACACCCTTCACGATCGCCTTCACGCGCTTCACGTTGGGCTTCCAGGTACGGTTGGAACGGCGGTGGGAGTGGGAGACCTGGATGCCGAAGGTGACGCCCTTGTCGCAGAATTCGCATTTGGCCATGTTGCTTACCTCCTCGCTATGAGAGTTCGCTTTCAATGAAGCATCGTCTGATATGATAGCAGGTATTTCGAAAAAAAGCAAGGATTTTTTGAAAAATAACAAAAATTTTTTTGAAGGTTTTCAAAACTGATCCGGCTGCAAACGGAAGATGCGCAAGCCGGCCGAGGGTTTTATCGGGAAGTTGTGAGAGCGGTGGTTTGTGTATCGCAATGGATTTGCAGGGGTGTCCAGAACATAAAAACTTCGTATATGCCGCTTTGATCCTCATGCTGGCGGTGAGCACGTGGTAGATAAAAATCGTGCGGAGCAGGTCAATCCTGTCATCTGTATTCTCAAATAACCTGGATCAAAGATGCTTGCCGTTGAAAAACGGATGCAAAGCTTAAAGCATTGTTGTACTGAACGTATGGCCTCATTGCCAGAGCAGAAATGCTGGACTCCATTCCAGAAAAGGTAGGATCAGTGCTGCCATATTTCTGGCTGGTACCAAGAATGCCGGATGTTCTGCGTATTTCAGTGATAATTTTCTAATAAAGAAGAGAAGGACGGCATCCTGGAAGAAGTTGCAATCCGAATGTTTTTTTGCTATAATTATAATCTATTTTTATGCCCATCAGTCCAAATGGAGGCCGGAGACAACTTCGGCCAGAATGAGGTGTGTGAGTTGTACTTAAAGGCGCTTGAGATCCAGGGGTTCAAATCCTTTCCGGACAAGACGGTCCTGACCTTTGGCGAGGATATCACCGCCATCGTTGGGCCAAATGGGTCGGGCAAATCCAACATTTCTGATGCCATCCGCTGGGTCATGGGGGAGCAGTCTACCCGGACTCTCCGGGGCGGAAAGATGGAGGATGTGATCTTTGGCGGAACCGCCAGGCGGAAGCAAACAGGCTATGCTGAGGTGTCCCTGGTACTGGACAATACTGCACATATCTTTGATATGGATGAGAGCGAGGTCATGGTGACACGGCGTTACTACCGCTCTGGAGAGAGTGAGTATTACATCAACCGCCGCTCCGTCCGCCTTCGGGATGTGAACGAGTTGTTTATGGATACCGGCTTGGGCCGGGAGGGCTACTCCATCATTGGGCAGGGGCGCATTGATGAGATCCTATCGGTGAAGTCTACCGACCGCCGGGAGATGTTTGAGGAGGCGGCTGGCATCTCCCGCTTCCGTCACCGGAAGGAGGAGGCAGAGCGGAAGCTGGAGCGCACCGATGAGAACTTGCTCCGGATCAACGACAAGATCGATGAGCTGGAACTCCAGGTAGAACCTCTCCGGGAGCAGAGCGAGCGGGCCAAACGCTTCCTGATCCTTCGAGATGAACTGAAAGGACTGGAGCTCTCTGTTTGGCTGGACACACTGGAGCGGCTCCGGGCGGGAAGTATTAAGTTAGAGACTGACTACCATGAGGCGGTTCGTCAGAAAAAGGCTGCTGAACGGGCGATGGAGGAGCGATTTAGTGCGGCGGAGAACCTCTCTGCCCAAATGCGGGAAAAAGAGGTGGAGGCCGACCGGCTTCGCTTTGCCATTCAGGGCAGGGAGGCTACAGTTCGGGAATTGGAATCCTCCATTGCAGTGCTGAAAAGCAGCATTCAGCATAATCTTGAAAATACGGCCCGTATCCGGGAGGAACTGGAGCAGCGGGAGGGACGGCAGGACAGCCTCTCCGGCCAGATTGCGGAACGGAAAGCACGCTTGACAGAAATCGACGGGCAGTTGGAACAGGCCAGGAGAGAGGCAGAGGAGAAGAACGCTGCCGCACAGGAGGCCCTGCGTTCGGCGGGAACCCTGGCTCAGGAACTGGAGGAACTGCGGGGGAAGGAGTCGGTCAAAACAGCCGATGCACATCAGGCCAAGGTCTTGCTGTCTGCTCTGGCTGCCGCTGCACAGGAGGTGCTGGACCGGGACGAGGCAGTGCGCCAAGAACTTGGACGGCTGGATCGGCGGCAGGAGGAGGCAGAAGCGGACTCTGCCGCTGCGGAGAAGAAGCTGCGGGAGGCTCTGGAAGAGCGGGACACAGTGAAAAATGTGATCTCCGGCTATACCCTGCGCCTAGATGGGCGGAAGAAAAAGGCGGAGCAGGCCAGAGAGCGCCATGTCCGCCTCAAAATGGATGAAAACGCCTTGACGTCCCGGATTCGGATGCTCACCGAGATGGAGAAACTCCACGAAGGGTATTCCAAGTCGGTCAAGCTGGTCATGGGAGAGGTCCAGCGGGGGACTCTGCATCACATCCACGGCCCAGTGGCTGGACTGCTCCATGTGCCGGATCGATATACAGTGGCCATTGAGACCGCACTGGGGGGGGCGATGCAGAACCTGGTGGTGGACCGTGAGGAGGACGGAAAGGCCGTCATCCAGTATCTGAAGCGGCGGGACGGAGGACGGGCCACCATCCTGCCCCTCAGCTCCATCCGGCCTGGCGAGCTGCGGGAGGCGGGGAGCCTGTCTCAGGAGCCTGGCTTTGTTGGGGTGGCGGACCAGCTGGTCCAGTTTGATCCCCGGTACCGGGCGGTGTTTTCCAATCTGCTGGGGCGCGTGGCGGTGATGGAGGATCTGGACGCGGCCATCGCGGCCGCCCGGCGGTTTGGATACCGGTTCCGGATCGTCACTCTGGACGGCCAGGTGCTCAATCCGGGAGGCTCCATGACCGGCGGCTCCGCCAGCCGCAGCGCCGGGATCCTCAGCCGGGCCAACGAGCTGGAGCGGCTGAATGCCCAGAGCGCCGGCCTGCAGGAGCAGCTGGAGCAGGCGGCCCGGGCCCTGGAGGAGGCGGAGCGGGAGGCAAAGGGGGCTGCCTATGAGCTGGAGACCGCCCAGGCGCAGCTCCGGGAGTGGGAGGACGCGGTGCTGAAGGCGGAGGCCCAGGTGGAGCACTGCCGCAGTGTGGCTGCCTCTCTGGAGGAGCAGCGGGAGAACCAGCGCAGCGAGCTGGGGCAGCTCCAGCACCGCAACAGCGAGATCGAGCGGGACACCCAGCATGCCCGGGAGCGGATCCGGGAACTGGAGGGAGAGGCCGCCGCCCTGAAGAGCGAGGCGGATGGCAAAGCCCGGGGCCAGAGCGATTTGCAGACACGGTCGCTGACCCTGACCCAGGAGCTTTCCCAGCTCACAGCGGGGTTGGCTGCCCTGGAGGCGGAGCGGGAGGCCACCGCCCGCGGGCTGGAGGAGCTGGAGGGCCTGCGACGGGATCTGGATGGCGACCAGGACCAGAGCCGGGCGCTGATCGGGGACTATCAGGAGAAAAACGAGGGCTTTGCCCGGGAGATCGGGGTGAAGGAGGGTCAACTCCAGAAGCTGGCTCGGGAGAATCAGGAGCAGCAGAGGAAAATCACTGGACTGAACGAGGAAAAACTGGCCCTGGAGGGCGAGCGGGTCAAAGCGACTCGGGAGGGACAGGAGAAAAACCGGGAACTGCTGACCATCGGCGGGGAAGTGTCCCGCCTGGAACAGAAAAAGATGGCTGCGGCCCTGGATGAGAAGCAGTTGCTGGACAAGCTGTGGGAGACCTATGAACTCTCACACGAGGCGGCCAAGCTTCAGCGGGTGGAAATCGGATCTGTCCCAAAAGCCAACCGACGTATTGCCGAACTGAAAAAGGGAATGTCTGCGTTGGGCAGTGTGAATGTGGCAGCCATTGAGGAGTTCCAGCGTGTGAATGAGCGTTATACCTACCTCACAGACCAGCGGGACGACGTGGAGAAGGCCAAGCGGGAACTGGAGGAGGTCATTGGGCAGATCACCGGCGAGATGAAGGCCATCTTCAGCCGGGAGTTCCAGAGCATCAACGAGTCCTTTGGACAGACCTTCCAGGAACTGTTCGGGGGAGGAAGGGCTGCACTGGAACTGGAGGACCCGGACGACATCCTAAACTGCGGTATTGAGATCAAGGTCCAGCCGCCCGGAAAGGCATTAAAAACCATCACGCTGCTGTCCGGCGGAGAGAAGGCCTTTGTGGCCATCGCCCTTTATTTCTCCATTTTGAAGGTGCGTCCCACCCCCTTTGTGGTCATGGATGAGATCGAGGCTGCTCTGGATGACAATAATGTGGTTCGGTTTGCCCGGTATATGCGGGGAATGTCGGAAAAGACCCAGTTCATCGTCATTACCCACCGCCGAGGCACCATGGAGGAGGCCGACGTGCTCTACGGCGTCACCATGCAGGAGCAGGGTGTGTCTCGGATGCTGACCATCAACCTGAACGATGTGGAGAAGGAACTGAAGATCAGGTGACGCCGGAGAGCACGTCGGAGGGGAAATGGTGCCAAGCTGAGATTCCGGCGCGTTCCGGGAGAAGGAGGAATACCAAACCGAAGCCCAGCGAAGCGGGTTCGGTTTGGAGAGGAGGCGCAAGGGAGCGGGCGAGGAATGCCCGGCAGGGCGTTCTGAGCTAAAGCGGACTTTGCGCCGACGAAGGAGCAGGGTGTGTCTCGAATGCTGACCATCAACCTGAACGATGTGGAGAAGGAACTGAAGATCAGGTGATGATATGGAATACCAAAATCGCAAGCATATTCGGCTGAAAGTTTATGATTATAGCCGGAAGGGGGCATATTTTGTCACAGTCTGTACAGCAGGACGGAAAAATATTCTCTCAGAGATCTCCTATCCCGTAGGGCGGGGGCTTGCCCCCGCCGAGATTCACCTGACGGCCTGCGGACAGATCATAAAGGAGGAACTGGAATCCCTGCCAATGCGTTTTCCGACGGTGAGGCTTGAAAAATATGTGATCATGCCTAACCACATACATTTGCTGCTTTTGTTGAGGGATGAGACGGCGGGGGCAAGCCCCCGCCCTACATTGATGCAGATAATGGGTGTTTTCAAGTCCCTAACGACCCGGAAACAGAATATGAAAAACGGGAAACAGGGGGAAAAGCTTTGGCAGGCAAGTTACCATGAACACATCGTCAGAGACGAAAACGATTTTCTGTTCCACTGGACCTATATCGACCAGAACCCTGCCCGGTGGGGCGGGGACGAATACTTTGGAGGTACACCGTGAACGAGAACGAGAACGAGAAGAAGAAAAACAGCTGGCTGCCCATTGTGGGCGGAATTGCCCTGATCATTGTGCTGTTTATCGTGGTCAAGCTGATTTTCGCTATGCTGGCGCAGGTCGTTCCCCCGGAGCGGCTGAACCCGGAGGCATTCGCCTCCCAATCCCAGAGCCAGACTCAGGAGCAGCCAGTCGGAGATGGCCAGGCGGCCCAAGGGCCTGCGTTCTGCCCCTTCTGCGGGGAGGAGATGACCGACAGCTTCCAGTGGGGGCAGTTCTGTCCCTTCTGTGGAGAAAGAGTGGAGCGGTGACTGGGCATGGACTGAAACTGGAACCGGCTCCTACAAGATTGCAACAGAGAGGAAGGATACCATGGGTTTCTTTGACAAACTGAAAAAAATCAATATTTTTGCCAATTTCGGCTCTGAGCTCACCGACGACTTTTACGACGAACTGGAGGAGTCTCTGATCCTGGCGGACACGGGGATGGACACCACCCTGGAGCTTGTGGAGGAACTGCGCCGCCGGGTGAAGGAGGAGCATATCAAGACGGTGGAGGAGGCGCGAGCCTGTATGTGCCGCTGCATCGCCGATGCCATGACCGTGGGGGACGCTGGACTGGATCTGTCCACCCGGCCCTCTGTGGTGCTGTTCATCGGGGTGAACGGGGTGGGCAAGACCACCACCATCGGAAAGATCGGCAGCCAGCTGCGCGCCGAACGGAAGAAAGTCCTCTTCTGTGCCGCTGACACCTTCCGTGCCGCCGCTGCCGACCAGCTGACCGTATGGGCTGACCGGGCTGGCGTGGACATCATCAAGCAGCATGAGGGGGCGGACCCTGCCGCCGTGGTCTTTGACGCCGCCTCCGCCGCCAAGGCCCGGAACACCGATGTGGTCTTGGTGGACACCGCCGGGCGGCTGCACAACAAGCAGAACCTGATGAATGAGCTGAACAAGATTTCCCGGGTCATCGACCGGGAACTGCCTGGCTGTGCCCGGGAGACCCTGCTGGTGCTGGATGCTACCACCGGACAGAACGGCCTGATCCAGGCCAAGCAGTTCAAGGAGACAGCCGGGATCACCGGCATCGTCCTGACCAAGCTGGACGGGACCGCCAAGGGGGGCATCGCCATCGCCATTGCCAAGGAACTGGGTGTGCCGGTGAAGTACGCCGGTGTGGGAGAGGGGATCGACGATTTGAAGCCCTTCGACGCGGCGGAGTTTGCCCAGGCCCTGATTTGAGTGAGGAGTTAGACATTAGAAGTTAGGAATTACGGGCCGTCTGGGGATGGGCGGAGGCTGTGCCGGGAGGGACTGAAATGATCGACATTCGTTTTGTGGATACAGCGGTGGTGTTTTCCTTGATCGGCTATTTCAGCGCCATGAGGCAGATGGGGAAGCTGCACTGGAGGGATTTCAGGCTGTGGGGAGCGGATGTGACGCCGGAGCAGCGGCGGAATAATTTGATCGGTTTGGCCGTGATCGCAGCGGTCCTTGCGATCCGGGTGCTATTTGTAATTTACAGCTGAATTCACATTCTATCCACCCATGATTTCAAAAACTGTGATAAAATAGGGACAAAGGGGGAAGCCTCCATGTTGAATTTTGTGATGTGCCTGGCCGCTGGGATGGGCGCTACCATGTGGAGACGGCCTGAGTTGTTCCACGTCCTATGGAAGGGCAGCAGCGACACAGAGCAGATGGACCAGGAGATCAGAGCATGGGGAATGAGGATGATGGCCTGTGCGCTGCTGTATTTGCTCTATCTGATCGTCATGCTGATCTCATAATAGAAAATGTAGAAAAGAGAGAGGAAGTTATCCATGACACGCATTGATGGAAGAAAGCAGGATGAACTCCGCCCAGTGGAGATCATCCCGAATATTAACAAATTTGCGGAGGGCTCCTGCCTGATCCGCTGCGGAAACACCCATGTGCTGTGCACCGCCAGCGTGGAGGACAAGCCGCCCCGCCACGTCCCCGAGGGGGAGGGCTGGGTCACCGCCGAGTATTCCATGCTCCCCCGGGCCAACCGGGAGCGGTCCCGCCGGGACATCTCCAAGCTGAAACTCAATGGCCGCTCCGCCGAGATCCAGCGGCTCATCGGCCGTGCTCTGCGCTCTGTGGTGGACATGAAGAAGCTGGGCCCCTGGAACATCACCATCGACTGTGATGTGCTCCAGGGAGATGGAGGGACCCGCACCGCCTCCATCACCGGCGGCTTCGTGGCCATGATGCTGGCGTTCCGGAAGATGATGGAGGCCGGCCAGCTGGCGGAGTATCCGATCAGCGGCTATGTAGCCGCCGTGTCCGCCGGCATCGTGGACGATGTGCCCCTGCTGGACCTGTGCTATGAGGAGGACTCCGCCGCCATGGTGGACCTGAACTGCGTCATGGACGACCAGGGCCGCCTCATCGAGATCCAGGGCACCGGCGAAGAGCGCCCCTTCACCCTGGACGAGCAGCGGCAGCTGGTGGAGCTGTGCGAGAAGGGAATCCGGCAGCTTCAGGCGGTCCAGAAAGAGATCTTGGGCGTATAAGCAGAGGAGAAATGACATGAAGCTGGTACTGGCAAGTAAAAACAAGAAAAAGCTGGTGGAGATGAACGAGATCCTGTCTCACCTTGGCATTGAGGTCTGCTCTGAGGCGGAGGCCGGTGTGGACGTAGAGGTGGAGGAGACGGGAACCACCTTTGAGGAAAATTCCCTGCTGAAGGCCCAAGCTGTTATGGAGGCCAGCGGCCTGCCCGCCATTGCCGATGACTCCGGCCTGTGTGTGGATGCGCTGAACGGAGCGCCAGGGGTGTATTCCGCCCGCTACGGCGGCGAGGGATTGGACGACGTCCAGCGCTATCAGCTGCTGCTGGAAAACATGAAGGGGCAGATGCCCCGGACGGCGAAATTTGTGTCCGTCATCACCTGCTGCTTCCCCAATGGGGATGTGCTCACTGCCCGGGGGGAGTGCCCCGGGACCATCGCCTTTGCCCCTCAGGGGGAGGGCGGCTTTGGCTATGATCCGGTGTTTTTCGTGCCGACGCTGAAAAAGACCTTCGCCCAGCTGACGGCGGAGGAGAAAAATGCCATCTCCCACCGGGGCAAGGCGCTGGAGGCATTTCAGGTCAAGCTGAAGGAATACCTAGAGGGAGTTAGGAATTAGGAGTTAGGAATTGGGTTTGTCCCAAAACGGCGGGTGCCAGAAAGGGCCCCTGCACATCAAAATACAGGAGTTTGAGACATGGAAGAATTGACAAGCAAACAGCGGGCCCAGCTGCGCGGCCTGGCGAACAACATTGATACGATCTTGATCGTGGGTAAGGACGGCATTGGGGATAACCTGGTGCAGCAGGCCAACGATGCCCTGGAGGCCCGGGAGCTCATCAAGGGCCGGGTGCTGGAGACCTCCCTCATGTCCGCCCGGGAGGCGGCGGAGGCCCTGGCCCCCCGGACCCGCAGCGAGGTGGTGCAGGTCATCGGTACAAAATTTGTCCTGTACCGCCCCAGCCACAAGAAGGACCTGAAAAATAAGATCGTTCTGGTGGCGGACAAGAAGAAAAAGTGAGCAGCCCCGTGTAGGGGGAGGCGCGCCGCGATTATTTTCTTCTTTCCGCAAACCCAAACGTCCTGCCGCGGCGGGAACGGGCCGATGAGGACATCGGCCCCTACGAAATACGTATTGCACGTAGGGCCGGGGCTTGCCCCGGCCGCCCATGAGGGAGAAAATCCAGTGTCAAAGGGCGCGACGACTCGGCGCACCGTTTTGTAGGGGCGGCCTCTGTGCTGCCCCGCCATAAAAGGAGGGCCCCATGTCAAAGGAAAAGAAGCTGACCATCGCCGTTGCGATCCTGCTGCTGATCGCTGTGGGAGCCTTCTTCGCCTACTGGTACGTTCCCCGGCCCTTGATGGGGGAGGGGAGACCAGATGAGCGCTTTAAGGCGGAGCTGGCATTCGACCTCACAGACTGTCAGGACATCACAGACAAGCTGGATCGAGGGGCCGTTCAGTCGGTGCTGGAGGGGTATTCCTGTACGCCGATGTTCCGCCAGGGCGGATTTCAGGCGAAAGAGTTTCCCCTGGATCTCAAACTGCGGGAGGACGGCGAGCTGTGGAATATCATAGTCGGCCCCCGGGGGGCTTTCGCCAGCGACGGGACAAATGATTGGCGCATCATTGACGGCGACAAGCTGTGGCAGGAGCTGAGCGCCCTGCTGCCGGAACTCTGAGGTGCTGACGGCCTGCGCGCCGACTGCTGAAACGGGCAGGCGGCGAATGAAGGAGAACTCCATGAAAAAATGCATGGCTGCCATTTGGATCGCAGCAGTACTGGCGGTGGGCGGATTCCTGGCCTGGTGGTATCTCCCCCGACCGCTGGTGAGAGACCTGCCGCTGGTGAAGGTTCAGATATTTGATGCCAAGACTGGTGTTGAGATGGACCTGACAGAACAAGTGGATCTTCCGGCGGTGATGGAGTTGTTGGGTGAAGCGGAATGCTGCCCCCAGTGGCGGCCTGGTCCTCACAGCAATGAGGAATATCCGCTGGACATCAAATTTTCCGGCGGGGGAGAGCATTGGATCGTGATACTGGGGAGCAGAGGTGGTTTTGCTGTGGACAATTCCCAAAAAATTGCCTGGCGTATCCTGGAAGGCGGTCAGCTGTGGCAGGAGCTCCAGCCCCTGCTGCCGGAACTTTGAGTATGCTCCTTCTCCGTTCGGAGGAGGAGAGAAAATAAACATGACAGGAGAGGTGACGGCTGTATGAAGATCGGGATCTACGGCGGGACCTTTAACCCACCCCATCTGGGGCATCTGGCGGCGGCCCGGACGGCGCTGGATGCACTGAAGCTGGACAAGCTGATTTTGATGCCTGCGGCGGTGCCGCCCCACAAGGTGCTGCCGGAAAACAGCCCCGCCCAGGAGCACCGGCTGGCCATGGTGGAGCGGATGGCGGACGCCATGGAGCGGCCCGGCGCGGTGGAGGTGTCTACCCTGGAACTGGAGCGGGAGGGGAAAAGTTATACCTCCGACACGCTGGAGGCCATCCACCGGCAGTATCCGGAGGCAGAACTGTGGCTGCTGATGGGGACGGATATGTTCCTTACCCTGCATTTGTGGCATGAGCCAGGGACGATCCTCCGCCTGGCCGGGATCTGTGCTTTTGGGAGATCGGAGCAGGACGGAGAAGCGGTTTTTGCGCCTCAAAGGGAGTTTTTAAGCAAGACTTATCCGGATGCAAGGATCGCAACAATCACCCTGCCTGGCCTGGTGGACATCTCATCTACCCAGCTGCGGGAACTTTTAGTTCGGGAGCGGGGAGGTGAATATCTGCTGCCATCCGTGTATGGCTATATTCTGATGAACCGCCTGTATGGTACCTATCCATGTCTGAAGCGTCTGGAACTGCCAGAGCTGCGGGCCTGCTCCTATTCTATGATCCGCCATAAGCGGGTGGCCCATGTGATTGGAGTGGAGGAAGAGGCGGTCAAATTGGCTAAATTCTGGGGTGCGGACCCAGAATTGGCCCGCCATGCGGGGATTTTGCACGATTGTACCAAATACCTGGAGCTGACATCCCAGTTGCATTTGTGCGCGAAATATGGTATTGAATTAGATGCTTTAGAACAGAAGGCGGTCAAGCTGCTCCATTCCAAGACTGGAGCATGTATGGCCCGGTATGTTTTTGGGGAACCTGATGAGGTATACGAGGCCATCTTCTGGCATACCACAGGCAAGGCGGATATGACGCTGCTGGATAAGATCCTGTATATAGCGGACTACATAGAGCCAAACCGGGATTTTGAAGGTGTGGAGCGTTTGCGGAGATTGGCTTATACTGATTTGGATCAGGCTATGCTCCTCGGGGTGGAGTCTACCATTCAAGAGATGGAAGAACGGGGGGTTCCGGTTCATATCAATACCATTCTGGCCAGACAATGGCTGCTTGACCGGGGCGTAAAGCTGGAGGAATAAGACAAGATGAGCGGAAAAAGAGAGACAAAACCCAGCAGACAGCGCCGGCGATCTTCTGGACCAGCTGGCTGGTGGCAGCAGCATCGGGAATGGGTGGCAGGGCTTGACCGTGGGCAGAAGCTTCGCTACAGACTGCTTCAGACACTGGTGGTCCTTTCTATCCTGGTGATCGGAGTGTGGCTGGGTCTGAAGATGTGGATGAAGCTGCCGGAAATCCCAGACCCATCCGGAGGGGCTGGCATCACTCAGGGGGACGGAACGCCGAACTTTGACGGGGCTGAGTTGCCTGATGTAGCAAAAAGCGGTCGGCGGCCTGGAGTGTACACCTTCCTTCTGGTTGGGCAGGATACTGCCGGGGGCGGCAATACAGACACCATGCTGCTGATCACATTTGACAGCAAGGCAAAGACGGTGCACGGCATGAGCCTGCCCCGGGACACGATGATCAATACCAGCCGCAAGGGCAGCGGGCATCGTCTGAACGCAGTGTATAACTTTAACAAGGGCAGAGATCCAGATACCCAACTAGTCAATGGAATCACGGCCCTGAAAAAAGAAGTAGGAAAATTGACTGGTGTTGTCCCTGACTTCTATGTGGTCGTTCAGTGGGAGGCGGTGGGCCGACTGGTGGAGGCCATTGGCGGTGTCCACTTTGAGGTGCCGTTCGATATGGACTATGACGACCCGACTCCAGGGCAGGATCTTCACATCCACTTGAAGAAGGGCTATCAGGAACTGAACGGAGAGCAGGCTATGGGCCTGATCCGCTGGCGGCACAATAACGACTATTCTGTGCAGTACCCCAATGGAGATCTGGGTCGGGTTCAGACGCAGCAAGCCTTCCTGAAGGCAGTAGCTGCGGAGTGTCTAAAGCCGGAAATCCTTCTGAAGGTCACCAGTTTGGCAGAGATCTTTATGGAGAATGTAAACACCGACTTGTCGCTGGGCAATCTGCTGGCCTTTGCGCAGCTGGCAGTAGGAATGGACGCAGAGGAAGATATCCAGTTTGTCACTATGCCCAACCAGAATGCCAGTTATCCTAAGGTGTCTATGGTGCTGCCTGTGGTGGACGAGTTATTGGATGTCCTGAATAACGGATTTAATCCCTACGTGGATCAGATCCAGGCCAGTGATCTGCAGGTCCTGGTCCGAAACAGCGACGGCAGCTACTCTGTGACCGGCGGCACTTTGTTGGATGAGACACTGTCCCGGCCCAGAGGCAGCGGATCCTCCGCAAGTGGCGGACAGACCGCAGAGATTCCGGACGATCCGCAAGAGGAACTTCCGGATCCGGATGGTTCTCAGGAGCTGCCGCCGGATGGGTCCCAGGTCATCCCGCCGGATGGTTCTGGAGTCCTGCCGCCAGATGGCTCCCAAGTGCAGCCTCCCGATGGATCCCAAGGTGGGCAGATCCCTCCAGAAAATCAGCCGATTCCCCCATCTGAGAGCGGAGGAGACAGTGCCCTGCCGGACCCAGGCGGTTCTCAGAACGCTGGGAGCGGCGAGACGGGGCAGCAGCCGGAGCCTCCAGCAGAGGGCGGCCCTGACATTGGCGGTGCCGAGGGCAGCGAGGGAATGACCGTGTCCGAACTGCCTGACTGGCTCAACCCCACGGGAGTGGAACCTGCGGCGTGAGCTGCATTGATTCTGAGATGAGACAGAACCTCAAGAGAGTACGCACTGCCCTTTCCAGGGCGGAGCGGCATGATAGAAAGGAGAAGCGCCTGTGACTTCTTATGAAAGCGCGATTTTGCTGGCAAAGGCCCTAGATGGGAAAAAAGGAGAAGAGATCAAGGTCCTGAAAACGGAGGGGCTGACCACACTGGCAGACTACTTTGTGATCTGCACTGCTACCTCTACCACACAGATCAAGGCTATGTCCGACGCCTGTGAGGAGACCATGGAGAAGCAGGGAGAGCGGGTCCACCACATCGAGGGACACCGGGGTGGCACATGGCTGCTGATGGATTTTTCCTCTGTGGTCGTTCATATCTTTATGGATGAGGCCCGGAAGTTCTATGATTTAGAGCGCCTCTGGGGTGATGCGGAGGAAATTCCTTTGGCGGATGTATTGAAGGAAGATTGAGCGACTAACATGCCGCTTGCCAACCAAATCCCTTGACAACTCTTTGGGAATCCCATATAATGAGATCTTGTAAAAGCGTTGCGGAAGAGGAGTACCCCACTGCAGGCGGCAGAGAGAGGAGACGGATGGTGCAAGTCTCCCCGCCGGATGGGGGAAGGTGGCTTCCAAGCTCTGTCCCTGAAATCCAGTAAGGGATGGCGGTTCCCCCGTTACCGGGCTGTGAGTGTCCCCTTTTGGGAAAATCAGGTGGTACCGCGGACAAGATCTTGTTCGCCCTGAGCCTTTTTGGCTCAGGGCGTTTTTTTTGTTTGGAGGTGTACGTGGAATTTATCAATGAGACATGCTGCAATAGCGGACCATTCTGGTGATAAATTGGGCATCCATCCGGGCGCTCCATCGGTGGAACAGTCTAAGCCTCCAAATATTGGGCGGGAGCTGGGGCTTGTTTTGCTCCGCGCGGCTGCACAGCTTAGGTTTTCCTCCTTGGGCGGGGACTCAGCCGGAATGATGGCGTCTGTTGTGGGTTCTATTTTTGAACCATATTCGCGCCAGGATCGTGATCCGACTGGTACTGAAGGGGGAACAGATGCACCAGGCCATATTTGATGATGAGGAGGACTGTACCATCCGCAGCGGTGAAGACGAAGTCCGCCTGTTTTGTGACCACTAGCTCCAGTGCGCCAGATACCTTCCGTTTTTTCTGGAGCGTAAGACGATTGCAAGGCCAAGCAGGTCTGAGGAAATACCAATGGCCAGAGGGGGCGTGGCTCCCAAGGTCAGACGATAATTTGAGAACAGGACGTGAAAACGAATGAAAAAAGAACTGCCAAAGGTTTATGAGCCCCAGGAGGTAGAGTCCCGGATCTATGAGACCTGGGAGAAGAACGGCTGCTTCAAGGGCCGCCGGGATCCCAAGCGCAAGCCCTTCACCATCGTGATGCCGCCCCCCAATGTGACGGGACAGCTGCACATGGGCCATGCTATGGACTCCACCCTCCAGGACATCCTTATCCGCTTCAAGCGGATGCAGGGCTATGCCGCCCTGTGGGTCCCCGGCACTGACCACGCAGGTATCGCCACCCAGATCAAGGTGGAGGAGGAACTGCGGGTGAAGGAGGGCCTGACCCGCTATGACCTGGGCCGGGACAAGTTCCTGGAGCGGGTGTGGGACTGGAAGCGCCAGTATGGCAACCGCATTGTGGAGCAGCAGAAGAAGCTGGGCGCCTCCTGTGACTGGGACCGGGCTCGGTTCACCATGGATGAGGGCTGCTCCAAGGCCGTGCGGGAGACCTTCTGCGAGCTGTATGAGAAGGGACTTATCTATAAGGGCAGCCGGATCATCAACTGGTGTCCCCACTGTGTCACCGCCCTCTCTGATGCAGAGGTGGAGTATCAGGACAAGCCCGGCCACCTGTGGTATATCCGCTATCCTCTGACCGATGGTTCCGGCGACCTGGTAGTGGCGACCACCCGGCCTGAGACTATGATGGGCGATACCGGTGTGGCGGTAAATCCGGAGGATGAGCGCTTTAAGCACCTGGTTGGCAAGACCTGTATCCTGCCCATTATGAACCGGGAGATCCCCATTGTAGCCGACGAGTATGTGGAACTGGGCTTCGGCACCGGTGCGGTGAAGATGACCCCTGCCCACGACCCCAACGACTTTGAGGTGGGCCTGCGCCACAACCTGGAGACCATCCGGGTCCTGGACGATAACGGTGTGGTCAACGCCAATGGTGGCAAGTATGAGGGTATGGACCGCTATGAGTGCCGTCAGGCCATCGTAAAGGATCTGGAGGAGCAGGGCTATCTGGTCAAGACCGAGCCGTACAGCCACAATGTGGGCACCTGCTACCGCTGTCACAACGACGTGGAGCCCATCATCTCCGCCCAGTGGTTCGTTAAGATGAAGCCCCTGGCTGAGGAGGCCATCCGAGTGGTGGAGCAGGGGGAGACCAAGTTCGTCCCTGACCGCTTCTCCAAGACCTATCTGAACTGGATGGAGAATGTCCACGACTGGTGCATCAGCCGTCAGCTGTGGTGGGGCCATCAGATCCCTGTGTGGTACTGCGCAGACTGTGGGAAGATGACCGTCAGCCGGGAGGACCCCACCCAGTGCCAGCACTGCGGATCGAAGAACATCACTCGGGACCCCGATGTGCTGGATACCTGGTTCTCCAGCGCCCTGTGGCCTTTCTCTACCTTGGGCTGGCCGGAAAAGACGGAGGATCTGGACTACTTCTATCCCACTGATGTGCTGGTCACCGGCTATGACATCATCTTCTTCTGGGTGGCCCGGATGATTTTCTCCGCCTGTGAGCAGACCAAGCGGCCGCCCTTCCACACCGTGTTCATCCACGGTCTGGTCCGGGATGACAAGGGACGAAAGATGAGCAAATCCCTGGGCAACGGCATCGATCCCCTGGAGATCGCTGACAAGTACGGAGCCGACGCCCTGCGCTTTAACCTGGTCACCGGAAACAGCCCAGGCAACGATATGCGTTTCTACACCGAGCGCTGTGAGGCCATGCGCAACTTTGCGAACAAGATCTGGAATGCCAGCCGCTTCCTGATGATGAATCTGACCATCGACCAGTGCTGCCTGCCGGAGAAGCTGGAGCTGGAGGACAAGTGGATCCTCTCCAAGCTGAATACTGCCGTTCGGGAAATCACTGAAAATATGGAGCGCTATGAGCTGGGCGTGGCAGCACAGAAGATCTATGACTTCATCTGGGATGACTACTGTGACTGGTATATCGAGCTGACCAAGACCCGCCTCCAGGGTGAGGACGAGGACAGCAAAGTCCGGGCCCAGCAGGTACTGTGTCATGTCCTGACCCAGATGCTCAAGCTGCTGCACCCCTTTATGCCCTTTATCACAGAGGAGATCTGGCAGGCTCTGCCCCACGAAGGCGGGGTGGAGGAGGGTTCCTTCCTGATGCTCCAGACCTGGCCCGAGTATCAGGCAGAGCTGGACTTCCCCACCGAGGCGAAGGCTATGGAACTCATCATGGACGCCATCCGCGCCGTCCGCACCCGCCGCAGCGAGATGAACGTGCCTCCCTCCAAGAAGGCCCACCTCACCGTGGCCACCGATGAGTCGGCAGTGTTCCAGCTGGGTGTACCCTTCCTGAAGAAGATGGCTTATGCCAGTGAAGTGACTATCGTTCCTGCTGGTCAGGCTGCCGAGGCTGCTGGTCAGGTCACGGTGGTGACCCATGTGGCCCAGGTGTCTATGCCTCTGGCGGAACTGGTGGACCTGGAGAAGGAGAAGGCCCGCCTGGAAAAGGAACTGAAGAAAAATAGCACCGAATTGGATAAACTCAATGCCAAGCTGGCCAATCCGGGCTTTGTGAACAAGGCTCCAGAGCATGTGGTCAAAGCGGAGCAGGAGCGCTCCGTTCAGCTCACTGAGCTGGTAGCCAAGCTGAAAGAGCAGCTGAACGGAATGTGATTCCGATGCCGGCCCACCTGTCCCCACCCCCTGAGAGAGGGTGGGGACAGGTGGAAAGGATTTTGCTCTGTAGAAGAAAATAAGAAAATTGGAAAGAATACAGTTTAGTGCTTGACAGAAAGCTGGGTCTATGCTAATATATAACTCGCCTCTGATTGCAACGAGATGAGGAGAGATGTCCGAGTGGTTTAAGGAGCCGGTCTTGAAAACCGGTGACTCGTCAAGAGCCGTGGGTTCGAATCCCACTCTCTCCGCCACTTTTTTCATCCAGTGCTTGATATGTAATGTCGGTTGTAGCCATGCAGAAGTACCCAAGTGGCTATAAGGGGCTCCCCTGCTAAGGGAGTAGTCGGGTTAAACCGAGCGAGGGTTCGAATCCCTCCTTCTGCGCCACGTGGCCGCAAAGTTTACTTTGCGGCCACGTTTTTCTATGAAGGTGAAAAACTGAAAAAAATCAGAAAATCTACTTGCATTTTCAAGTAAGTTGTGCTATTATATCAGTTGCGTTTACGAAACGATCCTCCATGGAGAAAGAGGTGAAGATACAATGAAGGCAGGAATTCATCCCGACTATCAGCAGACCACCATCCGGTGCGCCTGCGGCAACGTGATCGAGACTGGTTCCACCAAGCAGGACATCCGTGTTGAAGTGTGCTCTAAGTGTCACCCCTTCTACACCGGTAAGCAGAAGATGGTGGATACCGGCGGACGTGTCAGCCGCTTCAACAAGAAGTTTGGCTTGGACAAGAAGTAAGATTGCGTCTCAAAAGCCGCACCGAGGTTTCGGTGCGGCTTTTTGTCATTTTTTGCTGCTCCAGACTGTTGGAGCGCCCTTCAGAATAAGCTGGAAGGAATTCAAAAGGAGGTACTTGTCATGCTGAAGCGTATCGATCCCAAAGAGATTAGACAAAATGTATTTTCCCTGATTGGAGACCAGTGGATGCTCATTACCGCCGGAACGGCGGAGCAGTGCAACACCATGACTGCCGCTTGGGGTGGACTGGGAGTGCTCTGGGGAGCGCCAACAGCCACCTGTTATATCCGGCCCCAGCGTTATACACGGGAGTTTGTAAATCGGGAGGAATATTTTACGCTTGCCTTTTTCGGTGAGGAATACCGTCAAGCTTTGGCCTTGTGTGGAGATAAGAGCGGGCGTGAAGTGGATAAGATCAAGGAGTGCGGTTTTACTGTCAAAACGGCGGAGTGTGGTGCGCCCTATTTTGAGCAGGCTGAACTGGTTCTGGTTTGCCGCAAGCAATATATTCATCCTATGGATCCCGACCGGATGCCTGAAGATGTGAAAGAGAAGTGGTATCCAGGACAGGACTACCACATCATGTACCTGGGTGAGATTGTAGAGGCATACCAGAGATAACTGGCGGGTGGGAGCGGATGCTTCCCTCTGCAAAGAAATCAAATCCCATGGGAGGATGTATGACCCAGAACGATTTACAAGAAAAGAAAAACCGGGCGGTGCTGGTAGGTCTGTGGGCCCACCGGCTGTCCGTAGAAGAGAACGCCACAGAGGAGACTATGGAGGAACTGTCTGATCTGCTGGAGACGGCAGGAGGCGAGTGTGTTGGGACTGTGCTCCAGTCTAAGGATAGCCCCGACCCGCGTACCTTCATCGGTGAAGGCAAGGTGGCAGAGGTCCGGGAGCTGGTCCGGGCAATGGATGCGGATATGGTCATCTTTGATAATAGCTTGTCCCCCTCTCAGCAGCGGGTACTTAGCGAAGAGTTGAAGGTGGCGGTGATGGATCGCTCCGCTCTGATCCTGGATATCTTTGCTCAACGTGCCCGTACCCGGGAGGGGCGGCTCCAGGTAGAACTGGCTCAGTACAAGTATTTGCTGCCCAGACTGCTGGGTATGTGGACCCATTTGGAGCGGCAGGAGGGCGCCATCGGAACCCGCGGCCCCGGCGAGACTCAGTTGGAGACTGACCGGCGGCACATCCACAGAAAGATCGCCAAGTTGGAGGATGAGCTTCGGGATGTGCGCCGGGTGCGCGCCACCCAGCGCGAGCGGCGGATCAAAAACGAGGTGCCGGTAGTGGCCATCGTGGGTTATACCAATGCCGGAAAGTCTACCCTGCTGAACAAACTCACCGGGGCGGAGATCCCGGCCAACAACCGGCTGTTCGACACTCTGGACACCACCACCAGAACCCTGGAGATCTCGGACACCTGTACTGTGCTCCTGTCCGACACGGTAGGCTTTATCCGCAAGTTGCCCCACCATCTGGTGGAGGCTTTTAAGGCCACCTTGGAGGAACTCTCTTTTGCCGATCTGCTGCTCCATGTCATTGATGCGTCCAATCCCGAGTGGCGGGAGCAGGCGGCGGTAGTGGATCAGCTTATCCACGAGCTGGGAGCTGACCAGACTCCCAGGCTGGAGGTGTTCAACAAATGCGACCTGTGGACGGGGGAAATCCGTCCCCATGGGGAAAACATCGTCTCCATCTCTGCCCGCACTGGCGAGGGGCTTCCCACCCTTTTGGAGGCCATTGGGCAGCGACTGGACAGCGGGGTAAAGCGGGTGACCATCCACCTGCCCTATGAGAAGGGCGGGTTACTGGACCGGTTGTACCAAGAGGCCAAGGTAGAGCAGGTGGACTATGGAGAGACCATCGATGTAGTAGCCGTCTGCACGCCCAGAACCATCGGGCAGCTGGGCCCTCTGGTGGAGGGATGGCAGCCCCATAAGGAACCCTGGGAAAGTTAGAAATTAGGAGTTAGGAATGGGCGGTTTTTCGGTGTGGAGGGTATCTGCGCTGAAAAGCCGCCCCCTTTTACGGAGAGAGGATCTATGTCCATACTGATGACATCACGCCTGCTGCTTCGCCCTTTCGAGGAGAAGGATGCGGCGGAGCTATATGACTATGCCCGGGACCCCCGGGTGGGGCCCATCGCGGGGTGGCCACCCCATACCAGCGTTGAAAACAGCCTGGAGATCATTCGGACGGTGTTTTCGGCCCCAAATGTATTTGCAGTGACGGAGCGGGAAAGCGGCCGGGTGATCGGCTCAGCCGGCTTTGTGGGGGAGCACCGGAAGGAACTTCCGGGCCCGGATGATGAGCTGGGCTATGCCCTCAATCCCGCATTCTGGGGCCGGGGGCTGATCCCGGAGGCGTCCAGGGCACTGATTCATTGGGGGTTCACGGAGTTGGGTCTTGAAACTATCTGGTGCAATCACTATGACGGGAACGCCAAGTCCCGCCGAGTCATTGAGAAGTGCGGATTTCGCCATCAGTTTTCCCAGGAGACCGATGTGCCGTTGTTAGGAGAACGGCGATTGACCCACTTTTTTGCCCTCACCCGATCGCAGTGGGCTGCGAATGGGTGAAAGAACATACAATTACAACATACAGCCCTCTCCAAAATACTTTGGAGAGGGCTGTTTATGTGGGAGCAGCCATCAGACTGTCCAAAGGGCCTTTGTGTACCGCCTGCAGGGCAGCCAGACGGCAGAAGTCGGCAGGACGTACCAGGTCAGGATTTTTCCAGAGTTCTACTGCACCGCACTCCTCCAGCAGCGTGGCCACAAACTGGGAGCAGAAATAGTGGTTCTTCCGGCGGAGTGGGCGGTTGAAATAGCAGGACAGAACGCCTAGCAGATTGTAGTGATAGAGTTCTCGCTGGTGGTACATCCTG
The DNA here is from genome assembly GCA_037257225.1 of Lawsonibacter sp. Classification (GTDB taxonomy): domain Bacteria; phylum Bacillota; class Clostridia; order Oscillospirales; family Oscillospiraceae; genus Lawsonibacter. The sequence goes on from JAYCWP010000026.1 coordinate 32,105, forward strand.
GAGAGCTGCTGCCGGAGACGGCGATAGACCGAATCGGAGACTTTCAATTTGTAGAGACAGCAGGGGATCTGACGGTTTCTGATGCCTGGACGCTCCTCCACCAAACCGGCGGGGAGGGCAAAGTGTTTATGTTTGCGGGCGAAGCTGTAAAAGGGCCCGGAGGGGCCGTCCAGGCCGATGGAAGCATGAGTGTAACAGTCCGAAGTGACCAGGTGAATGAGCCGGGAGAACCAGGTCTCGGAGCGAGTGAGAAGAATGTAGATGGAGTGCGTCTGGGTACTTTGGAATGTGTCAGAAGTGAAGCTGGCCATCAAAATTCCCCCTTTCTTTGTACTCAGGATATCAGAAAGAGTATAAAGAACGTTGAAAAAAAGATTAAGGTTTTCTAAAATCATGTCTGTTGATAAAGTATGAGTGGAGCAGTAAAAAAATCCCTCAAGAGTTGGGCGGAGAGGAAAAGACGGAAGGGCGCACCATAAGGTGCGCCCTTCCATCAAAAATCAAAGAGGATAAGGAGAATATCTAAGTGGGGTCAGGTCAGATCTGTAATCACATAGCCGAACATACTGTCCCGAGAGGTGAGAGTCACCTGGAAGTCCCGAAGGACGCTGCCATCCTCAAGGGAGTTGAGCTGCCCGGTGAGAACCACCGTGCCGCTGGCCAGTGTGATAGGAGCCTGGAGGACCACCTCAGCCAAGCCCTCGTCGCCGCGAGCAAGACGATAGGAGTCATCAGACGCCTGATAACGGATTCGCTGAGAGATGGGAGAGGGGATCTCAGGAAGCTGCTCCACCTGTGGGTAGAGGGCTGAAGCGTAATCTCGAACCATCTCAGAGGGGAGGATCAGGGTGTCATCCGTGAGCTCAGCCCGCTCATCCATCTGACCGTACAGGCTGAGCATATAGTACAGGCTGGTCCACAGAAATTCGCTGTTCTCCGGTTCGTATTCCAGGTTATTCTCCGTCATGGCCAGCACCAGAGAGTGGACCGCAGGATACATAGCCTGGGCTGCATCAGCCTGGGCGGGAATGTTGCCGTGGATCTCCTCCACAGAGAGGTCGATGGAAGGCGTCTGCTGCTCCGCAAAGGCGGCACTTCCAAGCGGCAGAGCAAGGATGGTCAGGATCGTTAGGGAAGCCAGAAGCTTTTTCACAGCAGGCCCCTCCTTTCTTATCTGGTATGGACTTAGTATATCATGTTCCGCTGTCATTCTCTTGTCAAAGCGATTACATAGAAATGAAAAAGTGGTTACAAAATGATTGCATCAGGAGACAGAATGTTTCAAACTTCTGAAAAAAACTCTGAAAGACGGCCTCAGGCACCGAGAGATAGGAAAATCCGCCTTGTTTCTGTTCGTTGACAGATTCCCCAAAATGAAGCCCCGGCAGGCTACTACTCGCTCTGCCGGGGCCATTGTGGGGCTACATTCCCATGGCGTCAGTCAGGGTCTCCACTGCGTCAGACACCGACTTGGCTGCCCGGTGGGCGGCACGTTTGATCTCCCAGCGGGAGGGGGCCATGGTCATGCCGATGGCAGTGCCAGCCGCCAGGCCGGCAGCCATACCGGCAATGAACTTTCCGCAGCCGCAACCAGTTCCGTTCATGTTCCGTTCACTCCTTTTGTGTCGAGTTTTGCTGTTGATCTGTTTCGCCGGCCGCCCCGGAGCGGGGTGAAACCGGTTCCTTTTTATTCTTTCCCTTTCTGAGGAAAAATGCGTTGCTAAATCTTGCTGGTTCCGCTATAATTTAACGTAACGGAGTTTGCCCATTTTTACGGCAACCCTTTCGTTTTACCACACGGGCCAATCGGCCCTGTCTATTTTGGAGGAACCATGTAATGAAACTTCTGATTCAGAACGGCCGGGTAGTGGATCCGGTGAATGGGACGGTTTCCATTCTCGACTTGTATGTTGAGAATGGAAAGGTACTCCAGCTGGAGAAGGACATTCAGACGGAGGCCGATCGGGTGATCGATGCCACCGGACTGGTGGTCTGTCCCGGGTTGGTGGATCTGCACGTCCATCTCCGAGACCCGGGTCTGACCTATAAAGAAGATATCTTCACCGGCACGGCCGCCGCTGCCCGCGGTGGAGTTACATCCCTGGCCTGCATGGCCAATACTGACCCGGTGGTGGATAGTCCGGAGCAGATTCAGTATATTCGTGAGAAAGCTGCCCGGGCCAATGGTGTCCATGTCTACCCTGTGGGCGCAGTTTCCCAGGGCCTGAGGGGAGAGGAGCTGACCGACGCAGATGCCTTGAAAAAGGCTGGTGCCGCCGCTCTGTCCGATGACGGCTGCAATGTGGACAACGCCAATCTGATGCGGGATGCACTGATCCACGCCAAGCGGGCGGAATTGCCTGTCTTGTGTCACTGTGAGGACACCTCTATGGTGGGCAACCGGGCGGTGAATGAGGGGAGTGTCTCCCGCCAGCTGTGGATGGAGGGACGCCCCGCCATTGCGGAGGAAATCGTAGTCATGCGGGATGCCATGCTGGCGGAGGAGACTGGGGCCCACGTCCATATCTGCCACGTGTCTACCGCCAAGTCGGTGGACATCATTCGGAGGATGAAAAAGCGGGGGATCGCGCTGACCTGTGAGACCTGTCCTCAGTACTTCACACTTACTGAGGATGAAATCCTTACCCAGGAGGCGTTGGCCCGGGTCAACCCTCCGCTGCGCACAGCCAAGGATATTAAGGGCATCATTGCGGGCCTGAAGGATGGAACCATCGACGCTATCGCCACCGACCACGCCCCCCACTCTGCTGAAGAGAAAGCCCGTCCCCTGGCCAAGGCACCCAGCGGAATGATCGGTTTAGAGACCTCTCTGGCCATCGCCCTGACGGAACTGTACCATACCGGGCGGATGAAGTTGCCCGACCTGATCCGCCGCATGACCTATAATCCCGCCTCCATCCTCCGTCTGGGAACCAAGGGCCGCTTGTCGCTAGGCAGCGATGCCGACATCACCATTTTCGACCCGGAGGAGGAGTGGATCATCGACCCGGAACAGTTCGCATCCAAAGCCAGAAACACCCCCTTTGGGGGCCGGAAGGTAAAGGGCCGCGTGAAGTATACCATTGTGGCAGGAAACGTTATCTACCAGGATAACATTTAAGACCCGTCAGGCGGCAGAATGGCCGCTGTCCTATGTAGGACTAAAGGAACAGAAAGAGAGGAAGAGACCGATGTCTTTTGATGTATTGCAGGAGAAAATCATTGCCAAACAGAACCCCACCGTGGCCGGGCTGGATGCCCGCATCGAATATGTGCCAGAGCACATCCGCAAGGCTGCCTATGCCCAGTACGGGGTGGGGCTAAGAGGAGCCTGTGAGGCTATCTGGCAGTTCAATGTAGGGCTGATCGACGCGCTGTGCGACGTGGTGCCCGCTGTCAAGCCCCAGAGCGCCTACTATGAGAACCTGGGCTGGCAGGGGATGGAGATGCTGGAGCGCACCATCCGCTATGCCAAGGAGAAGGGGCTGTTTGTCATTGCCGACATCAAGCGGGGCGACATCGGCTCCACCGCCGCCGCCTATGCCGAGGGCTGGCTGTCCGGCGCGCCCATTGAGGGACAGATGTTCAAGTCCTTTGACGCCGACTGCGTCACCCTCAACGGCTATATGGGCTCCGATTCCATCAAGCCCTTCCTGGAGGCCGCCAAGGGGGAGGACAAGTGCGCCTTTGTGCTGGTCAAGACCTCCAATCCCGGCTCCGGCGAGCTGCAGGACCTGAAGATCGCCGACGGCCGCACCATCTATGAGGCCATGGGCGAGCTCAACGAGTCCATCGCCGCCGGCACCGAGGGCCAGTACGGCTTCACCATGGCGGGTGCCGTCACCGGAGCCACCTATCCGGAGCAGATCCAGGATTTACGGGCCCGGCTTCCTCATACGTTCTTCCTGGTACCCGGCTACGGGGCCCAGGGGGGCACCGCCGAGGATGTGAAGTACGCCTTCAACGAGAAGGGCCACGGGGCCATCGTCAACTCCTCCCGGGGCATCATGTGTGCCTGGAAAAAGACCGGCGGAGACGGACATGATTTCCAGGAGGCTGCGAGAAACGCCGCCATCGCCATGAAGGAGGACATCGCCCGGTTCGTGACCATCCAGTAAATGTGCTTGTTCCGGCAAACTTTGTGAGCTGCAAGGAGGACAATATGGAAGAGACACGCACCCGGAGCTGCCCAAGCTGTGGAGCGGAGATGGAATGCAAACTGCAAAATTTCTCTATTGGAGCCGACGGCGGCGGTCTGTTGACCCTGCTGGCCGACCAGTATGAGGTGGATTTGTATGCTTGCCCTGCGTGCGGTAAGGTCGAGCTGTATACTGCTGCATTTTCCAAAGAGCCGAAGCCTGCACCCTACTGGTGTGAGCACTGTCAGGAAGAACGGGAGGATCGGCTCTGCCCGGTCTGCGGACAGGTTGGGCTGTTGATGGAGGAGCATCTTCGGAATTTGGAACAGGCTGAGCAAATCCAAAGCGGCTCTGTCGTCCAAGAGAACGGCGCTCAGCCGGAGGAGAGTTCGGGATTCCGTTTTCCCTGGCAGAAAAAGAAGGTCCCCTGGGAGAAGTAGCAGGAGCTTTCAAAGTGAACAGGAGGGATTTTGATGGCAAACTGCATCCTGTGCGGCCAGAAGGTCGGGCTTCTGGACCGGAAAAACTATATGTTTCACGGCACGGTACAGACGGTGTGTATCGGCTGCACCGCCCGGCTGGACAGCGCAGCCCCGCAGGAGCGGGAGGAGCTGCTCCGGCAGATGCTGGAATCTCCTGATTTGGAGGATGGGGAGCGCATCCGGGCCGATCTGAACACCGGAAAGCACTGTCCCGCCTGCGGCGGGATGCTGGAGCGGCGGATGCGGAATTTCTCCATCGGCGCGGACGGCTATGGGGGACTGACCTCCCTGGGGCTGGAACAGTTTGAGGTGGACCTGTATGTCTGCTCCAAGTGCCGCAGAGTGGAGCTGTATGCCGCCGGGCCTGAGGAGCCCCTCCGAACGGAGCAGAACGACCAGGTGACCTGCCCGGTGTGCGGCACCAGGCACAGTGCCCTGTGCGGCTGCCCCACCTGTGCGGTACAGGCCGCATACGCGCCCCGCGCTGCCCGTCCTGAGAAGAAGCAGAGCCCGGAGCCTGCCCCTGCGCCGGAGCAGGAAAAGCATACCTTTCCCTGGCAGAAAAAGAAGGTCCCCTGGGAGAAGTGAGCGATTCCCGGGGCGGTTTGAGAAGGCTCTGTTCTGGCAGGGCGATAAAGAAAGTGGTGATCGATCGTGAAAGTAGAACGCAAATGTAAGATCGTCTCCAAGGAGCAGATGGGAGATGCAATCTATATGGTGCTGGAGGCGGGGGACATGGTCCACACCTCCTTCCGGGCGCCGGGACAGTTTGTTCATGTGAAGTGTGGGGAGGGCCTGCTGCTGCGCCGGCCCATCTCCGTGTGTACCTGCCATACGGATGAGCCCAATGACCTTGTGACCATCGTCTTTGAGGTCCGGGGCGAGGGCACTGACTGGCTGGCCCGCCGCCCTGTGGGCCACAGTCTGGATGTGCTGGGCCTGGCGGGCAACGGCTTTACCATGAAGCCGGAGGGCCGCTATCTACTGGTAGGCGGCGGCATCGGGATCCCCCCCATGCGGGGCTGCGCCCAGTACACCCAGGGAAAGTCCACCGCGATCTTGGGGGGACGCTCCGCAGATAAGATCATCCTGCAAAACTGCTTCCAGGACGAGTGCGCCAAGGTGCTCTGCGCCACTGATGACGGCTCCCTGGGCCATCACGGCTTTGTGGACGCCCTGGTCCGCCAGGAGTTGGAGGTGGATCAAAATTACGATGCTGTGCTGGCCTGCGGTCCCCGCCCCATGCTGCGGAATGTGGCCAGAGTGGCGGAGGAATTCGGCGTCCCCTGTCAGGTGTCCATGGAGGAGCGGATGGGCTGCGGCGTAGGGGCCTGCCTGGTGTGCGCCTGCGACATGGCCGACGGAAGCCGGAAGCACGTGTGCAAGGATGGGCCGGTCTTTGATTCCAGGGAGGTGAACTGGGATGTCTAAGGTGGATATGCGCGTCACCCTGGCGGGGATGACCATGAAAAACCCGGTGGTGGTGGCCTCGGGGACCTTTGGCTTCGGCCGGGAGTACAGCCAGTTTTTTGATCTCAGCGAGTTGGGCGGCATCTGCGCCAAGGGGCTGACTCTGCTTCCCCGGGAGGGCAACCCCGCCCCCCGGATCGCGGAGACCCCCATGGGCATCCTGAACTCCGTGGGCCTGCAAAACCCCGGGGTGGACGCCTTTATTGCTGAAGAGCTGCCCTTTTTGCGGCAGTATGATGTCAAGGTGATTGCCAATATCTCAGGGAACACTCCCGAGGAGTACGGCGTTATGTGTGAAAAGCTGGCTGGGGCCGGGGTGGACATGATCGAGGTGAACATCTCCTGTCCCAACGTGAAGGCGGGGGGACTGGCCTACGGCACCCGGCCGGAGCTGGCTGCCGAGGTGACGGAGATGGCCAAGTCCCATGCGGGGAATGTGCCGGTGATGGTAAAGCTGTCCCCCAACGTCACGGACATCACAGAGATCGCCCGGGCGGTGGAGGCGGCGGGAGCGGACGCAGTCTCTCTGATCAACACCATCCGGGGGATGCGCATTGATGTAAACACCCGCCGTCCTATCTTGAAGATGAACACCGGCGGATTGTCCGGTCCTGCCGTGCTGCCTGTGGCGATACGGATGGTTTGGGAGGTGTCCCAGGCGGTCAAGGTGCCTGTGCTGGGCATGGGCGGCGTCAGCAAGGGGGAGGACGCGGCCCAGCTGATGCTGGCCGGAGCCTCCGCTGTAGCGGTGGGCACCGCCCTGTTTGCCGACCCCTACACTCCGATCAAGGTGCGGGACGGTCTGGAGGCTATTGCCGCTCGCCAGGGTCTGGAGATGGTTTCTGGGCTCACCGGAGGCGTGCGCCCCTGGTGACCCTATCGGAACCTCGCCCTGGCTGTGTCGAAGAAGCTGCTATGCCGGAAGAGAGGATTGGACCGATTTTATTCCAGATCGTTTCCATCTGCGAGCTGCGGACGGGTTTGCTTCCAGTTCTGCTTTCCCTACTGATTGGATTTGAAGTGAAGTCTGCTGACCGAAGGAGGAGCACAAAATCCTATGACTACGATTTATTTAATCCGCCATGCAGAGGCAGAGGGTAATCTCTACCGTCGGATTCATGGCTGGTATGATGCCTTGGTCACAGAGAATGGCTGGAAGCAGATCCAAGCTCTGGAGACACGGTTTTCCGGTGTGCCTGTGGATGCGGTTTGGTCCAGCGATCTGTACCGTACCTGTGCCACTGCGCGGGCAGTCTATGAGCCAAAAGGGCTGGAACTGCACACAGACCCAGAACTACGGGAGATCCACATGGGCCGATGGGAGGATTTTCCCTGGGGGCTGGTGCGTCAAACGGAGGGGGAGCGGCTTACCCAGTTTAACCATAGCGATCCCATGTGGGTCGCTCCAGGCGGAGAAAGTCTGGCGGATGTGGGGGAACGGGCGGAGCGCGCCATCCGGCGCATTGCCGAGGGTCACCCTGACCAAACAGTAGCTGTGTTCAGCCATGGTACTGCTATCCGCCAGTTTCTGGCCAATGTGAAGGGGGTATCGCCGGAGGAGTGGCATACTATGCCTCACGCAGATAACACCTCTGTGACCTGTTTGGCCTGGGACGGCGAGAACTTCCATGTGATATTTGAAGGGGATAACTCCCATCTGGATGACTCCATTTCCACCTTGGCGCAGCAAACCTGGTGGAGGAAAGGGGCACAGAAGAAGGAAGATATTAATCTGTGGTACCGCCCGCTGGAGCCTGCTTCAGAGCGGAATTTCTATCTGGACGCCCGACGGGATGTCTGGGTCTCCACCTATGGGACAGATCTGCCTTTTGACGGGCCTGCGTTTTGGGAGGGAGCGGAGCGGGCCATGGCCCAGGATCCTATGGCGCTGGTCGTGGCTATGGCGGGGCAAGAGCCTGTCGGCCTGCTTCAGCTGGACCCCCAGCGGGACCGGGAGGAAGGAGTAGGCTTCCTCTCCCTGTACTACATGACGCCCGCATTCCGGTTCCGAGGCTTGGGCGTGCAGCTGCTGGGCCAGGCGGTCTCTTTTTACCGTAGACTGGGTCGGACCTCCCTGCGCCTGCGATGCGCACCCAACGGTACTGCCAGACGGTTTTATGAGAAGCAGGGTTTCCTTAAGACGGCAGAGGGGCAGATCGGTCCCGTCTCTCTGGACGTGCTGGAGAAGTACATCGGCTATGGCCGCTGACTGCGGCAAGAATATCCCGCCCCTCCGGGGGGGCGGGATATTCTGAGGATACGGCGGGAAATCCTGTTGAAGGGCCAAAACTTTGGGTAAGATGCTGAGAGAAGTTCGTTTGTTCTTCAATCTCTGCTCCTCAGGAGCAGGGATGCGGAACATCAGGAAAACCGGTGACCCGCAATCCAACGGGTCGATTTTTGATCGAGGTGTGTCTGTATGAAGCCCGACATTCATTCTTATATCCGACCCGGCGCCCACGCCCATCTGGTGGGCATCGGCGGCGTGTCCATGTCCCCACTGGCTGAGGTGCTCCACAATGCGGGAGTGGTCATCAGCGGCTCTGACCTCCATGAGAGCGCATCAGTTTCTCATCTGAGGGCGCTTGGAATCCCGGTAGTAATCGGCCACCGGGGCGAGAGCGTTCAGGGAGCGGGATGTGTCATCCGCACTGCTGCCGTCCACGATGATAACCCGGAGATTGCCGCTGCCCACGCTGCCGGGATCCCGGTCTTTGAGCGGGCGGAGGCCTGGGGAGCCATCATGCGCCGATATGAGCACGCATTGTGTGTGGCCGGTACCCATGGTAAGACTACCACTACCTCTATGTGTACTCATATCTTTTTGGCCGCCCAGCGGGACCCCACAGTGATGATCGGCGGGACCTTGCCCGCTCTGGGTGCTGGGCACCGAGTGGGACAGGGGGACACCATTATTCTGGAGTCCTGCGAGTATTGCAACTCCTTCCTCTCTTTCTTTCCCACTGTGGCAGTGATTCTTAATGTAGACGCAGACCACTTGGACTTTTTCAAGGATTTGGAGGATGTGAAGCACTCCTTCCGGCGCTTTGCGGAGCTGGTCCCTCAGGAGGGCTGTGTGGTGGCGAATGGCGATGATGTCAATGCTATGGATGCCCTGCGGAACCTGGAGCGGCCTATGCTCACCTTTGGTCTGGAGCAGGGGGACATCCACTGCGAGGGGCTGACCTGGGAGGGCGGATTTCCAGCTTTTGAACTGATTGTCCGGGGGGAAAAACTGGGACGTATTGAACTCAGTGTCCCCGGCATCCACAATGTGCGAAATGCCCTGGCTGCCGCCGGTGCTGCTCTCCAGCTTGGTGTGCCCTTCTCTGCCGTTCGTGACGGCCTTCGGGCCTTCCGTGGGGCGGGCCGCCGGTTTGAGCACAAAGGGGAGTTCCACGGTGCGGTAGTGTATGATGACTATGCCCACCACCCAGGAGAACTGCGGGCCCTGCTGACTACGGCCCGTAGCCTGGGATACCAACGGGTGATTTGTGCCTTCCAGCCGCACACCTATACTCGTACCAAGGAGTTTTTTGATCAGTTTGTCCAGGTGCTCCAGCTGCCGGATAAGGTGCTTCTAGCGGAAATCTTTGCCGCGCGGGAGACGGATACCTTGGGAATCTCATCTCAGGATCTGGCCCAGCGCATTCCGGGTGCAGAGTTCTGCCCTACCTTGGAAAAGGTTGCCCAGCGGCTGGCTCAGCTGGCTCAGCCAGGGGATTTGATCCTGACTGTAGGGGCAGGGGACATCTATCTGGCGGGGGAGCGCCTGCTGGCGGAGCAGTGAGGCGAGGTTTGCTGCTGATCCAACGAAAACGCCGTCGACACATTTTGTGTCGGCGGCATTTTACATTGTTGTCGCTTCAGCGCAACGACAACCCCCAGCTATGCTGGGGAGAGTAAAA
>JAYCWP010000027.1:0-88455 GCA_037257225.1 Lawsonibacter sp.
ACTTCATTCATGCCAGGGCTGCAAACCAATTTGCGAAAAATTCTTGACACTACCGGCCGCATACCGTGCTTCTTCTGTCTCAAATTCCGGAAGCCGAACATTATCTTCCCCTGCCATCCAGGCCATGCTGTGAAGCAGCCGTACAGAATTGGCGCACTGGTGAAGTTCCAGCAGAGTCTGCATCCGGACCACCATTTGATTGGATGTTGCCGCTGTCGGCAACCCCACATAGAATCCATTCTTTTCCCACTGACTGTTCATTTGAAGGGCTGCATAAATTCCTGCCTCCGTCTTTCCTTCTCCCATGGGAGCTTCCAGCAGAACCAGTGAAATCCGTTCTCCCGCTGTCTGAAACAGCGCCTCTACTTCTTTTTGAAGTCCCCGCATCCCTGCTCTCGGAATATTGGGCCAGACATTAGAAAACTCTGTTCCAAACTTCTCCTGTGGACACACTAAACCGCTCAGTTGCAGAAACTGCCCTGCCTGCTCTTCCACACGTCCCCTAAAATTCGGTTGAGACATCCATTCTTCTGCTTGCGCAAAGTAGTCGCCAGATGCTATCCAGTCGGCAAGGATCACAATTCCAAGCAGCAGAGCACCCACAGCCCCTTGGTCTTCCTTCCCCACCGCAGGCATCCAAAGGTCTTCTGTTTCGAGGAACTGTTTGCGCAGCTCATACTCCAGCTCCTCCTGCTTCTGATTCCAAAACGGTTCCTGGGCGCTTCCCTTGATCCCGTTTTTCCCCTGATGATGTGCCGCAAGGACCGATGCATAAAACTTCTTTGTCCGTCGGTCCTTCACCTGCGCCCAAATGTGATGTCTCAAACAATCTCCGGTCGTCTCTTCATGACGGATTGGCCGTTCATCGAAATATTTCGGCCTCAGCCTGGCAGCATCCAACTTGTCCCGCACCTCCGGCCAGCGATATTGAAACTGCCCTTCGATTTTCCCAATATCGTGAAGTCCAGTTAAGTATCCCACCCACTGTTTCAACTGCACCGGGCCGCAAGACATTCTCTTGCAAAGCTGTATCCGCACGCCTGTCGCCAGCACCTGTTCCAAAAGTACTTGAGCCACGATTCCTGAAACCAGCGAATGTGTTAGGATCGATTGAAACGGATTAGTCTTTGCCCAAATTTGCGTTAAAGTAAATTGCTCCATCATATTCCCCCTCCTGGTCCTCCACATTTGTCTTTATTGTATCACAAGCATAGTCCCATTTTCGGGACTCTTCTGATTGCTATTCCCTAGCCAGCTTATCAAATTTCCATATTCTGAAAATCAGCAGTATTCTATCTTTTCTCTGGTCAAAGCAATACACAGCTTACGATGACGGATTTGAAGCTGCCGGCGGTGCGGACAGCTCCGGCTCCCTTCCAACCACTTTGTATACAATCAGCCATCCAAATGTCAAAATTCAGTCATGATTTGCAGGGAATGTCCGGGAACAACTTTTCGTATCAGCCCGACGTATGCCGCCAGCCATAATTTTTCTCCATCTGAACGCTGCTCGCAGCGTTGATGTAAGGCTTATGATGTAGGATTGTCAACCATATTGGACAGTAAACTGAGATGGAGAAAGCCAGCCGAGAGGACTTATGGGGAAGTTGTTGGCGCGACGTTCATGGATAGCGAGCTGCTTTTCAAAGTCGTTTAGAGAGGAAAAACTGCGGCAAGAATAAAATCGTTTCTGGTTCTCCCGGTGGCTGCGCTCCATCTTACCGTACTTTCGCCTTTCAGCATCTTCAGGATACAATTCAGAAAAGCATGGAAAGCTAAAAACATTCTGTAACAATTTGTTCATACTCGCAGTTTCTGTGCTTTGATCTGCGTAAATCCATTTGACGCTCTCCCAATTTTTTCATTTTCCTGGCTCTCCACGATAAATGCACACATTACATAGCGGAATCGCTAAGGTTATCCACATATCTTCACTAAGTGTGCTAGGACTAAATTTTCTATTTCACATTATCGCCTCCGCTCAAGATAAGGCAGAATAATTTTCGCAAATTGAAAAGTATATAAAAGGAGACATAGTTTGCAGAACTCTGGCAGAATGAAGTCGCGACACACCATTCTGAAAGGAGACAGCAAACTATGTCCGAGAAAATTGTATAGCTAAACGAGGAAGTAATTAAGGGGCGCTTAAGGAGTTGGTGCGAGGCAGTGTGGAGGAAAGCCTCAACGAGTTGCTGGAGACCGCCGTTGAGGATACCTCCATTGCGAGCTGACTTTATTCATGCCAGAGGCTGCAAACCAATTTGCGAAAAACTATTGACACTACCATGCGGCCGGTTGGCTTCTTCCGGTACGACGTGGGCTGTTGAGTCCCTATGCGGTGGGGACAGTGGATCAGGCTATGATGTCCGTACTGATGGTCAAATACGGTGTCCTCCGGCTATTTGGTCTGGCAGAAAAGACTCTGGTCATTGACGAATTGCACGCCTATGATGTGTACATGAGCGAGATCCTGCACCGACTGTTGGAGTGGTGTCGGGCGCTGGAGATCCCAGTGGTGCTTCTGTCTGCCACACTCCCGCCAGAGAAGAAGGCCAATGTGCTCTCCGCCTATACAGGCGAGGTGCCGGACACCTGCTACCCTGCGGTGACAGCAATTACAGAAACAGGGCGAGTGATTGTGCGGCCGGTCACTCAGACAGAGAGGCGGAATACAGTTGGTGTTTCCCTTGACCGAATCCTCCACTGCGAAAGGGAGATTGCCAGCATGGCGACCAGACTGGTGGAACGAGGGGGCTGCATCTGTGTCCTGCTCAACACAGTGAAACAGGCGCAGGCAGTCTACTCCGCATTGCGATCGAACGGATTTGACGGAGAACTGCTGCTATTCCATGCCCGCTTTCCTGCCAGACAGAGGGACGAGATCGAGCGGCGCTGCATCCGCTTGTTTGGAAAGGACAAAGTGAACCGCCCCCAGAAAGCGATTTTAGTGGCAACACAGGTGGTAGAGCAGTCACTGGATGTGGATTTCGATGCGATGATCACTGCGGTAGCCCCCATGGACTTGCTGCTGCAGCGCATGGGACGGGAGTTCCGGCATGAGGATACTCCCCGCCCTTCCAGCTTGGATGCTCCGCATCTCCATGTGCTGATACCGGAAAAGCCAGGTGATTTTGGTGCAGATGGTTTTGTATACCCGCCCTGCCTTTTGAGTCAGAGCATCCATTTGTTGGAGCAGTGTACGGAAATCCGCATCCCAGAGGATCTTCCGGAACTAGTGGCCAAAGGCTATGACCAGGATGCAGCGCCCCAGGAGGAATTAACACTTTGGATGGAACACCTGATGGATGAACAGGTAAAAGCCGCAGCGGGCGGAGTCTATGAGATCTTGCCGCCGGAGAAGGGATTTTCTCCATTGACTGCGGCGGAGCAGATCCAGTTTGACGACCTGGAGCGGAGCAGCTATCTATCGGCCAAGACCCGGTTAGGCGAGCCGTCCGCTCGGATTGCGGTGCTGCCAGAGGCTCAGTATCAGCAGCTCAGGCAGCGGGCAAAGGCAGTGGGAGAGCGATTGACGCTGTCTGATGTCTCTAAGGATGAGGCGCAGGAGATCTGGTGGGCAAGCGTCTCCGTCCGGTCTAACCTGCTGGGACAGAGGGCGGCAGACGTTATTTGCGGCGACAAGCGATTACAAGGAGTGGAAATTTATCCAGGAATTATGGAGAAAGAAGGGAGACTGTGCTACACTTTAAAAAACGGAACAAAAATAATCACAGATCCGGAATTGGGCGTGATATTTGAGGAGGGTGATATGCGTGAAGGCAACCTTTGATGTCTTATCGGAGCCATGGATTCCAGTGGTGGAGGAAGATGGCACAACAAGGGAGTTGGGTCTGTTGGAGACCTTGGAGCGGGCACACCAGCTCCGGGCAGTTCAAGACCCATCGCCGCTGGTGGAGTACAGCGTATACCGGTTCCTGATCGTATTCCTAATGGATATGCTGCGGCCGGAGGACACGGAGGCGCTGGAGGATCTGCTGGAAGAGGGACAGTTTGACCTGGACAGGATTCGGGACTATGTGGCAATGAACCAAGCTGAGGGAGTCAGTTTCGATCTGTTTGACATGGAGCGGCCGTTTCTCCAAACAACATATCGCAGCGAGTGGGATCAGAAGCCTAAGCCAGTTTCCGTTTTAGATTATACTGCCCCCAATGGAAATAACCATATCCACTTTGACCACCGGCGGGAGCCGCCAGTTTACACGCCGGGGAAGGCTCTGCGCATGATGCTGACTGCACAGATGTTTTGTACAGCTGGTGTTCAAGGTTATCCGTCCAACGTCAACGGAGCACCACCTTGGTTTGCCCTGATTCGAGGAAAGTCGTTGTTTCAGACCCTTACATTTGGAATGTTGAATTTGAACCGCATTGGGATTCCCTTTGACCAGCCGCCAGTTCTGTGGCGAAATATAGAGGAAGTGGAGGCCAAGAAGCAGGTCGCGCAGACGTCCTGGCTGTTTGGAATGCTGTTCCCGGCCCGTAGGATCCATCTGATTCCGGATGAGGAGGGGAATAGAGTATCACAGGTGTACTTCAGTCAGGGGATGAATTACCAGGTCACAAATGCCTGGACAGATCCCCATGTTGTGTATCGCATCAGCAGTAAGGGACGATTTAATTGGAAGCCGTCAGAAGACGAGAGTATCTGGCGCAATCTTACTTGCCTGATCGACCTGAAGCAGGCGCCGCAAATCATCAGCCAATACATGAACCTTGACCAGCCGGATGGATCGCTTTCCTTGACGCTCTATGGGGTACAGACCAGCCAGGCCAGCTATCTGCGCAGTCAACGGCATGACCTGCGACTCCTGGTTCGACTGCTGGGAAACGAGTATGCGCTGCATGATATCATAGACTATATCGACCGGGCGGAACGGCTGGGAAAAGCGTTGTATAAGTCCTTACAGCAAAAGGAAATCCCGGATGAGTGCCGCGTCCAGGCCAAGCAGCGCCTCTATGGGGTGTATGAGCAGCTGTTGTGGAAAGAACTTGAGGCACTGGCGCAACCGAATGTGGATTATATGGTTCGTGCGGAGCAAGTCAGAGAGTACCAGATTAGAGAGGCACTGAATTGTGCGGACTGGGCGCTGGGTCAACTGACTCTCCGGGGCAGGGCTCTGGTTCAGGTCATGGGCGCCCAGGAGAAATTGTTGCAGAAGGAGATCGCGGCCATTCGAAAGAGAGGGAGTAAATTATGAAACAGGAGGGCATGAGAGCGTTCTTTGAGCGGTTGGACGATCTTCCAAAAGGAGATCGTACTTCTCTGAGGCGGGAGGCGGGCGCTATGCTGGAACAGGCGGATGGACGGGCGGTCCGGGTATTTTACCAGTGTCTCCCGGCAGATGCATTGCCCTGGCAGGAGGATCGGATATTTGCGGCGGCCTGTATCCACTGTATGTGGGAGCCACGGGAGCAAAGCAGGCAGCCGTTGGAACAGATCTTTTTCCGGCTGGGAAAAGATCAGACGATATCTCAAAGTATGGGGCACCGTCTGGAGACACTTCTGGACTTGTCTTGGGAGGGAGATGGTTTTCTGCTCACCAAGCTGTTTCGGCTGATCCAGGTGGCCCATTCCAAGGGATATGCGGTGGACTGTGAAAGCTTATTGAACGACCTGCTTTATTGGAATGGGGAGAAACAGACTGTCCAGCGGAAGTGGGCCAAAGCCCTGTACATCAAACCTGATACAAACCATGACAGTGAGAAAGGAGATTAAACGCTATGTTGTATGAGATCCATATGCTGAAAAATTATCCCCCGGTGAACCTGAATCGGGATGACTCCGGCGCACCCAAGTCCTGTATATTTGGTGGGACGACCCGGGGACGGGTATCCAGCCAGTGCCTAAAGCGCAGCTGGCGTCTATCTCCGCTGCTCTACCAGACTGTGGGTGCAGAGAATTTGGGAATGCGCACCCGTCAGCTTCCGAATCTGGTGGCGGAAAAGCTGCGGGAGATGGGGGTGAGTCCGGAGTATATTGAGACGGTGCTCCCTAAAATAAGCGGATTTGGCAACAAGGAAGGGAATGAGAATAAAGAGGGGGCGTACACAGCACAAATCGTCTTTTACGCTCCGGAGGATATCCAGGCAGTAGCCGAAGCCATCAAGGAAAAATTGGATGGATGCTCCACTGTGAAAGAGGTCAAGGCAATGAAGGCCAAAGAACTCCAGGAGGCGGTGAAGGGGGCAGAGGTCCGGCCCATTACCCTGGATATGGCCCTGTTTGGCCGGATGGTCACCTCCAATGCCTTCCGGGATGTGGAGGCCGCCATGCAGGTGGCCCACGCCATCTCCACCAACAAATTGAATATGGAGTCCGACTACTTTACCGCTATGGATGATCTGCTCTCTGGAGCCACAATGGAGGAAACGGGCTCTGCCATGATTGGCGATACGGACTATAACTCCGCCTGTTACTATCTGTATGCCTCCTTGGACACGGATATCCTGCGGGAAAATCTAAAATACACACCGAATGAGGAATCATTGATCCGGGTGGCAATCCCTGCTCTGGTCCGCACTATGGCGCTGACAAATCCTTCGGGGAAGCAGAACAGCTTTGCCGGGAATGTACTGCCCAGCGCGATCCTGGTAGAATGCAAGGAGGAAAAAGTGCCGGTGAGCATGGTAAATGCCTTTGTGCACCCGATCAAGCCGGAATCCAGCAATGACTATGACCTGGTGAAGGGCAGCATCCAGGCTCTAGCTGACCAGGTTGACAGCATTCAGAATGGGTTTGGGCTGACGGTTCAGCACCGCTTCTGGTTCTGTCCGGCGCCCTATTCGATTCGACCCAGCTGTGAGACAGCGGTCTGTGCTTCTCTGCCAGAACTGGTAGAAAAAGTGGCCGGAACGCTGGAGTGAGGCGTAGCCATGGGCAAGATACTACTGTTGAGACTGGAAGGGGCGCTGCAGTCCTGGGGAGATCACGCTAAGTGGGACGTCCGGGACAGCGGGGACTTTCCCAGCAAGTCCGGAGTGACAGGGCTGCTGGCCTGTGCCTTGGGTCTGGAACGGGGTGACCAGGAAATTGCGGATCTGTCTGCTCATATCTGTATGGCGGTGCGGGCTGACCGTCCCGGTGTCCGAATGCTGGACTTTCAAACGATACAGGGGCACCCGCTCTATAATGCAGAAGGGAAAACGCGGTCGAGCAATACGATCCTCTCCCCCAGATGGTATCTCCAGGACGCCAGCTTCCTGGTGGCGCTGGAAATGGAAGATGTGTGGTTAGAGCGGATCACGGCGGCCCTAAAGCGGCCATTTTGGCCTATCTATCTGGGAAGAAAGAACTGTGTTCCTTCCCGGCCGGTTTTGGAGGGCGTGACAGAGGAATACTCCGATGTGATAGACGCCATCAAACGACATCCGATCGTTTGGCAGAGAGAATACGGGGTGGAACCGGATATTTTTTATTATGAGAGTGAGCTTCCGCAGCCAGGAGCCGGGAGCTATACCCGCGCTGACCACCGGGTATCTGGCGGGAGAGATTTTGCCCTCCGGCAGGTCTATCGCGGCGTGATCACCAGGGAGGTGTCCCATGTATCTAACGAAAATTGAACTCTCCATTCAGAACAGAGGTATTCAGCGCGCACTTGGGGACTGCCAGGAATTGCACCGAATCGTGATGGGACTTTTTGAGGCCAGCCGAAAGGATGCAGGTGTGCTCTATCGGCTGCGGGAGCGGGGAAGTGAGACTGCGATCTACCTCTATTCCGCACAACCAATTCAAAAGGACAGGCTGCTGCCAGGGATGCAGTTTTCCGGGGAGCGGGATCTGTCTCATTGGCTGCGGGGCATGCGGAATGGCCAGATTTGGAGATTTGATCTGCTGGCATCTCCGTGTAAAAAGGTTGCCCAGGAAGGGAAAAGCAATAGTCAGCGCCGAGTCCTGCGTACCGTGGAGGAGCGCTGCAGCTGGCTGGCGCGCAAGGGGGAGCAAAATGGGTTTCAGTTGGTCTCCCTGCAAGAATTAGAGGGCAGCCAGCGCTTTGGCCGGCACGCAGAGGAACGGGGCGGCCGGATGTACCTGGACAGTTATCATTACCAAGGCTCACTTCGAGTCACGGATGTGGAACGGTTCCGGCAGACGGTTCAAAATGGTGTGGGACCAGGAAAATCATACGGACTGGGGATGCTGTTACTCCAGCCGTGATTGCCAAGACTAGAAATACAGTTTGGAACTTTTTCTGATGGAATAGGGGGGATCTAAGAAAATTCCCCTCTTTTCTATCCTGTATTTTAGTGTAAACCCCACGTGCGTGGGGATGAACCGGCGGGACAACCGGATCCTGCGGAACTGGTGCAGTAAACCCCACGTGCGTGGGGATGAACCGATGCCAAACATCCAGAGATTGAGCGTAGGTGGGTAAACCCCACGTGCGTGGGGATGAACCGTCTAAAGATGTCCCTGGTATGTATGTTGTTTCGTAAACCCCACGTGCGTGGGGATGAACCGTAATCATGGTACTTGCTGGCCTTAAATGGGAGGTAAACCCCACGTGCGTGGGGATGAACCGGTCATATTAGGCAGAGGTCCATACTCATCCCGCCGTAAACCCCACGTGCGTGGGGATGAACCGCTGATATTTTCCGCTCTTTTCATAGGGTTCCAGTAAACCCCACGTGCGTGGGGATGAACCGGATTCAAAATCGGCGATTTCTCCTGTCTCTTGGGTAAACCCCACGTGCGTGGGGATGAACCGAAATAATACGTATCAAGATAGACGTTGTCCATGTAAACCCCACGTGCGTGGGGATGAACCGCCAATGCCGCTGAGAATAACGCTTGGTCTGCCGTAAACCCCACGTGCGTGGGGATGAACCGGGCTTGACCGAAAAATCTCTCGCCATGTACGAGTAAACCCCACGTGCGTGGGGATGAACCGCAGGCGCACCATTCCACGCGGCTGTCAAAGCCGTAAACCCCATGTACGTGGGGATGAACCGGTGACAGACCACCATGCAATGATACGAACAGAGGCACACCCTACGTATGTGGGGAGATTTCCAGAGAAAAGAGGAGGGGTGTGAGATGAAAAATTTGCAGGAACTTCCTAAGCTGGGAGACAGCATCAGCTATTTGTACCTCGAACATGCGGTGATTGAGCAAAATGATACAGCGATCGTTGCCATTCAGAAAGCGGGCAGGACGCCAATCCCCATCGCAGCAATGACCTGTCTTTTGCTGGGGCCGGGGACCAGTGTGACTCACGCGGCGATCCGGGCGATCTGTGAAAATGGATGTATGGCCATCTGGTGTGGGGAGCATGGAGAGCGATTTTATGCGGCTGGGATCGGAGAAACCAGAAGTGCAAAAAATCTGTTGATCCAGGCAAAGGCATGCATGGATCAGGAGAGACATTTGGAAACTGCAAAGCGGATGTATCAGATTCGATTTTCCAAGATGAAGACCGATGGCCTAACTCTTCAGCAGTTGCGCGGCATGGAGGGAATCAGAGTTCGAAAAGCCTATGAGCTGGCAGCGAAAACGACAGGGGTACGATGGAAAAAGAGATCCTACAAGGGGGAGGAATGGGATCAGGCTGACCCGATCAATCAGGCATTGTCTGAGGCCAACGCTCTGCTGTACGGTTTGTGCCACGCTGCAGTGGTATCACTGGGATATTCACCGGGGCTTGGTTTTATCCATACGGGGAAACAGCTCTCCTTTGTCTACGATGTGGCAGATCTCTACAAAGTGGAGACTACGATTCCGGCTGCTTTTGAAGCGGTCCGAGAATTAACGTCTGGGAATGACCAGAAGAAGCTGATTCGGATGAAATGCAGAGCATATTTTGCAAATGCCCACATTTTGTCCCGTATCGCCCGTGACCTGACATGGATTCTGCAGGAAGAGAGCGAGGAAGAACAGGACAATGGGGCGCGAGTTGGAACACTTTGGGATGATAAAATGGATACAGCATCTGGAGGAAAGAATTATGCGGGCAATGAGGTGACAAAATGACGGTCATTGTCATGGACGGTGCACCAGAAAATGTTCGTGGAGAACTCAAAAGGTGGTTTTTGGAACTGAAACCAGGCGTGTTCGTTGGACGAGTGAATGTGCGGATCCGAGAGTTGTTATGGGAACGAATTTGCAGCACAGACCGTGCTGTTGGTGCGGTTATGGCATTTTCTGCTCCGACAGAGCAGGGATTTGAAATGCGGGTGCAAGGAGATCCGAAACGGTGTGTGACGGATTTTGAAGGGATCCAACTTGTCACAGTTTCCAATCAGGATGCTATCGGTGAGGATAAGGGAGATCTTCCCGGATTTTCCTTGAAGCTTAATTTACTGGACGAATAGATTTTGTAGTTCCATTGTTTATTCGTTTGAAGATGCCTGATCTGGCGTTCAAGCAAGCAAAAGCGTGCAGAACGGCTCAGCCGTTCCGCACGCTTTTTTGTCTCAAATGCTGCCATCCTGTAAGTCGAACTTCTTACCTAGTTTCGTATGGGCATACCACAACAAAGAACAGACCGTTTGCATGTTTCAACAATATAAAAAATCCCGGGAATCCTTGAGATTCCCGGGATTGAGCATTGTACTCCAGATGGATCAGCGCTTGGAGAACTGGGGAGCGCGGCGGGCGGCCTTCAGACCGTACTTCTTACGCTCCTTCATACGAGGATCGCGGGTGAGGAAGCCGGCAGCCTTCAGGGCAGGGCGGAACTCCTCATTGGCCAGCAGCAGGGCGCGGGCCACACCGTGACGGATGGCGCCGGCCTGGCCGGTGACGCCGCCGCCGGTGACAGTGGCAACGATGTCCACCTTGCCCAGCTGCTCGGTGGTGACCAGGGGCTGGCGAACCAGCAGCTTCAGGGTCTCAAGGCCGAAGTAATCATCGATGTCACGGCCGTTGATGGTGATGGAACCAGTTCCGTTGGGGAACAGATGCACACGGGCCACGGAGGACTTCCGACGGCCGGTACCGTAAAAATAAGGCTTCTTGCTCTTATACATGATCGTCTACCTCCTGCTTACTCGGCAGCCCAGATCTCGGGCTTCTGGGCGGCGTGCTCATGCTCACCGCCGCGATAAATCTTCAGGCGGGTCAGAGAATCCTTGCTGATGATGTTCTTGGGCAGCATGCCACGGACAGCCAGCTTCATAGCCAGCTCGGGACGCTCGCTCATCAGGGTGCGGTACTTGACTTCCTTCAGGCCGCCGACCCAACCGGAGTGGTGGCGATAGTACTTCTGATCCAGCTTCTTGCCGGTCAGAATGGCCTTCTCAGCGTTGATGATGATCACGCAATCGCCGCAGTCGGCGTGGGGAGTGAACTCGGGCTTATGCTTGCCGCGCAGCAGGGTAGCGGCGGTGGCAGCGGTCTTGCCCAGGGGCTTGTTCGCAGCGTCCAGGATATACCACTTACGCTCGATGTTACCCTTGTTGGCCATAAAAGTGGACATAGGTAAAACCTCCATTTTCCTCTACTTTTACTTATCGAAAAGTTGATTTACAACAAAATCAGCTGCTCCACTGTACAAGCGGAACATTTTGTATTATAGTAGTTGAGCGGCGCAGTGTCAACCTGTTTTTGTGCGTTTTTTAATTCATGCGCTGAAATCTCTTGTTTTCTTAATTTATCACGCGATATCTCTTGTTTTCTCGCTTTCGATTTTCGATTTTACCAACTGAAAATGTTCCGGAAAACGGAACTTTTCCCCTCTGGAGGACGTAAAATGAACCGTATTCTTTCCCTGGTCCGCCGCTGTGTGGAGGACTATGAGATGATTGCACCAAATGACCGTATTGCCGTAGGTGTTTCTGGCGGCAAGGATTCGCTGATGCTGCTGATGGCACTGGCTAAGCTGCGGGAATTCTACCCCATTCCATTTCAAGTGGAGGCTGTTACCCTGGATATGGGACATGCAGACGGACGGCCTGGAATGGATTTTACGCCGGTGGCCCATTTATGCCAGGAATTGAATGTCCCCTTTACTTTGCTGGAGAGTGAGATTCACCACGTTATTTTTGATGTACGCAAGGAGAAAAATCCCTGTTCTATGTGTGCGAAAATGCGCCGTGGAGCGCTGCATAGTGCCCTGAAGGAACGAGGGCTGAACAAGATTGCATTGGGGCACCATTATGATGATGCGGTAGAGACCTTTTTTCTGTCTCTGATCTTTGAGGGGCGGCTTTCCTGCTTCCAGCCAGTGACCTGGCTGGATCGGACAGAGATCACTCAGATCAGACCACTGCTCTACTGCGGAGAAAATCTGATCCGCCACACGGCGGCACGCCTTGACCTGCCTGTGGTGGAAAATCCCTGTCCCGCCAACGGCAACACCAAGCGGCAGGAGATCAAGGAACTGATCTACGAGCTGAATGGCCGCTATCCGGGGCTGAAGGCCCGGGCCTTTGGGGCCATGCAGCGGCTCCCGCTGCCGGCGTGGGGGCCGGCAGAGCACCGCAGACGTCCCCTGCCTGAGGAACTGGAGGATTTTCAGTAAATTTGACCGAAAAAAATTCCCGGCCTGTATGGAAACCGGGAGATCAGGGTGATATAATAGGTCTGTTTTGGGGGAGATCCCCCGCAGACCTCCCCGCTCCGGGTGAAATACCGGGCGGCTGGACACAATACGGAATGACAATGACACCGCGGGCCCGTCCCGCGTGGAGAGGAGCCGATACCAATGAGCGAAGAGACCGTATACAGTGCCAACCCGGGCAAGCAGCTGATCCGTACCGTGGACGGCGTGGACTATCAGCGTATCCCCATCAAGACCCACCTGATCACTAAGGCGGACCGCATGGAGGACGTGGTGCTTCAGTACGCCGGGGACAGGATGCAGGAGGGAGACATTCTCTTTATCTCGGAGAAGGCGGTGGCCTGTACCCAGAGCCGCGCCATTCCCATGGAGGACATCAAGCCCCGCAAGCTGGCTGTCACCCTCAGCCGCTATGTCACCAAGACACCTGCCGGCATCGGCCTGGGTATTCCGGAGACCATGGAGATGGCCCTTCAGGAATGCGGCACTCTGCGGATCCTCTTTGCCGCCTTTTGCAGCGTGATCGGCAAGCTCTTCCGTCAGCGGGGCTGGTTCTACATCGTCGCCGGACCCAAGGCCCGGGGCATCGACGGCCCCACCGAAGGGACCATCCCGCCCTATGACCACTATGTAGTCCTCACTCCTGACGACCCCAACGGCACCGCCAGGAAGCTGGCTGCCGCCCTGGGTCATCCGGTGGCTATCGTGGACATCAACGACCTGGGGGCCAACATCCTGGGCTTCTCCCAAAAAGAGCCCACAATGGATCAGCTGGCCAAGATTCTGGGGGACAACCCCCTGGGCCAGTCCAGTGAATGCACCCCCATGGGCATCATCCGTAAGGTCTGAACCCAATCAAACAAAAGTTTCCAATCTGCTCCGCTGAGATCTCTGTGCCCTCAGCGGAGCATTTTTCTCGCCGAACCGGTCCGTTTCGTGATACAATACCTTTAACATTTAAGAGGAGGCGGTTGATATGTCGTTTTGTTGTCCGTGGTGCGGCTCCCCAGTTACAGTCCGGGGAGACAGCTGGGAATGCGGCTGGTGCGGGGACTGTGGGGATCTGTCCTCCCTCCCCGATGCCAGAAGGGCTGCGACAGACTTGAAACGCAAGGAGCGTGCGGAGCAGATCAACCGGGCGCTGGTCCCGCTGGAACAGGGGGCGTTTTCTATTCTGGAGGGAATGAGGATCTATTGCGGCGGGGAGGAGGGAGCCCATGATCCGCTCTGGAAGCTGACTGCCTACGGGGTCTCCAGGGGTCTGCGCTCCGCTGGGGGGCTGGAACCTGATCGGCTGGAGCTGCTCCGCGCGTTTTTCGCAAAGTATCCGGTTCTGGACGCAGAGAAGCTCCTGGCCATTGCCCAGGCTGGTACAGAGGTCTTTGCTCCGGAGTTCGCACTCTCAAAAGAACAGCTGGGCTCCTTCTGGCAGGCACTTCTGCCCCAGATTCCCGCCGACGGCTCCGACCCTGTCTGGCCTGACTGGTTATGCCGGATCCTGGAGGGTCTGTGCGAGGTAGAGGGATTTTTCTGTGCTGGGGACAGTGCACCATCCTCCGAGGTATATGAGGAGGTCCTGGCCCATCACTGGAAGGAGTATTTTCATGTCTACTTTTCTCCGGAGGAGACGGTGCGGTGCTGGGACCTCGCCCGCAATGAGAACGCGCTGTGCGAGCTGCTGCTCCAGCGCTTTCCCCACGTCTTTTCTCCCAGGGAACAGCAGCTGATCCAAGAAGGGTTGACTGACGAACTGCTGGAGACCGTCCGCCGCCGGAATCCGCTCCTGGCCCTGCAGCTGTGGCGTACCCTTCTGGACGCGGCCCAGGCGCACCTGGATAACCCGGAGGCCGCAGAGGTGCTCCTGGACGAGTCAGTAGAGCCCTATATGTGGGACGATAACTTCCTCCGTGCGGTTTTGGAGCAGCTGGAAGCAGACCCAAACTTTGCCTGCCAGCTGTTCCTGTGGAGCGCATGGATCGGTCCCGTCCAGGAGGTCCTGCTGGACACCTGCATCCGCTGGGGAGAAACCAGTCTTTGGGAGCAGCTGGAAGCGCTGCTGCACCACAATCCCCATGCCCAGAACGCTTGATGCCCCATACACGTCCGCCCAAGGTTCTCCGTTGCGTTCCGGAAAAAAATCAGCTATAATGGTGGAGAGCTCAGACCGCTATGCAGGTGGATCTGAGAACATGCAGACGGCCTAGAAGTGCGTTACCGTCCTGATTGAGGTGTAGGCGGCGCCCCAAAGAGACGGCTCTGACCGCATTGCGATGATCTACCGGCGGATGGGATTCGAGTATGTACCTGACAAGCGGCACATTTGGCCTGACTGTCATCACATCTGGCCATATCCAACGGGGGAGCCCAGTTAGTGGGTGAGTGCCTGATTCCTGAAGCGGATGACTGGCACTGCTGCCCGCTTTTGTTAAAAGCACTGTAAGGAAAATGTTTGGCATTCCGCCGCCAGGAGCCATAGGAAAGGGAGTTTATCTTTTCATGAATTACGATCAGATCATTTCTCAGAAGATCCAGAACATCAAGCCCTCGGGCATCCGCAAGTTTTTCGACATCATGGAGGGGATGACCGGCGCCATCTCCCTGGGTATCGGCGAACCGGATTTCGTCACCCCTGAGCATATTCGGAAGGCAGGTATCTGTTCCTTGGAGCAGGGCCACACCAAGTACACCTCTAACGCAGGTATGCTGGAGCTGCGGCAGGAAATCTCCAAATATCTCCGCCGCCGCTTTGATTTGGAGTATGACGGCACCAACCAGATCCTGGTTACCGTAGGCGGCAGTGAGGCCATCGACCTGGCTCTCCGGGTCTTGGTGAATCGTGGGGACGAGGTCATCATCCCTGTTCCCTCCTTTGTGTGCTACGGCCCGCTCACTGAGATGGCTGGCGGTGTCCCTGTCTATGTGGAAATGACGGCAGAGAACGGGTTCAGACTCACTCCGGAGCAGCTGAAGGCGGCTATCACTCCGCGCACTAAGGTTCTTGTACTCCCCTTCCCCAGCAACCCAACCGGTGGTATCATGGAGCGCCAGGATCTGGAGGCTATCGCCCAGGTGCTGGTGGACAACGACATCATGGTTATCTCGGATGAAATCTATGCCGAGCTCACCTATGGACAGCGCCATGTCTCTCCGGCCAATATTCCCCAGCTTTATGACCGGACTGTGGTGGTCAATGGCTTCTCCAAGAGCCATGCCATGACTGGCTGGCGTATGGGCTATGCCTGTGCTCCCCAGCCGGTGGTAGCTGCTATGACCAAGCTGCATCAGTTTGCGATCATGTCTGCTCCGACCACCAGCCAGTATGCTGCGATCGAGGCCATGCGCAACGGCGATGAAGATGCCGCCCACATGAGGGAGGAGTATGACCGCCGCCGCCGCTATCTGGTGGAAAATCTGAACCGCATCGGTCTGGACTGCTTCGAGCCCAAGGGTGCTTTCTATGTGTTCCCCTGCATTCGCTCCAGTGGTCTGAGTTCTGACGAATTCTGTGAGCGCTTCCTTCGGGAGGAGAAGGTGGCTGTGATTCCTGGTACCGCCTTCGGACCTGGAGGCGAGGGCTACGTCCGGGCATGCTATGCCTCCTCTATGCAGGACATCACCGAGGCCATCAGCCGCCTGGAGAACTTCCTCAAAAAACTGCGGAGCGAGCAGGGCTAACAGCATAACGGCAGGTTCTTAAAATCAAGTATCATATCCGCGGGCCGAATGATGGCGGTGAGAAACCGCCATCACGCCTGTGGGCAAAGGAGCAGATCAGGATGAATATTGTTTGTTTAGACATGGAGGGCGTTCTGGTCCCGGAGATCTGGATTGCCTTCGCCGAGGCCAGCGGCATTCCCGAGTTGAAGCGCACTACACGGGATGAGCCTGATTATGATAAGCTGATGCGCTGGCGGCTGGATGTTTTGAAGGAGCACGGGCTTGGGATCCGGGAGATCCAGGACACCATCGCCAAGATCGATCCTCTTCCCGGAGCCAAGGAGTTTTTGGATGCTCTGCGGAAGGAGACCCAGGTCATTATCCTCAGCGACACCTTTGAGCAGTTCGCCAAGCCCCTGATGGAGAAGTTGGGCTGGCCCACCATCTTCTGCAACACCCTGGAGGTGGCGGACAGCGGTGAGATCACCGGCTTCCGGATGCGCTGCCCCCAGTCCAAGCTGACCACGGTGCGGGGGCTGCAGTCCATCGGCTATGATACCATCGCCGCCGGGGACAGCTTCAATGATCTGGGCATGATCCAGGCCAGCAAGGCGGGCTTCCTCTTTAAGTCCACAGACGCTATTAAGGCCGATCACCCGGAGGTGCCCGCCTATGAGGAGTTCGGTGACTTGCTCCAGGCGATCCGGGCAGCGCTGGACTGATCTGTGGATGCGACCATATCTGGAGAAATAAACCGGACGTTCTTTGGAAAGAGATGGATCAACATGAATCAAAATAAGCTTCCTTTTCTGCCTGCGGATATTCTTCTGCCGCGGGACTGTGAGTACAGCAAATGGAGCGTAGTGGCCTGTGACCAGTACACCTCTCAGCCGGAGTACTGGAAACGGGTGGAGGAGCGGGTAGGCGCTGCACCTTCTGCCCTGCGCCTCATCCTGCCGGAGAGCCGGCTTGAAGGGCCCAACACCCAGAATGACATCATGGAGATCAACAGCACAATGAGCCGCTATCTTCGGGAGGATCGGTTCCAGGTCCACCCCGATGCGGTCTTTTACATCGAGCGTACTTTGGACAGTGGTAAGGTCCGCCGCGGCCTGGTAGGCCGGATCGATCTGGAGCAGTACGACTATGAGCCGGGCTCTGCTGCCTCCATCCGGGCCACCGAGGGGACGGTGCTCTCGCGTATCCCGCCCCGAGTAGCAGTGCGGAAAAATGCCCCCATCGAGCTGCCCCATGTGATGCTGTTGGCTGACGATCCGGGCCAAACTGTGATCGAGCCGCTGTCCGAGCAAACGGCAGAAATGCGTCCCCTCTACGATTTTGATCTGATGGAGCGGGGCGGACACATTCAGGGATGGGAGCTGACCCAGGCCCAGTGGGAGCAGACTGCCTGCGCCTTGGCTGCCCTGGCCGACCCTGATGCCTTTAACGCCCGGTACCACACCAGCGGCCTGCCTGTGATGCTCTTTGCTGTGGGAGACGGAAACCATTCCCTGGCGACTGCCAAGGAGTGCTATGAGCGTCAGAAGAAGCTCTGCCCGCCGGAGCAGTGGGACAGCCTGCCTGCACGGTACGCTCTGGTGGAGCTGAACAACCTCCACGACGATTCCCTGGAGTTTGAGCCTATCCACCGGGTGGTGTTTGGAGCAGGACCGGATGAGCTTTTGGATGCCTTGACCGCTTTTTATCCAGGCAGCAGCCGGGCGGATCATCCGGAGGGCCACCGATTGACCTGGGTAGCTGGAGATCAGGAGGGAACCGTATCGGTCTCCCATCCCTCTGCTCAGCTGCCTGTGGGCACCTTGCAGCACTTCTTGGACGAGTACATTCGCTCCCATCCAGAGGTCAGGGTGGATTATATTCATGGAGAGGATGTGGTGCGCCGCCTGTCCGCCCAGCCGGATACCGTGGGGTTCCTGCTGCCGGCCATGGGCAAGGAGGAACTGTTCCCCACCGTGATCCACGACGGGGTGCTGCCTCGCAAGACCTTCTCCATGGGGGAGGCCCATGACAAGCGGTTCTATCTGGAGGCCCGGCGCATCCGGGTCTGAGCGATGAGGTGATTTTGTGGAGATACAGGCCTTTGCCAAGCTGAATCTGACTCTTGATGTGCTGGGGAAGCGGCCGGATGGCTATCACGATCTGCGGATGGTGATGCAGTCCATCACCCTTTGTGATACCTTGACCATCCTTCCCAATCAGGGCAAGGGCCTGCGGGTGAGTACCAATCTGAATTTTCTCCCATCAGGTGAGAATAATTTGGCCGCTATGGCTGCACGCCGGTTTTGGGAGGCACTAGGCTGCCCAGCTGAGGATTTGGACATCCGGATCCAGAAGCGTATCCCAGTATGTGCCGGTATGGCCGGTGGGAGTACGGATGCCGCTGCTGTCCTCCGGGCTTTGAACCAGCGGGCTGGCAGTCCGCTCACTCCGACAGAGCTGGCCCAGGTTGGCGAGAAGGTAGGTTCCGATGTGCCCTACTGTGTTTTAGGTGGCACTGCTTTGGCGGAGGGCAGGGGAGAGCGTTTGACTCCTCTGCCGTCCCTGCCGCCGTGTTGGGTGGTGGTCTGCAAGCCGGAGTTTGCTATTTCCACACCGGAACTCTTTGCACGGATCGATAGTGTTCGTCTGCGCTGTCGTCCCGATACAGACGGTCTGCTCTCCGCTTTGGAGGCGGGAGATCTGGGAGGGGCCGCCCGAAGAATGTATAATGTGTTTGAGGACGTTCTTCCTCCACGGCAGCAGGAACGAGTACGGGAGTTGAAAATTGCCCTGATCCAGGCAGGGGCTCTGGGAGCCAATATGAGCGGCACCGGTCCAACGGCTTTCGGCCTCTTTGACTGTCAGGAGGCGGCGGAGACCGCCCGGGCCGCCCTATCGAAGAACTGCCGAGATACATTTTTGTGCCAGGCGGTTTAAAAGAATGAAAAGCCGTCCATCCTATCTGTACGAAGGTACTACATAGGATGGACGGTGTTTTTTATGTTCGATCGGCATTTGAAACGTTGGGAACTGGCCCTGATGTTTGGACTGTTGTGTGGACTGCTGGGCGGTTTCTGGCTGGATCAGGAGCAGGCCCAGCTGGCCGACCGGGTGATCCGATTTCATGTGATTGCCAACTCAGATAGTGCGGAGGATCAAGCGCTGAAACTCCGGGTACGGGATCGGGTGTTGGCCGAGACGGAGATTTTTTATCCCGAGAACGCCACTCTGGAGGAGGCCAAAGCGGCCTTGGAGGCACATTTGGAGGATCTGGCCGCGGCAGGTCAGGAGGTACTGGTGGAGTCCGGGAGAAACGAGTTGGTGACCGCCCATCTGGAGCAGTGCTGGTTTCCTACAAAGGAGTATGATGGTTTTGCACTTCCAGCTGGGGAGTATACTGCGCTGCGAGTGGTCATCGGTGAAGGGCAGGGGCAAAACTGGTGGTGTGTAGCCTTCCCGCCCCTCTGTCTGGAGGCCGCCTCAGAGACCGTGGAAGAGGCGGCTGCGGCGGGATATTTCTCACCGGGCCAGGCTGCACTCATTACCGAGGAGGACCGGGGCTATGTGCTGAAATTCAAGGCGATGGAGCTACTGGGGGAGTGGAAGGGATTCCTGTTTTACTGAAAACGCGCCGACTGTCATAGGACAGCCGGCGCGTTCATTTGTTTCGATTACTCCTGTGCAGTGGGGATGGCGAATTCTTCGTTGTCTGGATCGGTGAATACCCGGGCGAAGGTCTCGCCGCTCATAGTCTCATGGGTCAGCAGATACTGGGCAGTGAGCTCCAGTTCTTTTCTGCACCGGGTGAGGATCTCCTCACACCGGGCGTATGCCTGATCCACAATTGCCTTGACCTCTTCATCAATGAGACCGGCTACCTCCTCCGAATAGCTGCGGGCCTGGGCTATGGTGCGGCCAATGAATATCTCATCGCTCTCATTGCCGTAGGCGATGGCCCCAAGCTTATCACTCATGCCGAACTTGGTAACCATAGAACGGGCAATGGAAGATGCCGTTTGGATGTCGCTGGATGCCCCGGTAGATACATCCCCCAGAACCAGTTGTTCTGCTACCCGGCCGCCCAGACAGACTGCAATGCGCTCCTCCAATTCCCGGCGGGACTGGTAGGCTCGGTCCTCCTGGGGGAGAGAGATGGTCATGCCTCCTGCGGGACCTCTTGGGATGATGGTGATTTGATGCACCGGATCCTGGCTGTCCAGCTCGTGGATCACTACGGCGTGTCCTGCTTCATGATAGGCGGTGAGACGTTTGGCTTGGGGGGTGACTACGCGGCTCCTCTTTTCCGGACCAGCGATCACTTTCATCATGGCCTCGTGGAGGTCGGACATGGTAATAAAGCGCTTATCGGACCGGGCAGCCAGCAAGGCAGCTTCATTGAGCAAGTTTTCTAGGTCAGCTCCAGTGAAACCTGCCGTAGCTTTGGCCAGGTCGGATAGGGAGGCATCCTCCGCCAGAGGTTTTTTCCGGGCATGGACCTTTAGGATCTCTTCCCGACCACGGATGTCGGGCAGCCCAACATAGATTTGCCGGTCAAAACGGCCGGGCCGCAGCAGAGCAGGATCCAGGATATCCTGGCGGTTGGTAGCAGCCATGACGATGACTCCCTCGTTGGAGGCAAAACCGTCCATTTCTACCAGCAGCTGGTTCAGCGTTTGCTCCCGCTCATCATGGCCGCCGCCCAGACCTGCTCCTCTTTGACGGCCCACGGCATCGATCTCATCAATGAATACGATGGCGGGGGCCTCCTTCTTGGCCTGGTCAAACAGGTCGCGGACCCGGCTGGCGCCAACACCCACATACAGTTCCACAAAGTCAGAGCCGGAGATGGACAGGAAATGGACCCCTGCCTCACCGGCGACCGCCTTGGCAATCAGCGTCTTACCAGTACCTGGAGGGCCTACCAGCAGGACTCCTTTGGGGATGCGGGCGCCCAAGGCAATAAATTTTTGAGGATCCCGCAAGAAGTCTACGATTTCCTGCAGTTCTTCCTTCTCCTCCTCTGCACCTGCGACATCCTGGAAGGTGACTTTCTTTCCCTGATCAGCCAGAGTGCGGGTGCGGGCGTGCCCGAAGCGGCTGGGTCCAGGACCTCCGCCGGAGTTTCCGCCCGACTGCCGCAGATACATCATGTACCAGAAGGCAGCCATAACCAGCAGTAGGATCAGATAGGGGAGCATCCGGTACCACCAGCTTCCTTCGATGCCCACCTTGTAGTCATAGCCCTCCAGCACGCCGCTCTCATGCTGCTGGTCGATCAGCTCATGGAGGTCCGAATAGAACACGGACAAATCGGAAAGTTGGTAGTGGACTGTGCTGACCTTGTCTCCTTCTTCCCGGATCTGTAGGCCCAGATCGTTTCCGTTTAATACGAAATATTTGACCTTCTCCTGCTCAAACAGGGTACGGACCTGACTGTATGTGGGATCATCCGCCTCATTCATCTGCTGAACCGTGTTGATCGCAAAGATCATCAGCAGGAGCAGCATAAGATAGAGCATCACATCCCGGGAACTGAATCGCTTCAAGAGAGGACACTTCCTTTCCGGCGGTGTGGGTATATGCGGGGGGCGTGGTCCGCCAACCGGCCCCTCCGGTGCGTGGAAGGGTCAGCCGCCGTAGACTTCAGGCTTCAAGATCCCGATGTAGGGCAGGTTGCGATAGTGTTCGGCGTAGTCCAAACCGTATCCCACCACGAAGGCATCCGGGATTGTAAAACCGGAATAGTGGACCTCCACAGGCTTGGTACGGCGATCTGGTTTATCCAGCAGAGTACACAGCCGGATGGAGGCGGGACCGCGCTGCTCCAGCAGCTTCAGCAGATAACTCAGGGTGTTTCCAGAGTCCAGGATATCCTCTACGACGATAATGTGCTTTCCAGCGATGTCGCCGGAGAGGTCCTTGGTGATCTGAACTTGACCAGTCGAGGAGGTGCCGGAGCCATAAGAGGACACGGCCATAAAGTCTACTGTACAGGGCAGATCAATCCGGCGGCACAAATCTGCCATAAAGACGAAGGAGCCGCGGAGAACGCTGATGAGAACGATCTCCTTTCCCTGGTAGTCCCGGGTGATCTGCTGAGCAATCTCATCTACCCGGCGAGCCAGCTGCTCCTCACTGAAGAGGACTTCCTGAATATCTTTTTCCAACATAATACTTCTTCCTTTCCTCACACTTACTGCTGTTTGCGCGGTTGTCCAGAGGACTCCGGCACAGCCAAACTTTGAAATTCCTGTGGCGGGGTCAGCTGGATGCGCCACGCAGGTTCTCCTGGCAAGGGGAGCAGTGCGGCGTCCGGCCCTAAGCCGGCCACCCCAGCCAGCCTGCCGCCGCAGTCCAGCACCGGCAGACCTGGACGGAGCCAGGCCGGGATTTTCTGATCCACACACCATTTTTTGACGGTCTTGGTGGGGCGATCCAGCAGCTTCAGCCGGTCTCCCGTCTGTCGTCCCCGCAGGGTCAGAATCTGAATTTTGTTCTGATCCAGCCAAAACTGAAGGGGCCCCTGGCGCTGCCCCTGATAGAGCTCAGGGATACTTTGCACTATCCAGCCTGCCCACTCCGCAGTCCCTGGCAGGGGAAGCGAGATCTGGACCGCAGGCGCGGCCGGAGGAGTGGAACGGGTCAACATCAGGCGGTCGTACACACGACGGGCGATGATGCCGCCAGGGAGACTTAGTTCTGCCGAAGGATCTCCGCTGCGGCAGAGGGCGACCAAACCTTCCAAGTGGGCGGCAGTGCAATTCTCATTTCCATTCTCCATGCGGCCCAGCAGAATACGGGCGGCTCGCACCGCCAGTGGCTGCGGCAGAGAAGCTACCGACTCAGCCGGGAGGGACAGGCCCCCGGGGATCTCCTCCAGGGCTGTAAGGGCAGTCCGGGCCTGCTCCATCAGATATGCCTCGTCCGCCTGGAGGCGGGCAGACATCTCTCCCAGTCGAGCGGCCAGTCCAGGGGTCATAGACTCCAGTTCCGGCAGTACCCGGTGGCGCAGACGGTTCCGGGTGTATGCGTCATCCCGGTTAGTAGTGTCCTCCCGCCAAGGCAGGCCCCAGAAGCGGAGATACGCCTCGATCTCATCCCGGGAGGCGGACAGCAGGGGGCGGATCACATCCCCCTGCCTGGGAGCAATTCCCCCCAGGCCGCGAAGTCCAGAACCACGAATCAGATGGAGCAAGATGGTCTCTGCATTGTCCCCGGCATTGTGCGCGGTAGCGATCCAGCAGTTCCTGTAGGTCTGGGCGGTCTGACGGAGAAAGTGATAGCGCATGGCCCGGGCAGTTTCTTCTACGCCGTGATGGCGGCGGCGGGCTTCTCCAGCTACATCTCCGCTCCCGATGAACAGCTCCACAGGGGGGAGTTCCTGCCATGTTCCATTGGGTTGGAGGAGGCGGTCCCGTCCACAGCACAAAGATACAAACTGGTGGACGAAGGCCGCATCCCGGTCGGCTTCCTCTCCGCGCAGCTGGTGGTTATAATGGGCGGCAACCAATATGAAGGGGATCTCCCGGCGCAGGCGGTACAGCTGGTGGAGCAGGCACACAGAGTCCGCTCCGCCGGATACAGCACACAGGACCGTGCTGCCGGGCGCGATCAATTCCCGCGCCAGAAACAGACGGCCAGAAAAATCACTCATAGATCCTCCTGGAACCGACTCCACTATGCCCTGTTTTTAGGGTAAAACCATAAAAATATACTAAAAAAATACCATTAGTATTCATCGTGCTGCCACTCCATGTTGCCGAAGGTGGTGAACTCAGGCAGCCACTGGAGCTCCACGGTCCGGGTCTCACCGTGACGATTCTTGGCGATGATGCACTCGGCCAAATTGGGGTTTGGGGTGTCCTTGTCGTAATAGCCCTCCCGGTAGAGGAACATGACAATATCAGCGTCCTGCTCGATGGCGCCCGACTCACGCAGGTCGGACAGCATGGGGCGCTTGTCGCTGCGGCTCTCGTTGGCACGGGACAGCTGGCTGAGGCACAGAACAGGTACGTCCAGCTCCTTGGCCATGATCTTCAGGGATCGGGAGATATCAGAGACCACCTGCTGCCGGTTCTCACCGGAGTAGGTCCGCCCACCGGCGGACTGCATCAGTTGGAGGTAGTCGATGATGACCAGCCCCAGGTTGTCCATACGGCGGCACTTGGCGCTGATGTCGGCCACGGATACCGAGGAGTCGTCGTCGATGAAGATGCGGGAGCGATTCAGAGAGTCTGCCGCCACGGCTACTTTCTCCCAATCCTCCTCGGTCAGTTTTCCAGTGACCAGTTTTTTGTTGTCTACAAAGCACTCGCTGGAGATCAGGCGCAGGGCCAGCTGCTCCCGGCTCATTTCCAACGAGAAGAAGGCCACGTTTTTTCCAGACTTCTTACCCGCCTCCAGAAGGATGTTCAGAGCCATGGAGGTCTTGCCCATGCCGGGACGGGCGGCCAGCAGGATCAGGTCCGACTTGTTCAGGCCGGAGATAGCCCGGTCCAGATCGGTCAGACCGGTGGACAGGCCGGGGATGGCCGATTCGCTGGCGGCCAGCTCGGTGAGCCGGTCGTACACATCAATGAGAACATTGGAGATGGGGATAAGGCCCCGGGCGGCCCGGCCCTGGCGGATAGCATAGATCCGCTGCTCTGCGGCCTCCAGGATGTCCTGCCCCGTCTCCGTTCCCTGCTGGATCAGGGCGGTGAGGTCGCCTGCGGCCTCAGCCACCCGGCGCAGCAGGGTCTTATCCTTCAAAATCCCGATATACTCCACCACGTTGGCTGCGGTGGGGGTGGTGTCCATGAGCTGAAGCAGGTAGCTACGGGAGGTGTTTTCATCGTATACCCCGTTCTGTTTCATGTGCTCCAGCACCGTTACCGGGTCAATGGTGAGGGAGTAATTGAACATGGAGTAGATGGTCTCATAGATCTCCCGGTTCTGCCGCACGTAGAAGTCATCGGACCGCAGCTGGTCAATGACCTCTGGTACGCACCGGGCATCGATGAGCATGGAACCCAGAACTGCCTGCTCCGCCTCCACACTGTGGGGCATCTGCCGGAGCAGCAGCTGTTCATCATCCAGTGCCATGTCAATTCCTCCTTTCAAGATGATTTTGGATCACATCAGAAGTCCAGGGCAGTTGCTCAGGCCTCCACCACCATCACATTGACAGTACCAGTGACCTCATAGCCCAGCTTGGCCCGGATCTGGTAGCCGCCGCAGGCCTTGATGGGCTCCTCCAGCACCAGCTTGGTCTTGGCGATGGTCAGTCCGTGCTGCTCTGCCAGGCACTCGGAGATCTCCTTGGCGGTGACTGCGCCGAACAGGCGGCCGCCCTCTCCGGCCTTGGCAGCCACCTTCACGGTCAGCCCCTTCAGCTTTTCAGACAGAGCCTCGGCCTCCGCCTTCTCGGCAGCCTCCTGGGCCTTGCGGGCCTTCTCCTGCTGCTTCATGGTGTTCACATTCTCGGCCGTGGCGATAACAGCCAGCTTCTTGGGAAGCAGGAAATTCCGGGCGTAGCCGTCAGAGACATTGACCAGCTGGCCCTTCTTCCCCTGACCCTTGACGTCCTGCTGTAAAATCACTTTCATGGTAAATTCCTCCTAAAAATAGAATCTTGACATTTCAATCTCATTCAGACCACTCCGAATACCAGCGGCAGAGACTTGAGGCATCCTGCCGGAGCAGCATCCGGGCATCATTCGTCCTCCAGATACTGGTCGATGGCCTGAGCCAGTTCCTGAGCAACCTGGGTCAAGGATTTGTCCGGAATCTGTCCGCCGGCTGCGGCGGCATTGCCGCCGCCCCCCAGCTTTTCCAGGATGACCTGTACGTTTACTTCGCCAATAGAGCGGGCGGAGACGATCACCCGGTCTCCATCCGGATAGAGGACGAAGGAGGTGTCGATGCCAATGATGTTCAGCAGCTCATCCGCCGCCTGGGCGGCGGTGATGCGGCCAACGGTGTGGTCCACCACGGCCACCGCAATGCCTTCTCGGTACATCTTAGCCTTCTGGATGATGGAGTATTTGGCGATGGTGCCCTCCAAGTCGTTCTGGAACAAACGCTTGACCTCGGCGGTGTCCGCCCCAGCCCGGCGCAGGAAGGCTGCCGCCTCAAAGGTGCGGCCGCCGGTACGCATAGAGAAGTTCTTGGTATCCAGCACGATGCCGGCCAGCAGGGCCTCAGCCTCCGCCCGCATCAGGTCGGTGGGGTCCGCGATGTACTGGAGCAGTTCAGTTACCAGCTCCGAGGCGGAGGAGGCATAGGGCTCGTGGTAGTTGAGGGCGGCACCCTCGATATAGGTGGCGGCCCGGCGGTGGTGGTCGATGACCGCCACCCGATTGCAGGAATCCAGCACTTCACGGGACAGTACCTGCTCCGGGCGATTGGTGTCCACTACTACCACCAGAGAGCGGTTGTCCATCATCAACAGAGCTTCCTGGGGAGCCAGAAAGGCTCCGCGGTACTCGGTCAGCTGGGCCAGGCGGTCAGACAGAACCTTGCTGGGAGGGGAGCCTGCTTCCTGGATGATATAGGCGGGGATTCCCTTCTTCCGGGCAATGGCAAACACACCAGCGGCGGCGCCTACACAATCGTTGTCTGGGGATTTGTGTCCCATGATAAACAGACCGGAAGAGTCGGACACCAGGGCAGAGAGGGCGTTGGCCATGACTCGGCTTTTTACCTTGGTGCGCTTTTCCGTCTCCTTGGAACGACCTCCGAAGAACTCAAAGGTGAACTTATTGCGGATGACTGCTTGGTCACCTCCACGGGACAGTGCCATCTCGATGGAGAGGTTGGCAAACTGCATCAGTTCCTGGAAGGTGGCGCCGTCCTTACCAACGCCGATGGACAGGGTGGCAGACAAGCCACTGGGATTGACCACCTGATGGATGGTGTCCAGAATGGCGAATTTCTGTTCTACAAACCGGGAGAGGTACTGTTCCTCAAAGAGGAAGAGGTAGCGGTCACGCTCCATCCGCCGCAGCATCCCGCCGGTCCCATCCACCCAGGCGTCCAGGCGGGCATTGATCTCAGAGTAAATGGTGGAGCGCTGGTTCTCTGTGAGGTTTTTCATCAGATCCTCATAGTTGTCCAGCAGCAGCACCGCCGCCACCGGCCGGCTGGCCTGATAGCGGTCTCGCACGGCTGACAGTTCTGTCACATCCACCCAGTAGGTAGTGGCGAGAAAACCGCCGCCACGCTCGCTGGCGCGGACCAGATGCCCGTACACCAGAAAGCGGCGTCCAGCAAATGCCACGTCGCCGGGGCACTCGTTTTTTCCCTCCAGCAGCCAGCGGGTATCGAAACCCGGGATCACGGCGGATAGCTTGGCGTCGAACAGGTGCTCCCCATCATCTGTCAGCTTGAGGAAGCGGTCGTTGGTCCAGATGATGTCGCCGCTCTCCGGACGGAAGATGACCATAGGCAATGGAGAATTGACCATGGTATCCTTAGCGGCCACATCCACTGTGCCGGTGATGTTCTCAATGTACTTGGTCACTTCCCGGCGGCGTTTGCGGAGGTTGGCGCGATGATACAGCCCGAGCAGGGCCACCACTGCCAGTTCCAGGGCCGCCAAGGGCAGGCTGAACAGAGCGGAGGCCAGGGAAAAGACGACCAGACACACAAAGTAGAGCTGGAGGCTGGGCTGAAACAGATGATGCAACTTTCTATTCAAGAAGGGGACCTCCTTCCAGGCGATGAAATCAGGAGTTTATTATATCAGAAGACGGGAAGAAATACAACTAAAACCGCCGGAATGGAAGGAAAAGCCCAGGCTGCTGCCATAGGTACGGAAAAAATATTGGCAGCGAAGCTGCTCAGCCGTTGCAACTGGAAAAAAAGGCTGGTATAATAGGGCAACAAGCGTTTTACCGCAGTATCGCGGCAGAGCAGAGCCGGAGTTCCGGCCGCATCCGCCGAAGCAGTGTGCCCCGGAACGGGCGGCGGCCCTATGCCTGTTAATTTACTACCTTTAGGAGGCTGTTCCATTATGCAAGAGATCAAGATCACCCGCGCCCAGACTTTGAAGGAGAAGCCCGAGTCCTCTACTCTGGTGTTTGGCAAGAGCATGACCGATCATATGTTCATCGTGGACTATGACGCCGGCCAGGGATGGCATGACCCCCGCATTGTCCCCTATGCTCCCCTCCAGATTGACCCTGCGGCCAAGGTGCTCCACTACGCCCAGGAGATCTTTGAGGGCCTGAAGGCTTACCGCACCGACGATGGTTCCATCCAGCTGTTCCGCCCCATGGACAACATCCGCCGGATGAATGACTCTGCCGAGCGTATCTCCCTGCCCCAGATCCCTGAGGAGCTGGCTTTGGCCGGCATCACGGAGTTGGTCAAGCTGGAGCGAGACTGGGTCCCCCACGAGAAGGACACCTCCCTGTATATCCGGCCCTTTATGATCGGACTGGACGCTGCTCTGGGTGTACACAGCTCTCACCACTGCCAGTACATTGTCATTGTCTGCCCCGTGGGCGCCTACTATCCCGAGGGGCTGAATCCCGTCAAGATCTATGTGGAGGACGAGGACGTCCGCGCCGTCAAGGGCGGTACCGGTATGGCCAAGACTGGCGGAAACTACGCCGCATCCCTGCGGGCCGGCGACCGGGCCGAGGCCAAGGGGTACAGCCAGGTTCTGTGGCTGGACGGCGTCCACCGCAAGTATATCGAGGAGGTCGGCTCCATGAATGTCATGTTCAAGGTGGCCGGCAAGATCCTTACCCCCGATCTGAATGGCTCCGTGCTGTCCGGCATCACCCGCCGCTCCTGCATCCAGCTGCTGAAGGACTGGGGCTATGAGGTGGAGGAGCGCCGTATCTCCGCCGAGGAGCTTTTCCAGGCTGCCGAGGACGGTACTCTGGAGGAGGCCTGGGGCACCGGAACCGCCGCAGTGGTCTCTCCCATCGGCGAGCTGGCCGAGGGCGATAAGAAGGTCATCATCAGCGACAATAAGATCGGCCCTGTCACCCAGCGTCTGTACGATGAGCTTACCGGCATCCAGTGGGGCCGTGTGGCCGATCCTCACGGTTGGACTATGAAGGTCTGCTGATTTGACATTATTCCATTAAAATACGATTGAAAAAGATAGGCTGGACCCGTTTTTTGAATGGTCCAGCCTATCTTTTGCGTTCAGCTTCTTTTGGCTTTTGGTCCAAATAGATCTTCCTCAGTATGTAAAGCTAACTTGACATACGTGGGGCAGTATGATATACTTTGAATGTAAAGGAAACTTTACAAAATGGGGGTGATGGTATGACCAACCGGATTGCGGAACTGCGGAAGGCTAGAAAATTGTCTCAGGCGGAACTGGCTGAGGCAGTGGATGTTACCCGCCAGACCATCATTTCACTGGAAAACGGGCGGTATAACGCCTCGCTTCTGCTGGCGCACCGGATCGCACGCTATTTCGGTATGACCATTGAGACGGTATTTTTGTTTGACGAGGATGAATGACCAACCCGCTCCCGAAGGGACGGAAACGACAGGAGGATGCTGCAATGAAACACAAGCATAAAGAAATGGTGCTGCTAAGCTCTGCCCTGGGGATGGCCGTGTGCCTTTTTATCAGCGCGCTGATGATGGGGGAGAGGCTCCCACCTTCGGTGAGCGGGCTATGCTTCGGAGCGGCCGGGATCCTGGGTGGAGTGGCCGGCTCCCGTCTGATCATGGCGTGTGTGGAGCGGAGCTGGACGCCGGAGGAGCGGAAGGAGATTGAACGGGGAGAGCGGGACGAGC
Source organism: Lawsonibacter sp. (assembly GCA_037257225.1). Classification (GTDB taxonomy): domain Bacteria; phylum Bacillota; class Clostridia; order Oscillospirales; family Oscillospiraceae; genus Lawsonibacter. The sequence continues at coordinate 29,922 of JAYCWP010000027.1, forward strand.
GGAATGTCACCATTCGAGAAAAGGCTGCCTACTCCAGCTGGTACTGGAGCCTGTATCTGCTGTGGGGGCTGTGGCTGCTGACTTTGATCACGCAGGGCGGGATGTATGTGGCTTTTGTATCGGTGGCCATTGTGCTGCATTGCATCTTTTATATGGTCAATGTTGGACGATGGTCCAGGCGGATGTGAACAGACTGCTTCCCAGCAATTCCTGTGCTGAACAAAATAGGAAGTCTATCAGAGTGAGGAGAGGACACCGTGCAGTATCAGAATACATATCATTCTCCCGTGGGAGAGATGTTGCTGGCTGCGGATGACGAGGGCTTAGCTGGGATCTGGTTCCGGGGGGCGCGGTACTTTGGCCGCGGGCTGGAACCTGGGGGCAAGGAGGGAGAGAACTCCATCCTGAAGGAAGCGAAGCGCTGGCTGGACTGCTACTTCTCCGGCCATGATCCGGAGTTCCAGCCGCCCATCCATTGGAGGGGGAGTCCTTTTCAGCAAACGGTATGGGGGCTGCTGCAGCAGATCCCATACGGGGCTACGGTCACCTATGGAGAACTGTCCGCTCATGTGGCTAAACAGCTGGGGCAGACCAGGATGTCGGCACAGGCAGTGGGTGGGGCTGTGGCCCGCAATCCGATTTCCATTCTGGTGCCATGCCACCGGGTGGTGGGATCGGACGGCGGCCTGACCGGATATGCTGGTGGATTGGATCGGAAGCGCCAGCTGCTGGCGTTCGAGGCGGCGGGAAGAGCCCGCTTGTTTCAGTTGGTTTGATAGGAAAAGCTGACCGGCGGGACCGCATACTGCGGTCCCGCCGGTTTCAGTCTTTCACAGCTTGTGTACGAACAGGGCACGGATGGCGTTAAGAATGGCCAGTACCATCACGCCGACATCGGCGAAGATAGCCAGCCACATGTTGGCGATGCCGACAGCCCCAAGGGCCATACAGGCAAATTTTACGAACAGGGCAAAAGCGATGTTCTGATAGACGATCCGGATGCACTTGCGGGAGATCCGGATGGCCTTAGCAATTTTCATGGGGTCATCATCCATCAGCACCACATCAGCAGCCTCAATGGCGGCATCGGAACCCATAGCGCCCATGGCAATGCCAATGTCGGCACGGGACAGTACCGGAGCATCATTGATTCCGTCCCCCACGAAGGCCAGTTTTTCCTTCTGGACCTTGTGCGCCAGCAGTTCCTCCACCTTGGAGACCTTGTCAGCAGGCAGCAGCTCGCTGTACACCTGGTCCACATCCAGCTGGGCGGCTACCGCCTCAGCCACCGAGCAGGCGTCGCCGGTCAACATGACGGTCTGCTTCACCCCTGTGGCTTTCAGCTTCTGGATGGCCTCTTTGGAGTGCTCCTTTACCACATCCGAGATCACGATGTGGCCTGCGTAGGCCCCGTCCACCGCAATATGAATGATGGTACCCACACTGTGACAGGGGATGGGCTCCAGCCCCAGCCGCCGCATCAGCTTATCATTGCCTGCAGCGACTGAGATGCCATCCACCTGAGCAGTGATGCCGTGTCCGCTGATCTCCTGGATATTGGTGACCCGGCTGCGGTCGATTTCCCGTCCATAGGCCCGTTGCAGGCTTTTGCTGATGGGATGGGAGGAGGCACTCTCAGCCAAGGCGGCGTACTCCAGGAGTTGTTCCTGGCTCATTTGGTTGTGGTGAATATCATTGACCTCGAACACGCCCCGGGTGAGTGTGCCCGTTTTGTCAAAGACTACATAGCGGGTCTGGGCCAGAGTCTCCAGATAGTTGGAGCCTTTGATGAGGATACCTTCCCTGCTGGCGCCGCCCAGACCGGCGAAAAAGCTCAGGGGGATGCTGATGACCAGGGCGCAGGGGCAGCTGATGACCAGGAAGGTGAGGGCGCGGTAGAGCCAGGTCCCCCAGGCAGGGTCTGCCCCCAGGAACAGCATTTGGCTCAGCGGTGGAAGGACGGCCAAGGCCAGAGCTGCGTAGCATACCGCCGGAGTGTAGATCCGAGCAAACTTGGAGATGAAGTCCTCAGATTTGGACTTGCGGGAACTGGCGTTCTCTACCAGATCCAGGATCTTGGAGACGGTGGACTCTCCAAACTCCTTGGTGGTGCGGAGCTTCAGCACACCGGTCATGTTGATACAGCCGCTGATGACTGCCTCGCCTGCCTGGACCTCTCGGGGCAGGCTCTCACCGGTGAGGGCGCTGGTGTTCAGGGTGGAGCTGCCCTCGATGACCTGACCGTCCAGGGGGATCTTCTCGCCGGGTTGGACCACAATGATGCTGCCAACGGCCACCTCATCTGGATCCACCTGCTCCAGTGTTCCGTCCCGCTCGATATTGGCGTAGTCTGGGCGGATGTCCATGAGAGCGCTGATATTCTTCCGGCTCTTGCCCACAGCGTAGCTTTGGAACAGTTCGCCTACCTGGTAGAACAGCATGACCGCAATGGCCTCAGTATAGTCTCCACTGCGGGAGGCGATGGCCAGGGCGAAGGCCCCGATGGTGGCCACGGCCATCAGAAAGTTTTCATCAAAGACCTGCCGGTTCAAAATTCCTCGGAAGGCCTTTTTCAAAATGTCAGCCCCAATCACCAGGTAGGTAAAGAGATACAGGGCCAGCCGGGGAAGTCCCCGGATGGGAAGCAGTCCCAGGATCACCACCAGAACTGCGGCCAAGACGATCCGGGCAAGCATTTTTTTCTGCTTTTTGTTCACAGTAAAACCTCCTTCAAAAAGCAACCATTCGCCATGAGTTGAATGATAAGAGAAAGAAAATGCGCCCCTGCGGCCATCGGCGTTTGGGGCGCGGCGCCGGTCTTTACAGCGCGATTTCGCAGTCTGGCTCCACCTTTTTACAGGCGTTCAGAACCGCCTGCATAACAGCCTTGGGCTCCTGACCATCTTCGAATTCCACGATCATCTTTTGGGTCATGAAATTGACCACAGCATTTTGGACTCCGGGGGTCTTTTTTGCAGCGTTCTCCATCAGATTGGCGCAATTGGCGCAGTCTACTTCGATTTGATAGGTCTTTTTCATTCTGGGCCCTCTCCTTTTTGTTGATTAAAAGTTTGCTTAATCGTTTATGTTTTTATCATACGCAGGGGGACAACGGAAGTCAACTGATCTGCTGTATTTTTTTCCGATTGGGAAAAATTCATTCCTGATTGGGAAAAAACCGGATCAGGAGGGCAGGATCCCACCATTTGCAAACCTGCGGGCGCGTGGTATACTGGTGACAAAGAGAGGAGGAGGCGCCATGTCAGAGTGTCAGCGTCCAAACCGGCCGGAGACCCTCCCGCCGGATCATATCCCACGGGTGGAGGAACTTCAGACAGTGTCGGCCCTATTTAAGCAGCTCAGTGACGCCAGCCGCCTGCGGATTTTCTGGCTGCTGTGCCACTGCGAGGCCTGCGGGACCGAGCTGGCCGCCATCGTGGAAATGACACCCCCAGCGGTGGCTCACCACTTGCGTCTGCTGCGCTCCAGCCACTTGCTGGTCAGCCGTCGGGAGGGCAAAGAGGTATATTATCGGGCAGCGGACACCGCCCAGGCCCAGGCGCTTCACCACATGATCGAGGAGATGGTAGAGATCTCTTGCCCCAAAAGTTCAGGGGGAATGGGTCATGGATAGGCGCCTGTTTCATGCGCCGGAGGAGGAACTTCTCCGGGGCGGTCTGGAGCACTGTGAACCGTTTCCCGGTGTGGAACTCTCCTGGATCCGCTTCCACGCCCCACGGATTGAGACAGAGCATGCGCCTTTGGCTCATGTGCTGGAGGTCAACCACTGCCGCAGGGGCCGGATTGGCTGGGATATGAAGGGGGGCACATCGGTCTATCTGGGGCCTGGGGACTTGGATGTCCACACCATGGACTGCTGTGCCGTATCCACCATCAATCTCCCCCTTGGCTATTATGAGGGGATCACAGTGGCCCTGGATCTGGAACAGCTGGAGCGGACGCCTCTCCCCTTGGTGGAGGAGGCTGGGATTGATGGGAAGTCCCTGCTGGACAGGCTCTGTCCTAGGGGGGAGCCTCTGGCTCTGCCTGCTGGAGCAGCCTCTGCTCAGATTTTTGATCCACTCTATACTGCGCCGGAGCCTCTGCGGCTGCCATATTGCAGGCTCAAGACCCTGGAACTTCTGTTGTTTCTGGCAGCTCTGGAGCCGGAGCGGGAAAAGCGGCTGGACCGGTACTACTCCCGTCAAGTGGAGACGATCCAAGAGATCCATGCCCTGCTCATCGGGGACCTGGGACGGCGGTATACTATTGAGGAATTGTCCCGGCGGTATCTCATCAACACCGCGACCTTAAAAGCGGTGTTCAAGGCGGTGTACAGCCAGCCCATTGGGGCCTATATGAAGGAGTACCGTATGCGCCGGGCCATGGAGCTGCTGCGGCAGAGCGGGGCAAGCATCGCAGAGATTGCTGCCCAGGTGGGCTATGAGAGCCAAGGAAAATTTACCGAGGCATTCAAAGCTTATGCTCATCAGCTGCCCACGGAGTATCGCCGGCAGAACCGGAGCACAGTAGAATGATAACAGACCGCCCGCCGGAAACTCCGGCGGGCGGTTCGTGCATTGGCGGTGTGTTTATTCTTGATTCGCGGCGGGGAGAGGCAGAGAGACATCCAGAGGGGTGAACCGGGTCCAGTTGAGGGTCAGGGTGACCTGGTCCCAGGGGTAGCCGATCAGGTGCAGGTCCTCGGTCTCCAGTCCGGTGTCCGTATCAGTACCGGAGCCTCCCTCGGTAACCTGCCACTCCCCCTCCGGAGACCGGCAGGTCCAGGAGAAGCGCTGGGGCAGCAGCGCCGGAGGGGCGGGGTACTGGAAGTATAGCACGGTGCGGTCAGACTCCTCGTCCACCCCGGTCAGCTGGACCTCCTCCGGGAGGCCGGCGGCAGTTCCGGCGGCCAGGTCCACTGTGACCTCCGCCTCCTCCGGGTCTTGCCAGACCGCCCCGGTGATCCGGAGGGTCAGCCGCTCCGGCTGCTGAAAATAGGGGCTGGCCAGCCGGAGTTCGGTGAGAAAGCCGGTATCCGGGTCTGAGAAGCCGCTGAGGCCGCCCTCCCGCTCATATTGCCGTCCCGTCTCATCCTCCAGGCGGCACAGCAGGCTGACCAGCCGGGCGGTGTTGTCTGGGGAATCCCTCAGCATCAGCCGGGCGTGAGTGGGGTAGATCTCCAGTCGGTCCACACAGATCTGCTGTCCGTCCAGTTCCACCCACTGCTCCACAGGCAGGATCTGGCCGACGGCGGTGAGGGACGGATCCAGGGTAATCTGGAAGCGGAACCGGGCGGCGGGAGAGCCGTCCCCATTGGGGCGGACGGTGAGGTCCAGGTCCAGCCGGTCCGGCACCTGTTCTTCCCGGTAGTCCAGCACGATGTGTCCGGCGTCCTGGGGTACGTTCACACTGTCCGACAGGACAGAGGGCCGGGGGGAGAGCCGCTCGCTGTCCACATAGACCATGGCATATTCACACGCCGGGTCCTCCCAGGCCAGGGTGTAAAAGAGGTGTATCTGCTTCTGGTCCACGATCAGATTTTCCAGGGTAAGAGTATAGCCGCTGTCCCTCTGGGTCTGGTCCACCTTCTGCCCCCAGTCGTGCTCTACCGCAGAGGACAGGCTGTGGGAAAAGCACACCGCCTGGGCCAGCCAGCCAAGAACCGGGATGTTGGAACAGGCCTGAGCAAAAGGCGTGCTGACATTGACCAGCAGGACAAAGACCGCCGCTGCGGCGGCCAGGGAGCGCAGAGGCCGCAGCCTCCTCCGGCGGGCCTGCCGCCGGGCCAGGGCCCGGTCCAGTGTCCCATCCAGAGCGGGGGGCGTATGCCGGAGTTCCTGCATCAGGGTGTCATATTCTTGCTTTCGGTCCATGGTCACACCTCCTCACACAGCTCCAGACGGAGCAGGGCCAGGGCCTTCCGCTGGCGGGTGGACACGGTCCCCGCCGGCAGAGAGAGGATCTCCGCCGTCTCCGCCAGGGTATAGCCGGAAAAATAGCGCAACACCACCACCGCCCGCAGCTCCTGGGGGAGGCGGGCCACCGCGTCCCGCAGAGGGAGCGCATCGTAGTCTGAGGCGGCAGTCTCGGGGGGCTGGGCAAAAGCGATCTCCCGCCGCCGGCGGCGCAGTTCATCCGCACAGGCGTTCAGCAGGATCCGGGTGAGCCAGGTGGAGAAAAACTCGGGGCGGCGCAGGCGGCCGCAGGCCAGCAGGCCCCGGTAGACCGCCTCATCCACTGCGTCCAGGGCGGCTGCCTCGCCCCCCAGATAGATCAAGGAGGTGCGGTAGAGGCGCTCCTTTTCCGCCATCGCCCGCTGAGTGTATTCCGCTTCCTTCAAGGCTGTGCCCTCCTTCCACTTGTATTTCACCCATTAGACGTACAAAGCGCCCGGTTTCATTTTGGTGGAGAAAAAATTTTCTGTTCCGGGACAAGTACGCAGTGTATTGATTTTTCTCACAATAAATAGTATAATATAAGTGGAGAGAATTGGCAACTACGACAAATAGGAGGCGGGATTATGAAAGGAACGACGATCCGTTCAAGACTGAATCCAAAGCTGGAAGTGTCAGTAGTCGCGGGGCATTTTGCTACGCGCCACTCCCACAACAACCACTATATCGACATCACACGTATGAAGCATGAGCACACAATGGCTCGGGAGGCAGCGGTGACTTTGGCTCAGCGTTATGCCTATGAGAAGGGTGTTGACACGATCGTCTGCCTGGATGGGAGCGAGGTGCTGGGCGCATTCCTGGCCCGCCACCTGGCAAAAAACACCCTTTTTGCGGTGAACAGTGACAAGAATATCAACGTGATTACTCCGGAGTACGATTCCAATGGACAGCTTCTCTTCCGGGACAACCTGATCCCCATGGTAGCGGATCGGAATGTCCTGATCCTTATTTCTACGGTTAACTCGGGCAAGAGCATCCGCCGTGTGGTAGAGTGTGCACAGTATTATGGAGGGAAAGTGCAGGGGATTGCCGCAGTGTTCAGCACCTTAGAGGAGATGGAGGGGGTGCCTATTTACAGCCTCTTCACGCCTGAGGACATCCCAGGATATGCTACCTACTCCCCAGAGAGCTGCGCCATGTGCCGGGCTGGAGAGCGGATCGACGCCCTTGCCAACAGCTACGGTCTCTCCGCCCTGTGAGGAGAGGCGGCCACATCAGCCTGAGAGCTTCCAGCCGCCGTGGGATACACCTGCGGCGGCTGTTTGAACCTAAAGAGGTTCAATTTTGAACATCTTGTGAACTTCAGTCCATGCGGATTGCTTTTTGGAGAGAAAGAGTATACTATTGAATCAAATGAAAGAATGTGTGCGGGGGCTGAGTCTATAACGGCAACAGTCCCTGCAAGGCGAGGAGCGATCCAAACATGGCAAGATTTCAGATTGTGAGCGACAGTTCCTGTGACCTGGGCAGGGAGCGAGCAGAACAGCTTGGGGTGACGTTAGTCTCCTTCTATGTTTCTTTTGATGGTGAGACCTATTACCGGGAAGAGCGTGATATCACCAATCGGGAATTTTATCAGCAGATGGCTGACCGACCCGGTGTCTTTCCGCGCACTTCCATGCCCACGGTCGAGGATTATCTGACAGTCTTTCGCCCATTGGCAGAGCGGGGGGAGCCAGTGCTATGCATCTGTTTGAACGGTCCTTTCAGCGGGTCTTTCCAGGCGGCCCGAAATGCTCGGTCCCTGCTGCTGGAGGAGTTTCCTCGTGCAGAGATTTGTGTGTTGGATTCCCAGCTGGCCACTGTGCTTCAGGGCGTACTGGTATTGGAGGCAGTTCATCTGCGGGATGCGGGAGTTTCTCTGGCATCTGCAGCTGCTCAGCTGGAGGCCAATCGAAAAACTGGACGTATTTTCTTTACAACAAATGACCTTGAGTATTTAAAACATGGGGGGCGTGTGGGCCGGGCCGCAGCAGCGGCCGGGACTTTGCTCCATGTTAAGCCTCTGATTGGCTACCGGGAGGGAGGATTGATCTCCGATGGTATTGCCCAAGGACGGAAGCGGTCTATGCAGCGGGTGCAGGAGCTTTTCTGCCGCTATGTGGAGCGGGAGGGGCTGGATTTATCACAGTACTATGTGGTGACTGGGTGCGGACTGGATGAGGAGGAGTACCAGGTATTCACGAAGCAGCTGTTTGAGAAACTGGAGCAGAGAGGATGGGCTGCTCAGTATGAGTGCCCCTTCCACATCGGAGTGACCATCGGTGTCCACACAGGGCCTACGCCCATCGGCGTGGGGCTGCTGCGCCGGGAAGTCTGTCCGCCGGAGTCGAAAAAAGAATAAAAAAGATGCGGCGCCGGAAACCTTTTGGTCTGGCGCCGCATCTATTGTAATATCAGCCTGAGCGCCCTGGGTGAAAGGAAAGGAGGGGTCGGACACAGACTGGAAGAGCTGGAACCTGCCGTTTCTCCTATTGGCTAAAAAGGAGAAGAATAGGCGGAAATTCACCGAATTTTGTAATGAAATTATTGCTTGTCATTTTGCGGAAACGTGGTATCCTGATTCCAGGAGGCGGATGGAATGGATTATGACGCCCTGCTCGATTTGGGCACAGAATTAGGATATAAATTAGTAGTCAGTGGTGCAGAGATCTACCGTGTGGAGGAGTCTGTCCTCCGCCTGTTGACGGCGTATGGGCTTCAGCCCCAGGTGTTTGCGCTGCCCAGCTGTCTGATCGTCAGTGTGAATACGCCGACGGGACATCCAATCACTCAGATGCGGCGTATCCCGCCGCATGGGACGGATATTGAACTGCTGGAACGGTGCAATGAACTCTGCCGGCAGCTGTGCCGGGATGTTCCGCCGCTGCCGGAAGCAACGGCTCTGGTGGAACGTCTGGGTAAGGATCACCAATCTTACCCTACACGAGTCCTGCTGCTGGGTTATTCAGCCGCAGCTGCGTTTTTTACTGCTTTTTATGGTGGAACGCTTTTGGATACCCTGTGCGGAGGCCTGTGCGGTCTGTCGGTGGGTGTCTGGATGTTGTGGGCCAGCCCGCGTCTGCGCTTCAATAACCTGTTTCAAACCTTGATCGGGGCGGCCATCGCCTCGCTGATGGCGCTGCTGCTGGTACACATGAGGATAGGCGGGCAACTGGAGGCTATCACCATTGGCACCCTGATGGTGCTGGTGCCGGGGATGGCATTGACCAATGCGATGCGGGAAATCATGGCAGGCGATATTTTTTCTGGCCTGAGCCGAACGGCGGAGTCGATTCTGACGGCTACCGCGATCGCGCTGGGTGTGATGCTCTCGCTGGCCATTGGAAACTAGGAGGCGCTATGGAACTGATTGCAGATCTTCTGATGCCTTCGCTGTGGGCCTTCTTGGCCTGTGTGGGCTTTGGGCTGGTGTATAATATCCAAGGGGTCGGGATCCTGATTTGCGGATTCGGCGGCGCTCTGGGCTGGTTTGTCTATCTGATCGCCCGGTTGTGGATGGGAAATATCGTGGCGGCGTTTCTGGCCGCAGTGGCGATCACGTTGTTTTCTGAGTGGATGGCTCGGGTGCGGCGCTGTCCTGTGACGGGTTATCTCCAGGTGGCACTGCTCCCTCTGGTACCGGGTTCCGGCATCTACTACTCTATGAGGTACTGTGTGGCGGGAGATAACCAGCAGTTTCTCTCCACACTGCTGAATACCTTCGGAATCGCGGCGTCTTTGGCAATCGGGGCGATGCTGACCTCTACCGTTCTGCGTCTGCTGATCCCTTATTTTCACGGGGGACAGAGAAACGGCGGATGACAGGCGGTATCGCTGGAGACAACTATATAAGATCATATTTATAAGATGTTTGATTGAAAATTTGGAGGAGGATTCCATGTGCTTTCAATATAAGCGCCAGCTGCTGGCGGGTCTTTTGCTGAGTGCAGTCCTCTTAAGCGGCTGTACATCAAAGCCACCTGAATCTGAGGGAAGTGGCAGCGCAGGGACAGATATTTCTGTTCCTGCAGGAAGCGCCTCTGCATCGGATGGTTCCCAAAGAGATGAGGGGGATGCCGTTTCCGGGAGCAGCTCAGTGGATGGGCTCCAGGAGCTTGAGACTGCAGGGAGCGGGGAGGCATCGGCCTATGATTTCTCACAGCCTGCGCCAGAGCGGGAGGCGGTGGACAACCGCTATTTTGAGGATGCAGCTTTTGTAGGGGACTCCCGAACTGACGGCTTTATGATTTATAGCGGGATCGGCTGCGGAGAGAACCTGACTTCCAATGGTTTGTCTATCTTCAAGCTGGAAGAGAAAAAGGCGTTGACCATCGGTGGACAGAAGTATACTCTGCTGGAGGCTTTGGCGCTGAAACAGTACGGAAAGGTCTATCTATCTCTGGGAGTCAACGAACTGGGATATTATAATGATCAGGGCTTCTATGACTCCTATTGTAAAGCCATTGATGATATCAGGGCCTGTCAGCCCAACGCTGTCATCTATATCCAGGGCCTGATCCCTCTGAATGAGGGTGTGATTGCTCAGTCAGGTGGACCCAGTTATCTGACGAATGAGCATTTGTTGGTGTATAATGATTTGATGCGGAAGGCGGCAGAGGAAAAGCAAGTGGTTTTCCTGGATCTGAATCCGGAATTTACCGGGGCGGATGGGCAGCTGCCTGCTGATGCCAGTAAGGATGGTGTCCATCTGCGGAAAGCTTACTGTGAGAGATGGCTGGACTATCTAAAAACACACACTGTAGACTATGAGACCTTATATCCGGAGCAGGAGGGAGCGGCATGAAAAAGATAAAGTTGATTGGATTGGCGGCAGCCGCGGTGTGCCTGTTGGCGCTGTCTGGCTGCGGCGGCCAGAGTGGAGAAGGTCAGAGCAGCGGAGAGGGCTACACCAAGGAACAGGTTCAGGGGATTCTGGACAGCGGTGCGTTTACCGATGAACTGGATGAACTGGATTGCGACACTGCCTGGGCACTGTATCAGTTGGAGGAGTCTGGCCTCAGCCGGGAAGATTTGACGGATGGCGTCATTTACCGCTCTGCCGGCGCCACCTGTGAGGAATTGTCTCTGCTGATTTTCGAGGACAGCAGTTCTGCGGAAGCTGCTCAGGGGGCGCTGGAGTCCTATCTTCAGAACCAAATCGAGAACAATCGGGACTATCGTCCCGGGGAGATCCCAAAGCTGGAGGATGCAGTCCTTCGGCAGGAGGGGAGTACAGTACTGCTGGCGGTTTCTGCCGATACTGCGGCAGTAGAGGCGCTGCTGGGATAAAATCGGAAGAACCAAGTGCTACACGTTTGACAGATCGAGGGTGCTGCAATTTTGCAGCGCCCTCTTTTTGGATGTGTGAGGCCGCCGTTGTAGCCACGGACGATGAAAAAAGTCTGGCTCTGTCTCCTGTGTGCATTGTCAAAAGAGGAGAAAATAGTGTAAAATAGAACGGTAACGGGCGGGCATCAGGCCAGCCCTGGAAGGAGGAAGGGCTATGCCGGCCTTACCTGGAGAGCATTCCAACCGGGATCAGCGGGCACGGATGCTGGAAGAGCCAGTTCCGCGCCTGGTGCTGACTTTGGCGGTGCCGACGATCATCAGCATGATGGTCACCTCGATTTATAACATGGCAGATACCTATTTTGTGTCCCAGATCAATACCAGCGCCTCAGGTGCAGTAGGGATCGTATTCTCCATCATGGCCATCATCCAGGCGGTCGGCTTTACCATTGGGATGGGTTCTGGGAGCGTCGCATCCCGGCTGCTGGGACAGGGGCTGCCGGACCGGGCAGCCGTGATCGCCTCTAGTGCAGTGGTCACCGCAGTGGTGTGCGGCGGTTTGCTGACGCTGGCGGGTCTGCTGTCCTTAGAGCGGTTCGTCTGGATCCTGGGGGCTACCGAGACCATATATCCCTATGCTCTCCAATATGCTACGTACATTCTGTGGGGGGCACCTGTGATGTGTCTGGCCTTTACGCTGAATAACCTGCTGCGCTGGCAGGGAAAAGCCAACCGCTCAGTGATCGGGCTTGGGATCGGTGGAGTGCTGAATATCCTGCTGGACCCCATCTTCATTTTCGGACTGGATCTGGGCATCTCTGGGGCGGCTATTGCTACCCTGCTGAGCCAGTGCGTCAGCGCCTCTATCCTTGCTTCTTTCTTCCTGAGAGGGCAGAGTGAGATTCGTGTTGCTGTCCGGTGTATCTCTACATCTCCAAAGGTCTATATCACCATTTTTAAAAGCGGGATGCCATCCTTCTTCCGTCAGGGTATGGCCAGTGTGTCCGCCATGGCACTGAACTTCAATGCGGGTATCTATGGGGATGCAGCGGTAGCCGCCATGGCCATTGTGACCAAGGTATTCAACTTCTTGCTGTCGGTGGTCATCGGCTTTGGACAGGGGATGCAGCCAGTGGTGGGCTATAACTATGGGGCAAACGAGTTGGGGCGGGTCCGGCAGGCGGTGTCCTTCTCACTGAAATTCTGCACCGCCCTTCTGACTGTGGCCGCTGTGGTGGGGGCGGTTTTTGCGCCACAGATCGTGCAGTTTTTCCGGAACGACCCCGCAGTGGTGGCGGTGGGGACGCAGGCATTCCGGTTCCAGTGTGTTTCGCTGCCCCTGGCAGCGGTGCTGGTTTTTTCTAATATGTTGTTCCAGTCCTTGGGGAAGTCCTGGCGAGCATCTCTGCTGGCTCTATGCCGACAGGGGATGTTTTTCATCCCTCTGGTGTACCTGCTGCCGATGCGGTTTGGGCTGCTGGGGCTGGAGATGACGCAGATGTGCTCTGACCTGATCGCCTTTCTGGTGTCGGCGGCTTTCCTGCTCCACTATTTTCGCCGGGAGTTTGACAAAATTTAAAAACAGAGGGACGCGCTCAGCGCGTCCCTCTGTTTTTTGCTTTGGTTGATTGGCAGTGAGAGTGGTTTAATAGGCCACGCCCCAGAGAATGGAGTGCTTGGCAGGCTTGCCACAGCAGACACACACATCGCTTACGTGCTCCTGCTGGAGAGGCATACACCGAGAGGAGACACCGGCCTGTTCTTTCATCTTCAGCTCGCACTCAAGGTCACCGCACCACATGGTCTTGGCGAAGCCGCCCTCAGACTCCATGAACTCCTTGACCTCGTCCAGGGTCATGCACACCTTGGTGTGGTCTTCAAGATTCTTCTTGGCGCGTTGATACAGGCCGTCGTGGACGGCGTCCAGCAGCTGAGAAACTGCAGTCTCCAACTCGTCCAGGGAGACAAAGACCTTCTCTCCGGAGTCCCGGCGGCAGATGCAGCACTGGTTCTTCTCCATATCCTTGGGGCCGATCTCTACCCGGAGGGGCACGCCCTTCATCTCATACTGGGCGGCCTTCCAGCCCATGGACTGGTCGGAGTCATCCATGGCGGCCCGGATGCCGGCGGCCTTCAGGCGGGCCAGCAGGCTGTTGGCGGCGTCCAGAACACCGGGTTTGTGCTGGGCCACGGGGATGACCATAGCCTGGATGGGGGCGATGCGGGGGGGAAGCACCAGGCCGCTGTTGTCGCCGTGGGTCATGATGATGCCGCCAATCATACGGGTGGATACGCCCCAGCTGGTCTGGTGGGGGTGGTGGAGCTGATTATCCTTGCCGGTGAAGGTGATGTCGAAGGCACGGGCGAAGCCGTCGCCGAAGTAGTGGCTGGTGCCCGCCTGGAGGGCCTTCCGGTCGTGCATCATGCACTCCACCGTGTAGGTCTCCTCTGCGCCGTTGAACTTTTCCTTATCCGTCTTGCGGCCCCGGACCACAGGCATAGCCAGCACGTTCTCCATGAAGTCTGCGTAGATGTTCAGCATCTGCATGGTTTCCTCACGGGCTTCCTCTTCGGTGGCGTGCATGGTGTGGCCCTCCTGCCACAGAAATTCCCGGTGGCGCAGGAAGGGACGGCTGGTCTTTTCCCAGCGCAGGACAGAACACCACTGGTTATACAGCTTGGGCAGGTCCCGGTGGGAGTGGATGATGTTCTTGTAGTGCTCACAGAACAGAGTCTCGGAGGTGGGACGGATGCAGTAGCGCTCCTCCAGCTTCTCGCTGCCTCCGTAGGTGACCCAGGCGCACTCGGGGGCGAAGCCCTCCACATGATCCTTCTCTTTCTGGAGCAGGGATTCAGGGATGAGCATGGGCAGGTATACGTTCTCATGCCCGGTCTCTTTGAACTTCTGATCCAGTTCGTGCTGAATGTTTTCCCAGATGGCGTAGCCGTAGGGGCGGTAGATGAACATTCCCTTGATGGAGGAGTAGTCGATCAGCTCTGCCTTCCGGCACACATCGGTGTACCACTGGGCAAAATCCACCTCCATATCGGTGATCTGCTCCACCTGCTTCTTATTGGTATCCTTGGCCATATTGTTTCAGTCCTTTATGTTCAAAAATGAATGAGATTGGAAAACTCGTAAGCTTTATTGTATAAATTTTGGCTGTGAAAGTCAAGAGTAAGTGACACCGCAGAGTCAAAAGGCGGGACAAAAACACCCCCGGGATCGGAACCCGGGGGTGGAGAGGCACGGGAGGCGCTCTTAGTTGAACTTATAAATCTTCCGAGCCAGACGATACAGCCGGACAGACAGCTTTCTTCCCTGGTAGCCGGGGAAGTTGGTGAAGGCAGATACCGCCCGGTACTTCATCTTGTGATAGAGGGCGGAGTCCACAGTACGCAGGTATTCCCAAAGCTGGGTCTTTTTCCCCAGAGCCTCGGGGCGGCCGTCGATGACCAGGAAGATGGAGGAGATGGCCATCATCATGGCAAGGTAGTTGAACATGTACCGGGCCAGCTTTTTGTGGTCGGCTCCCACCGTTCGCAGGTCGTGAGAGTTGATCATCTGGTAGGTGACCCGCAGCTGCTGGTCCACACGGGTGACCATGACCTTCTCATTGACCGACTGGTCGGAGCGCCCAATGAAGTAGCGGTACAGGTCTACATCCAGGTAGTAGATGTTTTTCACCGAGGGCAGAGGCTGGTAGACGAAGATGTTATCTACATAGAAGGTGTGCTTGGGAAGCTCCAGCCCGCAGTCCCGCAACAGTTGAGTGCGGTAGATGACGCTGTGCATCAGCAGGTACTGGGAGGGGCGGAACCTACCGATCTGCTCCCAGCCGAACACCTTGTTCTGGGGGAATACATTGCGGTAGTTCATGACCCGCTCGCTCTCGCTCTCAACGTGTTCATAGACATAGTTGCACACCATCATGTCTACCAGTTTGTTGTCGCGCACGAACTGGCGCAGCTTATCCAGCGCCTTATGCAAGGAGGGCACGTCTACCCAGTCGTCGGAGTCCACGACCTTGTAGTAGATGCCCCTGGCGTTCCGGATGCCTTGGTTGACCCCCTCGCCGTGGCCACCGTTGGGCTGGTGGATGGCACGGACGATGTCAGGGTACTGTTCCTGATACCGGTCGCAGATGGCTGGAGTGTCATCCTTGGTAGAGCCGTCATCTACCAGGATGATCTCAATGTCGCTGCCGCCCTGAAGCAGGGTGTCTACACAGTGCTCCATGTAAGCCGCGGAGTTGTAGCAGGGGACGGCAAAGGTAATGAGTTTGTCCATGTTATTCTCTCCTACGATAGTTTCACAGGGCGCGGTTTAGATCAGCTGCTCGGCCAGCTCCAGTGCCCGGGCCGCAATGGCGTCCATATTGTAATACTTGTACTCAGCCAGACGGCCCAGCAGATACAGATTGGGGAAGCGGTTTGCTTCCGCCTGGTACTGGGCGTACTGGCGGTCGTTTTCTGGATTGATAATGGCATAATAGGGGGTCTCGCCTGGGGTGCCGGTGAAGGCCCGGGAGTACTCCTTGACGATGGTGGTGATGCCGGGCCTTACCTGGCCGGTGAGGTGTTTGAACTCCGTAATGCGGGTGTAGTCCTCATCCACAGTGTAGTTGACCGTACCGCAGCCCTGGAAGTCGTCCTGTTCCAGGGTTTCGAACTGGAAGTCCAGAGTCCGGTAAGGCAGGGGGCCAAAGCGGAAATCGAACAACTCGTCCGCCTGCCCGGTGTAGATCACAGGACCGGGGAATTCTGTGCCGTCCAGACGGATCTGACCTCCGGACAGGTCCAGGCGCTTTAGAGCATCTGTACCCAGCTCCACCGTGATGCCGGGATGATCCAGCATCCGCTGGAACATGGCAGTATAGCCCTCCAGGGGCATCCCCTGATAGGTGTCCTGGAAATAGCGATCGTCACGGGAGAGGAAAATCGGTACCCGGGCGGTGGTATTAGGGTCGATTTCCTCAGGAGTCTGGCCCCACTGCTTCATTGTGTAGTGGACAAAGACATGCTCATACACATAATCCGCCAGGGCGGCGATCTCTGGGTCGCGGGCTTGCCGAAGCTCCAGAATGGTCACCTTTTTTTCGGCCCCATAGGCAGCGATGAGCTTTTCACCCAGTCGTGCGCCCTCCGCCGGGCCGAAGGCGGTCTCCAGCGAAGTGAGGTTGAATGGGACGGGATAGGTCTGACGCCCACCCTGTCCGTCTGGGAGATTGGCCAGGACCCGGTGCTGATAGTCCCGCCAGAACGTGAAACGGGAGAGCCAGTCAAAAACCCGCTTGTTGTTGGTGTGGAAGATGTGGGGGCCGTACTGGTGAATCAGTACTCCGGCCCCATCCAGGCGGTCGTAGGCATTGCCGGCAATGTGATTCCGGCGCTCCAGAACCAGCACCTGCTTTCCGCTTTCGGCCAGCTGCCGGGCACAGACTGAACCGGCATAGCCGGCGCCTACGACCAGCGCGTCAAATGTATGATCCAAAATGATCCCGCCTTTTTCCAGTGGTTGGACGGGCTGTACCGTCCGGCTTTCTGCCAGTATAGCATACTTTCTGTGGAAAGGGAATGAAAAAACTTTAAAGGAATTCTTAAAACTGCGCAAAAATACCCGGGTGTGTGTGGGTATTCCACTGCGCTGAGGGTTTGAGAATAAAATTCCGGGCCGGCAGAGCACCGGCCCGGAGGGAAAATCAAAGAAAACTGAGGATCATGCTGCAGGGGCGGCCTCAGCTTCTGGAGCAGGCTCTTCCTCCTGAGGGGTGGGGAGCGCAGCCTGGGACTGAGCCTTGCCATCCACCGTCAGGGTGTAGCCGTCCAGAATAGAGGCGGGTGTATCAGAGGCGGCGTGGGTGATGGTCACCTGATCGCCGGGGTTCAGGATCACCGCCAGGGGGTTCTGGGCGGCGGAGAGGGCGTAAAAGACGCTTTCCTGTTCCAGACGGATGAAGTAATAGGTGTTGCCTTCCAGCACAGCGGAGCGGATCTCGGCCACAGAGCCGGAGGCCGTGGTCTGGGGCAGCTCCTCGGGCTGGGTGACGCCCTTATCAGACAGCATCCGGATATATTCTTGTTCACACTGGGTGACGGAGCTGCCGGTGGCCACGATGTCGTACCGGGCTACGTTGACCATGGCGTAACTCTTGACCAAGTTGGCGGCGTCCTTGAGTGGGATGAAATAGGTGGGCTCGCTGGCAATGTTCAGCAGGATGGGGAAGGTGGCGGTGTACCCCAGGTCCTGAACCACGCCCTCCGCGGAGGCCTGGGCGGCCCGTTCGGTGGCGCCGGGCGCGTTATAGAACTTGGTCTCTTTGGTGCGCTGGTTGGACAGCAGGAAGCCCAGATTGGACTGGTCGGCGTTGGCAGAAGTGACACCGGTATACATATACACGTCGTCATTCAGGGCGATATAGTTATAGCCCTGGGTGGTGACGGTCACGTCCCGCTGGCCCAGTACAGAGTTGATGAAGCCATTGATGAGAGTGCCGTGGTAGTCGTACTGCTCCATGATCAGCTCCGGGGTGTAAACATTATCCACCCAAGAGGGAACTTCCTCGTAGTACTGGCTCTCACCAGTGACAGCGTTGCACAGTACGGCGCCCTTGATGTCGGTGCCGCCGAACAGGCCGATGGTTTTGATGATCCGGGGGGCAATCCACCAGGGTTGGCCTTCCTCATCGATCTCAAACTGAGGGGTGGAGAGCATGAAGGTGGGGTACTGGAAGCGCAGATGGCGCATGATATTGCGGTTGAGGGGCTCGGAGAAGGAGTACTTCATTCCCTCCGGAAGGCGAATCACCTTGGCCTCTTGGGTGACCATGTCCACGATCACATAGGCAGGCAGGCCGCTGCCCCGGTTGGTGAACCATTTGACCAGATCGGCATAGGCGATGGGGGCGACCCGAACTGGGCGGCCCTGATAGTTGATTTGGGTAGAATCATAAGAGTACTCGAACTGGCTGACCATGTCACTGAGGGTGCCCATCTGGCGGTCGCCCAAATAGTCGGCGCTGTTCCGGTCCAGGGTTGGGATCTCATTGAAGGAGATCTGGCCAATATCCTGGGCGAACTCACCATCCTCTACCGCAAGCAGGTCCCGATAGGCTCCTGCCCGGAAGATGGGCATAGAGAGCACTTGGCCCACCATGGCAGCAGCCAGCAGGACCACCAGGAGTACTCCAACTGGCAGGCACTGCTGCTTGATGAAGCGGAAGTACTCACGAATCTGTTCCTTGGCCGAGACGGCCTCCTTCTGCCCCCTGAAGCCGGAGGTGATCAGGGCCGAGACCACATAGACCACGCAGAGCAGGATCATGAAGCTGTAAAAATCGTTGGACTGGAGGTTGAGTGCGGGGAGGGTAAGATAGAAATAGGCCCCGCCTACAGCCAAAGTGACCAGTAGATTGGTCAGGATCTTCCCAGCCTTACTGGCTGGTGTGTGAAACTTTTTTTTGGAATTTCGACTCAAAATAACATTCTCCTTTGTCCGGCGGAGACCGCCAGCCGTAATAGAAACGATGTCAGTATACCTTTTTTTCGTTCAAAAAGCAACTAAAAAGAAAAAGGTGAAGATTAAAAATTGGTTAAGATGTATGCCGTCCTCCTAAAAAGGAATAAAAAGGGAATAGATAGGACATACTGAGGAGCAAATCCAGCGACAGAAAGGACGATCTGTATGGAAGTAAAGGAATTGATGAATCCCAGCGTGGTTACTATTGAACCAACTGCTTCAGCGGCTCTGGCCGCCAGACTGATCAGTCGGCACAATGTGGGGGCGCTTCCGGTGTGCGGAGCGGATCAGCGGCTGCGAGGAATGGTTACAGACCGGGATATTGTACTGCGGTGTGTGGCGGTGGAGGAGGATCCTGCCCAGACGCCAGTGCGGGATATTATGACCCGGGGCTGTGCCGCTGTATCCCCCCGGGATGATTGTAGGGAAGCGACCCGCCTGATGTCGGTTCATCAGGTTCGCCGCCTGCCAGTGGTGGAGGAAGGACGGCTGGTGGGGATCGTCTCTCTGGCGGATCTGGCCCGGAGCCAGCGTTATGACATGGAGGCGGCTCAGGCGCTGGGAGAAATCTCGGAAAATATCATCCGCCGCCGCTTCTAAGCGTCAGTCAGAGCGCCCTGGTTTGAGCCGGATGAGCTGACGGATCAGTTCCTCTCGGCCTTGGCTCAGCTTATGGAACAGTTTTAGCACGCCTGCGGCGAGGTATACCAGGGCCAGACGTTCCGGGACAGGGAAACCAAGGGCGGAGAACAGAGAAACGCTGGCCCAGGTGGTGAGAGCCAAAGCCAGCAGACTGGTTCCCCCCAGACAGAGCAGAAGCCGCAGGGTAGAGACAGACTGAAAGTAGTTCTCCCATTGGTCCCCGTCCATCCTGTGGAACCTGGCCTTCAGCCAGAAGGCGGCCAGCACTATCAGCACGAACAGAAGTCCAGACAGGGCGGTGAGTACAGCGCCCAGAAGAAGAAAGGCGGCCAGGCGGCCTGGGGAGAGTGGGCCAATCCCCAAGATACGGTTCAGAAAGGGGAGAGTCAAAAGCAGAGCCGGGAGGCCGAAGAGGAGGCCACCCGCCAGAAAGAGGGGCTCCCGGTCCCCGGCATAGCGGCAGAAGCAATGGATGGACCATCCCAGAAGTGGCAGGGCCAGAAAGATGGTCCAGGTGGGATCACCTTGGAGATAGCAGAGGGCGGCCAGCAGCAGACAGCCTATCTGAAGACCGGTATGGGCACGGCTCCGGGCTATTTCTTCGAGTGCAAGATCCCTCTCGTCCCGAATAAGGTGCAGATCTTGGGCCTGCTCCAGCTCCTGTTGTTTGGTGCGTATCATAGTAAGACCTCCTTGGGAGTTCGTGATATTTTAGGAAGCAATGCATTAGAGCCGCCGTTCGTAGTGGATCCCACAGAGCAGCTCTGCCAAAAAGGAGAGAAACCAGAGCAGCCCGGACAAGACTAGCATCCCACCGAATACCAACTGGGCGTCCTGGTCACTGGAGCGCAGAACTCCGACTGCCGCACTGAGCAGGCAGAGGACCAGCAGCGCGTTCTGCATGATAGTGAAGGCCAGACCTTTACTGTGCAGCTGGATGAGGAGGTTGCGCTCGTCCAGCTCCTCCAGACGGTCCGCCCAGGCGAATTTCTTGGACAGGCTGCGGAACAAAAGGCACAGGCCCAGCAGCAGGGCCACAGTACATATTAGGACCGACCTTGGGCGGAAGCTCTGTCTCAGGAGCATGGTCACCAGAAGAAGCAAACCAAGGCCGGTCAGCAGGATGCCCTCCGAAAAGTTTTTCTTATGATAGATCTTCATATTTTTCTTCCTCCAGGCGCAGATTTTCTTCCAGGCAGTACAGTTCCTCCACCGTGACACCGAACAGCACAGCAATGCGGTAGGCCAGCAGCAGGGAGGGATTGTACTGCCCCTTTTCCAAAGAGATGATGGTGCGGGAGGAGACGCGGACTTGCTCCGCCAGCTGCTGCTGGGTCAGGCCGGCGGCGGTGCGCAGCTCCCGGACGCGGTTTTGCATGGATGGATTCCCTCCTGATCGGAAAGTGAAGTTTCCTTCATGTGAAGGACACTTCGTATTATAGAACTGGGCAGTCACTGTGTCAAGAGAAAACTGAAACACCAGGGGATGCCGAAGGGGCATGGGTGAGGACAAATTGGATCCGGAGGGAGCCTGTTTCAAATGGTGATATAAGGCTCTCTCCCCGGCGGCGCTTTGGCTCTTTTGCCGTTGCGGGCAAAGGGGCTTGCCCAGCAGGGCGAACCTCCCAGCGAAAAGAGAAAACGAAAATTTTCGGGCCCTCCTCCTGCTGGAAGGGTGGATTTTTTCAAAATACTCTTGACCTTCCCCCTGGTGGAAGGTGTATCCTAACCACAGAAAATGGGACGGGAGGTTCAAGGCGTGAAGATCAATGAGGTGGAAGCTCAGGTGGGCGTCACCAAAAAGAATATCCGCTTTTACGAGGAAAAGGGCCTCATCACTCCCCGCCGTAATAGTGAGAACGGCTATCGGGAGTACGGCCCGGGAGAGGTAGTGCAGCTCAAGCAGATCAAGCTGCTGCGGAAGCTGGGTGTGTCTTTGGAGGAGATCCGCCGGATGCAGTCAGGGGGACACACTGTGGGTGATGGGATGCGACGCCATCTGGTGACCTTGGAGCG
The DNA here is from genome assembly GCA_037257225.1 of Lawsonibacter sp. Lineage (GTDB taxonomy): Bacteria > Bacillota > Clostridia > Oscillospirales > Oscillospiraceae > Lawsonibacter. The sequence goes on from JAYCWP010000027.1 coordinate 51,330, forward strand.
GGAACGAAAAAATCTGGAGCGCTCTATGGAACTATGCCGTACTTTGAAGGATTGGGAGCAGCGCTTAGAGGATTTAGAAGTGGATGGCCTGCTGGAAAAGATGGAGAAAATGGAACGGGAGGGCACTACTTTTAAGAACAAGCAGCAGGAGGATACCAGGCAGGTGCGGTGTGCAGCTGCTGTGGCAGCATCGTTGATTATGGTGATCTTTATGGTGGGGATGATGGCCCTGATGGTTTGGGGATTTACAGTAGATCCAGAGGAAGCCCCGCCATTGGTGCTGACGTCAGTACTGATTGCCCTGCCAGGTGTGGTGATTCTGGGGGTATTATGCGCACTGTACCAGCGGATCCGGGAGATCCAAGGAGGTGAGGAGGACGAGGCAACAAAATACTGACCGGGAGCAGACAGCGCGGAAGCGGGAGGCGGTAAAAAGCGTTCTGATCAGTGGTGGATTCCGTGTGGGTATGGTGGTCTTTCTGCTCTGTACCAGGGGGAGCACCCTGTGGCCTCGGCTTCACCGCGTGCTGTTTTGGCTGGCAATCCTGGGGCTGATCACCATACCATTCAGCTTGGTGGTGCTGCATCAGCGGCTACAGGAGATTGAAAAGGGAGAGCTGAATGAAGCGCAGAAGTACTGACCAAAGAAAGGCAGAGCGGCGCAGTTGGAGGGCATGCCAATTCCCGATGTGATCCAATGATTGAGGATCCTGTTTGCTGCGGGCAGCCTGGGTGGATACTCTCTGTGCGGTTGGTGCTGAACACAAGAATCAAAGAGACTGGCTGCGTGTAGCCAGATCAGGAGGAATTTGATATGCTGTTGGTCAATATCGATTACATTCCGGGGAAGGACCTGGAGGTACTGGGAATTGTGAAGGGCACGGTGGTCCAGTCCAAAAACTTCGGCAAGGATTTTATGGCAGGGATGAAAACCCTGGTAGGCGGCGAAATCACTGGTTATACTGAGATGCTCAATGAGGCCAGACAGATCGCTGTGAAGCGTATGGTGGACAAGGCAGAGAGTTTGGGGGCGGACGCAGTGATCAATGTCCGGTACGGTTCCTCCTCTGTGATGCAGGGGGCAGCTGAGGTCATCGCTTATGGTACTGCGGTAAAGTACTGCTGAAGAAATAGATCAGAGGGCAGCGGGAGGGAAGCGGTGCCATAGTGCCCTAAGTTTTAAAAACGGCTGCCAGGGATCATAATATCAATAATAAATATGAAATATGTGCGGCCCGGACATGGCTATGTCCGAGCCGCACGTTTCTATACAGATCAGGTTTTCAGGAATTTCTGTACGTCCTTGTTTTCTCCCAAAACATATATTGTTTCATCGGGCTGGAACTGGTGGCTGCCGCCTGGAAGCAGTTCCAAATCTCCTCCATGGCGGGTGGCAAGAATATTGATCCGATAGGTCTGGCGGACGGCCAGCTCTACCACGGTCTTTCCCACCCAGCTGCTGGGAACGGCGGTTTCAAAAATAGAGTAGTCCCGGGCCAGCTCGATATAGTCAAAAATATGATCGCTGCTGTACCGCACTGCGGCCCAATTTGCCATTTGTTTTTCTGGGTAGACGATCTCATCCGCTCCGTTGCGGAGAAGGAACTTGGCATGGACATCACGGGTTGCTCTGGAGAGCACAAAAGGAGCACCATATTCTTTGAGCAGTGCAGTGGTTTCCAAAGAACTCTGAAAGCTGTCGCCGATGGCCACCACGCAGAGGTCGAAGTTCCGTACCCCCAAAGAGCTGATGAACTGGGGGTTGGTGCTGTCTCCAATCTGGGCATTGGTCACATAGGAAAGGGCGGCGTTGATGCGTTCTTCATCCTTATCCACCGCCAGTACCTCGTGGCCGAGATCCCGGAGCTTTTGGGCCATGTGGCGGCCGAAGCGCCCAAGGCCAATCAGTAAAACAGATTTCATCGTTTCATTACCTCCATAGTTATCCAACGGTCACCCGCTCCTGAGGATATTGGGAGGAGACGGGAGAGCCGGATGTGACAGCGTAGATCATCGTAAGACCGCCTACCCGACCCACATACATCAAAAAGGTTAGAATCAGGTGGGAGGGGAGGGAGAGTCCGGGTGTGCCGCAGATGGACAGCCCTACAGTACCGATGGCGGACGCAGATTCAAACAGAGCGTCCAGCAGGGGCACGCTGTCGATGCAGCAAATCAGGGTGCCACCTAGCAGGAAGAAAACCAGATACATGAGAAAAATGGCACTGGCACTGCGCAGCGCTTCGTCCTGGAACCGGCGTCCAAAGCAGTTGGGGCTGCCGCGGCGGAAGAACACGGCCCGAGCACTGAGAAGCAACACGGTCAGCGTGGTAACTTTGAAACCGCCGGCAGTGGAGCCAGGGGCGCCGCCCACCAGCATGAGGAGGATGGTGATCAGCTTTCCGGGCTCACTCAGGAGGGTTAAATCCACAGAATTGAAGCCGGCTGTGCGTGGAGTGACCGCCTGAAAGACAGAAGCATTGAATCGCTCCCAGCCGGAGAGTCCTGTCCACTGGGGCAGCTGGAACTCATAGCACAGGAAAAATAGAAAAGAGAGGAGCAGAAGTCCGGCGGTAGAGACCAGGATCACTTTGCTCTGTAAACGGTAGGCGCGAAAACGGAGGCGATGCTCCCAGAGGTCGTGCCAGGTGAGGAAGCCTAGACCGCCCACAAAGATGAGCAGCGCAACAGGCCCCCAGACCAGTGGATCCCCCACATAGCTGGTTAGAGAGGAATAGGGGGTGCTGGTCCCCATTAGGTCAAAGCCGGCATTGCAAAAGGCGGAGATCGCGTGGAATATACCATACCACAGCCCTTGAAAAAGTCCAAATTGGGAACAGAAACGGAGTGACAGGAGGATGGCGCCGGTTCCTTCGATGAGCAGCATGGACTTTAGGATAAAACTGGTCATGCGCACGATTCCGCCTACTTGAGGTGCTGAGATGGATTCCTGCATTACCCAGCGCTGCCGCAGGCCGATCTTCCGGCCGGAGAACATGACCACGGCTACGGCCACTGTGACCACGCCCATACCGCCGATTTGAATCAGGGACAAAAGAACCAGCTGGCCAAAGGGAGACCAGTAAGTGGCGGTATCGTGAACGACCAAACCTGTGACACAGGTGGCTGAGGTGGCGGTAAACAACGCGTCGGAGAACGGTGTAACGACTCCTGCTTGGCTGGATATGGGGAGCATAAGCAGCAACGCACCGGCAAGTATGATCCCCAAGAAACCCAGGATAATAATTTGAGCGGGGGTGGCTTGTTTAGCTTTATGGGGATGGATATGGAACTGTGGAAGCGATTCATGTTTCATTCTGAATTGTCCTCTGTATTTTGGTAGTGGGTAAGCTGATTCATTGTTTGTCAGGCAATGCTCCCCATTTTACCACATTTATGTGAGATTTCTGTTCAGACAGAGTAAAGAAAGCGCCAGGAAGATTCAGAATGCATAAAGCGCTTTGCTCTGCTGTTAATATGCGCCTGATGGGCGTGATGCTATACTAACCCACTTGAAGAAGGAATACAAGATACAAAATGTATCAAGAAACCGACAACTGACCGGATGGATTTGAGAAGAACGCTACGGAGATGTGTCCTGGGAGCTGTGTGGAGTGTCCCGGAATGGAGTTTGAAATATTACGAATAAAGGTTCCTTTTTTGGGATTTACTTTGGGTTGAAAAAGCATACAATAAAAGTAGATCAAATCCGCTATAAGTTTGGGAGGTTTTAACATGAAAAGGAAATTTGCACTTGTCACCACACTTGCTTTGACCCTCTCCCTACTTGCGGGGTGCGGCGGAGGGAACCAATCCTCTGCCGGAGTAAGTGGGGCAGGAACCAGCCAGGGAGCTGGAAGCGGCGGTGAAGAAACTCTGGTGGTCTATACAGCGCGAAGTGAAAGTCTGAACAATGCGGTCATTGAAAATTTTGAAGCGGATACCGGGATTCATGTGGAGGTCGTCACAGGAGGAACGGGTGAGGTGCTCAAGCGTGTCCAATCAGAGGCATCCAATCCCCAGGGTGATATTTGCTGGGCAGCGGATCAGGCCATGCTTCAGGATTATACCGATTATTTTGAGAAGTACATTTCTCCAGAGGATGCCAATATGCTGGAGGGGTATCGGAATACCAATGGTTATTCCTCACCAGCCTTCTGTGACCCGACGGTTTTTATTGTGAACACCGACCTGGCAGGAGATTTGGAGATCAATGGTTTTGCGGATCTGCTCAAGCCGGAACTCAAAGGAAAAATCGCTGCCGGCGACCCAGTCAACTCCAGCTCTGCTTTCCAGTGTCTGATTGCAGGGCTCTATGATATGGGAGATGGAGATCCTATGGCCGACAAGGCGTGGAAGTGGGTGGAAGGACTGATTGAGAATCTGGATGGTGTCAGCCTGAACAGTTCCTCTCAGGTGTACAAGGGAGTAGCTGAGGGCGAGTATATGGTGGGTCTGACTTGGGAGGACCCAGCAGCTGCCTATGTTCGGGATGGTGTGGCGGTCAAGGTGGTATTTCCTCAGGAGGGAGCCTTGATGTCAGGTCAATGCGTTTCTATCATCAAGGGTGCGCCTCATATGGAAAATGCAAAGAAATTTGTGGACTATATGCTGAGCGAGACCTGCCAGAACTATGTTGGGCAGAATTTAACAGTTCGTCCTCTGCGTGCGGATGCTACGCTGAATGACAGTCTGACACCGTGGAGTTCCATCACCCGGCTGGAGAGTTATGACGGGGTATGGGTAGCGGAAAACAAAAGTGCCATCACCGAGCGGTACAGTGAGTGCCTGGAGAATGCGGGCTGATTTGACCATAAACCATACGGGAACAGCGGGGGCCTGCGGTTTTGCATCGTGGGCCCCCGCTTGTCCCAGCAGAACAGAAAGGACAGGTGATCCACCGTGGGAGCTACTATTACCATTGAAAATGCGGTCAAACGATATGGAAAGGATACGATCATCAATGGGTTGTCGCTGGAGGTCCATCCGGGGGAGTTTTTTACCCTGCTTGGACCGTCAGGCTGCGGAAAAACCACCTTGCTGCGCATGATCATTGGATTCAATTCCATTGAAGGAGGGACGTTTAAGATTGATGACAGAGTCATCAACGATATTCCAACCAATAAGAGGAATATCGGCATGGTCTTTCAAAACTATGCTGTCTTTCCACATATGTCTGTCTTTGATAACGTAGCCTTTGGATTGAAAAATAGGAAACTGCCCAAGGAGGAGATCCGGGAGCGGGTGGAGGCGATCCTGAAGGTGGTCAAGATAGATCATCTGAAAGATAGGATGCCATCCAAACTGTCCGGAGGACAACAACAGAGAGTTGCGCTTGCCAGGGCCATCGTCATTGAGCCGGAGGTCCTGCTGATGGACGAGCCGCTTTCCAATCTGGATGCTAAGCTGAGGGTAGAGATGAGAAATGCCATCAAACGGATCCAGAAACAGTTTGGAATCACCACAGTCTATGTCACCCATGATCAAGAAGAAGCTCTTGCTGTTTCAGACAGGATCGCAGTGATGGAAAATGGTGTGATCCAGCAGATTGACACGCCTTCTCGCATTTACCAGAGACCAGCGAACCAGTTTGTCTCCAACTTTATCGGTCTGTCCAATTTTTTGCCGGCAGAGATCCGGCGGGATGGGCGTGAAACTGCGCTTTGTTTCCGGGAGCTTGGGGGATACCAGGTGGCCATGCCGAATCTTCGGGAGGATATTCTGGATGGCATGAAGGTTCTGGTAGCGGTGCGTCCGGAGGAGTTTGAACTGTCTACTGAAGAGATGGATGGGATTCCGGCAGTCGTACAGAGCAGCGTGTTTCTTGGGGCGGCTACACACTACTTTTTGAAGCTGCGGGATGGGCATGAGGTGGAGGCTGTGCAGGATGCCGATGCGTGGGAAATCCTGCCCAGCGGGACCCAAGTGCAGCTTGCAGTAAAGGCAAAGAAAATCAATGTCTTTACTTCGGACGGAGCGGTGCCGTTGGTGGTCCGGGAGGAATTGAGATGAAATATGCAGGTGAGAAGCGGTTTAATATTTGGACCGCACTGACTCTGATCCTGCTGGCGCTGTTTTTGCTTTTTGTCATCTATCCCATTGGGATGCTGATGGCGAAAAGCCTGTTCACCGGTGGGAGTGTGGACTTAAGTTACTTTGTAAAATTTTTCACCAAAAAATATTACTGGAGTACATTGGTCAACAGCTTTCGAGTGACAGTGGCATCTACGCTGATTGCTGTTCTGATCGGGGTTCCTATGGCATATCTTCTGCGGAGTGTAAAGATCCCCGGTTCTGGTTTTTTAAATATCCTGATCGTGATTTCTTATCTTTCGCCTCCATTCATCGGAGCATATGCATGGATTCAGCTTCTGGGACGAAATGGGTTCATTACGCGGATCCTGAATACATTATTTCATGTGAAATTATCTGGTATTTATGGTTTTGCAGGAATCGTGTTGGTGTTTTCACTCCAGTCCTTCCCGTTGATTTATATGTATGTGTCCGGTGCAATGAAAAATCTGGACAATTCTCTCAATGAGGCGGCAGAGAGTTTAGGCTGCAACGCATTTCAGAGAGTGACGAAGGTGATTTTTCCTCTGATCATGCCCTCGTTGCTGGCGGGTATGTTGCTGGTCTTTATGCGGGTCTTTTCTGATTTTGGGACACCGATGATTATTGGAGAGGGTTATAAGACCTTCCCTGTTATGCTCTATACACAGTTTATGGGCGAGGTGGGTACCAATGATGGCTTTGCGGCCACACTCTGCATTATTGTGATCCTGATTGCGTTGATGTTTTTCTTCCTGCAAAAATTCCTGGGACGCCGGTTTACCTACTCTATGACAGCTCTGAAGCCGATGGAAGCCAAGCAAGCCGAAGGGTGGCGCAGGGTGCTGTCTTATAGTGTTGTCTATCTGGTTACGCTGATTGCAGCCTTGCCCCAACTTACTGTCATTGTGACCTCCTTCATCGGGACCATCAACGGCTCTCTCTTTACAGGAAAGTTTACGCTGGACAACTACCGGAATATTTTTGCGAAAGGCAACACGACCGCGATTTCAAATACATACCTGTTTGGCCTGGCGGCCATCGTAGTGGTTTTGATTTGCGGCATTCTGATCTCCTATCTTAGTGTCCGAAAGCGCAGTCCGCTGACATCCATCCTGGATGTGCTGACGATGTTCCCATACATTATTCCAGGTTCTGTGCTGGGTATTTCCTTCCTTTATGCGTTTAACGGCCCTCCCTTCCTGCTGGGAGGTACGGTGTTGATCTTGATTATTTCCCTGTCGATCCGGCGTATGCCATATACCATTCGATCCAGTACGGCAATCATCGGACAAATCAGTCCCAGCGTGGAGGAGGCGTCCATCAGTCTGGGGGCATCCCAGGTCAAGACTTTTTTCCAGGTTACGATTCCGATGATGCTTCCGGGTGTATTGTCTGGGGCTATTATGAGCTGGATTACCCTGATCAGTGAATTGAGTTCGTCGGTCATCCTCTACACAAGCAGAACTATGACACTGACGGTGGCGATCTATTCTGAGGTCATTCGAAGCAATTTCGGAAATGCTGCTGCATATTCCACCATTTTGACGATAACATCGGTTCTGTCGCTGCTGATCTTCTTCAAAGTATCCGGCAGTAAGGATTTGAGTGTTTAAGCGATGGCGGAAGAAACAAAATCAGAAATTGGGAAAATGAGCTGCTGGGAACCGCCGATATGGCGGTTCCCAGCAGCTTTATAACATGAGGAATGGATTTGATTTTCTTACTCCTCTGCCATTGCCTTGGCGGACTCGATGGCCTTGGCTTGGGCGGCAGGGGGACAGTCTTCATAGCGGATAAAGTGGAATACGAAGGATCCGCGGCTCTGGGTCATGGCCCGAAGATCGATGGCATAGGAGGTCATCTCGGCCATAGGTACTTCGGCCTCGATCACCTGTTCACCGTCAGCGGTGGGCGTCATACCCATTACGCGGCCGCGGCGCTTGTTCAAGTCGCCGATCACGTCACCCATGTAGCTGTCAGGTACGGTGACCTTCAGTTCGCCCACAGGCTCCAGCAGGACAGGATTGGCCTCGGGCATGGCGGCCTTATAGGCCAACTGGGCTGCCGTCTTAAAGGCGATTTCGGAGGAGTCTACCGGGTGGTAGCTTCCATCGTACAGAACAGCCTTCAGGTTGACAACCGGATAACCGGCCAGAGGACCATGAACACAGGCCTCACGCAGGCCCTTCTCAACGGCGGGGAAGAAGTTCTTGGGCACAGAGCCGCCGAATACCTCCTCGGCAAAGACCATTTCCTCTTCGTCAAAGTTGGGCTCGAAGCGGATCCACACATCACCGAATTGACCGGAACCGCCGGTCTGCTTCTTGTGCCGGCCCTGCTTGGATACAGTCTTGCGGATCTTCTCGCGGTAAGGTACACGAGGTGTCTTAAGTTCCGTCTCTACATTAAAGCGGGTTTTCAGCTTGGAAACCAAAACATCCACCTGAATGTCACCGGCGGCATAGAGAACCATCTGATGGGTCTCGGCGTTATTGATCACATGGAAGCTGGGATCTTCCTCGTTCATCCGATTCAGTCCCTGGGCGACTTTGTCCTCCTGGCCCCGGGTCTTGGGGGCGATGGCAACGGAGTAATTGGGCTCGGCATAGGGGATAGCGGCCAGGGAAATGACCTTACGGGCATCGCACAGGGTGTCGCCAGTCTTGACTTTTTCCATCTTTCCGATGGCACCGATGTCGCCGCAGGAGAGTTCCTTGACCTCTTCGGCCTTCTTGCCCCGCATCATATATAGACGGCCCATCTTCTCTGTATTACCGGTACGGGCGTTTACCAGAGCGGTGTCTGCGGTGATGCTGCCGGAAAGGACTTTGATGAAGGAGTACTTGCCGTACTGGTCGGATACGGTTTTAAACACGAAAGCACAGGGCACGCCACCAGGAGCCACTGCAAACTCCTCCTTGGTGCCGTCAGGAGCGGTGCCCTTACGCATATTGCCCTCGGAGGGGTTGGGCAGAAGGTCCACAATGTGGTCCATCAGCATCAAAGAACCCATGGTGTTGACAGCGGAGCCGCAGAACACGGGGAACAGGGACAGATCCCGCACACCTTGGCGCAGGCCCTGGATCATTTCTACATAAGTAAAGTCCTCGCCGGAGAAGAACTTATCCATGAACTCCTCACTGGTCTCGGCTACGGACTCCTTCAGGGCGTCGTTGAATTCGGTGATGACCTCGTCCTTGCCCTCTGGGATCTCGATTTCCACCCGCTTGCCGTTCTGCATCTCATAGGCGCGCTTGTTCAGCACATCGATGATGCCGGTTACCCGCTTGCTGTCATCCCAGATGGGGACCACCAGGGGAGCAATTTTGTTGCCGAAGCGTTCACGCAGGGCGTCGAAGGTGGCGTTGTAGTCGGAGTTCTCTTCGTCAGTCTTGGAAATATAGATAAAACGGGGCATATCCCGTTCTTCACAATACTTCCAGGCTTTTTCCAGGCCCACGCTGATCCCGTCCTTGGCGGAACAGACGATAATGGCCGCATCAGCTACAGTCAGAGCTTCCATCACTTCGCCAGCGAAGTCAAAACCTCCTGGGGCGTCCAGCACGTTGATCTTACAGCCCTTGTACTCCAAGGGAGCAACTGCGGTAGAGATGGAAATCTGGCGCTTGATCTCCTCCGGGTCATAGTCGCAGACGGTGTTGCCGTCCGTAGCCTTCCCCATCCGGTCGATGGCGCCGGTCATATAGAGCAGGCTCTCTGTCAACGCGGTCTTGCCGCTTCCTCCGTGGCCCAGCAGGCAGACGTTGCGGATGTTTTGTACAGAATAGCTCATAATTGATTCCACTCCTTAAGTTTAGAACATTCCGGAACACACGGCGGTGGGTTGACTTTCCGCCTGTGATGCGCTATGTTGGTTATTATAACGTAAAAATGCCATTTTTGCAACTATTTTTTTGTACAGCAAAGGTACATATGCCCTTTTAAACGCTGCAAATTTCTTTGACTTTCGTATAAAGTGACCAAAATCGATGTTTGCCGTCATTTTCACCAACCTTCCAGCTGATTTCGTTCTGTGCTGTTGAAGGAGAAAATGTGGATTTCCACAGAATGGAATAGGAGACAAATGAGGACGGATGTTTTTTCCGAGGGCAGCAGTGTTGTAGTGTGCACCCGAGATTCACAGAAAATTTGTTGAAAAAGACTGTTTTTTTATCTTGAGTACAAAAAATAATAGTTCTATGTTACAATATACACTGGGATTCCACGTAGGAGCAGTTGGAGGGAGAGGTATGGGCCGTTCCAAATTTCAGGATCTGCTGCGCAGATCCTTTGTGGGCTATATCTGCATTATTATTGGGGCGATCCTTGTTCTGTTTTTCGGCGGCTTTGCACTCAATTTTGCCAGTGTAGTGGTTGGGGGATGCCGGGAGAGCAACCGGCAGCTGTCGGCCAGGCTGGAGACACAGCTGGAGGACTATGAGGCTGGCCTGCTGGATTTGGTACAGCAGGAAAAGGTGCAGGCTGCCGTAGGAGGAGATCGTTCCAAACGGACTGAGGCCAATCAAGCGTTGTATCAGTTTGCCAATCAGCAGGACTTCAAGTCCTACTTTGTCCTGTTGGATCAGGAGGGGCGGCTGGTATGTTCTAACTTCAACGAGAGAAATCAAGAGAGCTTTGTAGAGTCGCCCTTTGCCTCCAGTGTGATCTCTCGTCTGGACAAGATGCCGGAGCAGATGCTTTGCTTTGTGTGTGCTGCCCCGCTGACCAGTGATCAGATGTGTTGTTATTCCATCTGCCGTGCAGTTTCCGACAAAGAAGGGCATTTAAGTGGTTATCTGATTTTCAATCTGCGGCGTGAGAGTTTCCGGAAGGAGATTCAGACACTGCCTCAGGATGTTCTGCTGACTGATCGGTACGACAATATTATTTACACAACCTTAGAGCCGGAGGAGGATCCTTTGGATAAACTGCCCTCGGGCAAATATGCCCTTGGGATTGCTGAGGATGGCATTGTAAAGGTCCGCGGAGAGTACTACTATGCGGCGGCTGAAACGGTGACCCCACAAGGACTGAAACTCTATGTGCTTACCTCTCTGGCGCTGTATATTCAGGCGCTGTGGTATGGGCTGTTCCTATTCCTGGTTCTGCTGCTGATCCTGACTGGAATCGTGTGGGTTTTGACCCGGGATTTTGCCCGGCAGAACGCCAGAGAGTTAGGGGAACTGACCTGCGCGGTCAAGGCAATGGCTCAAGGAGACATGGACTACCAGCTTCCGCTCCAGTGCTCTCAGGAGTCTCAGATACTATTTACTCAATTTCGGGATACGACCATGCATCTTCAGGAACTGAGCCGTCGGAACAGCGAACTGATGGATCGCCGCCGTCAGATGGAGATCAAGCAGCTGGAGGAGCAGTTTAATCCCCATTTTGTATTTAATGTGATGGAGACTGTGCGCTATCAGATCCGAGAAGATCCGGAAGCGGCATCTGAAATGCTGCTGTCGTTTGCCAGTTTGATGCGGTATAGCATCAACTATGGACATACCAAGGTCTCGTTGGAAACAGATGTGGAATATGTTAACGACTACCTGCTGCTGCAAAAAGTGCGGTATAACAACTGCCTGCACTATGAATTTCGTATTCCGGAGCAGCTGTTGGAGTATCAGGTGCCCAAGCTGCTGCTTCAGCCGGTCATCGAAAACAGTATCAAGCATGGCTACCAGGCAGGGAAGATGCTGAATATGGTGGTAGAAGCAGAACGGCAGGGAGACGACTTGTGTTTTACCGTACGGGACAACGGAAAGGGAATCGAAAGGGGCAGGCTGGAGGCCATTCGGGAGAGCTTTACTATGGAACTGAACAGTGTGTATGTCAAACATATTGGGCTGTACAATGTTCAAAAAGTTATTGAACTACTGTATGGACCAAAGTATGGGATCAGTATCGAAAGCAGACTTGGAGAGGGGACGCAGGTGACCATCACCATGCCCTGTGAAATGGAGAGCGAGCAATGAGAAAGGTTCTGTTGGTAGAGGATGAGAACCTGATCCGGCGCGGCCTAAAGTTCCAAATGGATTGGACTGCTGTACAATGTGTGGTATCAGGTGAGGCTGCTTCTGGTAGGGAAGGATTAGAGCAGATCAAGACCATCCACCCTGACCTGGTGATTACAGATATTCGGATGCCGGATATGGATGGGTTGGAGATGCTGGCAGCGGGCCGGGAGGAATGCCCTTTCGAGGCGATCATCATCTCCGGTTACAGTGAGTTTGAATACGCAAAACGGGCCATTCATCTGGGCGTGTCAGAGTATCTGCTGAAACCGGTGGATCTGAATGAACTCAAGACATGTATCCTGCGGCTTTCAGCCAAGAGAGAGGAAGAGTCTGCTTTGCGGGAACCTGCGATCCCCTTGGCGACTGCACTGGATCCCGCCTCGGTGTGCAACCAATATGCTGCGGAGATGCTTCAGTATATCCAACAGCACTATGCTGAGCGGATCTCCCTGACGGATCTGAGTCAGGTGTTGAATATTTCCTGCACGCATCTCAATGCAAAATTTAAAGCGGAAACAGGATACACCTTTCATGATTTTCTAAATTATTATCGCATCAGCAAGGCGGTGGAACTGCAAAAGTTGGGGACTTACAAGCTGTATGAAATTGCGGAATTAGTAGGTTTTTCAGATTATAAATACTTCAATAAGGTTTATAAGCGGTATGTGGGCTATGCGCCAAACAAGATTTTTCCGGTGAAAAAATAAACCGGAAACGGTTCAGACTCTGAAAGCAAGTCACTTTGTGGCCGGTTCAGTGTGAAGAGATTTGAAACAATATTATTGAAAAATCCATTGACAAATTCCTTTTCTGAATGTACAATAATAAGGCGGTTTTAAGAATCGTTGGTTTGCGGCTGTGCTGGAATTGGTAGACTGGCAAGCTTGAGGTGCTTGTGTCCGGACGGGCGTACGGGTTCGACTCCCGTCAGCCGCACCAAAAAGAAAGACACGACCGTAGGGTCGTGTCTTTCTTTTTTTGTTTCAGAGGGCCGATATGTAGGCTGCTTTTTGCTTTGTTTGAGCGAAAGATCCCGCCCCTCGGGCGGGATCTTTTTATGAAGTAAAGTGTAGGGAAAGATTTGAAACGGAGTGATCTTATGAAAGAACAGCGGCCCGCTGCTGAAAATAAAATGGGCACAATGCCAGTTCCTAAGCTGCTTTTTACGATGTCGATCCCAATGGTCATCTCTATGTTGGTCCAGGCGCTCTACAATGTTGTGGACAGCGTCTTTGTAGCCAAGCTCAGCGAGGATGCACTAAACGCAGTCTCTCTCGCGTTTCCGGTTCAGAACCTGATGATCTCGGTGGCTGTTGGCACTGGAGTAGGAATCAACGCACTGCTCTCTAAAAGCTTGGGAGAGAAACGGCAGGAGAGGGCTAACGCTACGGCTATGAATGGTCTGTTCCTTGCGGTGATCAGCTTTTTGGCTTTTGTGCTCCTTGGATTGACCTGCTCCCGGGTGTTTTTTCTGATGCAGACTGATCAGCAGACGATCGTGGACTATGGCGCCGCCTATATGACCATTGTCAGCGTTCTGTCCGGCGGCATATTCTTACAGATTACCTTTGATCGGGTGCTCCAGGCCACTGGGCGTACGGTGTATACCCTGTTTACTCAGGCGGTTGGGGCGATCATCAATATCATTCTGGATCCCATTTTGATTTTTGGACTGTTCGGCCTGCCACGGCTGGAGGTGGCGGGAGCCGCTCTGGCCACAGTGATCGGCCAGTTTATCGCAGCGGGGCTTTCCCTCTTCTTTAATCTGACCCGGAACCACGACATCCAATTCCGCTTCCGGGGATTCCGCCCGGACCGGGGCATCATCGCTCAGATCTATAGTGTGGGCATCCCCTCCATTGTCATGTCCTCCATCGGTTCTGTGATGGTGTTCGGCATGAACAAGATCCTGATCTCCTTCACTACCACCGCCACTGCGGTGTTCGGCATCTACTTCAAGCTTCAGTCCTTTATCTTTATGCCGGTGTTTGGTCTGAATAACGGCATGGTGCCCATTGTTGCCTACAACTACGGCGCAGGCCGGCCGGACCGGATCGTCCAGACCATCAAACTCAGTGTGGCGGCCGCTGTGACTATTATGCTGGTTGGTCTGCTGGCTTTCCAGTTTGCCCCCCATGTTCTGCTGGATCTGTTCCGGTCGGAGAACGACTCCGGCAATCTTCTGACCATCGGCATTCCGGCCTTGCGAATCATCTCCCTCAGTTTCCTGTTTGCTGGTTATGCCATCGTGTGCTCCTCGGTATTTCAGGCCCTGGGACACGGGGTGCTCAGTCTTCTGGTGTCTGCGGTGCGCCAGCTGGCGGTTCTGCTTCCGGTAGGTTTTCTGCTTTCACAGGTCAGCGGTTTGTCTGCTGTTTGGTGGGCATTTCCCATCGCGGAGCTGTTCTCCCTGACGCTGTCTACCGTATTCCTGCGCCGGGTCTACCTGCGGGAAATCAAGCCTCTGGCTTCCCGAGGTTCCAGCATCCAGGAATAAAAGAGAAATGGCTCACAGGTGTGTATCTGCGCATCTGTGGGCTGTTTTTGTATTTCAGCGGGTGGACAGATGGGCCAGAAGGCGGATTTGCGCTGATTTCGCACATATTTCTCTTGAACTGCTCAATGCGACTGTGCTATACTGAAGACAATGATTTGATGGGCCGGAGGAGAGGTTCATCTAAGTGCCGGACCTTGTCCGGTGTGCCGCCGGATGGAGGAAGGCCAGCCGGAAATGGATGGTACAGAAAGGATGTGGAACCTCATGGAAGGCCGAAGTCGCCACCGGGACACGCAGGAGCGCTGTCACGAACGGGAGGCCGCAGAGCCGGAACCAGGAGGTTCCGGCAGACCTGGCAGGATTTGAGCTGCAGGAAGGGGACAGAATGACCGTCCTCCTGTCTGCCATCCGATCGTAACAGCCACAGGTGCAGTGTGCCCTGTGGTTTTTTTGTGTCCCGCTTTCACTGCTGAAACAGATCGAAGGGGGAGAGTATCATGCATGAAAATTATGATCTGGAGCAGCTGTTGGAGCTGGTCCAGACCAGGAAGTTCCGCAGGCTGCGGGAACTTCTGGTGGATATGAATGAGGTAGATATTGCCGAATTTCTGGATGAGCTGGGACCGGAGGAGACGGTCCTGGTGTTCCGTTTGCTGCCCAAGGAGGTAGCAGCGGAGGTGTTCACTGAGCTGGAAGACTCTGATGATCAGGAACGCCTCATTAATGCCCTCAGCGACAAGGAGCTGCGGGAGGTGCTGGATGAGTTATACCTGGACGATACGGTAGATCTGATTGAGGATATGCCGGCCAACCTGGTCTCCAGGATCTTGCGGAATACCGACTCTACTACCCGTAGTCAGATTAACCAGCTGCTGAACTATCCTAAGGACTCAGCCGGTTCCATTATGACTACGGAATATGTCTATCTCCACCCAAACGCAACGGTGGAGGAGTCCTTTGCACGCATTCGCCAGGTAGGAATGGACAAGGAGACAATCTACACTTGTTATGTCACCCAGAACCGAGTGCTGCTGGGGGTGGTCACAGTGCGGAGGATGCTCCTGTCCAGCTATGAGACCCGTATCGGCGATATTATGGAAACCAATGTCCTGTCTGTTAACACCCACGAGGATAAGGAGGATGTGTCCCAGATACTGAATAAGTATGACTTGTCCGCGCTGCCGGTAGTGGATGCAGAGAATCGTTTGGTGGGCATTATCACCTTTGATGACGCTATGGACGTCATTGAGGAGGAGACCACCGAGGACTTTGAGAAAATGGCGGCCATTCTGCCTTCGGACAAGCCCTACCTCAAGACCGGTGTGTTTGAGACTTGGCGCTCCCGTATCCCATGGTTGATGTTGCTGATGCTGTCCGCTACCGTTACTGGAATCATCATTACAAGCTTTGAGTCGGCGCTGGCGGCCTGTGTAGTACTGACTTCCTTTATCCCGATGCTGTCAGGGACAGGAGGAAATTCTGGCTCTCAGTCGTCTGTGGCAGTCATCCGTGCGCTGTCTCTGGGGGAAATCGAGTTTTCTGACATGGCGGCGGTAGTGTGGAAGGAAGTCCGGGTTTCGGTGCTGTGCGGCCTGTGT
The DNA here is from genome assembly GCA_037257225.1 of Lawsonibacter sp. Taxonomy (GTDB): domain Bacteria; phylum Bacillota; class Clostridia; order Oscillospirales; family Oscillospiraceae; genus Lawsonibacter. The sequence continues at coordinate 67,496 of JAYCWP010000027.1, forward strand.
CTGGCAGTAGCTAACTTTGTAAAGATGATGGTGGTGGACCGCTGGTTGATGCATAACCCAGAGGTCACTCCATTGGTAGCCTTGGTAGTTTGCCTTACCTTGGTGTTCACTGTGTTGTGTGCCAAGGTGGTGGGCTGCACCCTCCCCATGGTGGCGGAAAAGATCGGTATTGACCCGGCGGTGATGGCATCCCCATTCATTACTACCATTGTGGATGCGCTCTCTCTGTTGATTTACTTCTTCTTTGCTACCCGGCTGCTTGCTTTGTGAGCCGGCGTCTGGAATTGCCTGTGGGGCCAGAATTGGCCGGGATTCGGGTGGACACCCTGCTGAAGCGGCGGATGGGCCTGTCCGGAACTGTGGTGCGGCGGATCAAGTGGCTGTCTGATGGTATCTTGGTGGATGGGCGGCGGGTGAATACCCGGTATGTCCCACAGTTGGGGGAGGTGCTGTCGGTTCGTTTGTCTGACCCAGAGCGGCGCAGCGGCATTGCGCCCTCATCCGGTCCGCTGGACATTGTCTATGAGGACCCGGATCTTCTGGTGTTAAACAAGGCGTCTGGTGTAGCAGTTCATCCTGGACCAGGTCACTATAACGATACAATAGGTAATTTCCTTCTCTACTATTACGATTCTAAGGGGGAGGAAGGGGATTTTCATCCGGTCCACCGTCTGGATCGGGGGACTTCCGGCCTAATGGTGGTGGCCCGCCATCCCCACGCCCAGGAGGTTTTAAAACGGCAGCTGCACACATCGGACTTTCGCCGGACTTATCTGGCGGTATGTGAGGGTACACTGGAGCCTGCTTTCGGTATGGTAGACGCGCCTCTTGGCCCAAAAGAAGGCTCACTGGTGGAGCAGTGTGTCCGCCCGGACGGGAAGTCAGCACGTACCCGATATGAAACGATCCAGAAGGCCGGGAACTATTCTCTGCTCCGCTTGGAACTGGACACCGGGCGGACTCACCAGATCCGGGTCCATCTCGCCTGGCTGGGCCATCCTCTGGTAGGGGATTTCCTTTATGGAAAAGAATGCCTGGAAGTGATCCGCCGGCCCGCCCTGCACTCGGCGGAACTCTCCTTCCGCCACCCGATCACTGGAGAGCGGCTGTCCTTTTCCCAGCCACTCCCAGAAGATATGGCAGCCCTTTTACCGGGCTATCTGCCGGTCCCGAGGGATCCGTTCTGAGTATATACGAAAAAGCCCGGCTGATGCCGGGCTTTTGATTGCATAAATAACAATTTGGTTGTGTAGAAAACGATGCTGTGACAGGTGGCCTAGTCGGATCAGACTGTGGTCTGGTCCGATTTGTTGTGCCGGGGCTTCTGCTGTGCGGTCATGGCTTCGTGTTCCAGGCGAAGTTCAGTCCAAAGCTGCTGAGAAGTCCAGCTTTTGTTGGTTGGGGTGAGCATCGCCTTTAGGGCAATTCTGGGCAGGCCGGCGCGGCTCATCGCCATCAGGATCTGATCTAGACGTCCCTGAGCCAAACCGCAGAATATCAGCATGGGATCCGAAAAGGATTCCTCCACGGGTCGGATCTCCTCGCTGCGTGACAATAGTTCCTCTAGGGTCAGCCCATACTGCTCGGGGATGACCTGCCGGATCCGCACACGGAGCATGAGAAAGATCTGGCGGAGTTTTGCCCACTCTGGGCTGGAGCAGTTATACATAAGAACGGTCTCATTGGACATTGGGATCCCTCCTGTTATTGAAACTAGAACGAGGGCGGAGCGGTGGTTCGCTCCGCCCTCGCATTTTATCTGAGGTCACACGCTGGCCAGAGCCTGCTCCAGATCAGCAATAATGTCTTTGGCATCCTCGATACCAACGGAGAAGCGCACCAAATCTGGGGAGACTCCGGCGGCGGCCAATTCTGCATCGTTCATCTGGCGGTGGGTAGAGGAGGCGGGGTGCAGCACACAAGTCTTGGCGTCTGCCACATGAGTGGCGATAGAGGCCAGCTTCAGACCGGCCATGAATTTCTCCGCTGCGGCCCGTCCGCCCTTGACGCCAAAGATGACCACACCGCAGGTGCCGTTGGGCAAGTACTTCTGGGCCCGCTGGTGGTATTTGTCCCCAGGCAGCCCGGCATACTGCACCCAGGCGATTTTTTCGTGGTCCTGGAGATACTCGGCCACGGCCTGGGCATTCTCACAGTGTTTCTTCATGCGCAGGGGCAGGGTTTCCAGCCCGATATTCAGCAGGAAGCAGTTGTTGGGGGAAGGGATGGAACCCAGGTCCCGCATAAGCTGAACGGTGGCCTTGGTGATATAGGCTCCCTCCAAACCGAAACGCTGGGTGTAGGTGACTCCGTGATAGCTTTCGTCCGGGGTGGTCAGGCCGGGGAACTTGTCGGCATAGGCGTTCCAGTCGAACTTGCCGCTGTCCACGATAGCGCCGCCCACGGTGAGGGCATGGCCGTCCATATACTTGGTGGTGGAGTGAGTGACGATATCACATCCCCACTGGAAGGGGTGGCAGTTCACCGGTGTGGCGAAGGTGTTGTCCATGATGAGGGGTACACCGTGAGCATGGGCTGCCTTGGCGAATTTTTCAATGTCAAGGATGGTGAGGGCGGGATTGGCGATGGTCTCACCAAAGACTGCTTTGGTGTTGGGCCGGAAAGCGGCGTTCAACTCCTCCTCAGAGCACTCCGGATCTACAAATGTGAACTCAATGCCCATGCGCTTCATAGTGACAGCGAACAGGTTAAAAGTCCCGCCGTAGATGGAAGTGGAGGAGACAATATGGTCTCCACAGCCCGCAATATTGAAGATCGCATAGAAATTGGCTGCCTGTCCGGAGGAAAGCAGCATAGCGGCGGAGCCGCCCTCCAAGGCACAGATCTTGGCTGCCACCGTGTCGTTGGTGGGGTTTTGAAGTCTGGTATAGAAATAACCGCTGCTCTCCAGGTCGAACAGCTTGCCCATTTCCTCGCTGGTCTCATAGCGGAAAGTGGTGGACTGAACGATGGGGAAATTGCGGGGCTCGCCGTTGCCTGGCCGATAACCGGCATGGAGACAATCGGTGGAGATCTGATAGTCGCTCATGGAGATTCCCTCTTTCTAATCAAGATAATATACCGATACTAAGAGTACTGAGATTTTGGGGGCTTGTCAAGAAAAAAGTGAGCAGCTCAGTCCTCGGGGGCAGACAGGAGTACCTGATCCAGAAGGGCTTCCTCGGCCTGCATGGTCTGGTGACTGCGGGAGTGGTAGGTGTGCCCGGCAGACTGGATCTGGATGGCGTCCACTCCATCCACTTGGCTTAGGGTGAGGACAAGGCAGTAGTCTGCCAAGGTAAGAGAAACATCGGCTAGACCTCCGTATTGTTCCGACAGGCTGAGTGTGAGCAGACCGTCCTCCAGGGACCAGCCCTGGAGTGTGAGACCATCAGGAAAGGGAGAGGTCAGGCCAATCTGAGTTGGGCCGGCGAAGAGGGCGTCCACCAGTTCTTCCACGCCGGGACCCTCTGGACCTTGATAGGGCTGGGAAAGGATAGCTGGACCGTGAGGGGTCCCTTTGGACGGGTCAGCACAGAAGTAGAGTTGGGCTGCGGAGCTGTTTCCGCCACCTCCACAGCCGGAAAGCGAGAGCGTCAGGGCCAGCATGGCCAGCAATGCGGAAGATCTCACAGGGGTTCACCTCCTACTTCTGGAGTTTCACAGGGAAAACCGGCGGTGAATACACTGCCTTCGGGCTGGCGGCGCTGGGCGGTGATCCAGCCGCCATGGCGGCGTACGGTATCACGAACGATGGATAGTCCTAAACCGGTGCCGCCGGCGGCTCGAGAGCGGGCCTTATCTACTCGGTAGAAACGGTTGAATACCTTGGGAAGTTCTTCCTCTGGGATGCCGATACCAGTATCCGCCACCTCCAGCAGTACCTGATCCCCATCACGGTAGACAGAGACGAACACCTTTCCGCCAGGAAGATTGTACTTGATAGCGTTTTCCATCAGGTTAAAGCAGATCTGGTACAAGTCGTCCTCTGTACACCTCAGGGTACAGCCGGAGCGCAGACTGGCTTCTACCGTGACCTGAGCGGCATCTGCCACTGGGGTCAGCATGGACAGGGCCCGTCTAGCCACAGCGGCCAGATCTACGATCTGGGTGGTACCCACAGGCAGGCTGTCCAACCGGGTGAGGGAGAGCAGGTGCTCGGTGATGCGGGTGAGGCGGTCGGCCTCCTCTCCAATGTCCGAGACGAAGTCCCGAAGGGTCTCCTGATCCATCTCCTCGCTTTGGAGAATGGAATCAGCCAGCAGGCGGATGGAGGCAAGAGGAGTTTTCAGTTCGTGTGAGGCATCGGAGACAAAACGGCGGCGGACTTCCTCGGTGGTCTGAAGGCGGTCGGTGAGTTGGTTGAATTCTTCTGCCAAGTGGGCCAGTTCGTCCTTACCTGCCGGCTGGAGACGGTGGCCGTACTCACCTTCCCCAACCACTCGGATGGCGCCCAGAAGCGCTCCGATCCGGGCGGTAAGAACCCTGGAGAAGAGCGCGCTCACCGACAGGGCGATCACTGCCAGGACCAGGGAGATGGTGCGCAGATTTTGCTGAAGATTCATCAACAGTGCTCCCTGGGTCTGGTCTCGGTCGCAGATATAAATGGCGCCGATGGTCATATCACGGTACACAATAGGAGCAGCAGCCGTGGAGAGGAGGGTGCCCTCTTGATAGGCAGAGTAAAAAACATCATTGCCCTGCAGGGCTAGGACTACCTCCTGAAAGAGGGCGTATTGGTATTGGGGGGATGGGAACTGTTCTGATGATTCCGCACCATCATCATTCTCCTGCTGGGTCAGACTGTCGTACAGCAGCAAGCCGGAAGGGTCAGTGACCAGGATGCGTTCCAGTCCCATGCTGTCCAGCCGGTTCATTACCCGGGCTACCTGATCGGCGGAGAGGGACTCTAATTCCATAAGGGCGGAGGACATGACAGCTGCCTGGCTGCGCAGGGAGTCCTTTTTGGAGGAGACCAGCAGGTCCTGTGCAGCCAGCAGAGGATAGGTGTTCAGCAGTACCAGCACCAGGGCCAGGATGGCCAGATAACTCATGGCATACTTGACCTGGAGTCGGGCGAAAAAAGGAATCTTCTGTTGTTCTTTCTCTGTGCTCAAGAGACTTCCCCTTTCTGGCGGGCTATGGTCATTTAGATGGGGTGGTAGAGACGGGACGGCTGCTGAGATAGTAGCCCACGCCCCATTTGGTGCGGATATATTCAGGGTTGGCAGGATCAAGCTCCAGCTTCTCACGCAGACGGCGGACATGGACATCCACGGTGCGGTAATCCCCGATGTATTCATAACCCCACACGACATTGAGCAGGTTTTCCCGGCTGTATACACGCCCCGGGTTGCGCATGAGCAGCTCCATCAGGTCGAATTCTTTGGCGGTGAGATCTACCGGGACGCCATCCTTCCAGGCGGAGCGTTCGTTGGGGTCCAGACGGATGTGACCCACGGTGAGGGGGCTTTTGGCCGCCTGCTTTTGTACTGCCGCACCGGAGCGGCGCAGCAGGGCGCGGACCCGAGCCTTCAGTTCCAGGATATTGAAAGGCTTGGTGATATAGTCATCTGCTCCGCACTCAAAGCCCATAATTTTGTCCGCGTCCTCCCCCTTGGCGGTGAGCATGATGACAGGCACGTTAGAGAACTCGCGGATGCGCATACAGGCCTGTAGCCCATCGATCTTGGGCATCATGAGATCGAGGATAATCAAATCGAAATTACCCTCGCGGGCCAGTTCTACTGCTTCTTCTCCATCGTAGCCGGTCTCTACTTGATATCCCTCATTTTTTAAGTTGAAGGTGATTCCCTTCACCAGGACGCGTTCGTCGTCCACGACCAATATCTTTGCCATAGCTTGAAACTCCTTCTATTCTGAACCAGTAGGCAGTAGGTTGCCAGGTCAGTCTGGGGCGGATGCGCAGATATACGGGCGCAAGGCTTCCAATGTGGCATCCCCGATCCCGGATACCTCTGTCAGTTGGTCTATTGTACGAAAAGGCCCGTGCTCTGCCCGGTAGGAGGCGATGGCCTCTGCCTTGGCTGGGCCGATGCCTGGCAGACGCTCCAGATCCTTCGGCGCAGCAGTGTTCAAATCGATGACCTCTCCCTCGAGCAGGCTGTCCGGGCGGCCTATGCTGCTCGTACTTGTGTTAGGCTGGAGCGGGACATTGCCGTCCGGCTGGGCGGCGGTGATGGTATACGGCTCCGGACTGCGCTGTCCTGCCAGAAACCAGCCGCCTGTAAACAGGACAAAACCGGCGGTAAGCAGCAGGGCAAACTTCTCATACCGGGGTAGATCCGCCATATTTTTCTCCCTCCTGACGCTTGCGGAGTGGTGGGGCGTTTGTTATAATAAAGTTTACATATTATTGCAACGCCCGACTGGTCGGTCCCAATTCATCTTTTTATTATACCATATACATGGAGAATTGCCCAATGAAAAAATCACGTTTTCTGTCGCTGGTCCTCACGTTATCTGTGTTGGCGGCCATATTTCTGCCAATGTCCGCCTCTGCGCTGGAGGAACCGGCGCTGAGTTGTACCCATGCAGTTCTGCTGGATGCCAATTACAATGAAGTCCTGTATGATAAGGGGGCCTATGAAAAAGCTTATCCCGCCAGTATCACCAAGGTGATGACCTCTCTGCTGGTGCTGGAGGCAATCCAGGCGGGAAAGCTTGCTCCTGATACCCCTATTACAGCTTCGGCTGCGGCGGCGCAGATCCCAGAAGGAAGTTCTACGGCCAATATCAAGGCGGGGGAAGTGCTAACGGTAGAACAGCTGCTGTATTGTTTGCTGCTCCCTTCAGCCAACGAGGCGGCTCAGATCCTGGCGGAGGCGGTAGACGGGGATCAGGCGGCCTTCGTAGAGCACATGAATCAGCGGGCCAAGGATCTGGGGTGCCAGGGGACTCATTTTGTAAATGTCCATGGCTTCCATGATCCCAACCACTATACCACCGCCTACGACATTGCTCTGATGATGCAGGCGGCCATGAAGTATGAGCTGTTTCAGACAATCATTACCAGCCCCAACCATGTGATCCCTGCCACCAACCTGTCGGAGGAGAGGACGGTCCGCAATACAAACGCTCTCACTTCCAACTGGACATATACCGGGTATCTTTACCGCAAGGGTACTGGGGGCAAGACAGGTTCCACCGATGAGGCGGGCAAGTGCCTGGTAGAGACGGCGAAGGATGGAGATACTTATCTGATCTCGGTCATCCTGGGTTCCGGTCCGGTGACGGACAGCAATGGAGAGGAACGCCAAGGCCAGTTTTATGAGACGATCCGCTTGCTGGACTGGGGATTTGACAGCTTCCGACGAGTCACTTTGGCCCCGGAAGGTACGCTGGTAGCCAAGGTCAAGGTTAACCTGTCTACCCAGGCGGATGAGGTGAATGTGAAACCTCAGGGTGAAGTCACCCGTACTTTGCCCAAGGATGTGGATCTAGATCGGGTAGAGATGGTTCCTCGCCTGTTTAGTGAGAGTGTGGATGCCCCTGTGGAGGCCGGCCAAGTGTTGGGAACTATGGTGCTCAGCTATGAGGGAACGGAGTATGGTACGCTGGATTTAGTGGCCGACACTTCGGTGGAGCGTTCACAGCTGCTGTATTATAAAGCTCAGGTAGAGCAATTCTTCCAGCACGCTGGGGTCAAACTGATCTTGGTGGTGGCGCTGATCGTTGTAGTGGTAGTTTTGCTGCGGCTGTTGGTGTTCCGCAGATCTCGGCGCTACCGCGCCGGTGTTGGATCTGGCCGGAGAGGTCATTACAGTGGACGCCGCCGCCGCTGAAGATTTTGACACTGAGTGCTGTGACCAAATTTGAAGTTTAATAAAAATGACCCGCCGCAGAATAATTTCATTCTGCGGCGGGTCATTTTATGGTTTATGCTTTGCTGGTGCAGTGTTTCTCACACAGCTCAGGTGCGGTCCTTCCACAGGAAGGTCACGATCTGCCCACGGGTGCAGGGTGCATCGGGGCTGAACGCGCCCGCGCCGGTGCCAGCAGTGATGTTTTCCTTCACTGCCCAAGCCACGGCCTGAGCATAGTAGGCGTCCGCGCTCACATCAGAGAAGGAGCTGCCGGAGGCTGCCGGGGAACCGGCGGCCCGCCACAGGAAGGTAACGGTCTGGCCGCGGGTCACAGTGGCATTGGGAGAGAAGGTGTTGGCGCTGGTGCCGGAGGTGATACCCTGCTCCACAGCCCACAGGACCGCGTTATAGAAGTAGTCGCTCTTGTTCACATCCGTGAAGGGGTTCTCCGCGCTCTTAGGAGCCGGGGAACCGGCGGCCCGCCACAGGAAGGTGACCATCTGGCCGCGGGTGCAGGAGGCATTGGGGCTGAAGGTATTGGCTCCGGTGCCGGAGGTAATGCCCTTATTCACAGCCCACAGAACGGCATCATGGAAATAGTCGTTCTTGCTTACGTCAGAGAACAGGGGCTTTTCCACCACGGTACCGTCCTTGGCAAAGACGGCTTCCACAGTGACCTTGCTGTCGGGCATCTGGAAGGTGTAGGTGGTGTCGGAACGCTTGGTGACCTTCACGTCCTTGCCCTTGGCATCGGTCACGTTCAGCTCATCCAGTTCATAGCCGCTGTCGGGCTTCACGGTAACGGTGATACGGGTGCCGGCAGAGGCGCTGGAGGCGCTAGCCTTGGCGGAGCCGTTGTCCACCTTGGAGACGGAAATCGCATAGGTGCGCGCGTTGTCGGAGCTGCCGGAGGAACTGTCATCGGTATCGTCCTTATCCAGCTGATCTGTGTCCAGGGTGGCGAAGATAGCCTTCGGAGACTCGAAGCAGGCGTTCTTATTGCCGTCGCCGAACAGGAAGAAGCCGCGCTTCTCGATCTGGCCGCGCTCGGGGAAGGGGTTCTCGTGGGTCTTGAGCCACTCGTCGTTCAGCTTGAACAGGTCGGTCTTGGAGTCGGCGGTCACGGCCTTGAGCTCCTGCTCGCCGTCCACGATGGCCAGGTTGGCGGCCACATAGACCGTATCGGTGTCGTTCTCGTCCACGCGGATGGAGAAGTAATCCTTCGCGTCTGCGCCCTCAGGCAGGGTCAGGGCGACGGTTTTGCCGTCCTTCTCCAGCAGGCTGAAGTTGACCATATCCAGGTCACCACCACGCAGGGCATTCCAGTCAGCGCTCGACATGTCGCTGGGCTTGTCGTACTTGAATTCCAGACGCATGGGCAGGACGAAGGTGTTGGTCTTGAAGTTTTCATCGTCCAGGGGCAGATACAGGCCGCCGGGTTCATGACCCAGGTCATAAGCCATCTGGCTCTTAGTGCCGTTGCCGCGCTCAGCCCACATGTGGATCTCGAAGTCGGTAGCGCCGATCAGCTTATCGCCGTCCAGAATCTTGGTGGTGATGGCTTGAGAGGCATCCTGATAGGTGCCGATGGTTACATCCAGCAGGTCCAGGTCGGCACGGTCAGCGTTGAGGCCGGGCAGGTCAGCCCACATCAGCTGGGCGCCCGCAGAGCCGGAGTAACGGGCCATCTCCAGCATCCCGTCGGCCATCATCTTGGTCATCTCCACGATGGAGTCTACGCTAATACGTTCGTTGGCGGAGTGCCACCAGCGCTCGTTGCCGGGGATGACGGCGCCGAAGGCGGTCATCTTGTTCTGGTAGTCGCTGGCCAGGGTGCCGCCAGTGGTGCCCACGGGGTAGGTGACGCCCAGCAGGTCAGCGGGGCCACTGAACTCCTCGGGATCGAACTCGATGGACGCCTTATAGCTGGCATACTGGAGTGCGGTCAAGGGGTTGTCGTGGGACAGGTACAGGACGGGGGCGCTGAAGGCGGTAGGAGTGCTCTCTGCACCTTCCTTGGTCTCCAGCTTGAAGCCCTGATTCTCACAGGCATCGATCACGGCCTGGGTCGCGGTGTCATAATTCTCCTTGGTGGCATGGATGCTTCTGATGACCAGGGGGATTCGCAGGCTCTGCGTGTACTCATCGTAGAAGGGGAACTTTGAAGTATCCTCATGGTTGATTGTACCCATGGGGGCAATGGTCAGGTTCGCAGTGCCGTCATAGGGATTACGCAGCAGCTCAGAGGGGATATCCATGTACTTGCCGATATAGGCCTCACCCTCCACGCAGTTCTGGAAGAACAGGTTGGAAACGCCTGTGGCGGCATTCTTCAACTCTAGTCCGTTGGGGAGTGCCTGAGACAGGAGATACATTCCCCAGACAACCGCGTTCTTGCTGTACATGGGCATGGGATACTCCATGGCTACATCGGTGTTGATCTCCAGGGTCAGGGTTTTCTTGTCCTCGTTCTCGGTCAGCTGGACCTTCTGGGTCTTGCCGTCCTCCTTGGGCAGCCAGCCGCGCTCTGTGGCGGCCTTCTCTACCTTGTCGCAGAAGGTCTTCACAGCCGCCTCATCCGCAGTAGAGATGTCCAGCACAAACAGGGCCCGGGAGGCAATCTGAGCGGCACTACCGTACACGATATCCTTTAGCGTGTCATCGCCCTCGCGCAGGGTGACACCTGCACCGGTCTCTACCAGGGAGAAGTCCTTACCCATATCCTTGGCGAGGTTCATGGTGAGGTAGGGCGTCCAAGATCTGGTATTGCCAACCACCACGGGGAACCGGGAGTCGGAGGTATAGGCTGCAATGGGGGTCTCCTCACGGTTTAGGGACTTATAGGTCCAGTTGTCATAGAAGCCGGGGTTCTTGGTGTAATAGGGGATATCCATGTACTTTAGAGTATCTTCCTTAGTGGGGACTCCAGGGCTGCCGTCTTCATAGATGCCCATAACGATGCGAATGCGGCGGTCGAACTCCACGCCGGAGTCCTGAAGAGCCTTGGCTGCGAAGAGAGTGGCCAAGGTAGGGCCGCTATCGTCCTGAACGCCTGCGCCGTACAGCCAGCCGTCCTTTACATAGGGGGTGTAATATGCAGTAGGATCTTTTTCGCCCTTCGAGTTCACCCAGCGGTCCAGGTTGCCGCCTGGTTGATTCGAGTTATTGGAGGCGGTGGGAGAGTCCAGGTGGCTCAGAGCCATGACCATCTCTGGAGCATCGGGATCGCCAATCTCTACATAGACATACTTGTCCGTCTGGCGCTGAACGACCTCAAGCCCCAGGGCATTGCCAAGTTCCTTTACCCAGGCTAGCTTTTCAATCTTGCGGTCACGCTCGTTGTAGTTTGCTTTGCTGTTGGGCACAGCAAAGGGGTATTCTGTGGGGATAAATCCAGCCTTCTTGCTGCCATAGGAAATGGAGTTGTGGCTGGAACCCTCGGCCAGTGCGCCCACCAGGGTATAGGGATCATAGCTGCCGTCGCCTACGACCATGTCGCCCACATAACCAGTCAGGTTTTCAACTGCCTTGTGGATAGCAGCACGTTCCTCATCAGTAACAGTGAGCTCGTAAGTCACACTGGGCTGGAATTTTCCATCAGATGCCTGCTGAGGTGGTGGATTGTGCGCTGTTTCGGACGCTGAGACGCCTGTGGTCATCAGGCCGAGAAGCATGGAACCTGCCAGGGATAAGCTGAGTAGTCGGGATGTTCGCTTGCCAGAGATGTTCATTTGGGGACCTCCTTTAGCAAATCTTTCTCGATGAGACTGCGCTCTATCCGCACTTGTTGCCAACGTGAGTATCCGATGGACTATTTTCATTTGTAAAACAAAAGAAGATAGTGGTACTCACTATCATGTTAGCCAGCGAGCCGCCTCCATCCTTGTTCATTGTACCTATATATGGTTCTAATGTCAACAATATTTTGTTCCTTTCAACGTTTTGACTGTTAAATTTTGGCGCATATTTATAGTGAAAATGGAGGGGACAGGGAGTCAAAAGAATTTCTTCGTGATTTGTCACAATTCGATTTATACAACGCGAAAAACAGGCTTTTTTTCCATCTCTGCTGCCGTTCCTAACCTGTTATTCGTTCCCAGATTGTTCAGAAAGGCACTTCAGATGATGTTAATTATATTTCTAAACTATTTTTTCTGGGATTTAAGTTCGGCACAATGCCAAATTCTGCGCCTGTTAGGCGGAGGTTATTTTCTTGTTTTTACGATTTCGAACCCCTCTCCAACTTTTTTGGGGGAATTTTTGATTTTTTTGTGATTTTTCGACCATTTTATAGTTGAATTTCTTCTCGATTTGGAATACAATGTTACCCGATACGCAAGGGAGGGGCTGCAATGCTGAATATTGTACTTGTTGAACCTGAAATTCCCCAAAACTGCGGAAATATTGCCCGTACCTGTGCTGCTACCCGTAGCCGACTACACCTGATTGAGCCGCTTGGCTTTGACATCAGCGAGAAAGCGGTCCGCCGGGCTGGGCTGGATTACTGGCCCATGGTAGACCTGTGTGTCTATCCTGATCTGGATCACTTCTTTGCCCAGAATCCGGCTCCTGATTTATGGCTGGCCACCACTAAGGCCCCCCGGGACTATACCCAGGCCGTTTTTCAGGACAACTGCTTCTTATTCTTTGGCAAGGAAACTGCCGGTCTGCCGCAGTGGTTCCGCCAGGCTCACCAGGAACGCTGTATCCGTATCCCGATGCGTGAGGACGCCCGCAGCCTGAACCTGTCCAACTCAGTGGCTATCCTGACCTATGAGGCGCTGCGCCAGCAAGGCTTCCCTGGTCTGTCCGGCACGGGCGAGATGGCGGAGAGATGATCTGCCGTCTGATTTCTGATTCCCACCTCAGCAGCATTCCTTCGCCGCTTCGGCGGCGCAGGGTCTGACCCACACACTATAATATATCTTGTCCAAGGTCTGTGAAGAGAGGAGTTTTCACCACCATGAACTACAACAAGAAAACAGTCCAGGATATCGATGTCGCCGGTAAGAAGGTCCTTCTCCGCTGTGATTTCAATGTCCCGATGGCCAAGGATGGCAGCGGTGTCATTACGGACGATAAGCGCATCCGTGCTGCCCTGCCCACGATCCAGTATCTTTTGGAGCAAAACGCCGCAGTGATCGCCTGCTCCCACATGGGCAAGCCTAACCCTACTTTCGAGTCTTATGTGAAGAAGCAGACAGAGAAGGGGAAAGACCCCGCCACACTTACGGAGGAGAAGTGGAAAAAGTCCCTGGCGGAGTTGTCTCTGAAGCCGGTGGCCGCCCGCCTGAGTGAGCTGCTGGGCCGCGAGGTCATCATGGCCTCTGATGTGGTAGGCCCCGATGCCCAGGCAAAGGCTGCTGCGCTCCAGCCCGGTCAGATTCTCCTGCTGGAGAATACCCGTTTTGAAAAGGGCGAGACAAAGAACGATCCGGCTCTGGCCAAGGCCATGGCCGATCTGGCTGAGGTCTATGTTTCTGATGCCTTCGGCGCAGTTCACCGCGCACACGCCTCTACTGCGGGTGTGGCCGACTATCTTCCCGCCGTCTCCGGCTTCCTGATCCAAAAGGAACTTGAGATCATTGGCGGTGCATTGGCCAATCCGAAGCGTCCCTTGGTAGCCATCCTGGGCGGATCCAAGGTGTCTTCCAAAATCGGTGTTATCAATAACCTGCTGGAGATTGCCGACACCATCATCATCGGCGGCGGTATGGCATATACCTTCTCTGCTGCCCAGGGCGGCAAGATTGGTGACTCCCTGCTGGAGACCGATTGGATGGACTACTCCCGTGAGATGCTCCAGAAAGCGAAGGACAAGGGCGTCAAGCTCCTGCTTCCTGTGGACACTGTGTGTGCAGACAAGTTTGCCCCCGATGCCAACAGCCAGGTGGTAAAGGCTGGTGAGATCCCCGATGGTTGGGAGGGCCTCGACATTGGCCCGGAAACAGTGAAACTGTACTGCGCAGCTGTAGCGGATGCCGGCACTGTGATTTGGAACGGGCCTATGGGTGTGTTTGAGTTCCCCGCATTCGCCAAGGGCACAGAGGCTGTGGCTGAGGCCCTGTCCAAGACAGATGCCATCACCATCATCGGCGGCGGCGACAGCGCCGCTGCGGTGCAGCAGCTGGGTTATGCTGATAAGATGACACACATTTCCACCGGCGGCGGTGCCTCCCTGGAATTCCTGGAGGGTAAGGAGCTGCCTGGCGTGGCCTGTCTGCTGGACAAGTAATTTTCCCAGCATGATCCGGGAACGACATTGTGTATGCCATGGGGATATGATTTTCACCGTGTATATGTCGTTCCCATTCAGATACCTTACATTAAAGAATGGAGAGAAGCAGAAATGAATCGCCGTTACCGCAAGACCATTATCGCTGGAAACTGGAAGATGAACAATACCCTGTCCCAGACCAAGGCCTTTGCCGAGGAACTCAAGCCTATCATGCCTAAGGGCAAGTGGTGCAATGTGGTGCTGTGTGTCCCCGCTGTCAACATCACCAATGCTGTCCGCCTGTTCAAGGATTGCCACATTGCCATTGGTGCGGAGACCTGCCACTATGAGGACCACGGCGCCTACACCGGCGAGATCACCGCTGAGATGATCAAGGAGGCGGGGGCCAAGTACGTTATTATCGGTCACTCTGAGCGCCGCCAGTACTACAACGAGACTGACTTCACCGTCAACAAAAAGGTGCACGCTGCCATCAATGCCGGCCTGTACCCCATCATCTGTGTGGGTGAGAGCCTGGAGCAGCGTGAACTGGGAGTCACCATGGAGCTGATTGCCTATCAGGTGAAGTGCGCTCTGGCCGGTGTTCCTGCCGATAAGATGCGCCATGTGGTGATCGCCTATGAGCCCCTGTGGGCCATTGGAACCGGCAAGACTGCCACTGCTGAGCAGGCTGGTGAGGTGTGCCAGGCTATCCGTGCTGTGATCCGCAAACTGTATGGTGCCCATGTGGCACGCTCTGTTACCATCCAGTACGGTGGTTCGATGAACGCCAAGAACGCTGCTGAGCTGCTGGCTCAGCCCGATGTGGACGGCGGCCTGATCGGTGGAGCCTCTCTGAAGCCTGCCGACTTCGTGCAGATCATCAACGCTGCCAATCAGGAGTAATCCAGCCGGACACATCGTATCCGGAGCCCCCACACGAACCCCAATACAATGGGCCATGTGAGGAGAGGAGACGCAAGAGAGTGCAGTATGGAATGGCCGGCAGGGTGTCCCATATGAAACAGACTTTGCGACGACGAGACGGCGGCCTGATCGGCAGGCCTCCCTGAAGCCTGCCGATTTTATGCAGATCATGAACGCTGCCAATCAGGAGTAACGAGCCGAATGTTTCGAGAACGCGGCCGCTGTGCGGCACATCGGCTCTCACGGGGAAGAATGACATTCCCCGTGTGCCCCCTCCGCTCTCCGAGGGGGGGAATCAGGTGTCCTTTGGACCATGAAAATAGGAGACAACGATATGAAAACACCGACTACTTTGATCATTATGGACGGGTTCGGGCTAGAGGGGCCCTCTGCAGGCAATGCAGTGGTCAATGCCTCTACCCCCAATCTGGATCGGATCTTTCGGGATTTCCCCGGCTGCCGATTGTCCGCCTCCGGTTTGGACGTGGGCCTGCCAGAGGGCCAAATGGGCAATAGCGAGGTGGGCCACACCAATATGGGGGCCGGCCGCGTGGTCTTTCAGGACCTGCCCCACATCAGCCGCGATATCGAGAGCGGCGAATTTTTCAAAAATCCCGCCTATCTGGATGCCATGTCCAACTGCCGGGAGTGGGGCTCTGCCCTTCATTTGATGGGCCTGCTGTCTGACGGCGGTGTTCACAGCCACATCACCCACCTGTTTGCGCTGCTGAAGATGGCTAAGGAGCAGGGGCTGGAAAAGGTTTACGTCCACTGCTTCCTGGATGGCCGCGATGTACCGCCCAGTTCCGGAAAGAACTATGTGGAGCAGCTCCAGGCTGAGATTCAGAAACTGGGTGTGGGCCAGATCGCTACGGTCATGGGCCGCTACTACGCTATGGATCGGGACAAGCGTTGGGACCGGGTACAGAAGGCCTATGACGCCATCGCCTGCGGCGAGGGAGTTTTCGAGGCCGATGCTGCTGAAGCTGTGCAGAAATCCTATGACGCTGGGGTGACTGACGAGTTTGTTGTCCCTGTGGTGTGCGCTAAGAATGCCCAGGTTCGAGATAACGACTCCATCATTTTCTTTAATTTCCGCCCAGATCGGGCACGAGAGATCGCTCGCTGTTTTGTAGATGAGGACTTTGCGGATATTCAGCGCCGGACTGGGTTCCTCTCTGTGGACTTTGTGTGTACCACAGAGTACGATGCCACCCTTCCGAATGTTACGGTGGCCTACCCGCATCAGAAGCTGGTCAACACCTTCGGTGAATACATCAGCAAGCTGGGACTGACTCAGCTGCGGATTGCGGAAACAGAGAAATATGCCCATGTCACCTTCTTCTTCAACGGAGGCGTGGAGGAAGTGTTCCCAGGTGAGGACCGCTGCTTGATCCCATCTCCTAAGGTAGCCACTTATGATTTGCAGCCGGAGATGTCTGCCTATCAGGTCACCGAGGAGGCTGTGAAACGGATCGAAAGCGGCGCCTATGACGTGGTCATCCTGAACTTCGCCAACTGCGACATGGTGGGGCACACCGGCGTCTATGATGCCGCCTGCAAGGCTGTGTCTACTGTGGACGAGTGTGTCAACCGCGTGGTGGAGGCTACCTCCAAAATGGGTGGTGTCTCTCTCATTACTGCGGACCACGGAAATGCCGAGCGGATGTCTGATGCCAACGGAGAACCTTTCACCGCCCATACGACCAACCTGGTCCCCTTCTATATCGTGGGTGCCAGCGTTCAGCTGCGGGACGGTCGCTTGGCCGATATTGCGCCCACCATGTTGGATCTCATGGGCCTGGAAAAGCCCAGCGAGATGGATGGTGAGACCCTGATTGTAAACTGATTTGGCAGGTACACCAGCCTGTATCCAAGCGGCTTTTCAGGCCCATACCCCCGCCCCTGGCGGGGCGGCGCTTTGCGCCGTACAAGAGTTTTCGCCTGCGGCGAAAACCTTGGCGCAGGCGGAATTGACTTCCGCTGAGCATTGGAAATAAAATGGGCCCCTAAATGGGCCAGCCCATTTGGGTCAGCTGGAAAAGCCCAGCGAGATGGATGGTGAGACCCTGATTGTAAACTGATCGCGTATCCGGGCGGTCTCAAGCCGCCCCTACGAATATATTGCATTCCCCTTTGGCCGCAGAGGCAGTTTCCGCCGCTGCGCCGCACAAACGAAAGGAGTTTGAACCACCATGAAGCAGATGATCGAAATTGTTGACGTCCTGGGCCGTGAGATCCTGGACAGCCGCGGCAACCCCACCGTTGAGGTCGAGGTGTACCTGGAGGACGGCACCATGGGCCGTGCCGCCGTTCCCTCCGGCGCTTCCACCGGCATCTATGAGGCCTGTGAGCTCCGCGATGGCGACAAGAGCCGCTATCTGGGCAAGGGCGTGGAGAACGCTGTGAAGAACGTGAACACTGAGATCGCTGAGTGCCTGATCGGCATGAATGTCCTGGATCAGGTGTCTATTGATAAGGCTATGATCGAGCTGGACGGCACCCCCAACAAGAGCCGTCTGGGTGCCAACGCTATTCTGGGCGCCTCCCTGGCCTGCGCCAAGGCTGCTGCCGAGTCCCTGGGTGTGGCTCTGTACAACTATATCGGCGGTGTCAACGCCAAGCAGCTGCCCGTCCCCATGATGAACATCCTGAACGGCGGCGCTCACGCCACTAACAACGTGGAGATCCAGGAGTTCATGATTATGCCGGTCTCCGCCCCCTCCTTCCGCGAGGCCCTGCGCCGCTGCGCTGAGGTCTTCCACACCCTGAAGACCGTTCTGAAGGAGAACGGCACCCCCGCCGCCGGCGTTGGCGATGAGGGTGGCTATGCCCCCAACCTGAAGAAGGATGAGGATGCTCTGAAGGTCATCGTGGCTGCCATTGAGAAGGCCGGCTACAAGCCCGGCGAGGACTTCAAGATCGCCATTGACGCGGCTTCTTCCGAGTGGTGGAATGAGGAGCAGAAGTGCTATATCCAGCCCAAGTCCGGCAAGAAGCTGACTCAGCAGCAGCTGGTCAACATGTGGAAGAAGTTCGCTGATACCTACCCCATCATCTCCCTGGAGGACGGTATGGCTGAGACCGATTGGGAAGGCTGGGCCATGCTGACCCGTGCCATTGGTGACCGCGTCCAGCTGGTTGGTGACGATCTGTTTGTTACCAACGTGGAGCGTTTGTCCACCGGTATTGAGAAGAAGGTTGCCAACTCCATTCTGATCAAGGTCAACCAGATCGGCACCCTGACTGAGACTCTGGATGCCATCCAGATGGCTAACCGTGCCGGTTACACTGCCATCGTGTCCCACCGTTCCGGCGAGACTGAGGATGCCACCATTGCCGACATCGCTGTGGCTCTGAACGCTGGCCAGATCAAGACTGGTGCTCCCAGCCGCACCGACCGTGTGGCGAAGTACAACCAGCTGCTCCGCATCGAGGAGGAGCTGGGCGACATCGCCGAGTATCCCGGCATGAAGGCTTTCTTCAACCTGAAGTAAGTTTCTATTTTGCAGCAAAGCCGCCCTGAATGGGGCGGCTTTGCTTTTTCTATTCTGGTGGCTGAGATGATGCGAGTAAGTGCGACACGTTAGAAAAGAAGAAGTTTATACAGATCTCTGGTAGAATGAAGTTACCACACAGCATTTGCAAACTGGCATCAGATTGAGAAATAGCTGTATTGTGATGTGTATGTTCTGATCCGTATTGTGCTTGGCGGAAAGGCACAAGTGAAAATTTGAACAGTATGCTCTGGAAGTTTTATCCCAAGGATAGTAATCTTTCCTGTGTTGTCCCTGCCACATGAAAACAAAAATTGGCCCACATAAGAAAATCCACCGGCTGTGCCGGTGGATTTTTATTGAAATACTGAGAAAGCTGGATATCCTATGTCAGCCTTAAACGCACGGAGATGCCCGATCAAAGCGCCAGCATGACCGACGAGTGGAACACATGGGGGTCATGGGTGAACTCAACGCCGCCTTCGTACTTATCTGCGATCATCTCAATGTTGCGCAGGCCCAGGCCGCTGTGGTTGGGTTTGCTGGAGACATATCGCCTGTCTGCCTTCCTGATCTCACCATGAAAGCCGTTGTCCACGGTGATGGCCAGCATGCTGCCGGAGCAAAGCATGTGGAACTGGATGAACCGCTCGTCCTGATTTCCGCAGGCTGCGGCGTCTATGGCATTTTCCAGCAGATTGCCCAGGATCACGGAGAGGTCGATGTCGGCAACGGAGAGTTGATCCGGAACTTGGATCCGGACCTGAAAACGGATATCTTTCTGAAGGGCCAGAGCGCGATAATGCCCCACCACCATATTGACCACCGGGTTGCGGCACAGCTCCACAAGTTCGATCTGCCGCGCGGAATCCAGATACTGCTCCAGATAGTCGCAGGCATCCTGGATACGCTCGCCCTGCAAAAAGCCCTGTATGGTGACCATGTGGTGCCGGAGGTCGTGATTTATCCGGCGGCTGCTCTCAATGCTGGCACAGATGTGGCGGTACTGCTCTTCTTGAATGGACAGGAGATGGCGGGCCTGATCCGCATCATGCTGGGAATGGAGTTTTTCATAAGAAAGGTACATCATCTTGAAGAAAATAAGGTAGATCACCAGCACCAGGACAAAAAGGGCGAAAAACAGGAACAGGGACATGGGATTGTAGAGGAAGTCGTACTCGATGAAAGACAGTCCTGCTGTCAGCAGAAGAAAAAGAAACAGGGGCAGCAGCAGTCCGGTCAGAATAGCCAGAACAACCAGTTCCCGCCCACGATAGGGCAGTCCGTCATAGAGCGCAGGCGTGACAAACATGGTGCAGATGGCGTTGTTGATGGAGTTAATGATCAGCCCGCCGGTGAGGGCAAAAGCAAAGATAAACAGCTTTTTCTGCCAAGTTACCGTGACCAGATATAGATACCAGCCCAAGCAGGGGAGAATGCACAGGAGAAAGACAACATTGACCGCCTGAAACAGCGTGTGGTCCGGGGGAAGCGTGTGCTGCAAACAGCAGCCGCAGCCTGCAAAGAGGGCGGAAAGTCCAAGAATCAGCCAAAGCGTCAGAAGGACGGATCGCTTTTTGGAGAAGCGAAGCTGCTCGCAGTACGGGTAGAGGGCCAGGACAGCGAACGGGATCACTTGCAGCAGGAAACCCGCGGACAGGCGCAGAAAGATCAATGTTCCCCCTCCTTGTCAGGTCGAATAGAAACCGCTGGTACTGAGCCTTCAGCTCGGCTCGGTTATTCCGGGACAGAGAGATCTCCGTCCCGTCCTTCAAAATCAGTTTACTGGACAGAAAAGATCCGATAAACTCCATATTTACCACAAAGCTGCGCTGTGGCCGGAGAAAACGGTTGCCGTCCAACTGTTCAAAGAGGGTGTTCAGCGCAGTATAGGTTTGGAACTGCTGTTTGACCATGTGGACAACACATAGCTTGTCGAACACCTCGATGTAAGTGATCTGGGCGGCAGAGATGCGGACGCTGCCGTGGCTGGTCTGGATATGCAGGACCGGCCCGGCATTGGTGCCCAAGCGGGCGAGGCAGCGGTCCATAGCCTCCCAAACTGCGGCCTGCTCCACAGGCTTCATCAGGTAGTGGACGGCTCCCAGACTGAAGGCCTCGATGGCATGCTCCCGGCTGGTGGTGATAAAGACCACTTGAGCTTCCCGGCCCAGCCGCCGGATGGTCTCCGTCCCCAGAAGGCCGTCCAGATAAATGTCCATAAAGACGATGGAAAATTCCACAGGCGCAGCCAGGAGCGCCTCCCCGCTGGAGAAGCGGGTGAGCTTGAGGTTCAGACCGTGTTCGGCTTCGTATGCCCGAAGAAAGCCCTCCAGCGCATCGATCTGCCGTTCTTCATCGTCACACAGGGCGATCTGCAAGGGGCACACATCCTTTCTGATTACGATTTATTCACCTCATCATAGCAAGACATACCATCCAGCACAAGGTCCTACCATGCTTCTATTTCGTGAAATGCAGGTTTTGGGCGTG
>JAYCWP010000028.1:0-58838 GCA_037257225.1 Lawsonibacter sp.
TGACCACCTCCCTCACCCGGGAGGACGAGGGAGAGTACTCCCTGCGGCCCAAGACGCTCCGGGAGTACATCGGCCAGGAGAAGGCCAAGGGCAATCTGGAGGTATTCATTCAGGCAGCCAAGATGCGGAACGAGCCTCTGGACCACGTTCTGCTCCACGGCCCTCCGGGGCTGGGCAAGACCACCCTGTCCGGCATCATCGCCAATGAGATGGGGGTCAATGTGCGTATCACCTCCGGCCCCGCCATTGAGAAGGCGGGGGATCTGGCGGCTCTGCTGACCAACCTCAACGAGAATGACATCCTGTTTGTGGATGAGATCCACCGCCTCAACCGCTCGGTGGAGGAGGTGTTGTATCCGGCCATGGAGGACTATGCCATCGACATCATCATCGGCAAGGGTCCTTCGGCCAATTCGATCCGGCTGGATCTGCCAAAATTTACGCTGATCGGGGCCACCACCCGGGCGGGTCAGCTGTCTGCCCCCCTGCGGGATCGGTTCGGCGTCACACTCCGGCTGGAACTGTACACTCCGGAGGAACTGGCGCTCATTGTGACCCGGTCCGCCGGGATCCTGGAGGTGCCCATTGAGTCGGATGGTGCCATGGAGATCGCCCGACGCAGCCGAGGCACGCCCCGTATCGCAAACCGGATGCTCCGGCGGGTGCGGGATTTCGCACAGGTACGGGCTGGAGGAGTAATTACCAAAAAAGTGGCGGATGAAGCGCTTACCGCCCTGGAGATCGATCCCCTGGGACTGGACTCCATCGACCACCGGATGCTCCGAAGCATCATCGAAAACTACCGGGGCGGTCCAGTGGGGCTGGAGACCTTGGCGGCCACCATCAACGAGGAGTCTGTTACCCTGGAGGACGTATACGAGCCCTATCTGATGCAGCTGGGATTCCTTACTAGGACGCCACGAGGCCGCTGTGTCACACCGAAGGCGTATCAGCATCTGGGGCTGCCCGTCCCTGGAGGGGAGTGTGGGAGCGGCCTGGACCAGCTGACCTTTTAAGGAGGCGGGTGTATGGAATGGCAGAAGGAATTGTCAGGGCAGCTTGCCGCCGCCCTGGATGGCCTGACACCGGCCCCATTCCCGCCGTATGATGGGGGGAGCGGCCTTGTCTTTCTTGACCTAGAAGGAGAGGGGGCAGGAGAACGGTGGAAAACCCTGGCCGCCCGCGCCCTGGATCGGGCCAAAGTGTTCGAGATCCACTGCTGGAGCGAGGAGCCGGAGGCCATCTCCCTGGCCCTGAAATATGGGGAGAGGCGGGAGAGCAGCTGGGCCTATGGGGTGGTGGTGGCTGGCCTGGTGACACCGGCCTTTGGGGAGATGGTTTTGGGCCAGCCTGCCGGACCGGAGGACCACTGGACCCCCTTCTTCAATCTGAACCTGGACGGCATTTTCTTGAGCAGTCACTGGGGGCGGGAGTTGTCCTGCTGCCCGGAGTTGTTGGAGGATAAAGAATAAGCAAAACAAAGTTTTGCGTCAAAGTTCTTTCTGGTTCTTTTTCTTGCAAGAAAAGAACGAAGAAAAATGAGGTGTTGCAATTATGGGAAAACTGTTTGGAACGGACGGCATCCGCGGTGTGGTCAACGCTGGCCTGGACGCAGATCTGGCATATAAGGTTGGACTGGCTGCGGCTGAGGTGCTGGCCAGCGGCAAGAAGGCAGGGGAGAAGCCCCTGGTTACCATCGGAAAAGACACTCGAATCTCTGGAGACCTGCTGAAGGGCTCTTTGATTGCGGGGCTGTGCACCGCCGGGGCCGATGTGCTGGATCTGGGTACCCTGCCTACCCCGGGAGTGGCCTGGGTGACAGTGGACGAGAAGGCGGACGCCGGCATCGTCATCTCTGCCAGCCACAACCCCTTTGAGCACAACGGGATCAAAATTTTTAACGGCCAGGGCTTCAAGCTGTCCGACGAGCTGGAGGAGAAGATCGAGGACATCGTCCTCTTTGCCCACAACAACGTGCCCCGCAAGACGGGAGCGGAGATCGGCAAAGTGAGCTATGTGGCGGAAAAGGCCGCCCTGGACTACATCGACCATCTGGAGGGTACCATTAACAGCGACTTGGCTGGACTGCGCATCCTGGTGGATTGTGCCAACGGTGCCTCCTACACCACCGCAGCCCGTCTGTTCGACCGCTTCCCCAAGCTACGCACTGATGTGATCAACGCTGACCCTGATGGAGTGAACATCAACGACAAGTGCGGTTCCACCCACATCGACAGTTTGGCCGCCATGGTCAAGGCGGGTGGCTATGACATCGGGATTGCCTTTGACGGAGATGCCGACCGCTGTCTGGCGGTTGATGAGCAGGGGAACCTGATCGATGGAGATCAGATTATGGCCGCCTGCGGTCTGGATCGAAAGGAGAAGGGACAGCTGCCCGGCGACACGGTGGTGGCCACGGTTATGTCCAATTTGGGTCTGCATGTCTTTGCTGGAGAGCACGGCCTGAAGCTGGAGTGTACCTCCGTAGGCGACCGGAATGTGTTGGAGCGGATGCAGGAAAAAGGCTATGTTTTGGGCGGCGAGCAGTCGGGGCACATGATCTTCCTGGACTATGCCACCACCGGAGACGGACAGCTTACGGCTCTTCAGGTGCTGGCTCTGCTGAAAGAGAGTGGGAAGAAAGCGTCTGAGGTGTTCGGCAGCTGCGCTCGCTATCCTCAGGTATTGATCAATGTGCCTGTGGCCAGCAATGATGTGAAAAAGTCTATTATGGCAAGCGATGCCCTCTGGACTGCGGTGCGCGGGGAAGAGGAAAAATTGGCTGGCAGCGGCCGGGTGCTGGTGCGCCCTTCCGGTACAGAGGCGCTGATGCGCGTGATGGTAGAGGCCAAGACGGAGGAGGCTGCACAGGATGCTGCGGACCGTCTGGCTGCCCTGATCCCCGGACTTGCTGAGGGATGAATTAGAAGAAATTAACAGAGATATGGAGGAATGACCAAAAATTTTCTGGATAGCCCTTGACAAAACCAGTCAATTTGTTTATGATGGATAAGAACAAAACTACAGGTTCAGGAAGCCTGGATTTCCAATCCATGATGGATGAGGAAATATGCCTTCTTGCTCAGGCGGGAAATGCCGCTGCAGAGGAGGCCTTGGTCCAACGCTACGGCCGCATGGTACGTGCCTGCGCTCGTCCGCTGTTTCTGGCGGGAGGGGACAGTGAGGATCTCTTTCAGGAGGGCATGATGGGTTTGCTCAGTGCCGTTCGCAACTTTGAGCGCGGAAGGGACGCATCCTTCCGCACCTATGCAGAAGTCTGTATCCGCAGGCGGCTATACAGCGCCATCCGGGCGGCTCAGGGCAACAAACATTTCCCTTTAAATCACAGCATTTCATTCGAACCCCCTCTTTTTGACGGAACCAATGCGTATCTGTTTTCCAGCGAAGAGAGCCCAGAAGATGTCATCATTGGCAGGGAGGAACTGAGAGAGCGGCTTGCCGCTCTGAAGGGCCAGTTATCTGAGTTCGAAGCAAAAATCCTGCCGCCTTATTTGAGCGGATTATCCTGTGGGGAAATCGCTCGGCGGGTGGGACGGCCTCAAAAGTCGGTGGACAATGCGATTCAGCGCGTCCGCCGGAAAGTGGCCCGGCAATTTTCTTCCAGCGGATCCAGCGAGAGCTGATCGCAATATTACACCGCCCAAGCCATGACTATGGGCAACGAGTCAAAGAGAGGGAAAACCATTATGTACGAAGACAAGATCCTGGTATGCAAAGAGTGCGGCAACGAGTTCACCTTTACTGCTGGTGAGCAGGAGTTCTACGCGGAGCGCGGCTTCCAGAATGAGCCTCAGCGCTGTAAGGCCTGCCGTGATGCCCGCAAGAACGCGGCCCGCGGCCCCCGTGAGTACTTCACCGCTACTTGTGCTGCCTGCGGCGGCGAGGCTCGCGTCCCCTTCGAGCCCAAGTCCGACCGTCCTGTCTACTGCAGCGAGTGCTTCGCTAAGATGCGTGAGCAGCAGGGCTGAGGGTAAACAGTCTCTGAAAAAAGGACGCCCATTGGGCGTCCTTTTTTTGCCGTCTCCAGGAGAGATCGGTTCAGGTAGTACTCTCCGGTGTTTGCTGAGTTTTCACCACAAATTTTTCGAATATTTTGGTGCGCTCTGGTTTCAGCGTGGAACAACAGAGCCAAGCCCCTTTTATATGGAGCCAGGATGTTGAAGGAAGAACGGAGACAGATGCTGAATCTGGAAAGAAAAGAACGAAAAATTGGTTGCAAAATAGCGGCCGTTAGGGTATACTATCCTCATCCTAAAGACTAATTGGAGGAATCCTGCTATGACCATTACTAAGGACACCATCATTGGTGATATTTTGAACATTGCCCCCGAGACCGCTCCCCTGTTTATGAACATCGGGATGCACTGCCTGGGCTGCCCCGCGTCCCGGGGCGAGACGGTGGAGCAGGCCTGCATGGTCCATGGCGTTGAAGTGGACGAGCTGCTGGCTGCTGTCAACCAGATGATCGCTGACGGCGAGTAAAGCACAACAGAGCGGAATCGAACAGGCCGGGACGGATCTCTCCGCCCCGGCCTGTTGTTCCGTGGGGCGGAGGCCCCGGGAGGAGAACAGGATGATGACAAGACGGATCGAGCTGAGTCCCCGCCTGCGTCTGGCGGCGGATCTGGTCCCGGAGGGGGCACGGCTGGCGGATGTGGGGACAGACCACGCCTATCTGCCCGCCTGTCTGCTGATGGAGGGGAAAATCCCCTCCGCCATCGCAGCTGACTTGCGGGAGGGCCCTCTGAGCCGGGCGCGGGAGACAGCGGCGGAGTACGGTTGCGGAGACCGCATGGCCTTCCGCCTGTGCGACGGGCTCTCCGGGATCCGGCCGGAGGAGACGGATGCAGTGGTGATCGCCGGGATGGGTGGGGAGACCATCGCCCAGATCCTGGAGGCGGCTCCCTGGGTACGGACTCAAAAGGTTCCGCTGGTGCTCCAGCCTATGAGCTCTCTGCCGGAGCTGCGGCAGCGGCTGGAAGAGGACGGCTTCCGCATTTTAGAAGAGCGACTGGCCCGGGAGGGTGATACCCTCTATGTGGTGATGCGGGCGGAGGCGGGAGAGGCGCCCTCTATGACGCCTGCCCAGTTGTGGGCTGGCCGACAGAGTCGGGATCCCCTGCGGGGGGACTATCTCCGGGGCCTGCTGAAGAAGCTGGATCGGGCGCTGGACGGCCTTTCCCGGGCAAGAGACGGGCGGGCGGAGGACCGGCGGCGGGAGCTGGCGGCCATCCGACAGGAGCTGTTGGAGATGCGAGAGGAGTGGGAAGCATGGCAGCGGTGACAGAGATCTTTGAGGCAATGGACCGGTGGGCCCCCTTTGAGACCCAGATGGATTTTGACAACGCAGGGTTCCTGGTGGGACGGGGAAGCCGAGAGGTCCGGAAAATTTTAGTAGCGCTGGACATCACGGAAGAGGTGGCGGAGGAGGCAGAGCGCTGGGGTGCCCAGCTGATCGTTGCCCACCATCCGGTGATCTTTCACCCGGCACGCCAGATCACCGACGGGACCTCCACTGGGCGGGTCCTGCTGCGGCTGATTGAGGGAGGTGTGGCGGCGATCTGCGCCCACACCAATCTGGACGCGGCCCAGGACGGCGTCAACGAGTGCTTGGCCCGGGCCCTGGGATTGACTGAGATGGAGCAGCTCCACCAGGATGGGGTGGACCGGAACGGACGGCCCTACGGCGTGGGCCGGGTGGGCCGCTGCCCCCAGGCGGGGTGTTCCGGGACTGAATATGCCCGGCTGGTGAAGGACACCCTGGGTGCAGCAGGGGTGCGTTTTACAGACGGAGGCCGTCCGGTGTCACGAGTGGCAGTGGGAGGCGGCTCCTGCGGTTCCATGTTGGGGGACGCCGCCGCTCTGGGGTGCGACACCTTTGTCACCGCCGATGTGAAATATGATCAGTTTCTGGAGGCGAAGGCCCTGGGGATCACCCTGATGGACGCGGGACACTACGCCACTGAGCAGGTGGTTTGTCCGAAAATGGTGGAATATCTCGCACGGTGTTTTCCGGAATTGGAGGTTCAGATGTCCCGGATCCACCAGGAGGTCTATGGTTGGGTGTGAGGCAGCCTGTGCGGTTTTCTGGGGATAGGTGCGGAGCAGAGGAGAAATCAGATGAAAAACACTTGCATTTTTGCCAGAAGTGTGATAAAATCCCTTAGTCTGAAATAACGGGCGGTCCTCTGCCGCCGCTGCGCACAGGGGTGTGCAGCGCGATGGCGCGCAAGAACGCCTCTACAACAGGAGGAAAATGTTATGGATTTGATGCAGTCTTTCACTCAGAAGCACCTGAAGGCCGAGCCCCCCGTGGTCACCGTGGGTGACACCGTCCGGGTCCACCTGAAGGTTAAGGAAGGCAACCGCGAGCGTATCCAGGTCTTCGAGGGCACCGTCATCGCCAAGAAGCACGGCGGCATTGAGGAGACCTTCACTGTTCGCCGTATCTCTTACGGCATTGGTGTGGAGAAGGTGTTCCCCCTCCACGCTCCTTCCATTGAGAAGGTCGAAGTGGTGCGTCACGGTAAGGTTCGCCGCGCCAAGCTGTACTACCTGCGCGACCGCGTGGGCAAGGCAGCCAAGGTCAAGGAGGCCCTGTAATCCAACACGAGAAAGGAGCGGTTTTTCCGCTCCTTTTTTCGTACGATCCCTGCGGAGCAGGGAAGAGGAATGGAGGAGAACCTATGAATATCCAATGGTATCCGGGACATATGACCAAGACCCGGCGGCAGATCGAAGCGGATTTAAAGAATGTAGACATTGTGGTGGAGATCATTGATGCCCGGATCCCAGTGTCCAGCAGGAACCCGGATATCGACACCATCACAGCGGGAAAGCCCCGGCTGGTGGTGCTCAACCGAGCGGACCAGGCAGATCCGGCCGGAAACCGGGCCTGGGGGGCGTGGTTTCGAAAAAAGGGATGGTCGGTATTGGAGACCGATGCTAAAACGGGTGCTGGGGTCAATCAGTTTTCCCGCGTAGTGCAGGAGGTTCTGAAGGACCAGATCGCCCGATGGCAGGAAAAGGGTTTGGTGGGCCGTCCGGTGCGGGCTATGGTGGTTGGTGTTCCCAATGTGGGCAAGTCCACCTTCATCAACAAGGTGGCTCGGAAGAAGTCGGCCAAAGCCAGCGACCGCCCTGGTGTTACCCGGGGAAAGCAGTGGGTGACAGTGGACCGGGGGCTGGAACTGCTGGATACACCGGGGATTCTGTGGCCCAAGTTTGAGGACGTGGAGACCGGGATGCGCCTGGCATTCACCGGTGCGGTGAAGGACGACATCATGGATGTGGAGACACTGGGATGCCACCTGATGGCCTTTCTAGGGACGCAGTATCCGGAGGTGCTGGTGGAGAGCTATCGACTGAAGGAGGTCCCAGCCCGGGAGGCGGAGGAGAACGAGGTTGCATACGGTTACCGTCTGCTGGAAGCCTGTGCCCAGAAGCGGGGAATGCGGATCTCTGGGGGAGAATTTGACACCGAGCGGATGGCTAGAGTGCTGCTGGATGAATACAGAGGCGGCAAGTTAGGACGCTTTACACTTGAACTGCCGGAAGAAGTTTAAAGTATAAGACAGGAGGCCGGGAAGGGATGGATGAGATTTGGCAATATGAGCAGGAGGCCCTGGCTGCTGGTTACACTGCGGTCTGCGGCTGTGACGAGGCGGGGGCAGGGCCGCTGGCCGGCCCGGTGTATGCAGCAGCGGTGATCCTAGTACCGGGGACCGAGCTTCCGGGTTTGAATGACTCTAAGAAGTTGACGGAGAAAAAGCGGGAAGCACTATTCCCGGTGATCCAGGAGAAGGCCCTCTCTTGGGCAGTAGCCTGGGTGGATGCGGAGGAGATCGACCGTACTGATATCCTCAGTGCCCGGATGAAGGCTATGCAGCTGGCCATTGACAGTCTGAATCCTCCGGCAGATTTTGCCCTCATCGACGGCAACCGGGACCGGGGGCGCAGTGCCGCTATTACCACTGAGCACAGAACTATTGTAAAGGGAGATAGCCTGTCAGCATCTATTGCGGCAGCCTCCATCTTGGCCAAGGTAAGCCGGGATCACTGGATGGTCCGGGCGGCGGAGGAGTATCCCCAGTACCAGTTTGACCGGCACAAGGGCTATGGCACCAAGCTCCACTATGAGATGCTGCGGCAGTACGGACCAAGTCCCATCCACCGCCAGTCCTTTTTGAAGAACCTGTGAGTGGGGAGGATAGCCGCCTCCGGGGCCGCTGGGGAGAGGCGCTTGCGGCGGAATTTCTGCGGCAGAAAGGGTATCGGATCATAGCTGCCGGCTGGCGGTGCCGTTTCGGAGAGCTGGATCTGGTGGCGGAGCAGGGGGGCTTTCTCTGCTTTGTGGAGGTGAAGCTGCGGGGAAATGAACGCTTCGGAGCCGGAGCAGAGCAAGTGGATCGCCGCAAGCAGCAGCGGCTGCGGACTACGGCGGAGCTTTACCTTCAGCAGCACCCCTCGCTGCTTCAGCCCCGCTTCGATGTGGTGGAGATCTTGGCCCCCCAGGGGATGGCGACAAAAAGGCCAAGGATCCGACAGATCGAGAATGCCTTTTGAGAAGCGGTGTGAAAGATCTGTGGGGATTTGCAGTGCCGGGGTTGACCTTAAAATCAAAAGATGGCATAATAGTCCATCAGAGGGTTCGTGCGTGAGCCGGACCATACCAACCCGTCAACAGGGGAAACTAAAGATTGGAAGAGATCGAGATGCAATACATCAGTACAAGGGACAGGGAGCAGCAGTTCTCCGCCTCCCAGGCCATTGCAAAGGGCCTGGCGGAGGACGGAGGTCTGCTGACCCCGGTATATCTGCCCAAGCTGCCCCGCCGCGCCCTGGAGGAGCTGAAGGATATGTCCTATCAGCAGCGGGCGGTCTATGTGATGAAGCTGTTTCTGGATGAATTTTCCGTGAAGGAGCTGACGGACTTCGCCAATGCGGCTTATGGCCCGAAGAAGTTTGACACGCCGGCGGTGGCCCCGGTGCGGGCCCTGGATGGCAATACTTATTGTCTGGAACTGTGGCATGGTCCCACCTGTGCCTTCAAGGACATGGCCCTTCAGATGCTGCCCCATCTGCTCACTGCCTCCCTGCGCAAGCAGGAGGAAGAAAAGACGGTGTGCATTTTGGTGGCTACATCCGGTGATACAGGAAAGGGCGCTTTGGAGGGTTTCCGGGATGTGGACCACACCAAGATCCTGGTGTTCTACCCCAAGGATGGTGTCTCCGCTATCCAGGAACTCCAGATGGTCACCCAGGAGGGGTCCAATGTGGGGGTCTGCTCGGTAGTGGGCAACTTTGACGATGCCCAGACCGGCG
Organism: Lawsonibacter sp.; assembly: GCA_037257225.1. Taxonomy (GTDB): domain Bacteria; phylum Bacillota; class Clostridia; order Oscillospirales; family Oscillospiraceae; genus Lawsonibacter. Next base: position 9,346 of record JAYCWP010000028.1, read on the forward strand.
TGAAGCGGCTCTTCTCCGATGAGAAACTGCGAGAGCAGCTGGCCCGGCGTGGATACTTCCTGTCCTCGGCCAACTCCATCAACTGGGGGCGTGTTCTGCCCCAGATCGTTTACTATATCTCTGCCTACTGCGATCTGCTAAGGGATGGCAAACTAGAGCTGGGCGACCCAGTGAACGTGTGTGTGCCTACGGGTAACTTCGGTAACATCCTGGCGGCCTACTATGCCCGGGACATGGGGGTGCCCATTCAAAAGCTGATTTGCGCCTCCAACAGCAACAACGTGCTTACCGACTTCCTAACGAGCGGGACCTATGACCGCAACCGCACCTTCTTCAACACCATCTCCCCCTCCATGGATATCCTGATCTCCAGTAACCTGGAACGTCTGCTATTGGCCATTACCCAGGAGGACAGCGAGGTGCGGGGCTATATGGAGCAGCTGAATGCTACCGGCCGCTATCAGGTGAGCGACCGGGTGCGGGAGAAGATCCAGAAGCTGTTCAAGGGCTACTGCTGTGGAGATGAGGAGACCAAGCGGGTCATTGCCGCCATTCATAAGAAGTTCGGCTATCTCATCGATCCCCACACTGCTGTGGGATTCTCTGCACTAAGCCAGTATCGGGCGGAGACAGGGGATGAGACGGCGGCTATCGTGGCATCCACTGCCAGCCCCTTTAAGTTCTGTACTGATGTACTGGATGCTCTTGGAGTGTCCGATCAGGCTCAGGGGCTGGATGTGCTGGATCAGCTCAGTCAAATCACCGGTGAGTCGGTTCCTGCACCTCTGGCCGCTCTTCGGAGCAAGGAATCCCGCTTCCGCCAGACGGTAGAGAAGGAGCACATGGTGGATGCTGTGCTGGGGATGCTGGAGTAAGGAGGCACTATGGCCCTGTACGCCATTGGGGACACCCATCTCTCTCTGGGTTCGGACAAGCCCATGGATGTGTTCGGCGGCGGCTGGAGCGGCTATGTGGACAAACTGAGGGCAGGTTTTGCAGAGATTAGTCCGGAAGATGTGGTGGTTCTGTGCGGCGACCTGTCCTGGGGCATGAGTCTGGAGCAGGCCCGTAAGGATTTTGCCTTTCTAGACGCATTGCCCGGGCGGAAAATCCTGCTGAAGGGAAACCACGACTATTGGTGGACCACAGCCGCCAAAATGGAACGATTTTTTGCGGAGAATGGATTTTCCAGCCTGGAAATTCTCCACAACAATTGTCGCCTGTATGGAGATATCGCTCTGTGCGGAACCCGGGGCTGGTTCTATGAGGAGGACCGGGAGGGGCACGGAGCAAAGATCTTCAACCGGGAACTGATTCGCTTAGAGGCGTCGCTGAAGGCGGCAGGGGAGCGGGAGAAATACTGTTTTCTCCACTATCCTCCTCTCTATCAGGGTTACCGCTGCCAGGAGATCATTGATCTGTTGGAGCGCTATCAGGTCAACCGGTGTTTTTACGGTCATCTCCACGGTGGGAGCCATCGACTGGCGATCGCTGGACGGCAAGGTGAAGTGGAATATGACCTGGTTTCTGCGGACTATTTGGGCTTCCATCCAAAAAAAATTCTGGATTAGCAAAAAATTCACGAAAAATTCCGAAAATTGCTCTGGTCAAACAGACATATATCTGGTAAAATATCGTGGCGAAAGTATACGGCGCGGCAGAGGGTGCCTCGGAGCAGGACTCCAGAGCCCAGTCCCGCGCCCACAGGAGGAAAAGTTACATGAAGGTCACCAACGTCGAAAAGAAAGAAAACAGCACGGTCGAGCTGACGATCCACGTGGAAGCCGACGAGTTTGAGGCCGCAGTCCAGAAGGCCTATCTGAAGAGCCGCTCCCGCATTGCCGTCCCCGGCTTCCGGAAGGGCAAGGCCCCTCGCAAGATCATTGAGGGAATGTATGGCTCCGGCGTGTTTTATGAAGATGCCATCAACGATGTCTATCCCGGTGCCTACGAGGCAGCTGTGAAGGAGCAGGGACTGGAGGATATGGGCCACCCTGTTATGGACATTGTCGAGGTCAACAAGGAGAAGGGCCTGATCTTTACTGCCCTGGTTTCTGTCCGCCCCGAGGCTAAGGTGAAGGAGTACAAGGGTCTTACCGCTCCCAAGGCTGAGGTCAATATCACTGACGAGGACGTGGAGAATGAGCTGAAGCCCTATATCCGCCGTGCTACCCGCCTGATTTCTGTTGACCGCGAGGTCAAGCTGGGTGATACCGCTGTCATCGATTTCGAGGGCTTCGAGGACGGCAAGCCCTTCGAGGGCGGCAAGGGTGAGAATTACAGCCTGGAGATCGGTTCTGGTTCCTTCGTTCCTGGCTTTGAGGATCAGCTCATCGGCCTGAAGGCTGGTGATGAGAAGGATCTGGATATCACCTTCCCCGAGGACTATGTCGCCGATCTGGCCGGTAAGGCTGTGGTGTTCAAGGTCAAGGTAAAGGAGGTCAAGGAGTCCCAGATCCCCACGGTGGATGACGAGTTTGCTAAGGATGTGTCTGAGTTTGAGACTCTGGCTGACTTTAAGAAGGACCTGGGCGAGAAGCTGACTCAGCGTCGTACTGCGGAAGCTCAGAACGACTTTGAGCAGGCTGTTCTGGAGCAGCTGGTGGATAATCTGGAGGCTGATATCCCCAATGGTATGGTGGAGACCCAGCTGGATAAGATCATGGATGAGTATGCCATGCGGATGTCCAGCCAGGGTATGTCCATGGATGACTATCTGAAGATGATGGGCATGACTCCTGAGATGATGCGTGCCTCTTCCAAGCCCGCTGCCCTGAACCAGGTCAAGACTGAGCTGGCCCTGGAGGCTGTGGCCGCTGCGGAAAACCTGGAGATCACCGATGAGGAATGTGAGGCTGAGGTGAACAAGCTGGCTGAGCAGTACAAGCTCACCGCTGAGCAGGTGAAGGCCGCTGTTTCTCTGGACGCACTGAAGCATGACCTGCGTCTGCAGAAGGCATCTGAGCTGGTGGTTGCTGAGGCTAAGGTGGGTGAGGCCCCCAAGAAGGAGGAGCCTGCCGAGAAGCCCAAGAAGGCGACCCGCAAGAAGAAGACCGAGGAGGCCGCTGAGGAGAACGAGTCTGCGGAGAAGCCCAAGCGCACCCGCAAGAAGAAGGCAGAGGAGTCTGCCGAGGAGCCCAAGGCGGAGTGATCTGATCCGGTCCCGGGGCGGCCTTGAGCCGCCCCGGGCGTATCCGTCTGTGCCCCCTGCCTGGTCCAGGCAGAAAAGTGGAATCATTTTCCGGCCCGGCGGGCATACTTTGGTATCACCGTCTGAAAAGGAGTATATCGTATGAGCTTAGTTCCCTATGTAGTGGAGCAGACCACCCGCGGCGAGCGGTCCTATGATATTTTTTCTCGTCTGCTCAATGACCGCATCATCTTCCTGTCTGAGGAGGTCAACGACACCACTGCCTCCCTTGTAGTGGCCCAGCTGCTGTATCTGGAGAGCCAGGATCCGGACAAGGACATCCAGTTCTACATCAACAGCCCTGGCGGCTCTGTGACTGCAGGCATGGCCATCTATGACACCATGCAGTATGTCAAGTGCGACGTGTCTACTATTTGCATTGGGCTGGCGGCTAGCATGGGTGCCTTCCTTCTGTCTGCGGGGACGAAGGGTAAGCGTCTGGCTCTGCCTAATGCAGAGATTATGATCCATCAGCCTTCTGCCGGTACTCAGGGCCAAATTACCGACATGGCGCTCCATCTGAAACGCCTGGAGGTTGTGAAGCGGCGGATGAACCGCATCCTGGCTGCCAACACCGGCCGGAGTGTGGAGGAAGTTACCGCCGACTGCGAGCGGGACAACTTTATGACTGCGGAAGAGGCGCTTCAGTACGGCCTAATCGACAAGGTCATCGAGAAGCGGTGATCTGCACCGCGGAGTGGGGGCCTGCGTCCCCACTCTGTTTGTATTGTTACAAGGATGAGGTAGAAATTCATGGCAAAAAATGACGACAAGCAGCGCGCAGTGCGCTGTTCCTTCTGCGGCAAGCACCAGGATCAGGTTCGTCGGCTCATTGCTGGGCCGGGCGCCTATATCTGTAATGAGTGCGTTCAGCTGTGCATGAGCATCCTGGAGGATGAGCACGACACGGCCCAGACCGCTGCCGCCGAAGTGCCCGATGCTATCCCTACCCCACGGGAGATCCACAAAGTACTGGACCAATATATCATTGGGCAGGAGCAGGCCAAGGTGGCTCTGTCTGTGGCGGTATACAACCACTATAAGCGGATCTATTTCGGCGGCGGGGATGATGTAGAGCTTCAGAAGAGCAATATCCTGCTCATGGGCCCCACTGGATGCGGCAAGACTCTCTTTGCTCAGACCCTGGCCCGTGTTCTGAAGGTTCCCTTCGCCATCGCCGATGCTACGACTCTGACCGAGGCTGGCTATGTAGGTGACGACGTGGAGAATATCCTGCTGCGTTTGGTCCAGGCTGCCGATTACGATGTGGAACTGGCAGAGCGCGGTATCATCTATATCGATGAGATGGATAAGATTGCTCGAAAGAGTGAGAATACCTCCATCACCCGGGACGTGTCCGGTGAGGGTGTGCAGCAGGCCCTGCTGAAGATCCTGGAGGGAACTGTGGCCAATGTGCCTCCCCAGGGCGGGCGTAAGCACCCCCATCAGGAGTTCATCCAGATCGACACCAAGAACATCCTGTTTATCTGCGGCGGTGCTTTTGAAGGCATTGATAAGATCATTGAAAGCCGCCTGGATAAGCGTTCTATGGGCTTCGGCGCGGAGATCCAGAGCAAGAAAGAGCGGGATGTAGGCCAACTGCTCAAGGAGATTCAACCCCAGGATCTGCTGAAATTTGGAATCATTCCTGAGTTGGTTGGCCGTCTGCCGGTGCTCACCACCCTCCAGTCCCTGGGACGGGAGCAGATGGTGCAGATCCTTACCGAGCCTAAAAACTCTCTGGTAAAGCAGTACCGGAAGCTGATGGAGTACGATGATGTAGATCTGGAGTTTACTCCGGAGGCTCTGGAAGCGATTGCTGGTCGGGCTGTGGAGCGTGGTATTGGTGCCCGTGGCCTGCGTGCCATCCTGGAGGAGGTCATGACTCGGATCATGTATGACGTACCCTCGGATCCAGAGGTGGTCAAGGTGACGATTACTGCGGCCTGTATCCGGGGTGAGGCAGCACCTGAGATCCTCCGGGATCCGGAGCACAATCAGCGCCCGGCGCTGGGCCAGGCGGACCTGCGGGCTGAGAGGGGCGGTCTGCCCGGTACAAACGCGGGCTAAACAGATCCATTTGCCCGGAGCCGTAAGCGTCGATCCAGCCCCGCGGCCCCCCAAGCGGCGGGCCCGGGGCTGTTATTCTATCAACATTCCGTCCATCATCCTTCTATCTGTGCCAGGTGCAGAGGGGAGGCAAAGGCGGCATGAAATCCCCTGAGAGGAAGTGAGTAGCATGAAAAAAGAGTGGACGATAGAGGAGGCCTCCTTGATGCCTGTGATCGCACTGCGGGGACTGACTGTGTTTCCCAATGTGCTGATCCACTTCGATGTGGCCCGAGAGATCTCTATCAAAGCCCTGGAAGAGGCTATGTCCTCCGGCAGTCCGGTGTTCCTGGTGGGACAAAAGGATATATCTGAGGAGCGCCCAGAGGAGAAGGATCTGTACACCGTAGGTACCATCTCCAATGTACGGCAGATTCTGCGTACCCCTGGTGACAATGTGCGGGTGATGGTGGAGGGCGTGAGCAGGGGCAGCTTGGAGCGGCTGACCCGTACCGGCCCCTACCTAGAGGCGGAGGTTCGGCCTATTCCCAGCGAGCAGAACGAGCGGAATTCTGCCAAGACAGAGGCGCTGATCCGTTCTACCTATGAGCTGTTCCAACAGTATACCGAGTTGGCTCCTAAGACGGCCCCCGACCTGCTTATCAATGTATTGGCCAGTGAGGATCCAGGTTATATTGCCGACTTTATTGCCCAAAATATTGCTATGCGGAACAGCGATAAGCAGGCTGTTCTGGAGGAACTGCGCCCGGTGCGTCGTCTAGAACGGCTGCACCGCCTGCTGAGCCGTGAGGTGGAGATCCTCGGCCTTGATATGGAAATCCAGAACCGTGCTCGGGAGCAGATGGCGGACAACCAGCGGGACTACTATCTGCGGGAGCAGATGAAGGCGATCCAGAACGAGTTGGGGGAAGGTGAGGGCGGAGACTCAGAAATCGGGGACTACCGCCGGAAAATCGCTGAGGCCAAGCTGCCGGACGAGGTGCGGGAGAAGCTGGAGAAAGAGGTTGGCCGGCTGGCCAAGCAGCCTTTCGGCTCTTCGGAAGCCACCGTTTTGCGCAGCTATCTGGATATATGCCTGGAGCTCCCATGGGGGAAAAAGACCCGGGAGCGGGTGAGTGTGGAAGCGGCCCGCCGTACCTTGGATCGGGACCACTTTGGCCTGGAAAAGGTGAAGGAGCGTATTTTAGAATTTCTGGCAGTGAAGCAGCTGGCCCCTGATTTGAAGGGTCAGGTGATTTGTCTGGTAGGCCCGCCCGGCGTGGGCAAGACCTCCATAGCCATGTCGGTGGCCAGGGCGTTAAACCGGAAGTTGGCTCGCCTCTCTCTGGGTGGTGTCAGTGATGAGGCGGAGATTCGGGGCCACCGCAAGACCTATGTAGGCGCTATGCCCGGACGAATTATCTCTGCCATCAATCAAGCGGGGAGCTGTAATCCCCTGCTGCTGCTGGATGAAATCGATAAGCTGGGTCACGATCACCGGGGTGATCCGGCATCTGCGCTGCTGGAGGTGTTGGATGCAGAGCAGAACGGTACCTTCCGGGACAATTTCTTGGAGCTGCCCTTTGACCTGTCCGATGTAATGTTCATTACCACAGCCAATACCACCGACACGATTCCACGGCCTCTGTTGGACCGAATGGAGGTCATTGAACTGCCCAGCTACACCGACGAGGAGAAGCTTCAAATCGCCAAGCGCTATCTCCTTCCCAAGGAGATGAAGCGCCACGGATTGGAAAAGGCCCAGTTGAAGGTGTCTGACGGGGCCATCCGGGAGATGATCGCCTCCTACACCCGGGAGTCGGGCGTCCGTGTGCTGGAACGCAAGCTGGCCGGAATCTGCCGGAAGGCAGCGATGCACTTGGTATCAGAGGATGTAAAGCAGATCCGCATCACAGAAAAAGAACTGAAGGACTACCTGGGCGCACCACGGTACTATCCGGAGCGCCAGGCGCTGGAGGAGCGTGTGGGCGTGGTGAACGGCCTGGCCTGGACCTCTGTGGGCGGCGAACTGCTGGAGGTGGAGGTCAACGTGGTCCCAGGAACCGGCAAGGTGGAGCTGACTGGAAACCTGGGGGATGTGATGAAGGAGAGCGCCCACGCGGCCCTCAGCTTCATCCGCAGCCAGGCGGACCGGCTGGGCATCCAGGGGGACTTCTATCAGTCGAAGGACATCCATGTCCACTTCCCGGAGGGAGCTGTGCCTAAGGATGGACCCTCCGCCGGTATTGCCATTACCACAGCCATGGTATCTGCGCTTACCGGAGCGCCGGTAAAGCGTGGGATCGCTATGACCGGAGAAGTGACCCTTCGCGGCAGGGTGCTGCCCATCGGGGGCCTGCGGGAAAAGACCATGGCAGCCCTGCGCAATGGGATCAAGACGGTTATCATCCCAGCGGAAAACGGGAAGGACCTGGAGGAGATCGACCAGACGGTCCGAAAGGCCCTGCGCTTCGTGCTGGTGGACCAAGCGGAGCAGGTGCTGGCCGAGGCCCTGTGCTGCTTGAGTGGCGGCACAGAGGCTGAAAGGGCGATGGATCAGAAGCTGCCAGTTGAAAAGTCTCGGGGCGCGGCCCGGCTGCGCCAGTGAGGAGGGGAGACCATGTCCATCAATGTGCAGAAGGCGGAGTTCATTCTCTCTGCCGCCTCCCCAAAGGACTTCCGGCGGGATGCGCTGCCCCAGGTGGCCTTCGCGGGCCGCTCCAATGTGGGAAAGTCGTCGGTGATCAACCGCCTGCTGAACCGGAAAAATTTCGCCCGGGTGGGAGCAGCCCCTGGAAAGACCACCCAAATCAACTATTTTAAGATCGACAATGCCTTTTACCTGGTGGACCTGCCCGGCTACGGCTATGCCCGGGTCTCCAAGGGGGAGCGGGACCGCTGGGGCAGGCTGATGGAGGGCTATTTTGCTGACCCGGAGCTGATGACCCTGGGGGTGATGATCGTGGACGCCAGGCACAAGCCCACGGCGGACGACTGCACCATGGCCCAGTGGTACCGGGGGGCGGGCTGCCCCTTCCTTGTGGTGGCCAACAAGCTGGATAAGCTGAAAAAGAGCGAGGTCGAAGGGAACCTCCAGCGCATCCGGGAGACCCTGGAACTGGGGGAGGAGGACCTGGTGATCCCCTTTTCTGCAGAAAAGGGGACTGGCCGGGACGAACTCCTGCGGGCCATTTTATCCAGTGTGGAAGCGTCATCTTAATGTTCTTAATGTTCATAGAAACCCGGCTGTGCATGATGCGCAGCCGGGTTTTTCGTACCAATCAGGTTTGTATTCCGTTTCAAGGAGGTTGTGGCGGGGCAGAATGGAGAGTGGTCTGTCATCAGACAAGAAAATCATCCCAGAAGAGCTCATAATACCGGTATTCCGGGACGTTTTCCGTGCGGGCCAGGAGAAAATACCGGAGATACCGGCCCTCGTCCAGCTGGGGGCCGGCCTCCATGGCGGCTTCGGAGTATTTCCAGTCCAGATCGGCCTCTACAACAGCGTATTCTGTCAGGTCATAGGTGTCCAGCAGTTCCAGGATGTTCTCCTTGCAATGCTCCTGGACCCGGTTCAGATCCTCACGGGTCAGGGTGGTCAGTCGGTGGAGGACGACCTCGGTCATATAGTATCCCTCTTGGAACTGGGACGCTTCATTCTGGAGCACGCCGTTCAGAGTCTCGTTGGTTCCGGCCAGCTCCAGACGTCCGTCGAAATCGGCGGCCGCCTCCAGGTGATGCAGCTGATAGACCAGATATTCCAGCTCATTGTCTATACTGTCCTCCAGAATCAGGGTCCGGTCATCATACTGGACCCGGGGCTCCAGATCCAGGTCCAGCATGGGCAGGGCCTCCACATCTGCGTAGCGCTCTGTGAGCAGCCTGGGATCCGCTGTGACGGAGGGGGCTGGATCGGAGAGAGAGACGGCAGGCGGTTCCGGCAGGGGGGTGGACTGGGAAGGAAAGGAACTGGAAGGGGGGATCTGGGCACAGCCCACAAGGAGTGCGGCGGACAGGGTGAGAAGGGCTGGGGATTTTAGGCGCTTCATGGGATGACCTCCTTTTTGGCATTGAGGGGGAAAGTGAATACCAGCTTCTGAACCAAGTGTAACATCAGGGGGGCAGCAGTGCAAGACAGATCTGGTTACAGATGTGGGAGGGACCTCCATTTGCAACTCCGCCTTGTCAATCACGCTCGAAATTGTTATAATGAAGTGATTTTAGTTCCAAAGGAGAGGGATCGGCTATGGGTGCGCTGACCGGATTGATCGAACACATGGACTGGATGAGCATGCTGCTCTTCCTAATGAGCGGTGCGGCCTGCATGATCTGCCTGACAGTCCACGAGTTGGCCCACGGCCTGGCCGCCTATCGGCTGGGGGATCCGACGGCTAAGATCAATGGACGGCTGACCCTGAACCCCCTGTCCCACATTGACTGGATCGGGCTGTTCCTGCTGTTGGCAGCGGGGGTGGGCTGGGCGAAGCCTGTGCCGGTGGATCTGCGGAATTTCCGCCATCCACGGCGGGACATGGCGCTCACTGCTTTGGCTGGGCCGAGCTCCAATTTTCTGCTGGCGCTGGCGGCTCTGGGTGCGGGCTCTCTGGTGCTTCGCTTCTGGGGTGGGAGCCGGGCGGGGGCCTGCCTGCTGCTTTTTCTGTGCCAGATGGCGGTGCTGAGTGTGGGCCTGGGGCTGTTCAACCTGATCCCCCTGCCGCCGCTGGACGGCTCCAAGGTGCTGGATGTTCTGCTGCCGGAGCGGTGGTATCGTTTGGTTCTTCGGTATGAGCGGTATCTGCTGCTGGCGGTGGTGCTGCTGGCCTGGTCCGGCGCCTTTGGAGGCCCGCTGACAATGGCTATGGAGTGGGTGCTGCGGGTGCTGTGCCGCGTGGCTCAGTTCCCCTTTGCTCTGGTGGAGTACTACTTTTTTTGATGTTTTCCAGTGATGCGGGAGGGAGGTGCGCCTATGGACGGCCCCATCTATCACCTGGAGCGGGTGGTCAAGGTGAAGGCCGAGGATTTAGAGGACTTTGTAGGCCCTCTGGATCTGATCCTCCATCTGTTGAACAAAAATAAAATGGAAATCAAGGACATCCAGATCTCTCTGATCTTGGATCAGTATCTCCAATGGATGTCCCAGCGGAAGGAACTGGATCTAGAGGTGGCCAGCGAGTTTGTCACAATGGCCTCCCAACTGGTCTATATCAAGACCAGGATGCTGCTGTCTATCCATGATGAGGAGGCTCTGAGCGAGATGGAGCAGCTCATCGCCACCTTGGAAGCCCATCAAAGGAATGAGAACTACCTGAAAATCCGGGAGGTGATTCCTCAATTGGACCGGCAGTACAGTATGGGTCGGGACTGCCTGACGAAAGCACCGGAAGCTGTTTGTCCAAGTCGGACTTATCACTATGTTCATCCCAAGGAGGATCTGCGGCGAGCCATGCAGGCGGTGCTGAACCGTACAGATCACAAGCTGCCCCCACCGGTATCCGCATTCCAGGGCATCGTGGGGCGGGAGCCCTACCCTGTGGCAGAAAAGGCTTCGGAACTGATCCAGCGTCTGCTCCATTTGGGAGCAGCCCGGTTTCGGGCCTTGTTTCAGGGCAGTCGGAGCCGTTCAGAGGTGGTAGCCACCTTTTTGGCGGTGCTGGAACTGTGCAAGGACCGCAGGCTGCGTCTGACGGGGACAGCGGAGGACTGCACTGTGACCTGTAGCGGGCCGGAGGAAGAAGAGTGCGGAATCACAGAACGACCAGAGGCCTGAAGCAGAGAGGGGGGCGAGCGTTTTGGAACTGAAGGAGCTGGAGGCCGCCTTGGAGGGCGTGTTGTTCGCCGCTGGAGAGCCTGTGGGGGTGGAACGACTGTGCCTGGGATTAGAGACTGATCGACCTACCCTGGATATTGTAGCACAGCGGCTGATGGATCGGTATCGCTATGAACGGCGGGGCATCCGTCTGCTGAGATTGGACGCTAGCTATCAGCTGTGCTCTGCCCCGGAGCAGGCGGACTGCATCCGCAGGACACTGGAGGGGCGAAAGCCCGCCCGTCTATCCCAGCCTGCCCTGGAGGTGCTGGCCATCATTGCCTATTATCAACCGGTGACCCGCGCGTATGTAGACCAGATCCGTGGTGTGGACAGCGCCTATACGGTAGGGCTGCTGCTGGAGCGGGAGCTGATTGAGGAGAGTGGCCGTCTGGCTGTGCCGGGCCGGCCTATTCTCTACCGCACGACCCGGAATTTTCTGCGCTCCTTCGGACTGAGCAGCTTGGAGGAACTGCCGGAGCTGCCCGCCACCAGTCGGGAAGGGGATCAGATGACTCTGGAGTTGGAGGCCCGGGTGGCCCAGCTGAAAGCAGAGGAAAGTGGAGCGGAAGGCACGGAGTCCCCAGTGGAGGGTGAACCATGATGTGGGCGGTGCTGGCCGCTTTGCTGGCGGCTCTATTTCTGTTGGGAGGAGTCCGTGTAGGGTTTCGAGGGGAGTATACTCCGGAGAGAGCGGGTGTCTGGCTTCGGATCGGGCCATCGGAACTCATACTCTTTCCCAGACCGGAAGGGAAAAAGCTAGATCATCCGAAAGAGAAGAAGCAAGATAAGCCTTCTGGCGGGGAGCAGCCACGCCCACCCTTTTTGTCCCGATGGGGACTACTGGAGTTGGGGCGCCGGTTGTTCCCTCTGCTGATGGAGGCGGCGGGGAAGTTTCGCAGAAAGCTTCAGATAGATGAACTGCGCCTGCGCCTGGTGGCTGGGGCCTCAGACCCGGCGGATGCCGCCCTTCGGTACGGACAGGCCAATGCCCTGCTGGGGGGGATCTGGCAGCCGGTGACCCAAGCCTTTCATGTTAAAGATGGTTGGGCCCGGGTGGAGGTAGACTTTGACCGGATGGAGCCTGTACTGTATGGGAGGGTAACCCTATCCCTGACGGTAGGACAGCTGGCGGTCCTGGGCCTGGACTTCGGTCTGAAGGCCCTGCGTATCCTACTGACTGTGCGCCGTGAGGATCAGCAGCGTACTGGACAGAAGCGGAACGTTGCTGCGTGATTTGTAGCACAGAGTAAGGAAACGAAAGCCTTCCAAAGAGTTGGAACTTATAGTATAAACATAAAAGTAAAATGCAAAGAAAGGCGGCATGAACAATGGAAAAGCAGCATCCTCTTACCGACTTGATGGGGACGGCTATGGAAAAGATCCACACTATGGTGGACGCCAATACCATTATCGGCACCCCCATCCAGACAGGGGACGTGACCCTGATCCCGGTGTCCCGGCTGTCCTTTGGTATTGCCAGCGGCGGCAGCGACTTCACTACAAAGAATCAGAAGCCGGAGGCGGACAATAGCTTCGGGGGCGGCAGTGGAGCCAGTGCCAAGCTGGAGCCAGTGGCCTTTCTCATCATCCGGGGGGAGAGTGTAAAGCTGCTGCCTGTGGCACCTCCACCGGCTACCACAGTGGATCGAGTGATCGAAGCGGTTCCTGAAGTAGTGGACAAGGTGACCGAGTTTTGGGAGAAGCAGCAAGGAAAAAAAGGGCAGCTCGATCCAGATGTGGTGGAATAAGTTTGCGAGCCGGAAGAGGTGTCAGGGATAACCTGGAGAGAGGCGGGGCATACTGGACCCATCCAAACAACGAGGTGATGGGGATTGAAACGCCTTCTGGCCGCAGCTGCGGCTGTTCTGCTGTGTCTCAATATTCTGCCTGTGGCCCATGGAATCGATACTTCTGCGGGCTCCGCCATTCTAATGGAAGCGGAGAGTGGGCGGGTCCTTTATGAGCAAGAAGCCGACCGCCCACGGCTGATTGCCAGTGTCACCAAGCTGATGACTGCCTTGGTGGCACTGGAGTCTGGTCATCCGTTGGAGGAACTTGTGACGGTTGAGGAGGAGGACACAAGGACAGAGGGATCCTCCCTCTATCTGAAGCCTGGGGAGAGACTGCGGCTGGAGACCCTTCTGTATGGATTGCTGCTCCAGTCGGGCAATGATGCCGCTTTGGCAGTGGCCAGGCATTGCGGCGGAACTGTGGACAACTTTGTGGGACAGATGAACCGCCGGGCAGCCCGGCTGGGTATGACGAACAGCTGCTTTGCAAACCCCAGCGGCCTGAATGCAGAAGGACACTGCTCTACCGCCAGGGATTTGGCCATACTGGCCCAGGCCTGCCTGAAAAACAAGACCCTGGCGGCTATTGCTGCCACCAGGTCTGTCACTTTGGAAGGGCGGAGCTTTGTCAACCATAATAAGCTGTTGTGGCGGTATGAGGGCTGTGTGGGCCTGAAAACGGGATATACAGAGAGGGCAGGGCGTACCCTGGTGTCGGCAGCGGAGCGGGAAGGAATGACGCTAATCGCTGTCACGCTGGATGATCCGAACGACTGGCGAGACCATGTAGCCCTATTTGATTGGGGGTTTTCTCACTGGAAGATGGAGACGGTGGTCCGGACGGGAGAAGAGATTTGTTCCCTGCCAGTGGAGGGCAGCTTAGTTCCCTTCTGTCCGATCCAGGCGGGAGCAGACCTGCGCTGGCCCCTGCGGGAGGGGGAACGGTTGGAACTTCGGCTGGATCTGCCATTGGAGCAGCTTACTGCTCCGGTTCAGAAAGGAGTTCGGATCGGCACCCTCCGCGGAGTAGTGGGGGACAAGCAGGCTGGAGAGATCCCACTGGTGTGCGGGGAGACGGTGCCCAGAGATCTGGAGGAACCCAGAACAGGCATATTCCGGCGGTTGCTGTGCTGGCTGGAAAAGTTTTGAATGAGAAGGAGGCGGCCTGATATGGAAGAGCGGCTGCAAAAATTGATCTCATCTTGTGGGCTGGCCTCCCGCCGGACGGCGGAGGCATGGATCTCCCAAGGACGGGTGACAGTAAACGGATGCCAGGCAGCTTTGGGAGATCGGGCGGATCTGGAACGGGATCAGGTGGAGGTGGACGGTGTTCCCCTCCGCTCCCAGTCAGAACGTACATATCTTATGCTGAATAAGCCCAGAGGGTATGTGACCACTCTGGCAGACGAGAAGGGGCGGCGGACGGCGGCGTCGCTGGTGTCTGGCTGCGGCCGGAGAGTATGGCCGGTGGGCCGGCTGGATCTGGACTCTGAAGGTCTTTTGCTGTTCACCGATGACGGTGAACTGACCCACAGGCTCCTCCATCCAAGCGGTGAGGTGGAGAAAGAGTATCTGGTGTGGGTGACTGGAGATGTGGAGCGGGCTGTGCCCATCCTGTCTGCGCCTATGAAGTTGGATGGAGAGTCGATTGCCCCGGCAAGGGTGCGGATGGGACGCAGGGCAGAGAATGTGACCCAGCTTTCTGTAATCATCCACCAGGGGAAGAACCGACAGGTGCGCCGGATGTGTGCCCAGGCGGGCCTGGAGGTCCGCCGCCTCAAACGGGTGCGGGAGGGACAAGTTTGGCTGGATCGGAGCCTGAAGCCGGGGCAGTGGCGCCCATTGACCGAGGAGGAATTGCGCCTCCTTCGGGAGGAGGCAGGGAAGCCAGACATGACACGATGAATTTTGCAAGAAAAAAATGAAATCCTGCAAAATTAACTTGCATTTTTCTTGCGGAGCCGTTATCATGGAGAACAAGGAAAATGATCTCCCGGAGGGACAGAGCGGTCCAGATGTCGGCGGAGCCGTGTTGAGGATGCTTTATGTATCGGGGAGTTGCGGAAGGATGAGATGGAATGAATCGTGATATTCTGGCTGTGATCCAGGAGAATATGGATAGCTTCTCCAAGGGGCAGAAGCGGATCGCCAACTACATTCTGGAGTCCTATGACAAAGCGGCTTTCATGACGGCCAGCAAGTTGGGTAAGCGGGTCAGCGTCAGCGAATCCACTGTGGTGAGATTTGCGGCAGAATTGGGCTATGATGGGTACCCGAGTATGCAGAAATCCCTGCAAAAAATGATCCGGAATCGTTTGACATCGGTACAGCGTATCGAGGTGGCTAACGATCGTCTGGGCGACCAGGATGTGCTGGATATGGTGCTCCAGTCGGACATCGATAAGATTCGCCAGACTTTGGATGAAATTGACCGTGACAGCTTTGAGAAGGCTACTGATGCCATTGTGGGAGCACGCCGCATTTATGTGATTGGTGTGCGTTCTGCGGCGGCAATTGCCACGTTTCTGGGATTCTACTTCAATCTGATTTTTGACAATGTGGTGATGATCACCGCAAATACTCCTAGTGAGGTGTTTGAGAGCCTGCTGCGGGTAGGAAAGGAAGATGTCATCATTGGTGTCAGCTTCCCCCGATACTCCAGCCGGGCGGTCCAGGCAGTGAGTTTTGCCCGGGATCGCGGGGCCACCACCATTGCCATTACGGATAGTGAGGCTTCTCCCTTGGCTAAAATTTCCCAGTATACACTGAAAGCGCGCAGCGATATGGCTTCCTTTGTAGATTCTCTGGTGGCCCCGCTGAGCCTTGTAAATGCATTGCTGGTAGAGGTGAGCAGAAAGAAGAACGAGGACCTGTCCAAGACTTTCCAGACGCTGGAGAAGATCTGGGAGGAGTACGGGGTCTATGAGAAGGTGCAGGAGTGAATCAGATCAGCCATGAGCTTGTTGTGGTGGGGGGCGGAGCCGCAGGTATGATGGCGGCTATTACCGCTGCCCGCTTGGGTGCGGACGTCTGTTTGGTGGAACGCAATCCCAAACTGGGGCGGAAGCTATATATTACGGGGAAAGGGCGGTGCAATGTTACTAACCACTGTGCGCCAGAGGAAGTGCTGGCGTCAACACCCCGAAATGGAAAATTCCTTTACAGTGCTATGAACCAAATGCCTCCGGCGGAGGTTGAGCGCTTTTTTACAGAGTTAGGTGTAGAGCTGAAGGTGGAACGGGGCAATCGAGTGTTCCCCGTCTCTGACCGATCCGCCGATATTATTGATGCTCTTTTTTTTGAACTGCGCCGTTTGGCTGTGCCCATCATTCAGGGGCGGGTCTCTGCTCTGGATGTACAGGATGGAACTGTGTGTGCCGTGGAGCTGAGGCAGGACGGAGAGGGACGGAGGAAGCTCCCGTGCCGCGGGGTGGTGCTGGCCACCGGCGGGGCATCCTATCCTGCCACCGGTTCAACGGGGGATGGCTATGAGTTGGCTCAGTCCGTGGGCCATAGCGTGGTCCCACCCAAGCCATCTCTTGTCCCGTTAGAGGCGGAGGAAGATTTCTGCGGGGAGATGCAGGGCCTGGCTTTGAAAAACGTGACACTGCGGATGAAGGACCGGAAGGGGAAGGTGCTGTTCCAAGAGCAGGGGGAGTTGCTGTTTACACACTTCGGTCTGTCTGGTCCTCTGATTCTCAGCGCCAGTGCCCATTTGCGTGATTTTGAGAAAAATACCTATCGGGCGGTCATCGACCTGAAGCCTGCCCTGGATGAGGAGAAGCTGGATGCACGGCTGCTCCGGGAGCTGGGGGACAACGCCAACAAAGATATGCAGAACGTGATGGGAAGTTTGGTGCCCCGGCTGATGGTGCCCGTGGCGCTCCGATTGGCGGATATCCCACTGGACCGGAAAGCCCACGATGTGACCCGTGGAGAGCGTCGGCGACTTTTGGAAACACTGAAGGGATTGACCATCCACATCAAAGGACCAAGACCCATTGCTGAAGCTATTGTTACATCCGGTGGAGTCAAAGTAGGGGAAATCGATCCCAGGACGATGCAGTCCAAAAAACTCTCTGGCCTCTTTTTGGCGGGAGAGCTCATTGATGTGGATGCCTACACCGGCGGATTTAACCTTCAAATCGCCTGGGCTACTGGCCGTGCGGCTGGAGTGGGGGCGTCTGCCTTTCTGGCCGAATAGTGAAGCTCTCTTCCGCTTTATGTCTCTGCCCAGCAGGGGTGGGGACATGAGGCGGGAGCCAAGAGAGCTGAACAGTGCATAGGGCTAGACAGCAGTTCTTTTAACTCTTTTCTTGCAAGAACAAGAAAAAGAATAAACGACAAGACAACGGAGCGTATGGTAAAATGCAGGAGAAAAGTATAGCCATTGACGGCCCGGCTGGAGCCGGAAAGAGCACCCTGGCCCGGGCCCTGGCCCAGGAGCTGGGGTATTTGTATGTAGATACGGGGGCTATCTACCGCACAGTAGCCCTGCGGGCCCGGGAGGCAGGGGTGGATCCCTCTGACCCGGCGCAGGTGGAGCCTCTGCTGGAGGGGCTGGACATCCGGATGGACTACGATGAGGGTGGTGTGCAGCGGATGTACCTGTCCGGCCGGGATGTGACTGAGGCCATTCGTGAGAACGCGGTCTCGGCACTGGCCTCCAAGGTGGCGGCCCTGCCAGCGGTGCGGGATTTTCTGCTGGATTTTCAGCGGCGGCTGGCCAGAGAACGGGATGTGGTTATGGATGGTCGTGACATCGGAACGGTGGTGCTGCCCCAAGCGGGGGTGAAGATATTCCTCACCGCTGCGCCTGAGGCACGGGCAGAACGCCGCCTGCTGGAACTGCGCCAACGGGGGCAGGATGCTGCCTTTGATACAGTGTTATCTGATATTATCCGCCGGGATGAGCAGGACCGAAACCGGGCCATTGCACCCCTCCGCCAAGCGGAGGATGCCGTGCTGCTGGATACAACTCAGTTGGACCGGGCAGGCAGCCTAGCGGCCCTGCTGGCCATTGTGAAAGAGGGGCTGTCCCGGTGAATATGAAGTTCTTATATCATGCTTTATACCGCATCGTCTGGCCATTTTTTAGCTTGGCCCATCCGGTCGGAGCCCGGGGGCGGGATAATATTCCTGAGGGAGGCGCTGTGATCTGTGCCAACCATTCTGCCCTGTGCGACCCTATTTTGGTGTGCTTTGCCTGTACTTTGCGGTGGATGGTCCGTCCCATGGCGAAGATCGAACTATCCCGGGTGCCGGTCTTGGGCTGGTTGCTTGGAAAAGCGGGCGTGATCTATGTAGACCGGGGACATGCGGATGTACACGCGGTGAAGGAGGCCCTCAAGTGGCTGAAGGAGGGGCAGAAGCTGCTGGTGTTCCCTGAGGGGACACGGGTCCGGGAAGGCGAAGTCGTAGAGGGCAAGAGCGGTGCGGCACTGTTTGCAACCCGGACAGGAACTCCGCTGATTCCTGTCTATGTTTCCAGAAAGAAGTACTGGTTCCGGCCTAGTCCAGTGGTGATTGGCGAGCCCATTTATCCAAAAATCGCAGGGCGGAAGGCGACTGCTGAGGAACTGGAACAGATTACAGAGCAATTGATGGCGGAGATCTACCGCCTTGGGGAGGGATTGGAGTGAAGCTGCATCTGGCTAAGTCGGCTGGTTTCTGCTATGGGGTGCGCCGGGCGGTAGAACTGGCTGAGGAAGCAGCTGCCTCTGGCCGTCCCTGTGTGATGCTGGGCTCGATTATCCATAATCGGGATGTGGTTGGGAGTTTGGCCCGCCAAGGTTTGGTGGCAGTGAATCGGGTGGAGGATGTTCCGCAGGGCTGCGGGGTCATCATCCGTTCTCACGGTGAAAGCCGAGAGACTTACCGTCGGCTGGAGGCCCGAGAGGCAGAGATTTTGGATGCTACCTGCCCCAATGTCAAGCGGATCCATCACATTGTGGCCCTGGCAGAGGAGCAGGGAAGACAACCGGTGATCATCGGTGCTCCCGATCATCCAGAGGTGGCAGCCATCGCTGGGTGGTGTGATCATCCGGTGGTCCTTTCTGGAGTGGAAGACCTGGAGAAGTGGTTGGAGGAACAGCCGGAACGGCGGGCTCTGCCCCTCACTTTTGTCTCTCAAACCACCTCAACACAAAAAATCTGGAATGACTGCGTGAAAAAAGCAAAAAAAGAGTGTACAAACCCGGAATTTTTTGATACAATATGCGGAGCGACATCAAAACGCCAGGAGGAAGCCCATCAGTTGGCCGCGCAGTGCGACACAATGGTGGTCATCGGCGACGGCAAGAGCTCTAATACCAAGCGTTTGGCGGAGATCTGCCGGGAGGTCTGTTCCGACGTCCAGCTCATTGAGCGGGCATCAGATTTGGATCTGAGCCGGCTGGCCCAGGCAGAAGTTGTCGGCATCACGGCGGGTGCTTCGACTCCCGCGTGGATAATAAAGGAGGTTTGTGACAAAATGAGCGATGAAATCATGGAGATCGAGGAATCCTTCGCTGATATGCTGGAGAATTCGATCAAAACTTTGAATACGGGGGATAAGGTAACTGGCACAGTCGTAGCGATTACTCCGACTGAGATCCAGGTGGATCTGGGCACCAAGCACGCCGGCTACATTCCCGTATCCGAGCTGACTGATGACCCCACCGCCAAGGTGGAGGATCTGGTCAAGGTGGGCGATGAGATCGAGACTTTCGTTGTCCGCGTCAACGATCAGGAGGGTGTTGTCACCCTGTCCAAGAAGCGCCTTGACGTGGTCAAGGGCTGGGAGGAGATCGAGTCTGCCCGGGAGAACGAGACCGTTCTGGACGGCGTGGTCACTGAGGATAACAAGGGCGGCGTTGTGGTTTCTGTGAAGGGCATCCGGGTATTTGTTCCCGCTTCTCAGACTGGTCTGCCCCGTGAGACTCCTATGAGCACCCTGCTCAAGCAGAAGGTGCGCCTGGTGGTCACCGAGGTCAACCGTGCCCGCCGTCGCGTGGTGGGCTCCATCAGCCGTGTGATGCGCGCTGAGCGCGCCGCTGCTGCGGAGAAGGTCTGGGCTGAGATCGAGGACGGCAAGCGCTATACCGGCACTGTGAAGTCCCTGACTTCTTATGGTGCTTTCGTAGACATCGGCGGCGTGGACGGCATGGTCCACATCTCCGAGCTGTCCTGGAGCCGCATCAAGCACCCCTCTGAGGTGGTGAAGGTGGGCGACACCGTGGAGGTGTATGTCATCTCTGCCGATAAGGAGAAGAAGAAGATCTCCCTGGGCATGAAGGACCGCAGCCAGGATCCCTGGACCGTGTTCACCAGCACCTATGAGGTGGGCGACGTGGCCAATGTCCGCGTGGTCAAGCTGATGACCTTCGGCGCCTTCGCCGAGATCGTCCCCGGTGTGGACGGCCTGATCCACATCTCCCAGATCGCTGACCACCGTATTGAGAAGCCCGGCGATGTGCTGGCCGAGGGCGACAAGGTGGACGTGAAGA
The DNA here is from genome assembly GCA_037257225.1 of Lawsonibacter sp. GTDB lineage: Bacteria > Bacillota > Clostridia > Oscillospirales > Oscillospiraceae > Lawsonibacter. The sequence continues at coordinate 29,671 of JAYCWP010000028.1, forward strand.
TCACTGATGTGGATATGGAGAACCAGAAGGTTTCCCTGTCTATCCGCGCTCTGCTGGAGGAGGCTCCCGCCGAGGAGATCGAGGAGTAAGTTCCTCAAAAGCATATTGTTGCAAGGGAAGTGCCGTGTACTGCGGCACTTCCCTTTTTTGCGGTTTGGGTCTCATTCCAGCAGTTTTCAGATAAGCAGGGAAAAAATCTTGTAAAAGAATGCGTGGAAAGGAGAAAAATCAGAAAAACATAGGAAAAAAGTGCGATAGAACTTGTCAAGAGTAAAATAATTGGTTATAATGTAGATAATCTTAGATGATGGGGCCTGCCAAACCGGAGGTGCGGAGCATACCCTCTTGAACTGCCCGGAAAAAGGCGGCTTCCAGCACAGACTGATCTCAAGATGATGCGGGAAATGGTGGAAGTGGAGGTGTCACCGTTGTTTCAGATCGGGGATAAAGTCGTCCATCCCATGCACGGAGCAGGAATTGTAGAGAGTATCGTTCAAAAGAAGGTCAACGGCGTGATGCGGGAATACTATGTCCTGAAGCTGCCGGTCCGGGCTATGGTGGTCATGATTCCCACCGAGAATAGCGAGGAGATCGGGGTGCGCCCCATCGTAGATCGGGAGCAGGCGGACCGGGTTTTGGAGGAAATCGGTTCCCTCCAGGTGGAGATGACCCAGAACTGGAACCGGCGCTACCGGGAAAATATGGAGCGCCTGAAGAGTGGAGACTTGTTTCAGGTGGCCTGCGTGGTCAAAGGGCTGATGCTCCGTGATGTGGACCGGGGATTGTCCACTGGAGAGCGAAAGATGCTCCACTCTGCCAAACAGATCCTGATCTCAGAGATTGTCATGTGTCAAAGCAGCAGCTATGAGGTTGTAGAGGAGCGCATCAACCGCGCTCTGGCGTAATACCATAGAATAAAAGAGACAGAGGAGCCTGTCAGCCAATGTCCCCCCGAACCCGGTACCAGCCGGGCCCGGAAGTCGTGTTTGAAGCGGCGTTGGCGGATGGGCCCCTCTTTGTTGCAGGAGGGAAACTATGACAGGGTTTCTATCTCGGCTGAGCCGGAACCGAAAGCAAAAAGCGCATATCTGTTCGGCGGTGGTGGTGGCTGCTGGGACGGCTTCCCGCATGGAGGGGATCGACAAGATCCTGACCACACTGGGGGATCTTCCGGTCTTGGTACATACTCTGCGGGTTTTTGAGGCGTGCCCAGACATCACGGAAGTAGTAGTGGTCACTCGTGAGGACCTGTTGGTAGAAGTCAGCCACTTGTGCCGGGAGTTTTATTTGGAGAAGGTTTCCAAGGTAATTGTAGGCGGCAGGGAGCGAATCTACTCTGTCCAGGCAGGCCTGGAGGAGGTGCGGCAGGATGCGGAGCTCATTGCCATCCACGATGGGGCTAGGCCCCTTCTGACTCCGGAGATGCTGAAGGAGGTACTGGATCGTGGAGCGGCTACCGGTGCAGCAGCCCCTGCTATCCCGGTGACTGACACAGTCAAACGGGCGGAGGGGGGCGTGGCCCAAGAGACACTGGATCGCTCTACCCTGTTTGCGGTCCAGACTCCCCAGGTGTTCCAGGCCGATTTGATTCGGGCGGCCATTCACCAGGCGGTGGAGGAGGGAGCGGTGCTCACCGATGACTGTGCTGCGGTGGAACGGCTTGGTATGAAGATCTCCCTTACTAAGGGGAGCAGGGAGAATCTGAAACTGACTACCCCCTTTGACCTGATCGTGGGGGAGGCCATTCTGGATGCGAGAGAGAGGGGAGAGCTGTGATGCGTATTGGGCATGGCTATGACGTACACCGTCTGGTGGAGGAACGGAGACTGATTCTGGGCGGTGTGGAGGTGCCCCACGTTTTGGGACTGCTGGGTCACTCCGATGCGGATGTGCTTACCCATGCAGTGATGGACGCTCTGCTGGGGGCGGCCGGGCTGGGGGATATTGGGCGCCATTTCCCGGATACAGATCCGGCCTATGCTGGAGCAGACAGCCTGAAACTGCTGGATCATGTGGTGGAGCTGCTGGAGGCACAAGGCTGGAAAGTTGGCAACGTGGATGCTACCATATTGGCGCAGCGGCCTAAGCTGGCCCCGCATCTAGAACAGATGCGGGAAAACCTGGCAGCCCGGATGAAGGTAGAGCCTGGGCAGGTGAACGTGAAAGCGACCACAGAGGAGAAGCTTGGTTTTACCGGGGCTGAGGAGGGAATCGCGGCTCATGCAGTGTGTCTGCTGGAGCGGGTGTGACCGGAGAAAGCAGGGCCACATACACTGACTCAGGGGAAGAAATGTTACTGAGTGTCCCCTTGAGAAAGGAACTATGCCATGCTCTATTATCTGATCGTGTGCCGCTCCCTGACCTATGCTCAGCGCACAGCCGCAGCGCTGGAACGGGCGGGGATCACGGCTCATATCCTGCGCTCCCCCAAGAGCATTGCGGGGGAGGGATGCAGTCACTCTGTGAAACTGTCCCAGCGCCGCTTGGCTGATGCCCTACGGGTGCTCCACCGGGTGGGGTTAGAACCCAAACGGATCTTTATCACCTCTGGAGATGGAAGCTATCGGGAGGTGGAGCTGTGATCTATCTGGACAGCGCCGCCACCACCTTGCAGAAACCGCCGGAGGTGGCCCGGGCTAGTGCCTGGGCCATTGGCCATCTAACCAGCCCAGGCCGGGGAGGGCACCGTCCTGCCATGGCGGCGGCGGACATTGCCTTTGCCTGCCGGGAGGCTGCGGCTGCTTTCTTTGATGTGCCGGAGCCGGAGCAGGTTGTCTTTACCTTCAATGCCACTCATGGACTGAATCTGGCCATCAAATCTATGGTTCGGCCAGGGGACACTGTGGTGATCTCTGGCTATGAACACAATGCAGTGACCCGCCCTCTGAGAGCTATTCCGGGGGTAACAGTGCGGGTAGCAGACAGCCCGCTCTTTGACCGAACTGCCGCTTTGGAAGCCTTTCGCCGGGCATTGACTCCGGATGTGCGGGCGGCTGTATGTACCCACGTTTCCAATGTGTTTGGTTTTATCCTGCCCATTGAGGACATTGCTGCCCTGTGCAGGCAAAGGGGGATCCCTTTGATTGTGGATGCCTCTCAGTCTGCTGGCTGTCTGCCGCTTTCCATGCAGGAGTTGGGGGCTGCCTTCATCGCTATGCCGGGGCACAAGGGGCTATATGGCCCCCAGGGCACCGGCCTTCTGCTGTGCGGCGGAGCGGCAGATCCGCTTCTGGAGGGGGGGACAGGAAGCGTATCTTTACGACAGGAGATGCCAGACTTTCTACCTGACCGGCTGGAAGCTGGGACCCACAACATCGCTGGGATCGCTGGTCTATTGGAGGGACTGCGCTTTCTCCAACGGCGGGAGCAAGCTGGGCTGGCCGCTCGGGAGGAGGATCTGATCCGCCGCCTGGGGGAGGGGCTGTCCCACCTGCCGGGGATAGAGGTCTATCTGGCCCCGCGCGGATCCGGCGCCCAGTCGAGTGTGCTGTCCTTCCGAATACAGGGGCGGGACTGTGAGGAACTGGGTGAGGCGCTGGGGCGGAGGGGAGTTGCCCTGCGGGCAGGTCTCCATTGTGCGCCACTGGCCCACAGGACGGTGGGAACGCTGGAGTCCGGAACCCTGAGGGCGAGTGTTTCCGCATTTACTCTTCCGGAGGAGATCAGCCGTGTGCTGGTCATTGTTGAGGAACTTTTGAGAGAACGAGCGGTATGAAGCGGAGACTGCTAGGCCAGCCGGGTGCGCCCAGAGGACACCGGCTGGCTGTTTTTTCAATTCGAGTGTAGGGAGAAACGGACTGGTGCTATCATTCTTGCCAGAAGAATCGACAGAATGTTTATGAAATTTTCACAGTTCGTCCGGGAAATCATGTTGCCATCAGGGGCGGAATATCGTATAATATTTAAAATAAGGCGGATTGTGGGCGGCGAAACTGCCGGCCCATTGAGACAGAAAGGATGGGGTTCCAAGTGTTGGAGACGGTTTTGAATTTTTTCCAGGAAGAGATCCCATTTATGGCTACCATCCGAGTCTCAGATCTCATAGACATCGCTATTTTGGCGTTTTTGATCTATCACATCTTCTGGTTTATGCGAAAGACCAGTTCCGGACGGGTGCTGAAGGGGATCATGGTACTGATCCTGACCATGTGGCTGGCCTCAGCCATTCAGCTGACTGCTACCAGCTGGCTGCTGAACCGAGTGGTGGAATGGGGCATTCTGGTGCTGGTCATCTTGTTCCAGCCGGAAATTCGCCGGGCCTTGGAACGGATGGGCAGCGGGAAACTGACCAGTGTGTTCAGCAGTCAGCGGCCCGCCTCTCCCCATGATTTGGAGAGTGCTATCCGACAAACAGTGGAGGCTTATACCGACCTGTCCCGGGACAAGGTGGGAGCCCTGATGGTGTTTGAGCGTGGAGACCTGCTGGACGATGTGATTAAGACGGGGACGTCGTTAGACTGCTCAGTGACCAGTGAACTGCTGAAAAACCTGTTTTGGAACAAAGCTCCCCTCCATGACGGCGCGGTGATTGTGCGGGAGGGCCGAATTGTAGGAGCGGGCTGTATGTTGCCCCTGTCAAGCAATGTGAACCTGAGCCGGGATTTGGGAATGCGCCACCGGGCAGGTATCGGAATGAGTGAGCACTCTGATGCAGTGGTGGTCATCGTTTCGGAGGAGACAGGGTCCATTTCTGCCGCGACTGGCGGGATGCTCAAGCGGCACCTGGCACCGGAAACGCTGGAGCGTCTTCTGCGTAATGAGCTGTTGTCGGAGCAGGAAGATGTGGATCGGGGGAGTCCTCTGTCCGGCCTGATATCCGGGCTGCTGCCCCGGAGAAAGGAGGGTGAGGACCAATGATGGAGCGTTTGCGGGAGAGTCGTTGGGTCTACATCCTGATCTCTGTGCTGCTGGCCGTGGTGTTCTGGCTGTATATCCGGGATGCGGAGGATCCCACTATGAGCCGTCCTATCTACAATGTACCGATCCAGATCACCAACGAGCGGGTGCTGGAGGAGCGTGGTCTGACGGTTTCCGGTCTGTCCCAGAGCAGCCTGACTGTGGAGGTCACTGGGCCAGTGAGCGTACTGAATAACCTGACCCGGAACAATATTACTGCATCAGTGGATGTGTCCTCCATCACAGAAACAGGGGCACACGAGTTGAACTGCCGCCTGATCCTGCCAAACAATGTGGACACGACTGGGGCCTTCTTTCCGGAGCAGTCCAATCCAGTGACTGTGACAGTGGACACCTTGGTGACAGAGACTATGAATGTAGAGGTTCGCCTGGAGGGCAGTGTGGCCGATGGTTACCAGGCTGGTACGCCGGTGGCTGATCCAGAGACTGTGGAACTTCGGGGTTCTGCGGAACAAGTGAGCCGAGTAAAGAGAGTGGTAGCGATTTTGGAAGCTGACGATTTGGATCAGTCTTTTGCTGGGGAGCTGCCTTTGAAGCTGTTGGACGAAGATGGAGAGGTCATTACAGACAGCAGCGTGAAACTCAGTGAGGATTCTGCCTATGTGACCATGACAGTGGGTGTGGTCAAGAGGGTGAAGCTGACAGTCAATCTGCTGCCTGGCGGCGGCGCCACAGGAGAACAGGCTAAGTGTGAAATTTCTCCCAGCACCATCACAGTGGTGGGCTCCGAGGAGGAACTGGAGGGGCTGACAGAGATTTCTCTAGGCAGTATCGACCTGTCTCAGGTGGTGGATACCGCCACAGTCTCCAAACCGATTGTTCTCTCACCGACCTTGGAGAATGCTGACGGTGTGACCGAGGCCCAAGTAACGGTGACGGTAAAGGGCCTGTCAACCAAGACCTTTACTGTGAATAATATTGAGACGGTGAACCAGCCTGGTAACTATCAGGTGGATGTAGTGACCCAGGAACGGGTTGTGGTCATCCGGGGCAGCGAGAGTGTCCTGGAGTCCCTGGATGCCAGCCAGATCCGCATTGTGGCCGACCTGTCGGATGTGACGGCCACCGGGACCTATCCGGTGGCGGCGACGGTGTATCTCAACGCCAGCGATGAGGTGGGGCCCGTCGGCACCTATACGATCAATGTAAATGTCAGGAAACGCTGAACAGCGGAACCTGACGAAAAGAAAACCTTCGGAGGCGAGACCCTTGAACCAATATGCACTGGTAAAAAAGCGGTTGAAAGAGGATGTGGTCCAGATTTCCCTGCTGCGGCAGACGGAGTGCGGACTGAAGGAGAGTTGCGGCGGCAATTGTGCCGGCTGTGTTCAGCAGCCCCAAGGAGAACTGTTGGCCACAGCCAGCGACCCCATCGGTGTTCAACCTGGAGAGCGAGTGGAGGTGGAACCTACTGCGGGACATTCTATCGGACTGTCCTTGGTGGTATTTGCCCTGCCTTGCGTGTTCTTGGCGCTGGGCTATCTGGTTGGACAGGCTTTGGGACTGGGGGAAGGGGCCTCGGTGGGTACGGCTGCGGTAGGACTGCTGGTGGGTTTTCTCCCGGCAGTGCTGGTCAATCGATGGATCACTCGGCGGGCTGCCCCGGAGTTTGTGGTTGCCAGACGGGTGAACCTCTGACCGGGAGCTGTGTTCGGGTATGTGCGTCCCCTGCGGGACGAACTGAAATGCAGGGACTTTGATCTGTACCGGGCGGTCTATTGTGGGCTGTGCGCTGCTATGCGGCGGCGGTACGGCTGGTTGGCTCCCATGTTTCTAAACTATGACTTTACCTTTCTGGCCCTGCTGCTGGCTCCTCCAGAGGAGGTATTCTCTCCTTGTCAGGGCCGGTGCCATGCCAATCCCTTTCGGAAGAAGACCATGTACCAGCCCACGCCCGCCTTGGATGTGGCAGCAGATGAGAGTGTGGTGCTGACTTGGTGGCAACTGCGTGACAAGGCACGAGACGATCGGGGCTGGAAGGGCTGGACAGCCCGCTTGCTGGCCCGCTTGCTCCGCCCTTCCTATCGCCGCGCAGCGTCCCGCCGGCCAGACTTTGACCGGAAGGTGAAGGAACAGCTCAGGCGGCTGGATGAACTGGAGGAGGAGCGATGTCCATCGCTGGATCGGGCGGCGGATACTTTTGCCGAGCTGCTTCGGGCGGCGGCTCCCTCCAGCGGGGAGGAGAACCGGGATCGGGCTATGGAGCAGCTGCTCTATCACTTGGGCCGGTGGATCTATCTGCTGGATGCTCAGGACGATCTGGAGGAGGACCGGGCGGCGGAGCGGTACAATCCCGTTGCTGCACGGTTTGGACTGGAGGGGGATCAGGAGGCCATGGCGCGCACCCTGGACCATTCCAGGAACCTGATGTACTCTGCGGCCCAGCTGGCTGACTTCGGCTGCCGCTGGCCTCTGATTGAAAATATCCTGTACCTGGGGCTCCCTCTGGTACAGTGTGCCGTATTCGATGGGAGCTGGAAACAGATCCAAAAACAAAAGATATGGAGAAACAGCACATGAGAGATCCGTACAGCGTGTTGGGCGTCAGCCAAAATGCCAGTGATCAGGAGATCAAAAAGGCGTATCGGGAACTGGCCCGCAAGTACCATCCTGATAACTATGTGAACAACCCCTTGGCCGATTTGGCTGAGGAGAAGATGAAAGAAGTCAATGAAGCTTACGAAGCCATCCAGAAGCAGCGCAGCGGGGGTGGCAGCTATCAGCAGCAATCTTCCGGCTACTATCAGGGCAGCTATCAGCAACAGCAGCAGCGGCAGCAGTATGGTGGGGGGAACCCGACCTTTGCTCGTGTGCGGAACCTCATCAACATGGGGGATTTGAATGCGGCGGAGCGGCTGCTTCAGGAGGTGCCCCAAAAGAGCGGCGAGTGGTACTTCCTGATGGGCAGTGTGGCCTATCGCCGGGGCTGGCTGGACGAGGCGATGCAGAACTATAACCTGGCGGTACAGCTGGAGCCAGGAAACATGGAGTACCGCCAGGCCCTGGCAATGATGCAGCAGGGAGGGCAGGCATACCACCCCTATGGCGGTGGGGCGATGGTGGACGGCATGGACTGCTGTACCACCATGCTTTGTATGAACTGTCTATGCGGAGGCTGTAACTGACATGGCCGGGCGGTTTTCCTCAAAGAGCGGCCGGACCGCGCTGGGGGGTGTCCTGGCTGCTGGAAGCCTGGCAATTCTGTGGCTGGCCTGCATTACGCCTACTGGAAGGCTTGGTGTAGCTGCTGCGGCGGGGCTGTTTCCGATTGGTGCAGTCCTGCTGGCCGGACGGGGTGCAGGCCTCCTCTGTTGGGCGGCAGCTTCTGTGCTGGGCCTGCTGATCCTTCCAGATAAGGGTGTGGCGCTGATGTATCTGTGCTTTATGGGACTGTACCCCGTGGTCAAAAGTCGGCTGGAGCAGTGTGCCAACCGTACACTGGAGTGGGCAGGGAAACTGGCTTTCTTCAATGCGGCACTCACCTTGCTGTGGGTGGTATTCCGAAGCTTGTTCCTGCCGGCTCTGCCTGCCTGGCTGGCTGGGAAGGTGTGGCTGCTCTATGGAGTGGGAAACTTGGTATTTCTCCTGTATGATTGGGGGCTTTCTCGGTTGATTGGCATGATGACGGCCCGCTTAAAGCTGAGATAAGCAAGGAAATACATGGACTGTAAAGTAAAAGAGCCTTTCAAAGAATGGGCGATCTATGAAATACAATGCTGGAAAAAGGAAGTGACCCACTATGGTCAAAAGCATGACCGGCTATGGCCGGGCGGAGGAGACGGTGAACGGGTGTACCATCACCGTGGAACTGCGCTCGGTGAATAACCGCTATCTGGACTGTAACGTCCGCATCCCCCGTCTATATCTCTTTGCGGAGGAATCCATCAAGAGCCGGGTGCAGAACACCATTTCCCGGGGAAAGGTGGATGTGTTTGTTACCCTGGATAGCGCCGGGGCGGAGGAAGTGAGAGTGTCTGTCAACAAGCCTTTGGCTCAGCAGTATGCCAACGCGCTGCAAGAGCTGGCACAGCTGTGCGGACCAACTGCCTACCGCATTACGCCGGAAACGCTTGCTCGCTTTCCGGAGGTTCTGATGGCAGAGAAGGCGGAGGAAGATGTGGAGGAGAAGGCCCAGGATATGTGCCGGGTGCTGGATCTGGCCTTAGCTGACTTTGACCAGATGCGCAGTCGGGAGGGACAGCGCCTGGAAGAGGACATTCTCTCCCGGGCCCGTACCATTGAGGACTTGGTGGCCAGAGTGGAGGAGCGTTCGCCCCAGACCGTATCTGAGTACCGGGCCAAGTTAGAGGCGCGGATGAACGAGGTGCTGGCGAATACCCAGCTGGACCCCGCCCGAATCCTCACAGAGGCAGCTATTTTTGCCGATAAGGTGGCAGTGGATGAGGAGACGGTTCGGCTCCGCAGCCACATCGGACAGCTGCGGACCATGCTGGACAAGGGCGGAGCTGTGGGACGAAAACTGGACTTTCTGATCCAGGAGTTTAACCGGGAGGCCAATACCATTGGCTCCAAGTGCAGCGACATTGAGATTGCACGTCATGTGGTGGACATCAAGGCTGAGATTGAAAAGATCCGGGAACAGATCCAAAATATGGAGTAAGGGGGCGCATGTGTGAAGCTGATCAACATCGGGTTTGGAAATATGGTCTCAGCGGGGCGGCTTATCGCCATCGTCAGCCCGGATTCCGCCCCCATTAAGCGTATGATCCAGGAAGCCAGGGATCGGGGTGTGCTCATCGATGCCACCTACGGTCGGCGGACCCGGGCAGTGCTCATTATGGACAACGACCATTTGGTGCTTTCTGCCCTTCAGACAGAAACGGTGGCCAACCGTCTGGCCGGCGAGCGAGAGGGCGACGACGGAGAGGAGGAACTGGAATGAACCAAAAGAAAGAGAGAGGACAGTTAATTGTACTCTCAGGCCCGTCTGGGGTCGGAAAGAGCACGGTGATTGCTGAACTGTTTGCTCAGCGTAACAACATCTACTTCTCCGTTTCCTATACGACCCGGCAGCCACGGGTTGGGGAGCAGGACGGAGTAAACTATAACTTTGTTTCCCGGGAAGAGTTTGAGCGGATGATCGCCGATGATGAGCTGCTGGAGTATGCCGAATATGTAGATAACTACTACGGAACCTCCATGAAGCTGATTCAGGAGAAGCTGGATGTGGGGATCGATGTGTTGTTGGATATTGAAGTGCAGGGGGCGGCAAAGGTGCGTGCCCGGTGTCCGGATGCCTTGTTTATCTTCATCATCCCCCCCTCCTTTGAGGAACTCTCCCGTCGGCTTCACCGGAGGAATACAGATAGCGAGGACGTGATTGCTGGCCGGCTGGCCAAGGCTCGCCAGGAGTTCCGTGAGATCCCAAAGTATGACTATTTGGTCATCAATGACAAGGTGGCAAATGCGGTCAGTGAGATCGAGGCCATCCTGACCGCAGCAGAGTGCCGCGTGAATAGCCGAAGCCGGATGCTGGCTCAGTTTGCCTAAGTCCGGGAAAAACTGAACTGACAAGAAAAGGAGTTTTGCCGTTATGATGTTATATCCTGCCATGAGAGATCTGCTGAAGAAAATCCCCAGCCGCTACCAGATGGTGAATATGGTGGCTCACCGCGCCCGCGAGATTTCCGCTGAGGCGGAGATGGCTGGAGAGCCTTTGGATGATAAGCCGGTGAGCATTGCGATCCGTGAGGTGGCAGAGGGCAAGCTGGACGAGCAGATCCAGCAGATCGAGCAGATCCAGGTGTGAGACCCTGAGCCGCGGAGAGGAGGAACAGAAGCATGGTGGCCAAGGTAGCGGTGGCCCGGGCGGTTTACGCCATTGACAAGCCATACGACTATCTGGTTCCCGGAGAGCTGGAGTCCAGGCTCCGCCCCGGGATGCGGGTACTGGTTCCCTTTGGAGCAGGTAACCGTGGCTCCGATGGACTGGTTTTGGCTGTCCGAGAAGGAGTAGACCGGACAGAGGGGCTTAAGCCCATCACCGCGGCCTTGGATCCGGAACCGGTATTGGACGAGAAAGCCATCCAGCTGGCTCTCTGGATGCGGGAACGGTATTTCTGCACTGTCTATGACGCGGTGAAGGCCATGCTCCCTGCAGGGCTGTATTTTTCCCTCCGGGACTGGATCGTTCTGAAAAAAGGGTTTGACCGTACGGCGGTCTATGAGGCGGCGGAGGGCTCCGCCCCTGCCCGACAGCTGGCCGAGCTGCTGCTGGCTCTGGGCGGCCGGGGGGATATGGAACAGATCCGCGCCGCCTTTGGACCCAAGGACCCTGAATCTGCCATCCGGCGCCTGATAGATCGTGGTGTGGCAGAGCGGGTGACCAGTGCCCAGCGGGGGGTAGGCGATAAGGTAGAAAAATTGGCGGTGCTGGCTATGCCGGCGGAGGAGGCCATGGCTCTGGTTGCTCCCCGACGCAGGACGGCGCCGCTTCGTTTTTCTGTTACTGAGCTTCTGTGCCAGCTTGGCTCCGCCTCTGCCAAGGAGCTGTGTTACTTCACCGGAGCTTCGATGCAGACACTGCGCTCCCTGGAGAAAAGCGGGGTGCTCACTCTGGAGCGTCAGGAGGTGTTCCGCAGGATCCCCCTGGATGATGTGGAGCCGGCCGGGCCCATCTGCCTCAACGAGGAGCAGGAACGGGCCTTCCGGGGGCTGAACGATATGAGCCGCGCTGGGACGGGTGCCGCCCTGCTGTACGGCGTCACTGGAAGCGGTAAGACACAGGTGTACCTCCGCCTGATTCAGGAGACCTTGGACCGGGGCAGAACTGCGCTGGTGTTGGTACCGGAGATTGCCCTTACTCCGCAGTTGCTGAGGATTTTTGCCGCCCACTTTGGGGGGGAGATCGGGGTGCTCCACAGTTCTCTCCGGGCAGGGGAACGCTACGACGAGTGGAAGCGTATTCGCAGGGGAGAGGCCCGGGTGGTCATTGGGACACGGTCGGCAGTATTTGCACCGCTGGAGCAGTTGGGGCTTGTGATTCTGGACGAGGAGCAGGAGGCCAGCTATAAGTCGGAGAACAACCCACGCTACCATGCCCGGGATGTGGCCAAATATCGCTGTGTTCAAAACGGCGCCTTGTTGGTAATGGGATCGGCAACTCCATCGGTGGAAACTATGTACAGTGCTCAGACTGGGCGGTGCAGGTTGTTTACTCTGAAAGAGCGCTTCAACCGCCGGGCCCTGCCACAGGTGCAGGTGGTGGATATGAAGGAGGAACTTCGGGCAGGCAATGGCCGGGCCATCAGCCGCCCCCTTCAGCAGGCTCTGGAGGATATCTTGGTCCGGGGAGAACAGGCCATCCTGTTCCTCAACCGCCGGGGAGCCAGCCGCATGGTGTCCTGTGGAGAGTGCGGTGCGGTGCCGGAGTGTCCCCGCTGCTCGGTCAAGCTGACCTACCACTCAGCCAACGGCCGACTGATGTGCCACTACTGCGGCTATTCCCAGCCACTGCTGCCCGCCTGTCCGGACTGCGGTGGAAAGCTGAATTTTATCGGGGTGGGTACCCAAAAGGTCCAGGAGGAACTGGAGGAACTCTTTCCCGGGACATTGGTGCTGCGGATGGACACAGACACCGTTACCGCTGCCCGTTCCCATGAGGCGATTCTGGAGGAGTTTCGCCAGGGAAAGGCACCCTTTCTAGTGGGGACCCAGATGGTGGCAAAAGGACTGGACTTTGAAAACGTGACTCTAGTTGGGGTAGTGTTGGCTGATCAATCCCTGTTTGTGGACGACTTTCGGGCAGGAGAGCGCACATTTTCCCTGTTGACCCAGGTGGTAGGCCGGGCGGGGCGAGGAGAAAAGGTCGGTCGAGCTCTGATCCAGACCTTTACGCCGGAGCACGATGTGATCCGCTTTTCTGCCCGACAGGACTACGATAGTTTTTACTGTACAGAGATCCAGCTGCGGCAACTGCGCCGGGATCCTCCTTTCCGGGATGTGTTCCTGATCACGGCCTCCGGCTTGAATGAAGGGGCGGTGCTGAGGGCGAGCGTCCGTTTTCGCCAGGCATTGGAGGGGGGACTGGGACAGCTGGACCAGGAGTGGCAGCTGTTGGGACCCGCCCCCGCTGCGGTGGCCAAGATCAACGACCGCTACCGTTACCGCTTGACTTTGACGGCCCAAAACAGCCGGGCTCTGCGGCAGCTGTTGGCTGCGCTGCTCCGATCGGCACACCAGGATCGTGAAAACCGGGGGGTATCCCTTTATGCGGATCTGAATCCCTATTGATTGGGAATGAAAAGAACAAAATGAGGACCAGAACGAAGGAGGACGCAAGATGTCGATTCGTGAAATTTTGAAGGATGGGGAGCCTGCCTTGAGCAAGGTGTGCCATCCTGTGACCCAGTTTGATCAGAAGCTGTGGGATCTGCTGGACGACTTGAAGGAGACGTTGGCTCAGGCCAACGGGGTGGGACTGGCAGCCCCTCAGGTGGGGATTCTGCGCCGGGCAGTGATCGTGATGGACGAGAACTTTGAGCCCATAGAGCTGGTCAACCCGGAGATCTTGGCTCAGGAGGGGGAGCAGAACGGTCTGGAGGGCTGTCTGTCTGTCCCCGGCCTGTGGGGCTATGTCAAACGCCCGGAGTGGGTGAAGGTGCGGGCCTTCGACCGGAACGGAACTGCTTTTGAGGTGGAAGGAACTGGCCTGACAGCCCGGTGTTTCTGCCACGAACTGGCACACTTGGATGGCCACCTGTATACCGAGTTGACTGAACGACTGTATAATAGTGATGAGTTGGACGAGCTGATGGAGGAAAACGAGGCATGAGGATCGTTTTTATGGGCACGCCCCAGTTTGCCGTGCCCTCCCTCAAAGCGCTGATCGAGGCTGGACATGATGTGTGTGGTGTGTTCAGCCAGCCGGACAAGCCGGTGGGACGGCACCAGAATAAGCTTAAGCCTACTCCGGTGAAAGAGTGCGCCCTGAGTTATCAGGATGCGGGCTACAACATCCCGATTTACCAACCGGAGAAGCTGCGGGACGGGACGGCGCTGGCCGTTTTGAAAGAACTGGCCCCTGAATTGATCGTGGTGGCCGCCTATGGCCGGATCTTGCCAGATGACATCCTGGCGCTGCCTCCCAAGGGGTGTATCAACGTCCATTCCTCTCTGCTGCCCAAATACCGAGGGGCGGCGCCCATCAACTGGGCCATCCTCAACGGGGAAAAGGAGACTGGAGTGACCATCATGCACATGGCGGCGGAGCTGGACGCGGGAGACATCATCCTCCAGGCAGCCACTCCAATCTATCCGGAGGAGGATGCGGAGATGCTCTATGGCCGACTGGCAGAACTGGGCGGCCCACTTCTTGTGGAGGCGGTGGCTCAGATTGAGGCCGGAATCGCCAAGCGAATCCCCCAAGATCCGAATGGGGTGTCCTTTGCCCCCATGTTGTCCAAGAATCTTTCTCCAGTGGACTGGACCAGGAGCGCCCAGGAGATCCATGATCAGATCCGGGGACTGATGGCGTGGCCCAGGGCCTCCACCGATGTGCTGGGCGGAGAGGCCGTGAAGCTTTATTGCTCTCAGGTGCTGGAGGGCCAGCGGTCTGGTACCGCAGGCATGGTTCTGGGCGGTGGAAAAGATGGCATTGATGTGTTGTGCGGAGATGGCAAGGTGCTTCGCATTACAGAGCTTCAGGCACCGGGATCCAGACGGATGTCTGCTGCAGATTATCTCCGTGGACACCCGCTGAAAGTTAAAAATTAAAAGATAAGAATTGGGGCTCTGCAGGGGCAAAAACTGAACCGGCAGGGAAGAGATGTGTGAGTTGTTAAGAGGAGGAGAACAGGATGGATGCACGGGAGGCGGCTCTGTTGACCCTGAATGCCTGTGAGCGGCAGGGAGGGTGGTCGGACGGTGCGCTGAAAAAGCAGCTGGCGACAGCTGGACTGGATGGCCGGGACGCGGCGCTGGCGACCCAGCTCTGTTTTGGGGTGCTCCAGAACAAGCTGCTTCTGGACTTTTATCTTGGGAAATTTTCCAATATTCCATTAAAACGGATGGAGGGAAAGGTGGTCCAGTCCCTGAGGCTGGGAGCCTATCAGATGTTGTTCCTCACCCGGATCCCCCACAGTGCAGCGGTGGATCGTTCCGTGGCTCTCACCCGTGCTCACTGCAAAAATCCTCGGGCCCCTGGGATGGTAAATGCCATCTTACGGAGTATGGAGCGCAGCCTGGATCAGCTTCCAACCATTCCGCAGGAGGATCCAGCATCCTACTACGGTACCTTGTACAGTCACCCGGTGTGGTTGGTACAGGAACTGCTGGACGAGTTGGGCTCAGAGGCGGCGGCAGCGTTCCTAAGGGCGAATAACAGCCAGCCGCCGATGACCGCCATGGTGAATACCGTCCAGGCAGGGGTGGAAGAGGTGGCGGCCTCTCTGGAGGCTCAAGGGGTGGAGACACAGCCTCATCCTTGGCTGGAGAACTGCCTGCTCCTCTCTCGCAGCGGAAATGTGGAGGAATTGGAGGCGTTTCAGAGAGGGCTGTTCTATATCCAGGACCCAGCATCCCGGCTGGCGGTACTGGCCTCTGGTGCGGCGGCAGGGATGCGGGTGCTGGACGTGTGTGCAGCTCCAGGCGGTAAATCTTTTGCTGCTGCGATACAAATGGAAAATCAGGGCGAGGTAGTGTCCTGCGATCTCCATCCTCATAAAAAGACCTTGATCCACCGCGGGGCGGAGCGCCTGGGCCTGTCCTGTATCCAAGCCTTCACTGCGGATGGAAAGGTTCGCCGAACAGAGTGGGAGGATGCCTTTGACCTGGTACTGGTGGACGCGCCTTGTTCCGGGCTGGGAGTGATTCGGAAAAAGCCTGACATCCGATATAAGGATCCGGAGCCACTGGCCTCCCTTCCGTCAGTTCAGAATGCCATCCTGGATAATGCCTGTGGCTATGTGAAGCCCGGTGGGGTGCTGCTCTACTCCACCTGCACCATCCTCCGCCAGGAGAACCAGGAGGTCACCGACCGCTTTTTGGTGGAGCATCCGGAGTTTGTTCGGGAGGGGATCTCTCTCCCAGGGCCTGCAGGGGAGGTTCCAGAGGGACAGCTTACCCTGTGGCCCCAGATCCATGGAACGGACGGATTTTACCTGTGCAAACTGCGGAAGGAGGGGTGATCGGTGACAGATATCAAATCTATGACGCTGGAGGAGCTGACCGCTTGGCTGAAGGAGCAGGGGGAACCTGCCTTTCGGGCCAAGCAGATCTTCCACTGGCTTTACCGGGGTGTTTCCTCCTTTGACGAAATGACCGATCTATCCAAGTCACTGCGGGAGAAGCTGGCTTCCATGGCCTTTCTGACGCCTCCCCAGGTGGCCAGAAAGCAGGTGTCCCGGCTAGATGGCACCATCAAATACCTGTGGGAGTTGTCTGACGGAAACTGCGTGGAGTCGGTGCTCATGCGCTATCAGCACGGGAATACCGTGTGCATCTCCTGCCAAGTGGGCTGCCGTATGGGCTGCGCCTTCTGTGCCTCCACCTTGGCGGGAAAGGTGCGGAACCTGACGCCGGCGGAGATGATCGACCAGGTACTGTTCACACAGCTGGACAGCGGGGCCACCATCTCCAATATTGTACTTATGGGGATCGGGGAGCCGCTGGACAATTTTGAGACGGTGATGAAATTCCTCACCCTAGTGAACCACCCGGAAGGGCTGAACATCGGGATGCGGCATATCTCCTTGTCTACTTGCGGCCTGACGGAACAAATTGACAAGCTGGCCCAGTATGGGTTACAATTAACATTGTCTGTTTCACTCCATGCCCCGGATGATGAGACCCGGTCCAGAATTATGCCGGTTAACCGCTCTGTGGGGGTGGGGAAGCTGATGGACACGTGCCGCCGATATTTTCAGACCACCGGGCGGCGGATCTCCTATGAATATGCCATGATCGACGGGGTAAACGACTCAGACCGGCAGGCGGATCTGCTGGCCGGTCTGCTGAAGGGGATGCCGGGCCATGTGAACCTGATTCCTCTGAACGATGTGGAGGAGAGCCCGCTGAAGCCCAGCCGCCGAGTGGCGGCCTTTCAGAAGCGCCTGGAGCGCCACGGGGTCACCGTGACTGTCCGGCGCCGGCTGGGAAGCGACATTGATGCCTCCTGTGGCCAGCTGCGTCGGAAGGCAATGCAGGAGACAGAGCCTCGCCTGGAACGGAGCGGGGGAGACAGCCGGGAGACCGGCGGGAAAGAGGACGAACTGCCATGAATGTTTGGGGAATCACCGACCGGGGCGTGATCCGGGAGCAGAATCAGGATGCCTTTGCCCATCAGGTGTTGCCTGACGGGCGTGTGCTGGCCCTGGTCTGTGACGGTATGGGCGGCGCCCGGGCGGGCAACATTGCCAGTACAATGGCGGTGGATATTATTATGGATGAGTTCCTGGCGGAGGAGGGAGATCGTACCCTGGATTGTCTGAAAACGGCCGCCTCCTTAGCGAACCGCCGGATTTTTCAGCGGGCCACAGGTGAGGAAACCTGCGCTGGAATGGGCACTACGCTGGTGGCCGCCCTGGTCGATGGTGAGGAGGCTGTGATCCTGAACGAGGGAGACAGCAGAGCCTACCATCTGTCTGAGGAAGGTGGTATCGTCCGGGTGACCCGGGATCACTCTTTGGTGGAGGATCTGGTTCAGCGGGGAGAATTGACCCGGGAGCAGGCGCGTACACATCCCCATAAAAACCTCATTACCCGAGCCTTGGGGGCCGAGCCGGAGCTGCGAGCCGATGTTTTTCGCCAATCTCTGGCAGCGGGTGACTATCTGCTGCTGTGCAGTGATGGGCTGAGCAATGTGGTATCGGAGCAAGAAATGCTCTATGAAGTGGTCCACGGAGGTGAGGCGTGCACTTGCTGCCGCCGCCTGCTGGAGATCGCCCTGCACCGGGGTGCACCGGACAATGTGACGGCCGTCCTGATCCAGTGCTGAGCCTCCGCGCCGGACCAGCTGGTCCGAGCCAACCTGTATGGAAAGGAGAAAATTTACCATGGATCAGTACATTGGTAAATTACTCGACAACCGATACGAGATCCTGGAGTTGATCGGCGTGGGTGGGATGGCCCGGGTGTATAAAGCCCGCTGCCACCGGCTCAACCGCCTGGTGGCGGTAAAGATCCTGCGGGACGACTTGGTCCAGGATGCGGAGTTGCGCCGCCGCTTCCACGATGAATCTCAGGCAGTGGCCATGCTGTCACACCCCAATATTGTGGCGGTATACGACGTGAGTCGCTCATCCGACTTTGAGTATATCGTGATGGAACTGATCGACGGGATTACCCTGAAGCAGTATATGCAGAAAAAGGGGAATAAGCTGAATTGGAGGGAAGCACTCCACTTCATTACCCAGATCGTCAAAGCATTGGGTCACGCCCACAGCCGTGGGATCATCCACCGGGACATCAAGCCACATAACATTATGGTGCTCCGGGACGGCAGCGTAAAGGTAGCCGACTTCGGCATTGCCCGTGTGGCCTCCGGAGGACACAGCACCCTGACCCAGGAAGCCCTGGGCTCGGTCCACTATATCTCGCCGGAGCAGGCCCGGGGCAGTCATATCGACGCCCGTTCCGACCTGTATTCTGCCGGTGTGGTCCTGTATGAGATGATCACCGGACGCCTGCCCTTTGAGGGGGATACCCCGGTCTCGGTGGCCATCCAGCACATCAACTCCATCCCGCTCTCCCCCCGGGAGATCGATCCCTCCATCCCGGAGGCACTGGAGGCCATCACCATGCGGGCCATGGCCCCCAATCCGGACAACCGCTACCCCTCCGCCGACGCCATGCTGGCCGATCTGGAGGAGTTCCGGAAAAACCCCAATATCAATTTGGACTACGGCCCCGGCGACCTGCCGGGAGACTTTTTGGATGACGAGGAGCGCACTCAGATCCTCAACGCCGCTCAGGTGAATGCCGTCCGGAGCGGTGGACGGCGGGAGCTGGACCACAGCAGTGCCGGGCGCGCCCGCGGGACCTCCTCCGGCCGCCGCTGGGAGGAGGATGAGGAGGACGAGGAGGAGCCGCGCCGCCGGCCCAACTGGCCCATCATCGGTGCGGTGGCCGCCATTCTGGTGTTTGTAGGGGCGCTGATGTTTATTCTGTTCTCCTCTCTCTTTTCCGATACCCTGGGGTCGAACCAGAATTCCATCCGGGTCCCCTCTGTGGTGGGCATGATGTTTGATCAGGCCAGAAATGACAAGGAGCTGCTGGGAGAGTTTACCCTGGAGCAGGCCGGAGAGGCGGAGAGCGAAAAGCCCGCCGGTACCATTCTGGACCAGGATCCCGGCGGAAACAGTCTGGTGAGCAGCAGCGGGACCATCCGGGTCACGGTCAGCTCCGGACCTGCGGACGAGGTGCTTATGCCCGATCTGATCAACGTGCCTCTTCAGACCGCGCTGTCCCAGTTGAACGGATTAGGAGAGTTTGACATCGACTTCACCTCACGTACCGACTATGACGACCACATCCCCAAGGACTCTGTGATCTCCACCATCCCCACGAAGGATCAGCCCCTCACCGAGGGGACCAAGATCTACCTCACCATCAGCCTGGGCAAGGAGGAGGAGACCGTCCCCATGATCGACCTGCGGGGGATGACGCAGGAGCAGGCGGAGAAGGCCATCGTGGGCCTGGGCCTGGAGCGGGGCACCGTGGATCATTCCAGCAGTGATATGCCGGTCGGACAGGTCTGGTTCCAGTCTGTGGAGCCCAAGGCAGAAGTGGCCCCGGGGACCAAGGTGAATATCATTATCAGCACAGGTCCTGCCGGCGGCAGCCAGCAGAGTTCCAAAACGGTCACCTTTAACCTGCCTGATTCAGGTGAGCTCGTCAGCGTCCAGGTGATCGACAGCAGCGGTAATACGGTCTGGGGTCCAGAGGAGCGGGACACAAACTTGGAGGTGGCTGTGGAAGTCACTGTGAATGGCTCTGGGACAGAGGAGTTTACTCTTCTGGTGAATGGGAGTGCATACAGTACGAAAACTGTGGATTTTGAGGGCGAATGATGGAGGGAATCATCCGAAAGGCCCTCAGTGGCTTCTACTATGTGGACAATGGGACCTCTCTTACTGCCTGCCGAGGGAGGGGGAAACTCCGCCATGCGAAAATCACGCCACTTGTAGGGGATCGAGTGGAGTTCACCCCTCTGGATAATGGACAGGGGGCCATTGACGCCATCTTACCCCGAAAAAACCAGTTTCAGCGCCCGGCGGTGGCCAATATCGATCAGCTGGTGATCGTGGCCTCCCAGGCCATCCCAGTGACCGATCCCTTCCTCATTGACCGGGTCATCGCTATCGCTGAGGGGAACTGTTGTGAGAGCATTGTGTGCATCAACAAGTGTGATTTGGCCTCCGGCGGGGAGTTGGCCTCCATCTATGAGCGGGCCGGCTTCCTGACCGTCCAGGTGAGCGCTGAGACGGGGGAGGGGCTGGATCGGCTCCGGGAGCTGATTTCTGACAAGGTATCTGCCTTTACGGGAAATTCCGGCGTTGGAAAATCAAGCATTTTGAACGCGCTGGAGCCCGGTGTTGCCCTGGAGACGGGGGATGTGAGTGAGAAACTGGGCCGTGGACGGCACACTACACGACATGTGGAGTTAATTCGCCTGTCCTGCGGTGCCATGGTGGCCGATACACCGGGGTTCTCCTCCTTTGATACGGAGCGGATGGAGCTATGCCGGAAGGAGGAACTGGCTGGACGCTTTCGGGAGTTCGCCCCATACCGGGACCAGTGCCAGTTTCAGGACTGCGCCCATATCAAAGAGAAGGGCTGCGCCGTGCTGGCGGCGGTGAAGGCAGGGGAGATCCCTAAGAGCCGCCACGACAGCTACGTCCGCCTGTATGAGCAGGCCAAGCAGATCCCGGATTGGGAGCGGGATCAGCATCATAAGTAAATATAGGCAGCCCGTCCCAGTTTGGGGCGGGCTGCTTCGGTATAAAAAAGCCCAGCGGATGCTGGGCTTTTTTCCATCTATATGGGGAAGGAAAGTCAGGTATGATGGGCCAGTTATGCGTGTTGCTTCGGTTCGGCCACAAGGTTTTTCGATTTCTCCAGCCAGCCCTCCAGCCCGGGGATGTCGTACAGAGAGACGGGGATGATTTTTCGAATCATTGACATAAAACTCACTCCCAATCAGTCATATCGCGGAAGAAAACGGCCATTCAGGATGCGCCGCCCTCTGTCATTTGGATGATGTCCTCCAGATGCTCGGACAGGTCCCCGTGTCCGGTGTAGCGGACCAGGACGACTTGACCGCCCGTGGCGGCAGCTGCGGTCTGGAACAAGGTCCGCTCCTTTCGGGCTGTGGATAAGAAATTCACACGGGGATCAGAATGCTTTGATACCTGCCAGGTCCCGTCCTCCTGATCGGTCCACCAGATGTCCTCATCCAGCTTCATGGCCTTGGACAGCAGCTCGTCTGCCAGAGGGGCGGAGAGGAAGGACAGGGGGGCGGGGATGTCGTACCAGTCGATCTGCATCCAGTTTAGCTTTCCGGCCAGGTCCGCCTGTCCGGCCTGAAATACCTCCCACTGGTTCCAGCACAGCAGATAGTGGTTCCTTTGGCTGTAATGGAAGTAGTCTGATTGGTTGGGATCTTCCATTTCATAAGGGCGGTAGCCCTGCCCCTCCACCTGCGCCAGAGAGAGGGGAGAGAAGTCCGATACTTCGCCGATGGGCCTCATGCCGCCCCCCAGGAAGGGCAGGATGTAACGGGGAAGGACCAGCAGGACGATCAGAAGCACACACAGCGTGAAGGACAGCAGGGGGACGAGCCGCCGCCGGGGATAGGGGGCGCGGTGGTCCATGGGCTCGCCCGCCTCCAGGCGGCGCACCAGCCGGGACAGGTCCTGCACCTCGGCCCAGGCGGCGGGCAGGGAGCACAGCTGATAGAGCCCAAAGAGGATCAGGGGGACGGCAGAGGTGGTCAGCAGATGGAGGATGGGCGTGTCCGCCAGCAGGAGGGCGGTCAGAACAGCCACCAACACGAGAAGGGCCGCGTCCCAGACAAAGCCCCGGCGGGCCGAGCGGTACAGCTTGTTCCACCGCTGGCTCTGGAGCGCCGGATCGGTGTGGAGCTCCGGGGCCTCCGGGTCCTGGGTGGAAAAGATCAGCATGGCATTGTTCGCCGTGCCTGCATAGTCCCAGCCGAAATCCTGGTATAGCTCCAGCATGGAGCAGGGCAGGTCATCCTCCGGGCGGAGCCGGTACGGCTCCAGGCGGTAGCGGGTCTTTTTTGCCGGACCGGGGATGAAGGTGCAGAACAGGGGGCGGAAGGTTTTCAGATAGAGCCCTTGCAGGGCCAGATCCTCCAGCCAGCTTTCCAAACCCTCCGCGTCCGACAGGGGCACCGGGGTGATCTTTCTGACATATTTCATAGAAAGAGCCCTCCTTTTGAGCATTTAGGGGTCCAGCTGGGCCAGGAACAGCGCCAGACATTCCGCCTGGTCTGGGACGCCCCGGCAGAGCAGGCGAAAGACCTGACAGCCCCTGCGGCCCAGGTAGATATGGTTGGGGGGAGCGTCGTCGTATTGCAGAGCCGTGTATTCCAGCCGGTCCAGGCCGGGGTGGTCTACGGTCTGGAGGGGCTGGCGGACGGTGAGGACGGTGGGGTGGGTGAACTGCTCCTGATTTTTCCGGAACCGCTCCGGCTCGTGGGACTCCTCCGCCAGCAGGGAGGAAAACAGCCATTCCGCCGCCCGGTCTGTCCGGGTGCGGTAGAAGTCCACAGAGACGATGGACTCGCCGGTGTATCCATCGGAGCGGACCTCGCCGGAACTCCACCAGTCATACTGCTCCGGGCACAGGAGGGAGGCGGTTCTGGTGTCATGCCGGGTCATCATCTGGGGGGTGTCCAGGGTGATGTCCGCCTCCCCGTGGAAGGCCTGCTCCAGGGTGACATGGGGGAAGGTCCACTCCTCCGGGCCGGACAGCTTGTGAACGGACCGGGCGCTGCCCAGGGGCACCAGAATGGGGAGGATCAGGCACAGGGCGGTGGCGCACCAGTTCAGCACCACAATGGGGCCCGGTCCCGGCGGCCCTCCATTAGGGGGACGCCATCGGCAAGCTGCAGCCGCATCCGCTTCCAACGCTTCAAGCTGTTCGTCTGGGGCAGTAGGGCGAGAATGAACCAGACGGCCAGCAGGAGCATCAGGGTGAGAAGCAGCCCCGTTTTTAACACCGCGTACTGCCCCAGTATCCAGGGCTGTGTGACCACCTTCACCAATGTTTTACGGAAGCAAAAGAGAAAGTAGGCCACTACGAAAATTCGGCTGCGCCGGGTGCGGCGGATCAGGGGGGTGAGAGTCTCGCTCTGGGTCACCGGGTCGGTGTGGAGGGGCGGGGCGTCCGCCCGCTCCGTCCGGTAGACATAATACAGGTTCCGGAGGGTGGTCACATAGGTCCAGCCCGCCTCCTGATAGGCGGCGTTGCGCTCCCGGTCGATGTCCGCAACGCCGGTGATCTCCAGCCCGAAGCGGACGCCGGAGACCGGCTCGCCCCGGCGGAACCGGGCGGTGTCGTGGTTCAGCTTTACCAGGTGGAGCCCCTGAGCCGCCATGTCGGACAGCCAGTGCTCCAGCCCGGCCATGTCAAAGAGCTCCACGGGGATGATCTTCCGGATCAGTGTTTCTCTCTGTTTCACAGGGATGACCTCCTTTCAACAGTCAAAGGGGATCCAGCATTTGGGCGATCTGCGGGAACCACTGGGACAGGTCCCGGGGACCCTTGTAGGAGAGGAGCAGGGCACGCCTGCCCTTCTGCGCCAGAAGCTCCCAGTGGATCCCGTCCCTGCGGAAGCGGAAGCTGTCCGCCCCCGGGACGGCGGCATTTTGGAAGGGGAGGGAGGCGGGGAGTTGACTGTAATAGCTGTCCCCGGTCAGGGCGGCCTGTTCCAGTCCCTCCAGCAGACTTTGGGCGGAGCGGGCAGTCGGGTCGATGAAATAATGGATCTCCATGGAGGCGCGGCCCCGTGCCCCGGAACCGCTCTGGTCGATGAAATACCGGGTTTGGACGAGGGAACGGTCAATATCCACATCGTTACAGGTGACCGTATGGAACGCGGAGGAAGGGGGCGGGGGAGCGCTGTCCGGCCAGCCCTGAGGGCCGACCGTCCGGTTTTCGTCGGGTGTCCAGCCGTCCCCGCCATCCACCTCGGCCAGGGTGAGCAGAGGAAAGTCCGGGTCCCAGCGGGTCAGCGGCAGATTGGAGCGGGAGGATAGGGTGGAAAATCCAAAGGAGAACAGGATAAAGAGAAACAGGGGGACAATGAAGGATTCCAGTACCGTCTGAGCACGGAACAGAGTGGCGGAATAGGGGAGTGGGGGTTGTTTTTCCTGCCTGAGGCGGTGCCGGAAGAGCAGAAGTGCGGCCAGATTGACCCCGCGGTCCATGAGCAGAAGGAAGAAGCAGATACAGATCGGGACGTAGAATCCAATCGCTTCCAGGCGATAGATCGGGCCCCGGTCCAGCCCCCAAGAGAGCCGTGTGATAGCGTGGAACAAAAGGTATCCGGAAAAAAGTAGGGTGGCAGAGCCCCGGCGGATGGGGGTGCGCAGGGCATAGATCAGGCTGTCGGTGTCGGTGAAGGGCTCCGGCGCGGCGGGATCGTCGTGAAAAAAGACGTGGAAACAGATGGTGCCTCTGCCGGCGCATACCACATACTGCCAGCCCTGGGCGGCGTACAGCTCCAGCAGCTCCTCAGAGGGGGCGGTATCCCCATATTTGGCGGGACACAGGCGGTAGCGGCGGCCGCTCCGGGGCGTTCCCCGGCGGAAGCGGAAAGACTGGGTGGAGAAGTTGGCCTGCCGCTCCAGAAAAAGCCCCCGGGCGGCCATGCCGGACAGCCAGCGCTCCATGCCCGGAAGATCCAGGACGCTGACAGGCGCTCTCTTTGTCACAAGGTCTCTCTGCTGTTTCATAAAACGCTCCTTTCTGCATCATCCGGCGCTTCCGCCGGGTCAGATCTCCTCTTCCGCGTCGTTCAGACAGGCCCTCAGCCGGTCCAGCTCCTCCTGAAAGACGGCCCTTCCCTTCCCGGTGAGGCGATAGGTCCGCTTCCGGCCGTCCACCTCGGTCTCCTGGATCAGGCCCTCCTCCTGGAACTTGCCCAGCAGGGTATACAGCGTGCCCGGCCCCAGCCGGACCCGGTCCCGCGTCTTGCGGGCGACAAATTCTGTGATCTCCGTGCCGCACATATCCCGCTTCAAAAAGGACATGAGGACATAGAACATCGGTTCGGTCAACGGACCGCGGTCCTTGCCTCCCACTGGAACACCTCCTTGCAATATCGCGTCACGATATTATCTGGTCTCATTATAATATCGAGACGCGATATTGTCAAGAATGGGAGCGGGGAATGGGAAAATTCTGTGGGACAGGGCAACGGATTCTGACCGGTTTCGTTGACCTGGGGCCCTATAATGGGGGACAGG
Organism: Lawsonibacter sp.; assembly: GCA_037257225.1. GTDB lineage: Bacteria > Bacillota > Clostridia > Oscillospirales > Oscillospiraceae > Lawsonibacter. The sequence continues at coordinate 55,044 of JAYCWP010000028.1, forward strand.
CGGACGGGCCGCGGCCCGGAGCCGGAGAGGAGGGGCCGGGGTGACGGTCATCTATGTGGACACGCTGTTTCTGCTCAACACGGCGGTGGACTATCTTCTGCTGCTGGCCTCGGCCCGGCTGGCGGGGGAGCCGCTGGCCCGGCTGCGCTTTGCCCTGGGGGCCATCTTGGGCGGATTGTACGCGGTGGCCATCTTCCTGCCGGGGATGGGCTTTTTGGCCCGGCCCCTGTGCCGGGGGGCGGCGGCGGTGCTGATGGTGCTGCTGGCCTTCTGGCGGAGCAGAAGGCTGCTGCGCCAGGTGCTGATCTTCCTGGCCCTGGCCTGCGCCTTCGGCGGCGGGGTGCTGGCGGTGGAGCTGCTGGGGGGGCAGAGACTGGCCCTGGGGGGCGGCGTGCTGTATTCCGGGATGGATCTGAAGATCGTGCTGCTGTCGGCGGCGGGGTGCTATGGCCTGCTGACCCTGGTGTTCCGGGGGATCGGGCGGCACGGCGGCCCCTCCGGGGAACTGACCCGGGTGCGGCTGACCCTGGGGGAGCGGCAGGTGGAGCTCACCGGTCTGGTGGATACGGGCAACACCCTCACCGATCCGGCCACCGGACGGCCGGTGCTGGTGGCGGAGGCAGACAGCCTGGAGGAGCTGCTTCCCCCTGGGCTCCGGCCCGGCCCGGCGGAGCTGCGGGACCCGGCGGGGGCGCTGGAGCGGCTGGAGGATGGGCCGTGGCGGCTGCGGTTCCGCCTGCTGCCCTACCGGGCAGTGGGGGTGGAGCGGGGCCTGCTGCTGGCGCTGCGGATGGACCGGGTGCAGGTGGGGGAGGAGGACAGGGGCCCCATGCTGGCCGCCCTGTCCCCAACGCCGGTGTCTGACGGGGGTGCTTACCGCGTGCTGGTGGGCGCGGAGTGACCGCAAGGTGAAAGGGGAATGGTGATGAAGATTTGGAGTGCGCTGGCGGAGCGCCTGGCCGGCCTGCTGACCCGGCTGGGGCTGTGCTCCCCCGGCAAGGTGATGTACATCGGCGGGAGCGACACCCTGCCAACCCCGCTGCCAAGGGAGGAGGAGGCCGCGGCCATCGCCCGCCTGGAGCAGGGGGACGAGGAGGCACGCAAGACGCTGATTGAGCACAACCTGCGTCTGGTGGTCTATATTGCCCGGCGGTTTGAAAATACGGGGATCAACATCGAAGATCTGATCTCTATCGGTACCATCGGCCTGATCAAGGCGGTGGGAACCTATCAGCCTGCCAGGAGCATCAAGCTGGCCACTTATGCCTCCCGATGTATTGAGAACGAGATCTTGATGTACCTGCGAAAAACCTCATCCCAAAAGACTGAACTCTCCTTTGATGAGCCACTGAACACCGACTGGGATGGCAATGAACTTCTTTTGTCTGATATCCTTGGCACGGAGAGCGATTTGGTCATGCGGCCCATCGAGGCTGATGTGGATCGGCAGCTTCTGCACCGGGCCATGGACAGCCTGGAACCCCGGGAGCGAAAGATCATCACCATGCGCTTCGGACTGGATGGGAAGGAGGAGCGTACCCAGAAGGAGGTGGCGGATGTGATGGGAATCTCCCAGTCCTATATCTCTCGGCTGGAGAAGCGGATCATCGCCCGCCTGAAGAAGGAGATGCTGCGCATGATGTGATTTGGGTGTGTAACGGACTGAGCGGAATCTGCAATTTTTTATGGATTTCCAGTTGGAGGATTTGACATCACGCCCCACATCGGGTAAACTGTATTCCGTTCCATAGGACCATTTTTTCGGGAACGGAGGGTGTGCATGAAGCGGAATGTAAAAGTTTCTACCGCAGTGATCCGCCGCCTGCCCCGCTACTACCGCCATCTTTCAGAACTTCAGCGGAAGGGGATCGTGCGGATCTCCTCCAGCGCCCTTGGGAAATCCATTGGGCTGACTGCATCGCAGATCCGCCAGGACCTGTTCTGCTTCGGCGGTTTCGGGCAGCAGGGGTACGGATACAAGGTGGATGTGCTTAAAGAGCAGATCGGTGAGATCCTTGGGATCAATCGGGGACACACCATCGTCGTGTTGGGGGCGGGCAATCTGGGCCGGGCCCTCATTGAGAACTTTAAATTTTCCAACAACGGATTTCAGCTTCTGGCAGCCTTTGATGTACAGGAGCGGACGGTTGGCACCCAGATCGCCGGCGTCCCCGTCTATCATGCGGATACTCTGGAGGACTTCTTGACAGAGCACCCCGCCAGCGTGGGACTTCTCACGGTGCCAAAGTCCGCTGCCCAGGTGATGGGGGAACGGCTGGTGGCTGCCGGCGTCCAGGGGATCTGGAATTTTACCAATTATGAAGTGTCCTTCCCGGGGGCGGATGTGGTGGTGGAGAGCGTCCATTTCTCCGACAGTCTGCTGGCCCTCAGCTATATGATCTCTCAGCGGGAGGATGGAGAGGACGGAAGGGGACAGACATGAGACGGAAAACAGTAAGATTGCTGCTCAGCGGCGGTATCCTGGCAGCAGTGCTTAGCGGAGGGGCTCTAGCCCTCAGTGGGGGAGACAGCCTGATCTCTCTGAGCGATTTAAATGAGATTTTTCTGCCTAAGGCCCAGAATCAGATGGAGGAGCGGATGAACGGCGCCCTCCAGTCTGTCTATGACAAGGCCCTGGCTCAGAGTCAGGGGGAAAGCGGCAATAGCAGCGGCCTGTACAGTGCCGACTTACGCAGCCGAACCTTCCGCCAAGGGGACACCCTGACGTTACCTACAGGCTCTGGGGTGCTGGCGCTGGCTGGGACAGGAGAGGTAACACACAGCGGTGCATTCATCGATGTGAGCGAGGGGTTGGAGATCCCATCCGGGAGCAGACTGACACCAGGGCACCGCTATCTTGCAGGAGAGGACACCTCTGCTGTGATTACAGTGCACTCTGGTGCAATGTATTTGGGAATTCAGGGCGGCTACAGTTATGAGCCGACCGGTGGAGATCCCCTGCCCTTTGTGGATGTGGCTCAGGGGGACTGGTTCCAGCCGGCGGTGGAGTATGTATACGGAAACGGCCTGTTCTCTGGGATGAGTGCCGACTGCTTCAGCCCCGGGACCACCATGAACCGGGCCATGCTGGTGACGGTTTTTTACCGTCTGGCGGGATCCCCAGAGGGAGAGTTAAACACAGCTGATGCCTCCTTCACCGATGTGGCCGACGGCAGCTGGTACGCCCCCTTTGTGCGTTGGGGCTATGTTCAGGGAGTGACAGCCGGCATGGGAGATGGGAGCTTTGCTCCGGAGCAGAGTGTTACCCGGCAGCAGATCCTAGTGATGCTCCACAGCTTTGCTCGGCAGTATCTAAAGCTGACCCCAACCGGTGCGGCGGACCTGTCTATTTATGGGGACGGGGGCCAAGTAGCAGGTTGGGCCCGTGATGCGGTTTCCTGGGCGGTGTCCGCGGGACTCATTGTCCCATCAGGGGAGGGGACTCTCCGGCCAGCGGATCCTGCCAGCCGAGCCGAGGTAGCTGCCATCCTGATGAAATTCAGCAGCCTATATCTGTAACCCTTTTCTGCCTCTGACATAGGATAGTTTGAGCGCGGCGCAGCGCCGCCTCAAATCTTCATATTCAGGGGGTACTTCAATATGGGGTGCTGCAATAACGGCTGGGGCGGCGGAGGCTGCCTGTGGATCATTGTGCTGATCATCATTCTCTGCTGCTGCTGTGGAAACGGTGGGGGCTGTGGGAATGGCTGCGGCTGTGGGAATAACTGCGGCTGCTGCTGACAAACCTTCGGATAAGATCCAGACCGAGTACAGGCGGCGGGGGGGGCCCACAGG
>JAYCWP010000029.1:0-55491 GCA_037257225.1 Lawsonibacter sp.
TTGTGCCCTTCTAGGGCTTACTCAAGCCCCCGGCTTAGCCGGGGGTCCTGACTTTGCGTCCTGAAATTTTTCTGAAATTTTAGTGCAGTCATTAAAACATTAAAAATAAAATTTCCCCGTGTGTTCCAGCTATTGCTCCATAGGAAGCTGGGGCACACGGGGAAGGAAGGGGGCGGATGAGGAATAGAGTGCTGAGTTCTGTTTTATACGATTCCCATGCAATATTCAACAGCGATGGCGACCACGACGACTAGAGCGGAAATGATGAAGCCGTGAATCATAGGGTTGATACCAGATTTTTTCATCTCACGGAAATCGGTATTCAATCCGATGGCTGCCAGAGCTGCTACCATAAGAAACTTGCTCAGCTCTTTCAGTCCAAGAGACAATTCCTGGGGGAATACACCCAGGCTGTTCAGTACGGCCATGCCTAGGAAGCCCAGAATAAACCAAGGGATGATAGAGGTGACCTGAACTTTCTCCTCCTGACCGGCAAAGCCAGCCTTTCTCTTCTCTCGTACCTCGATCAAGCTGAATACTAGGACTGTGGGGATGATGGCCAACGTGCGGGTCAGCTTTACCATCGTGGCAAAGTCACCGGCTCCCTCAGAAAAGGCATAACCTGCTGCCACTACGCTGGAAGTGTCGTTCACTGCTGTTCCTGCCCACAGGCCGTAGGCCATATCATCCAACCCCATGGCTCGTCCTAGGATGGGGAAGAGGACGATCATCACCATATCAAACAGAAAGGTGGCTGACATAGCATAGGCAATGTCTTGATCCTCTGCATCGATCGCTGGAGCGATTGCTGCAATGGCGGAGCCGCCACAGATTCCCGTTCCGGCAGAGATCAGATTGGACAGCTTCCAATTCAAGCCAAGAGCACGGCCCACAAAGTAACCGCCACCGAAGCAGGTCAGCAGAGTGAAAACCATCACGGTTAGGGACAGTCTGCCAATATTCAGCACGACACCGATGGATAGAGAGGCGCCCAATAGGATGATAGCAAATTTTAGGATTTTTTTTGAGGTAAACTTCAGTCCTTTGACCAGGCTGGCGCTGGGCTTTCTGATGTGATTCAGACCCATGCCGAGAAACAGAGCGATAACTGATGCTCCGATCAGATGGATGGGCAGCAGACCCTCGAGCCATTTGGCGCAGGCTGCGATTGCCAGTGCCAGAAGGAATCCGGGGAGCAGTTCCCTTGTTTGCTTTAAAATTTTCATAACTCCACTTCCTGTTACAGTATTTGCCTTGGAACGCATTCATCATAACACCCGTTGATCATAAAATCAAATTATGTTATATTATATATAATAAAAAAATGTAATGAAAGTGAGTGTGAGACTATGCTGGATCAGAAACTTCAAACTTTTCTCACTGTTGTGGAACTGCGGAGTTATACCCTTGCAGCCCAAGCGCTGCATATCACTCAGCCTGCGGTTTCTCAACATATTCGAAAGCTTGAGGAGCACTATGGCGTCCAACTCATCGACTTTACAGGTCACCAGCTCTCTCTGACCCAGGCGGGTGAGCTGATGTACCGATATGCGGCTTTTCAGTCGGCTAACGAGAGGCGGCTGTTGGAGCAGCTCTCTAAACAGGTGAGAGCGCTCCGGGTGGGCGCTACGCTGTCTATTGCAGACTATTATCTACCGCCTCTGCTGGCTCCGGTTTTAGCCCGTGGATTCCGGCCTCTGATTCTCCGTGTGGGCAATACAGAAGAGATGCTGGATGCCTGCGTGCAAGGGAAATTGGACTGTGCCCTGATTGAGGGCATCTTCCACGAGGATGATTTTTGCAGTCATGTGTTTCATACGGCTAGCTTTCTTCCAGTGGCTGCCGCTGGCCACCCTTTGGCGCAGGGAGAACATCTCCTTTCGGAATTATTTCCGTATCCCTTGATTCTCCGCGAGCCAGGATCGGGCACCAGGGCAATTCTGGAGAACCAGCTGTTTCAATTCGGGAGTTCTCCTCAGGCATTTGCCGATGTATTAGAATGTGGAAGCTTTCGAATGATCAAAGAACTGTTGAAACAAACCAGCGCCATCAGCTTTATGTATGAACAGGTGGCAGTTCAGGAGGTGGAGGCAGGTGGACTGACTTATCTGAATTTAACTGATTGCCAAATCCGGCGTCCGCTCTATTTTGTTTATCCGAAGCACAGTATGGTCCGGGATGTCTGTCGAAACTTTTATTATGACTGCCTCTGTGCGGGATCGATGAGGGACACGGACTAAAAAAATTGCATTTGGTATCTATGAGAACGGCACAATTTCCCCTAAGCGTGCATAGCACTAGGAAGGGGGGAGAGAGATGGAACAGCTATACAAACGGCTGGGGAACCTGTTGAGTATTAAGAGTATTGTGACACTGATTCTAACGGTCGTGTTCGCCTGGCAAACCTGTTCTGGTGGAGTGAGCGCAGATCAGTTCCTGACCGTGTTCACTGTTGTCATCGCGTTTTACTTTGGGACGCAGGCTGAAAAAAGGAATCACAATGGGACTTAGTGCATTATCTTTTGTGCGGTGTAGCATATCCTTTTTTTGATTCGAGTTCTCCGCTGGCCAAATATGCTGTGGAACGATAGAAATACCGGCGGGAGGTAAGCAATTAAAAAGCCGTAGAAAGTGATGGGAATCCATGCTTTCTACGGCCTTGGTCTTTATATGCATATATGGTAGATGATGGTGGAAAACAGCGGTTCCTATCATCAAAATGCCGCAGAGCGGTGGTGATAATTGTAAGACAGCAATAGTGGGATGATTGGGAAAGAGAGACCAGCGGCGTGACCATCGCCAGGCCCAGAGCCCACACCACCAGGCAGGAACTGGCCACCATGGGTGTGGCCACCCTCAAAGCGGCGAGAAAGTAAAGAGAGGGGGAGCGCGATTTCCCCCACCGGTTCCCCCACCAGCAAAATGTTCTGTGATGCTCTAAAATGGCATGATCGCCAGGAAATGAAATAAAAAACTGGCGAAGGTGTTGAAAATCAACGCTTTCGCCAGTTTTCCATGTGGAGCAGGTGAGGGGAATCGAACCCCCGTGTTCAGCTTGGGAAGCTGACATTCTGCCATTGAACTACACCTGCAATTTAGCTACTTGATCACTATAACACAGATATGGGGAAAAGGCAAGTAAAACTTTCTCCGGTTTCTGGTGGGGGAGGGGGACGCGATGTTGTGAAGAGAGACGCAATGGGGGAGTGTGGTTTGTACAATTTATGAGGAGAAAAATCGGTTAAAATATTTGGTTTTGAGCGAAAAATGGCTGTTTTTCTGTTATGTCAGAAAAAATACACAAGATTTTGAGGGAAAGTATAGTGAATTTTACCCTTGTTTCAAACGGGCAAATTGGTTACAATGTGGTAACAAAAGTAACAAACAGTTGCTTTTGATGTCATTTTTGTTGACATAATTTTGTAACCATAGGAGTGAAGACAATGACACGAAAGCTGTTTTCGCTGACGCTGAGCGCCTTTGCCTTGCTTCTCCTGATGGGAGCTGGTGTGGAGCAAAGCTCTGCCGCTCTTGTGTCCGAGTCCGACGGTATGGCCCATGAGGCGGCAGTCCGTCAGGTGGACATGGAACAAGATCAGGAAGCGGATCGGGCGGAACCGGTGCCTGCGGTGGCAGGGGGGAGTGTCCTGACTCTGGTTGAAGAGTTGGATCGGACCCTGACCGTGAATGGTAAGCCGGTATCCACCGAGGTAGGCAAGACACAGCGCAACGGAACGACTTATGTGGCTTTGGTCCCCATGGCCAAGGCACTGGATCCTGCTGCTTCAGCAGCCTGGGATGCCGGAAGCCGTACGGTGACCGTGACCAGTGGAAAGCTGACGCTGACCGCTGTGGTGGGGCAGCAGTATGTGGTGGCCAATGGCCGCTATCTGTATATCCCCGAAGGTGTCGGGCTGACTGGGGATCGGGTGACGGTTCCCTTGGCTGTGTTGACAGAGGCCTTCGATGCGGGGCTGAGCTGGAATGGGGCTACTGGCACTGTGGCAGTTACGCGCGGAAGCGGCGGATTGACACCAGGGAACCAGTATTACAATGAGAAGGATTTGTTCTGGCTCTCCCGCGTGATTTATGCAGAGAGCGGGAATCAGCCGCTGGATGGCAAGATTGCGGTGGGCAATGTGATCATGAACCGTGTGAAGAGCCCCATTTTCCCCAATACGGTGGAGAGTGTGTTGGCCCAGAAGAACCAGTTCACCACCTATCGTTCCGGCAAGTTGGCCGGTCGGACTCCAAACTCTTCCAGCGTGGCTGCGGCCAAGTTGGTGCTGGATGGAGCTGAGGTGAAAAAGACCAAGAATGCCCTCTATTTTGACTCTACCCCCAACAGCTGGGCAGCCCGGAATCGCACTTGTATCGCCGTAATTGGCGGGCACAGATTTTATGCATGACTGGAAGAAAATCTGAATAAACCTCAAAGGGGAACCCCTGAAAATTCACGGTTTGTGAATTTTGGGGGTTTCCTTTTCATATGAAAATGTATATAATAGAATCACGATTTTATCGCCAGAATGGGGCAGTTAACGGAGGAGACTGATATGACAAGAGATAATGCCCGCGAGATTGCGGTACATCTGATATTTTCCCTGGGTTTTGGGACACAGAGCGCGGATGAGGTACTGGAAAGTGAGCTGAACCGGGAGCGTTTTGGCGAACTGGCCCAGGAAATGCCGATTTATGCCCAATATCCCAATGAAAAACAGGAGATCTACATTAAAAATTTGGTCCGTGGCACCTTTACTCATGGCCCGGAGTTGGATGACTATATTAGCCGCTATGCAGTTGGCTGGTCTTTTGAGCGGATTCCGCGTATGGCGGCAGCCATTATGCGGACAGCTATGTATGAGATTTTGTATATGCCGGACGTTCCCAATGCAGCTGCTATCAACGCGGCTGTTGAGTTGACAAAGCAGTATGAGCCTAAGGAGGTGGCCGCCTTTGTCAATGGGATTTTGGGGACATTTGTTCGGGCAGAATTTCAGGACACTCCGGCTAAGCCGGAGAAAGCAGCGGCCGGGACTGAGGCCGCCACGGAGGAGTAACCATGTGGGTCTTGGGGCTGGACACCAGCAACTATACCACCTCGTGCGCTGTATTTGATGGGGAGAAAGGAATCAACCAGGGCCGCATTCTGGAGGTTCGCCCCGGCGAATTGGGCCTGCGGCAGAGTGATGCTCTGTTTCAACATGTGAAGCGGCTCCCTGAGTTGTTAGGTGCTCTGGCGGAGGAGACCTCTCTGGAAATGTTAGGAGCAGTTGGGGCAAGCACCCGTCCACGGGCGGTTGAGGGCTCCTATATGCCATGCTTCTTGGCTGGAACGTCCCAGGGGAAGAGTCTTTCCCATGTGCTGAATGTGCCTTTCTATGCCTTTTCTCATCAGCAGGGACACTTGGCCGCAGCAGCCTGGTCCGCCGGACGGATGGAATTGCTGGATCAGCCTTTCTTGGCATGGCACCTGTCTGGCGGCACCACGGAACTACTGCTGGTAGAGCCGGAGGAGGATGGCGTAGCCGTCCGGGCGGAGATTCTGGGGGGGACCACAGATATCTCTGCCGGTCAGCTGATCGACCGTACCGGTGTGCTGTTAGGGCTTCAGTTTCCGGCGGGAAAAGCGCTGGATGCACTGAGTGAGGAAGCGGATGCACCGCTGAAATATCGAGTCAAGCAGGATGGGCTGCACTTCTCCCTGTCAGGAATGGAGAACCAGGTGAAGAAGCTGCTGGCAGATGGTGATAAGCCGGCTAATATCGCACGGTTTGCCATCGAAACAGTGACTGATGTGATCCGACGCACCACCAGAGCGGCCCAGGAGACTTATCCGGGTCTGCCGGTGCTATGCTCAGGTGGGGTGGCCTCCAACCGCCGTATGCGGGATGTGCTAGAGAAGGACTGCGGCGCAGTCTTTGCCCATCCGCGATATGCCACAGATAACGCAATGGGGACAGCTATCCTCACTTGGCGGGCTATGGAACGGGAGGCGGGACGATGAGTACCTCCCGCCAAGAGCAGACGATCCTCACACCCAGCCAGGTAGGCCAGTACATCAAGGGCTTTATGGATCGTGATCGGCTCTTGTCTGGCCTACTGGTGCGAGGGGAGCTTTCTAACTATAAGATGTATCCCTCTGGACACCACTACTTCACCCTGAAAGACGGGGAGGGCGCACTGCGGTGCGTTATGTTCCGGGGAGACGCCGCATCCTTGCGTTTCCGCCCGCAAAACGGGATGCAGGTTATTGCGGCGGGCCGGGTGACGGTGTTTCCTCGGGATGGACAGTACCAGCTATACTGTGTCCGGCTAACGCCGGAGGGTGCGGGAGATTTGGCGGTGGCCTTTGAGCAGCTGAAGGCTCGCTTACTTCAGGAGGGCCTGTTTGACCGGGGGCATAAACGCCCTCTGCCGCGGATTCCGGGGCGGGTTGCTTTGGTGACCTCACCCGCTGGTGCAGCAGTGCGGGATATGCTCCGGATTCTTGGTGCCCGGTGGCCCATGGCTCAGATCCGGATTCTTCCAGTGCGGGTCCAAGGGGAGGGGGCGGCGGAGGAGATCGCCGCTGCGATCCGGTGGGCCAACCTGCACCAGGCGGCCGACCTGATCATCACCGGCCGGGGAGGCGGCTCCATGGAGGACCTATGGGCTTTTAACGAGGAGTGCGTGGCCCGCGCAGTCTACGATTCCCAGATTCCAGTGATTTCTGCTGTGGGACATGAGCCTGATGTGACCATCGCCGATTTTGTAGCGGACTTGCGGGCGTCCACGCCCTCTAATGCTGCGGAATTAGCGGTGCCCGACCAGAACGAGGTTTATGCCGCTCTGGCATCGCTTGGGGTGCGTATGGAGCAGGCGGTCCGACAAAGGCTCCTGAGGGAGCGCCAGCGGCTGGAGCGTCAGCGGGAGAGCCAGGTCATGGCTGATCCGCGGCGCTATTTCCAGGAGAAGCGGCTGTTGCTGGACTATCAGAGCCGCCGCTTGGGCCATGGATTGTCTGCCAGTGTATCCGGCCAGCGGGAGCGTTTTGCAAGGCTGGCTGCTGCGTTGGATGCTCTCAGCCCTCTGAAAGTGTTGGGGCGGGGATACGCCATCGCCCAAAAGGGGGACGGGAGTGTGATCACCTCGGTTCGGGATGCCTGTCCCGGGGAACTATTCTCCCTGCGGCTGTCGGACGGACAGGTGGATTGTTTGGTATGTGAGCAGGATATGTAGAATGTCTAAACGCTTAGGCTTGTCCGCGGATTTGAAGTGTTCGGTGCTGGACCATTGCTGGTCTGGAGAAAGGAAAACCAATGGCGACGAAGAAAAAATTGGGTTTTGAGCAATCTATGGCGCGTCTGGAGGAGATCGTGGGTCTGCTGGAGCGGGGAGATGCTCCGTTGGAGCAGGCCATGACCCTCTTTGAGGAAGGAGCCGGGATTCTGAGGCAGTGCTCTGCGCTGCTGGACCAGGCGGAGCAGAAGGTGACCCTGCTGACCGCAGGATCGGATGGTCAGCCAGAGGAACAGTCGTTTGGAGAGGAGCGCTGAGCATGGAGCGGGATGTGTTCCAACAGAGACTAGGGGAGGACAGAAAGCTGGTGGAGGAGGCACTGCACCAGGTTTGCCAGAGTTGGAGACGGTACGCCGACCTGACTGAGGCCATGGAGTACTCCCTGTTGGCGGGAGGGAAGCGAATCCGCCCTGTGCTGGTGCTGGAGACCTGCCGCCTGTGCGGTGGAGACCCGGCCAGGGCGATGCCTCTGGCCTGCGGTGTGGAGATGATCCATACCTATTCTCTGATCCACGACGATCTGCCTGCCATGGATGATGACGACCTTCGGCGGGGGCGGCCCACTAACCATAAGGTATATGGAGAGGCTACTGCCATCTTGGCCGGAGACGGGCTGCTTACAGCGGCCTTTGGGGTCCTGACTCAGGCGGAGCTGCCGGCTGAGCGGGTGGTCGAGGCGGTGTCCTGCCTGTCCCGGGAAGCGGGACCGGAGGGTATGGTCGGTGGACAGGTCCTGGATATGGCCGGAGAAGGGAGAGCCTTGACCCGTGGAGAGTTGGAGCAGCTCCAGCAGCTCAAGACCGGAGCCCTGATCTCTGCGGCGGCAGAACTTGGGTGTATCGCTGCCGGTGGAACAGAGGAACAGCGCTGCGCTGTCAGAGAGTATGCCCGGTGCATCGGACGTGCCTTCCAGATTCAGGACGACATTTTGGATGTGACCAGTACCGATCAGGAACTTGGTAAGTCTGTGGGTTCAGATCGTGTGAATGAGAAAAATACCTTTGTTACCGTCCTGGGGTTGGAGCGCAGCCGGGCCTTGGTGGATGAGTTGACCGAACAGGCGGAGCAGGCTCTGTCCAGCTTTGCAGAGTCGGAATTCCTTCTGTATTTGGCCCGGGCGCTGGCGGGCCGTAGGAGCTGAGTTGGATAGGAACAGGACAAGCGGCCTTGGTAAAGAGGTAAGATACAATGGATCATACGGGTTTTTTGACTGGAAATCTGACTTTGGACCTGGCGATTTTGGCATGGTTCGCGGCCCAGGTGCTGAAAACATTGCTGCACTGGGTAACAAATCGGAACCTGGATTTGCGGAAGATGATTGGGAGCGGCAACATGCCCAGTTCCCATTCAGCCTTCATCTGTGCTGCATCAGCCTCCATCGGGCAAGTCTGCGGCTGGCGGGATCCTTTGTTTTCCCTGTCGGCGGCCATCGCCTTGGTGGTGATGTATGATGCCTGTAATGTGCGGCGGGCCGCAGGCGAACAGGCGAAGGTTATCAACTATATCCGGGAACACTGGGACGACCTGCCCCAGGAGTTGAAAGGGAAAAAACTCAACGAGGAACTGGGACACACCCTGCCCCAGGTGCTGATGGGCTCATTGCTTGGAACAGTGATTGGACTGGTCGGACCTATGATTTGGTGAAGATGTGCGGCTCAGCGGAGATGTGAGGGATTCACTTGCAGGAACAGAAGGAAAAAACGGGGCCGCTGCTGGCGGACCTGAGCGACCAGGAGGCTGCGGCGTTGTGCCGGGATCTCCGGGAGGAATTGATCCGGGATGTATCCCGGACAGGGGGGCATTTAGCCTCTAATTTGGGAGCGGTGGAACTGACTGTGGCGATCCACCGGGTGTTCGATACCAGTCAGGACCGGTTGGTCTTTGACGTGGGACACCAATGCTATATTCATAAAATGCTCACTGGACGGCGGGAGAAGATGACCGGACTGCGCCAGTACGGCGGGATTGCCGGATTCCCCAAGCCCGGAGAGAGCGACCACGACGCATTTATCGCTGGACATGCCTCTAACTCGGTGGCAGTGGCGGTGGGAATGGTCCAGGCCCGGGCCGCCCTGGGCCAGAACTATCATGTTGCTGCACTCATTGGAGACGGGGCTCTTACTGGTGGCCTTGCCTATGAGGGGCTATCCAACGGTGGACAGTGTGGGCAGCAGCTGCTGGTGATCCTAAATGACAATGGGATGTCCATTGACCGAAATGTGGGTGCGGTGGCCCGGCATCTGGCGCAGCAACGTCTGAAGCCTCAATACCTCAGCTTCAAGCAGGGGTATCGTCGGTTCATGGGTGCTACCTGGCTGGGACGGCAGGTGTACCGAATGACTCACAGCATTAAAAAGGCCATGAAGCAGAGCCTGCTCCCGTGCAGCATGTTCGAAAATATGGGGTTCAACTATCTGGGGCCAGTGGATGGACATGACCTGTCGGAGCTGACCAAGATTCTACGGTATGCTGCTAGCCTGAAGGAGCCTGTCCTTCTCCATGTAAAGACTGTAAAGGGAAAAGGGTTTTCGCCTGCGGAGCGCAATCCAGATGCCTTTCATGGCGTGGCTCCCTTCGATCCGGAGACTGGGGTGTCTCGGAAAGCGGGAGGAGAGAACTTTTCCCGGGTGTTTGGTCGTACACTGGTTCGTTTGGCACGTGATGACGGGCGCATCTGCGCTTTGACAGCTGCCATGGTAAGCGGTACTGGCCTGACTGCCTTTGCAGAGGCCTATCCCAAACGGTTTTTTGATGTGGGCATTGCTGAGGGCTGCGCAGTCTCCATGGCAGCTGGAATGGCCAAGCAGGGGGCGGTTCCTGTATTTGCGGTGTACTCCACATTTTTGCAGCGCAGCTATGATATGCTTCTCCACGATATGGCCATCGATGGACTCCATGTGGTTCTGGCGGTGGACCGAGCCGGTCTAGTGGGGGAGGATGGAGAGACCCATCACGGCGTATTCGATGTAGCCTATTTGGACAGTGTTCCGGGAATCACGGTGTACTCTCCCTCTAATTTTGCGGAGTTGGATCGGATGTTAGAGGCGGCAGTATGTCGCTGTACTGGTCCCGTTGCAGTCCGTTATCCCAGAGGGGGGCAGGGAGCCTTCACGACAGATGCGGGGGATGCCCCAGCGGTAGTTCTGCGTGCTGGGTCGGACATTACCTTGGCGGGTTACGGCATGGAGATCAACGATCTTCTGGCGGCAGCAGACCTTCTGGCGGCAGTTGGAATTCAAGCGGAAATTGTAAAGTGGAATATCATTACACCGCTTGAGACAGAAATCTTAATAGAGTCTGTGCGTAAGACAGGTCACTTGTTGGTGGCGGAGGAATGTGTGGAGCAGGGATGCGTAGGTGTCCGGGCTTTAGCGGCTCTGGAGGCTGCTGGTACGGCGGCGGAGACCGCACTGGTCAACTGCGGGACGGGATATGTTCCCCACGGAGCGGTCCCGATCCTGAAAAAAAGTCTGGGACTGGATGGAGCGGGGCTCTTCCGCCGGGCGATGGAGGTGCTGGGCCGTGAGCAGTAAAAAGCGGCTGGATGTGGTGATGGTGGAGCGTGGGCTGGCAGAGAGCCGACAGAAAGCTCAGGCGATCATCATGGCTGGACAGGTATTTGTAGATGAACAGAGGGTAGATAAGGCCGGTGCTCCGGTGACAGAGTCTCAAAAGGTAGAGGTCCGTGGCAAGACTCTGCCCTATGTGAGTCGTGGCGGGCTGAAATTGGAAAAGGCCATGCAGCTCTGGCCAATTGAACTGCATGGTGCGGTGTGTGCCGACATCGGGGCCTCTACGGGAGGATTTACTGACTGTATGCTTCAAAACGGAGCACAGAAGGTCTATGCAGTGGATGTAGGGTATAACCAGCTGGATTACCGTCTGCGCACCCATCCACAGGTGGTATGTATGGAGCGAACCAATGCCCGCTACCTTACACAGGAGCAGATCCCAGATCCCTTAGACTTCTTTTCTGTGGATGTCTCCTTCATTTCTCTTAATCTGATTCTGCCCGCACTGCGGTCTTTGATGAAAGAGACTGGGGAGGGGGTATGCCTGGTAAAGCCCCAGTTTGAGGCTGGGAAGGATAAAGTAGGCAAGAAGGGGGTTGTCCGGGATCCGGCGGTTCATTTAGAGGTGCTGGAACACTTTCTGGAGCATGCTGCCCATGCAGGCTTTTCTGTAAAGGATATTACCTTTTCCCCCATTCGTGGCCCAGAGGGAAATATTGAATATTTGGGCTATCTCTCGGTCCAGCAAGTCCCGGCATACAGTGGGGACTTGAGCGCACTGGTGGCGGCCTCTCATGGAGAGTTGAAGGGGGAGTAAGGCATGAGGATCATTTTGAGTTCCAATCCTTACCGAGACCGGGGACTGCGGACTGCGCTGGAGGCGGACCGGATCCTGCGGAAGTCTGGTGCCGAGACAGTACTGTGTCTGCCTTTCGTTCCCAAAAAAGGGGAACGACTGGATCTTCCGCGCCAAGTAGTTCTCCACAAGTTGGAGGAGGAGCTCCCCAAAGCAGATCTTCTGGTGTGCTTTGGCGGAGATGGAACTATCCTCCATGCTGCCCGGGATGCCACCCTCCACGGCGTGCCAATCTTGGGGGTTAACATGGGCAGTGTGGGCTTCATGGCAGAACTGGAACGGACAGAACTCTCTCTTCTGGTCCCCCTGGCCAAAGGGCACTTTGTAACGGAGGAGCGAATGATGCTGGAGATCCAGCTGTTTCGGGGGGAAAAGCAGATCAGTCAGGACCTGGCCCTTAACGATGTGGTTTTTTCCAAAGGATCCATGGCCCGGGTGGCGGAGGTTGAGGTGCTGGCCGACCAGGTGTTGGTTCAACGGATCATGGGGGATGGAGTCATCATAGCCACACCGACAGGTTCCACCGCCTACTCCATGTCGGCGGGAGGACCTATTGTAGAGCCGAACTCCCGATGCATTGTGGTTACGCCAGTGTGTGCCCATCAGCTTAGTTCCAGGGCTATGGTGCTGGATGCCGGTCGGCGGATCACCGTACAAATGCCGAAGGGCAGCCGGAAGCACCTCTATCTGTCGGTGGATGGGGGCAAGGTGATTCGAGTTACCGCCAATGAGCGGGTGGAGATCACACAATCCAAATACAGAACTCAGCTGGTCCAGTTGGCAGGCCGGAGTTTTTATCAGGTAATCAATCAGAAGTTAGGAGGATACGTGCCATGAAGCGTGCGCGTCAGACAGAAATCCTGAATATCATCCAGAGTGTGGATGTGGAGACCCAGGAGCAGCTGCTGGATGAACTGCGGGCCAGAGGATATTCTGCCACACAAGCCACGATTTCCCGGGATATAAAGGAATTGAGGCTGGTGAAGGAACTGGCCGGCGGCGGCTATCGGTACGCATCTTCTGATCGGAGGGGACTGGCAGACTCTGACATCCGGCTTCGGAATATTTTTAAGGAAGGCGTCACTTCCGTAGACATGGCACAAAATATTGTAGTGGTTCGGACGATGCCGGGTTTGGCTCCAGCAGCTTGTTTAGCGCTCGATGGCATGGAGATCCCTGGAATGGTGGCCAGTCTGGCAGGAGATGACGTAGGAATCCTGATTATGCGGGACAATGATTTGGCGGAGCAGTTCATCCAGGAGGTCCATAAACTTCTGAAGTGATTTTCTGCCTGGAAGGAAAGGAAATGAGGGAGTGCAATGCTTTCCTTGCTGCATATCGAGAATATCGCTCTGATCGAGTCGGCAGACATTCGTTTTGAAGCGGGTTTTAATGTTCTTACCGGTGAGACGGGGGCCGGAAAATCCATTGTTATTGATTCCATTGGTGCAGTGCTGGGGGAGCGGACCAGCCGGGAGTTGATTCGTACCGGAGCCCGTTCTGCCATGGTTACAGCGGTGTTTACCGGGGTGCCTCCCCTTGCATGGCTAACAGAGAACGGATTTCCAGCGGGCCGGGAGGAATTGCTTCTTCAAAGAGAACTTCAGGGAGATGGACGGAACGTGTGCCGGGTGGACGGGCGACTGGTCACTGTGGCTCAGCTTCGGGAACTGGGGAGACAGTTGCTGAACATTCACGGTCAGCATGATGGGCAGCAGCTGCTGGATCCAGCCAGCCATCTGAGTTATCTGGATCGCTTTGGACGAAATGAATCGCTTTTAGAGGAATACCGGACATCCTATCACAGCTGGCGCGATCTGCGGCGGAGGATCGCTGCCCTTCAGATGGATGAGGCGGAACGTTCACGCAGAGTTGATACGCTGAATTATCAGATCCGGGAGCTGGAGCGGGCTGAACTGCGCCCTGGTGAGGACGAAGAATTAGACGCGCGCAGGACGCTGCTGCGCAGTGCTGGAAAGCTGATGGAGGCAGTCCGGGCAGCGGAGTTTGCCATGTCTGGGGATGAGGACAGTGCTGGGGCCTGTGCCTTGGTAGCCGATGCGGAGGGGGCGGTCCAAAGTGTCTCATCCATTAGTCCGGAACTGGCTGAAGTGGGAGAACGCCTTGCGGCCCTGCGATGTGCAGCCGACGATGCGGCAGAAAGTCTCCGAGATCTGAGTCGAACTTTTGATGTCTCACCGGGTGAGTTGGATGAGGTGGAAGAACGGCTGGACTTGCTCTACCGCCTGAGGAAGAAGTACGGTCCAACAGTGGAGGAGATGCTGGCTTATCTGGAGCGTTGTCGGCAGGAATTGGATCAGATCCAGTATGCTGATGACACCATTGCTCGCTTAGAAAAGGAACTGGGCAAAGCGGAAAAGGATGCCAGGAAGCGGGGGCAGGTCCTGTCCAAAGCCAGGCAGATTGCAGCCCAGTCCCTACGAGACCGGGTTCAGGAGGAACTGCGCCAGTTAGATATGCCGAAGGTTCGCTTTGAGGTGGAATTTGCGGCAAATGGCGGTGAGGCCGGGATGGATGAGACTGGGATAGACGAGATCCAGTTCCTGATGTCAGCCAATTTGGGGGAGGCACTTAAGCCCATCCAAAAGGTGGCCTCTGGCGGCGAATTGGCCCGGATCATGTTGGCTCTGAAAAACGTGCTGGCGGAGGGTGATGAGATTGGAACTCTGATTTTTGATGAAGTGGACACGGGGGTCTCTGGCCGTGCAGCCCAGAAGGTGGCGGAAAAGATGGCTCAGGTGGCCCGACGCAAGCAGGTGCTGTGTGTGACCCATCTGCCCCAGATCGCGGCCATGGCGGATACCCACTTTGCTGTAAGCAAAGGGGAGCGCGGCGGACGAACCTTCACCGCACTGGAGCGGCTGGACAGGACAAGACGGAGGGAGGAACTGTCCCGCCTTATTGGAGGTGCGTCTGTTACACCTGCGCTGCTGGAGAGCGCGGAGGAACTTCTCACCCAAGCGGAACAACTCAGGGAACATATAACCGAATATGCACCATGAAATAAGGATATGGCATGCGCTATTACATATTTCAGTATGAATAGCGATCCAACTAGCCCACTTCAGGTGGTAATTGCTGAAAAAATGGAAGTTCGTGGTGCGAAGATGGACATGGAATAGAGTTGAATCTTTGTCAAAAAAGTGACGTATCCATTTTTTAGATCGCGGCAGCAGACACTACGCTTTTGTGGTGTCTGCTGTTTTTTCTTGTTGTGTCGGGAGAGCGTGGGGGATCAGTAAAAAAGAATGGAATTATTTCCATGAAAATCTTTCATTTCTCTTTTGAATTTGTTATAATAAAACGTCGTCTGCGCCGCCGGGCTGAGATACGGCGGGATGGAATGGAATGATCTGGAGAGGAGCGGTCTATTTGTTTGTGTTGCTGTTTCTGCTCTGGCTGTTGCTGAACGGGGGCTGTAACCTCCAGATCGCGGGGGCCGGTTTGCTGGCGGCTGGACTTGTGGCTTGGGGCTGCGAGAGGGTTCTTGGCCTGCCCTTTTGGGGCGTAAAAAGTTTCTGGTACCGAATTCTCCGGATGGTGGGGTACCTGCCTCTTCTTCTGCGGGAGGTGTGGACTGCGAATTTTCAGGTGATCCTCCGTATTCTGTGTCCGAAGCGGCGTAAGGGAGCCCCTCGTCTGACTTGGATAGATCCCGGGCTGCAGGAGGCGGAAAATCAACTTCTGCTGGCTAACTCCATCACTCTGACACCGGGAACCGTGACAGTAGCACTCCATCGGGGACGTCTATGCGTTTACGCACTGGATCAAGAGTTTGCGGCAGATCTTAAGGATTCCAAATTTGTCCGGCAGCTGCGTCGGTGGGAGGGAAACGTGGATGGCTGAGTGCACGCATGAGCTGAGAGTCTGTCTGACTGCGGCGCTTTTTCTGCTGACTGGGGTCATGTTGGCCTGTCTGGTGCGAGCCATCCGAGGGCCGCGCTACACAGAGCGCCTGGTTGCACTAAACCTGATCTGTACTGTGGTGGTGCTGATGGTGTGTATCCTGTCCTATCTACTGAATGCATCCTATCTGGTGGATGTGGCGATTTTGTATGGACTGCTGAACCTGTTGGCGGTGGCAGTGCTTAGCCGGATCTCTGTCCGTCGGCATCGAGAGAAGAAAGGAAAGAAATCATGACAGTGCGTGGTATTGTGGCAGTATGTTTACTGGCCCTGGGCATTCTGGTGGTTGTGATCGCAGCAGTAGGAATGTTCCGCTTTCAGAGGACACTGGAACTGCTGCAAGCTAGTGCGCTGGCGGACACATTGGGGTTGTTGCTGATACTGGCAGCTCTGGCCCTGTTGTGCGGCTTCACGATCCACACAGCCAAGCTTGCTGTTCTAGCGGTCATCCTGTGGGCAGTAAATCCAGTGTCCGCCCATCTGATTGCCCGTATGGAGGTCATTACCGGGCTGGGCATGGAGCCGGATCAAATGCCGGAGGAAGGAGAGCGGGAACTGTGATTGGATTGGAACTTTTACTGTTGCTGTTTTTGATTTTCTGCGCTGTGGCTACGGTGTTGTGCCGTCGGCTTGTATCTGCAGTCATTATTTTTATGTCTTACTCCGCAGTGATGTCTATTTTGTGGTTTTTGTTGGAGTCACCGGATCTGGCCATCACAGAGGCAGCCGTTGGTGCCGGAGTCACCAGTCTGTTATTTTTCCTTACATTGCGGAAGATCAATGCTCTGAAAGGAATGGAGCGGGATGAAGAATGAGACCCGAAATGAGGGCTGGTACGGACGGTTTCTGCGCTGGGCTGGGGGAGAGGAGCCGGACGGTCCGGAGGGGCCAGAGGATCCGGAGCGTCAGGAATTTTTAGAGTACCTGGAGTACATTGAGGCCCACGGAGATATGGAGTTTGGTTCCTATCGCCTGATGCGCTATCGGGAGCGTCGGGAGAAAGGGCTGGAGGGAGTACCGCCCCCAACAGACCGGCCGAAGGCACCTAGGGAGGCCCAACGTCTGGTTCGGCGGCGGCCTGGAGCACTGCGGCGGCAGCTGCGCCTATATCGGTGGCTGAGTGTGTGTGTGATCGTGGTATTGGCCAGCATTTTTCTACTGACCGCTGCTGCACTGCCCAGCTTTGGTGATCCGGAGGCTCCCGCCATGAACGAGGTGGCACGTTGTTATCTGGAGGACGGACTGGTGGAGACCGGCGCAGTGAATGCAGTGGCAGGAATGATCCTGGAGTACCGGGCCTTTGACACGTTTGGGGAGTCAGCAGTCCTTTTTGCAGCGGCAGGGAGTACTCTGCTGCTTCTCCATAGTCCGCGGATTCGGGTAAGAACGTTCCGAGGGCCGGATGAACTGATGTCCCTGTTGGGGAGGGGCCTGCTTCCGGCGATCCTGCTGTTTGGAATTTATGTTATTGTCAACGGCCACCTCAGTCCCGGTGGAGGGTTTTCTGGTGGAGCGGTGTTGGGAGGCGGGCTGATTCTGGCCTCTCTTGTGTTGGGAGAGGAGCGGATGGCTCAACTCCTGTCTACCCAGCGTACCACCCGTTTAACGGTATCCTGCCTGCTGGCTTACGCAGGGATGAAGGGGTATTCCTTCTTCACCGGAGCCAATGGGGTTGGCTGGGAGGTTCCCAAGGGGATACCAGGGGAGATCCTCAGCGGCGGACTGATCCTGCCGCTGAATCTGTGTGTGGGTGTCATTGTTGCCTGTACAATGTATACCTTTTATATCCTGTTTTTGGGGAAGGAGGAGTAAACAGTGCTGGAGATTCTGGTAGAGCAGCGATTTTACATAACAGCGGTGCTGCTGTTCAGTGTGGGATTTGCCGCCCTTCTGCTCCATCCAAATCTGATCAAGAAGATTATCGGCCTGAATCTGATGGATACAGCAGTGTTTCTTTTCCTGGCAGCTATGGGCTATGTAGATGGCGGAAAGGCCCCCATGGTGGAGCAGGGGGCGGAAGCGGCCGTCTATATCAATCCAGTTCCAGGTGGACTGGTGCTCACTGGAATTGTAGTGGCGGTGAGTACCACGGCATTGTTTTTGGCATTGACCTACCGGCTTTATCAAAAATACCACAGTGTCAATCTGGATGTGATCCTGATGCTGGCCCGGAGAGGATCAGAAGAAAAGTGATAAGATAACTTGATGCAGAAGAGGTGAAAAGGAATTGTCCTTGTCGTATAATGTCCCCTTCCTCAGCATCATGCTCACCCTGGTCAGCGGGATCTTGGTTCCACTGATCCGGCGGGAGGGCGGGGCGCTGCGGTGGATCCGCATGGTGCAGCTGGCGGTGGCGGGGCTGTCCGCTCTGCTGCTGTTGCATCTGAGTGGGGAGGGAGTCAGCTTCTCCTACCCTATGGGTCACATTCCGGCTCCTTGGGGAAACGAGCTGCGGGCTGGCCCTCTGGAAGCTCTGCTGGCTCTGACCTTCAGTATAGTCATGCTGCTCTCCCTCAGTGGAGGAGCGGAGGATCTGCGGCGGGATGTCCGGCCGGATCGGCAAGGCTGGTATTGCCTGCTGATGCAGCTGCTGTTTGGAGCTCTGCTGGCTATGGTATACACTGATGACCTGTTTACCGGCTATGTGTTTGTGGAAATCGCGGCGGTGACCGCCTGTATTGCAGTAGCAGCTAAAGAGAGTGGGCGCTCTGTGGTAGCAGCCATCCGGTATTTGATCTTCAGCTGTCTGGGATCTGGCTTGGTGCTGCTTGGCATCGCTATACTGTACTGTATCACGGGGCAGCTGCTGTTTTCTGGCTTGGAGAAAGCTGTGGCAGGGCTGGTCCAGTCTGGAGAGTACAGTCTGCCACTGGTGGTGTCTGCTCTGCTGATGACGCTGGGCCTTTCTATTAAGAGCGCACAGTTTCCGTTTCATGCTTGGCTTCCGGATGCCCATGCCAGCGCCACCACTGCATCCAGTGCCATTCTGTCTGGTCTGGTGCTGAAGGGCTACCTGGTTCTTCTTTTGAAGCTGATCCTGCGGGTATTCGGTCCGGCGCTGATTGTCTCTACCTATATGGACGATCTACTGTTCCTGCTGGGGCTGACGGGGATGCTGTTTGCTTCGGTGGCTGCCTTGCGGCAGGAGGAGGTCAAGCGGATGATTGCCTACTCCTCCTCAGCTCAGATCTCTTATATTTTTTTGGCGCTGGGTCTGGGGAGTGAGGCGGGATGGACAGCTGCCTGTTATCAGATTCTGGCCCACGCCATGACCAAATCCATGATCTTTGTGGGTGCGGGGGAGATGATCCGGGCCTCTGGTGGGCACTACTGGGGAGAACTGCGTGGAGCGGCTCGGCTGGCTCCTCTGGGAGGTGCGGCCTTCACTGTGGGTGGCCTGTCCTTGTGTGGTCTGCCCCTTCTGGCTGGTTTTTCTGCGAAGTACTGCATTGCGGCGGCAGCTCTGGATGCGGAATGGCAGACTGCGCCTGCACTGTTTGGACTGGCGGCCAGTTCTGTGCTGAATGCGATGTATTATATCCCGGCAATCTTGGCAATCTGGGGCCGGGCCCGGGCCAATGAGGATGCACCACTGGTCTGGACGCGGGGAAATTGGGAAGGAAAGTGCGCCATCTCGTTGTTTTTGGCGGGAAACCTGCTGCTGGGAACCGCCTTTGGGTCGATTCGAGGACTGATTCAACAGGGTTTGGCCCTGTTTTGACTGAAAACCCTTGACAGAGGAGGAAGTTGTTGATGTGGAGAGGCTGGCTGTTGCTGCCTATTCTGCTGCCTGCACTGGGTGGAATCGGTGTGCTGGGGATCCATACCCTGCGGGTACGCCGGCGGGCAGTCTCCCTGCTGCTGGCAGCCCAACTGCTGCTGGTGGCCGCGGTATTCCGCATGGAGGGGGAGCCGTTTGTGTTCCTCACTTTGACGGAAGGGGTGCGGTTCGTGCTGCGGACGGACGCACTGGGCCGCTTATTTGCCGAGTTGATCTGCGCAGTGTGGTTTGCGGTGGCCTTTTTTGCCTTTGAGTACATGAACCACGAGGGGCATCGTGAGCGCTTTTTCGGTTTTTATCTGTTGACCTTGGGGGCGCTGATGGGGGTGTGTCTGGCAGGAAATCTGGTGACGCTCTATCTGTTTTATGAGATGATGACCCTGCTGTCCGTTCCGCTGGTGCTTCATATTGGAACCCGAAAGGCATTTGATGCTGCCTACCGTTATCTAGGTTTCTCTGTGGCTGGGGCAGGTATGGGTCTGCTGGGACTGTTCCTCCTCCAGGAATTTTGTACCACGGATTTGTTTACCCCGGGCGGTGTACTGGATCCGGTACGAGCGGCTCAGGATCGTGGACTGCTGCTGGTAGTGTTTTTCGTAATGGCAGTAGGCTTTGGCTGCAAGGCTGGAATGTTTCCCCTCCATGCCTGGCTTCCCATCGCCCATCCGGTCGCTCCAGCGCCCGCCTCAGCGGTTCTGTCTGGTCTGATTACCAAAATGGGAGTGTTGGCACTCATCCGGGTGGCATACTATTTGTTCGGTTGGACATTTCTGGATGGGAGTTGGGCGCAGCGGGCAGTACTGGTGTTGGCACTGATCACGATTTTTCTGGGATCTACTCTGGCCATGCGGGAGGATACCCTGAAAAAGCGTTTGGCCTATTCCACGGTCAGCCAAGTCTCCTATGTGATTTTTGGTTTGATGCTGTTTCATCCTGTGGCCCTGGAGGGAGCTCTGTTTCAGGCGGTATTCCACGCCCTTGCAAAAAATGCCCTATTTATGGCCACCGGCGCCATCATTTACAAGACCCACCTTACCCAGGTATCCCAGATGCGGGGGGTGGGCAGTGCCTACGGAATCACCATGTGGTGCTTTACACTGGCATCTCTATCCCTAATTGGCATCCCGCCCACCGGCGGATTTGTGAGTAAGTGGCTGCTGGCCGAGGGATCCCTGGCGGCGGGGGATGGCTCTTTGGCTTACTGGGGTGTCGGAGTGTTGATGGTGTCAGCCTTGTTGACAGCGGGGTACCTGCTGCCCATTGTGACCACGGCATTTTTTCCTGGCGAAAAATTTGATCACCGGGCGGTGATGCGCCAGCACGATACCTGGTTGATGTGGATCACTTTGTGTGCTCTGACTGCTGCTGTGGTGGTGCTTGGGATGTTCCCAAGCCTGCTGGAGCCGGCGGTCCAGGCGATTGTAGATCCTATCTTTGGAGGAGCTGCATGAAGAACGAGAGGAGGGAAAACACGCTGTGCTGATGCTAATTGCCATCCTGCTGCCCATTGCAGCGGGAGGCGTCCTTCTGATCTGGCGGCCTCAAGACCCGCGGATGCGCCAGGATTTTGTGATCGGCGCTGCCTGTGCTGGAGCTGCGGCAGCCCTGACTGCAGTGTTCACACTGCGAGGGGAGGGGGTATTCCAGCTGTTGTCTCTGGGAGATCGGCTGTCCATCGCCTTTCAGGTGGATGGTTTGTCCTGCATCTTTGCTGGGCTTGTGTCCGTTCTGTGGCCCCTGGCCTGTCTGTATGCGGCGGAGTATATGAGCCGAGAGGGAGGGGAGAACCGGTTCTTTGCCTTTTATCTGGCCAGCCTAGGGGTCACCCTGGGCATTGCTTTCTCCGCCAATGTATTGACGATGTATTTCTTTTATGAACTGCTTACCCTATCTACACTGCCACTGGTGATGCACTCACTGGATAGCAAAGCACGGTATGCTGGACGGATTTATCTGACCTACTCTATGTGTGGTGCGGCACTGGGCTTCATTGCTATGGTGCTGCTTTTGGAACACGGTGGGATGTTCTTTCAATTTGGCGGGGGAATTTCGATACCAGCTGGCAAGGAAGATACCTTGCGTGCAGCTTATATATTGGGCTTTTTTGGATTCGGCGTAAAGGCGGCGGTTTTTCCAGGGCATCGATGGCTGCTGCGGGCCTCAGTGGCTCCGACACCAGTGACAGCCCTGCTCCATGCGGTGGCAGTGGTGAAGGCTGGAGTATTTGCAGTGACCCGTCTGACATGGTATGGCTATGGGCCGGACCTTATTCGAGACAGCTGGGCTCAGTACTTGGTTATGGGGGCTGCCATGTTCACGATTGCCTATGGGTCTGCCAAGGCTCTGCGGACCCAGCATCTGAAACGGCGACTGGCCTGGTCCACCATCAGCAACCTTTCCTATGTCCTGTTGGGGGTGACCACCCTGACAACGGCTGGCCTGACGGCAGGGATGGTCCACATGGTGTTCCATGCAGTGCTGAAGATTACCCTGTTTTTCTGCGTGGGGGCGGTCCACTACAAGCTGCACCGGGATTTTGTGCCAGATGTGGAGGGCTGTGGTGTACTGATGCCGGTGATATTCGGTTCATTTACCACAGCGGCACTGGGACTGATGGGGGTACCGCCTCTGGCCGGCTTCACCAGTAAGTGGCTGCTGGCCACGGCTGCTGCAGGTTTGGAGACGGAGATGGGCTATCTGGCGGCCGGGGTGCTGATCCTGTCTGCGGTGCTCACCGCACTATACTTGATGCAGATCGTCCTGCTGGCCTTTTTCCCGAGACAGAACCGACAGCTCTCTGTGCGGGTACCGAAACGGGCGCGACGAGATCCAGGGCTGAGAATGACAGTGCCTATTACTGCCCTGGCGGCGGGTTCGGTAGTTCTGGGATTGGGAGCCGGCCGTCTGGCCGGGACAGTTACCGCCCTTCTGGGATAAAAAGGGCGGATCCTTTGAAAGTGAGGGGAAGGGATGTCCCAGTTTCTGCTGTTCCCGGTCTTTTTTCCATTTTTGGCCGGGCCGTTTGCTTATTGGATCGGTTGTTGGTATGAGAAGGCGCGTAACACTTTTGTGATGTCGGCGGCTGCATTGGAACTTTTCCTAGTGCTTACTCTATGGAGTAAGCCAGAGCTGGCTCAGGCCACCGCAGTTGTGGAGGGGTTCTGTGGTCTGGGGATTCAGCTGCGCGCAGGAGGATTTCATACTCTGATGGCTCTGCTGACGGCTACGGGGTGGATGGCTGCTACGGTATTTTGCAAAGAGTACATGGCGCATGTCCATAAGCGGAACCGGTTTTACCTCTTTTGGCTGATGACCTTGGGGGCTACGATGGGTGTGTTCCTGTCAGGAGACCTGTTTACCACCTTTATCTTTTTTGAGATCATGTCTTTTACATCCTTTGTGCTGGTGATCCAGACAGAGGAGTACCCTGCACTAAAGGCGGGGGAGACCTATCTGGCGGTAGCGGTCATCGGTGGACTGGCAGCCCTGACGGGGCTGTTCCTTCTGTATAGCCAGTTGGGCACGTTGGAACTGGATACTTTGGCGGCAGCGGCCGCTGGGGTAAAAGACCGTAGGGTTCTTTGGATTGGGGGTCTGCTGGTACTGGTTGGCTTTGGTGCTAAGGCGGGGGCGTTTCCACTGCACATTTGGCTGCCCACTGCTCACCCGGCAGCACCTGCCCCAGCCTCGGCAGTACTGTCCGGTGTCATTACTAAGACGGGAATATACGGGGTCTTGGTGCTGTCTACGACCATCTTCCTCCATGATGCCCAGTGGGGGAGACTGCTGGCTGCTTTGGGTGCTGTGACTATGGTGCTGGGGGCGGTGCTGGCCGTGTTGTCTGTGGATTTGAAGCGAACCTTGGCCTGCTCCTCCATTTCTCAAATCGGGTTTATCCTGGTTGGGACCGCGATGCTGTGTCTGCTGGGGGAGCATAATGCACTGGCTGTAGATGGGACGATCCTGCATATCCTGAACCACTCTCTGATCAAAATGGTCCTTTTCCCAGCAGCTGGGATCATCCATCTCACGACCCATTCTTTTGATTTGAACGACATCCGGGGATTTGGACGTGGAAAACCCCTGCTGGCTCTGGTTATGGGGCTTCCCATGCTTAGCCTGGCGGGTGTACCTGGATTGAACGGATATGTCAGCAAGACACTGCTCCATGAAAGCATTGTGGAGTATGTCCATCTTGCTGGCAATGGAGCGGCGCTGTTTCGTGGGCTTGAGGTGCTGTTCCTGTTCAGTGGAGGCCTGACGCTGGCCTATATGCTGAAACTATTTGTATGCCTATTTCTAGAGCGAAACTCCCTTCCAGAAGAAATCCTAGCCCAGAAATGGAAGCAAGAAGGGGAG
Organism: Lawsonibacter sp.; assembly: GCA_037257225.1. Lineage (GTDB taxonomy): Bacteria > Bacillota > Clostridia > Oscillospirales > Oscillospiraceae > Lawsonibacter. The sequence continues at coordinate 23,717 of JAYCWP010000029.1, forward strand.
CACTATGCTGCTCCAGCTTCGGTTGGGGTTCTGCTGTCCTACCTATTGGTGATGCTGCGCCTAGGAACCGATCCTAGTGCAGTTATGGATTCCATTGCAGCCTTTGCACGAGGATTCCTGGGAGGGACTGCCCCAGACCACGCAGTGGACTACTTTGCCACCGTTAACCTGGAGGGGGCGGCAATCTCTGCAGCCATAGGGGCGGGGGTCTATTTCTTGGTCGTCCGCACCCTGCTGATCCAGAGGGGGAGATATGTGGATCCCATCCCGCCCTGGCTGGATCTGGAGAGAAGCCTGTACCGGCCAGTCCTGCGGTTTTTGGCTCAGGCGGCCATTGTTTTGGCCACATTAGCGGATCGACTGGGGCCCAGACTGCTGTTCCATGGAATCCCAAATCTATTCCAGCACCTGCAATTGTGGTGGAACAGAATCCGGGATCGGATTTTGCTCTCCTTGACCGGAGAGGTCTATTCTCCTCGTCCTACAGTGGAACAGGCTGCGGATGACTTCCATTTTGCGCGGTATGAGGACGAACCCCGCCGTCTGGTGGGCTTCACGCACTCCCTGGCCTTTGGCCTGCTGCTGACTGGACTGGGACTGGTCTCTGGTCTGCTGTTCATCCTGCTGCACTGAGCACGGCTACATTACAGCTCCTTCCGGATCTGCCGAAGTGCGTTTTTCTCCAGGCGGGAGACCTGGGCCTGAGATATGCCGATTTCCTCAGAGACCTCCATCTGGGTTTTGCTCTGGTAGAAACGCATAGACAGAATTTTCTGCTCTCTGGGAGTAAGGCGGGAGACAGCCTCCTTTAGGGCGATGCGCTCCAGCCACATCTCATCGGTGTTTTTGCTGTCCTTCACCTGATCCATGACACATACAGTATCCCCGCTGTCGGAGTAGATGGGCTCATACAGGGAGACGGGCTCCAGAATGGCGTCCAGCGCAAAGACCACATCCTCTCGCTTGATGTCCAGGATCCGGGCGATTTCGTCCACTGTGGGCTCCTTTTGGTGCTTGGCCAGATAGGCTTCCTTGGCCTGGAGTACCTTATAGGCGGTATCCCGCATGGCACGGGAGACGCGCATGGCGCTGTTGTCCCGGAGATATCGGCGGATCTCCCCTACGATCATAGGTACGCCATAGGTGGAGAAGCGCACGTCAAGATCTGTATTGAAGTTGTCTATGGCCTTAATGAGGCCGATGCACCCAACCTGGAACAGATCGTCCACATTTTCTCCGCGATTAGAGAATTTATGGATTACCGACAGTACCAATCGCAGATTGCCGGAGATCAGTTTTTCCCGGGCCTGTTGATCACCAGCCTTGGCCCGACGGAGAAGCACCTGAGTCTCCTCGTTTTTCAGTACTTTCAGCTTAGCGGTGTTGACGCCGCAGAGATCCACTTTGTTCTGCATCCTTCAAAAACCTCCTGCCCGGGTGACGCTGTACTTCCAGTATCTCCCGGACGGGAGGTTTCATACTGTCCCGGCCGCCGGATATTTTTTTGTATCAGACTGGTTTCGATGGATTTCTTATGGAGAATATGGGATTACCCGAGGGCCACATCCAGAATCATCATGATCAGGAAGCCGGCCATAACGCCGAAGGTGCCTCCATGGGTTTCGTGATCGTGGCGGAGATTGGCCTCTGGAATGAGCTCCTCCACCACTACATAGAGCATGGCTCCGGCAGCAAAGGAGAGCAGCCAGGGCATCAACGGCTGCACGGTCCCCGCAGCCAGAACGGTGAGCAGTGCAGCGATGGGCTCTACAACACCTGAGGCGGTGCCCATTAGAAAGGCACGGCTGCGGCCCATGCCGGTCTGCCGCAGGGGGAGGGAGATGGCGGCGCCTTCTGGAAAGTTTTGTATTCCGATACCCAAGGCCAGAGCCATAGAGGCAGGAAGCAGAGTGATATCTGCCTGGGCAGCCAAGGCGAAGGAGATGCCTACGGCCATCCCCTCTGGGATGTTGTGCATGGTGATGGCCAGTACCAGCAGGGTGTTCCGGTGGCTTCGCTCCCCGGTTCCGCGGTCTAGAAGTTCAGGGGTGAGGTGGGGGAGCAGGACATCCATTCCAGCCAGAAAGGCGATGCCAAGAGCGGATCCACCTGCTGCAGGAATCCAGCCAGTGCCTCCCATAGACTGTGACTGTTCGATAGCGGGGATCAGGAGTGACCACATGCTGGCGGCGATCATCACGCCGGCGGCGAAGCCCAGCATGATCCGGTGCAGACCGGCGCTGGCTGTCCGACGAAAGAGGAAAACGGTGGCTGCCCCCAGGGCAGTCATGAAAAAGGTGAAGCCGCTTCCACCGGCGGCCCATAGAAGTGCTTGTGTCAATATGAGATTCCTTTCTCGGCACGGCGGTGGTTCGTTCAGACTTTCTGCCAGGAAGGGGAAAATGTCCAAACTCTGCGCCAGTCCGCGCCGCTGTAATAAGGCTGTGCCAGTTCAGACTATGAGGGTGGGAGAAAGGGGGTGCGGAACCTTGAAAAAAATTTGCCGGACCCACTAGGCAAAAGAGGAGAATTATATTAAAATAGAAAAGAACAAAGTTTGAAAAACACGCAAGGAGGGAATTCGGGTGGAAAATCCGAAGTATAAACGTGTACTGCTGAAAATCAGCGGAGAGGCTCTGGCTGGGGATGCAACCCGGGGGCTGGATTTTAATGTGATCGGCCAGGTGTGCGACGTGGTCAAGCGCTGTGTACAGCTGGGCGTGCAGGTAGGTATCGTTGTAGGCGGCGGGAATTTCTGGCGCGGAGTCAAGGACGGCGGAGATCGGATGGTCCGGGTCCGGGCTGACCACATGGGGATGCTGGCCACCGCCATCAACGCCCTGGCCGTGGCTGATGTACTGGAGCAGAAGGGCGTGGAGGTCCGTGTGCAAACTGCCATCGAGATGCGTGCCATGGCAGAACCCTATATCCGGTCTAAGGCCATCCGCCACCTGGAGAAGGGCCGTGTGGTCATCTTTGGCTGTGGCACCGGGAACCCCTTCTTCTCCACAGATACGGCGGCAGTGCTCCGTGCAGCGGAAATCGATGCCGATGTGATCCTGTTGGCCAAGAATATCGACGGCGTATACTCCGCCGATCCTAAGAAGGTGCCAGATGCGGTGAAGTATGATTCTATCACCTATTCGGATGTGCTGGCCCAGCGGCTTCAGGTTATGGACTCCACCGCCACTTCGTTGTCCATGGATAATAAGATCCCCGTGCTCCTGTTTGCACTCAAGGATCCGGAGAACATCCTGCGGGCCGTGATGGGTGAGAAAATCGGTACGATCGTCCAGGGCTAAGTCCCAGGGCAGAACAATGAAACGGAAAGGAAGATCAGACCAATGAGCTCCGAGACAAATGTGTATGATCAAAAAATGCTGAAGACCATCGAGGTCGTCAAATCCAACTTTGCCTCCGTTCGGGCGGGCCGGGCCAACGCCGGCGTGCTGGACCGTATTACCGTAGAATACTACGGGACGCCTACCCCCCTGAATCAGGTGGCCGCGATCTCCTCCCCGGATCCCCGAACCCTGGTGATCCAGCCATGGGACAGCAGCCTGCTGAAGGCTGTGGAGAAGGCGATTCAAATCTCTGACTTGGGTATCAATCCCCAGAATGATGGCCGTGTAGTCCGCCTGGCCTTCCCGCAGTTGACGGAGGAGCGCCGCAAGGACCTGACCAAACAGGTGCGCAAGTACTGTGAGGATGGAAAGGTAGCCATTCGGAATATCCGCCGGGACGCTATGGAGGACTTTAAGAAGAAAAAGAAGGCCTCCGAGATCACGGAGGATGACCTGAAGCAGATGGAGAAGGAACTTCAGGATATGACCGATAAGCACTGCAAGGATATCGACGAGTTGACAGTTAAGAAAGAGCAGGAACTGATGGCTGTCTAACATACAGGAACCTCCGGCGGGCCGGAGGCTCGGGGTGCGGGATGCCTGAGGCCCACGGGGCCAGGCGTTCTGCACCCCCCTGTGTGTGGTGGGGACAAGTTGGCCCCGGCAAGATCACACTGTGGAGTTTTGACTGTCTGGAAGGATCATATTATGCTCTTTTTTAAACCAGCGGAGGAGGCCCAAGCGGATTTGACCTGCCTGCCCCGCCACATTGCCATTATTATGGATGGAAACGGCCGTTGGGCGAGGAAACGGGGACTGCCCCGCACTGCCGGACACGCTGCGGGGGCGGAAACCTTCCGCACAATCGCCACCTATTGCAAAGAAATCGGCCTGGAGTATCTGACGGTTTACGCCTTTTCAACTGAGAACTGGAAGCGTCCGCCGGAGGAGGTTGGGGCAATCATGGGGCTGCTGAAAAAGTACCTCCTTGAGGCCATAGGTCAGATGGAGCGGGACCGAGTGAAGATGGAGTTTTTTGGGGATCTATCGCCGTTGCCTCAGGAGCTTCGTGACCTGTGTCAGCGCACACGAGAGATCTCGACCCACTATGAGGGATGTCAGGTCAACATCTGCCTTAATTATGGGGGACGGGACGAACTTCTGCGGGCTGCTCGGGCCTATGCGCAGGACTGCCTGGAGGGGAGAGCGGACCCTAACCATCTTAATGAAGCGCAGTTTTCCGGCTATTTATTTTCACGGGGAGTGCCGGACCCGGATCTTATCATCCGACCCAGCGGAGAGTTGCGGCTATCTAATTTTTTGCCGTGGCAGTCCGCATATTCGGAATTTTATTTTACAGACGTGCTGTGGCCTGACTTTTCTAAGGAGGAACTCCACCGGGCCATCGCGGCCTATCAGAGCCGCAGCCGCCGATTCGGAGGTGTGTGATTTGGTCACGCGGATCATTGTATCAGTGGTGCTGGCCCCACTTTTTTTTGTGATACTGTTTTTCCTGCCTCCAGTGTATCTGGCGGTGCTGATAGCTGCAATTTGCGCTCTGGCTTCTTATGAACTGCTGCGGGCCACTGGTGTAGCCCACCACAACGGGCTGTATTGCTTCACTGCTATTGCGGCGGCAGCCATCCCGCTGGGGCAGTGGTTGGAGCAGGGATCTCTGGTAGCTGGAATCGCTGCAGTACTTCTGGTGATCACGTTGTTTTACATCGCAATCCGGCTGTACGATGAGGAGCGAGCTATCCGGGTGGAGGATGTGCTGCTCTGCTTCTTTGGCGGGCTGATGATTCCCATGGCCCTGTCGACTCTGGTGGTTTTGAAGGGAATGGAGCATGGACGCTATCTGGTCCTCCTGCCGGTAATTTGTGCGTTTCTTACCGATGCCGGTGCTTATTTTGCTGGAGTTTTTCTTGGAAAGCACCGTGGGATCACCAAGGTCAGCCCAAATAAATCCCTGGAGGGGTACATCGGCGGTATCCTGTCTGGTGCACTGTTTCTGCTGCTATATGGTGTGATCCTGCGGCAGTTCGCAGGACTGGAGGTTTCACTGCCGGTGATGGCAGTATACGGCCTGCTGGGCAGCGCAGTGACTGAACTGGGCGACCTGTCCTTTTCCCTGATCAAACGGCAGTTTGGTATCAAGGACTACGGGAATCTTCTGCCAGGACATGGTGGAATGCTGGATCGCTTTGACTCAATGTCTTTTGTTGCACCTATCATGCTGATTCTAGTGACGGTGCTTCCAGCATTTTGAGCAGTCCGATTGGATATCTGTTCCTGTCCATCTATGTGCATAGGAAGGAATTTTAATATGAGCAAACGAATTTCAGTTTTAGGGTCCACAGGTTCCATCGGGCGGCAATCATTGGAAGTGATTGCCGCCTGCGGCATGGAGGCGGCCGCTCTGACAGCCAATTCCAATGTAGAGCGGATGGAGGAGCAGGTCCGGCAGTTTAAGCCGGAATTGGCAGTCATGATGGACGAATGGGCGGCAGCTGATCTGCGTGTCCGTCTGGCGGATACCCCAGTGCGAGTGGCTGCTGGAATGGAGGGCCTTTTGGAGGCTGCAGAGCTGCCCTCTGCCGATACGGTGCTTACAGCAGTGGTGGGAATGATCGGGCTGAGGCCTACCATGGCCGCCATCCGGGAGGGTAAGCGCATTGCTTTAGCTAACAAGGAGACACTGGTATGCGCCGGGCAGCTGGTGATGGAGGAGGCCCGGGACTTCGGTGCAGAGATCCTGCCTGTGGACTCAGAGCACTCTGCGCTCTTTCAGTCTCTCCAGGGCTGCCGGGATCGGGGAGAGGTACGCCGTCTTATCCTGACCTGCTCCGGCGGGCCATTTTTCGGCAAAACACGCGCTGAACTGCAAGGAGTGACAAGGAAAGACGCTTTGCAGCATCCGAACTGGTCCATGGGGGCGAAAATTACCATTGACTCAGCTACACTGATGAATAAGGGCCTGGAGTTTATCGAGGCAATGCATCTATACCAGATGCCTCCGGAGAAAATTTCCATTGTGATCCACCGAGAGAGTATCATTCACTCCTTGGTGGAATACTGTGACAATGGAATGATTGCCCAACTGGGTGCCCCGGATATGCGCCTGCCCATTCAGTACGCTCTGACATGGCCCAGGCGGACGGCGGGACCGTCTGATCCTCTGGATCTATGTAGCTGTGGCCCGCTGACCTTTGCCCAGCCAGATTTGGATACCTTCCGTTGTCTGGATCTTGCCCTGAAAGCGGCCCGGACCAGTGGAACGGCGGGTGCCATCCTCAACGGGGCCAATGAGGCGGCGGTTGCCCTCTTTCTGGAGGATCGAATTGGATTCCTGGAGATCTCAGACCGGGTTGCTCTGGCTCTGGATCGGGTTCCAGTGATCCAGACGCCATCTATGGCCCAGATTCTGGAGGCAGATCAGGCGGCCCGTGAGGCTGTTCTCAGCGCCTGACAGGAGTCAGAATTTAAAGCGTGTGGGAGGATCTATGCTCTACATCATCTTAGCCATCCTTATGTTTGGGCTGCTGATTGCGGTCCATGAATTTGGTCATTTTGCGGCCGCAAAGCTATTTGGAATTCAGGTCAACGAATTTTCCATTGGTATGGGGCCTGCTCTTCTGAAAAGACGAAAAGGAGAAACGCTTTACAGCATCCGGACGCTGCCGATTGGCGGCTACTGCGCCATGGAGGGGGAGGATGAGCAGTCTTCCAATCCCAGGGCGTTTGGTAATGCGGCAGCTTGGAAACAGTTCGTGGTCCTGTTTGGAGGGGCGGCGATGAATTTCCTGACCGGACTGCTGATTATTTTGGTTCTCTATGCTCCGGTTCAGGGGTTCAGGATCCCGGTGTACAGTGGTGCGGAGCCTGGCTATGGAGCGGAAAACTGTGGGCTTCAGCCAGGAGATCGATTTCTGTCAGTAGAGGGGCACAGAGTCTTGGTATATGGGAATGTGCCCCTCTATCTGAGCCGGGCCGGAGATTGTGTGGACCTGGTGGTGGAGCGGAACGGGGAGAAACTTCGGTTGGATGATGTGTACCTGCCCTACCAGACCCATGTGGATAAGAATGGGGCCGAGATTCAGCGGCGAGGGATCAACATTGGGTGGGAGGTAGATCCGCCTACAGTAGTCAATAAGCTCCGCTATGCCTGGAACACTGCGATGGATTATGTCCGCACAGTGTGGCTCAGTCTCAGTGACCTGCTCCGGGGGGCAGTGGGCCTGCGCGATCTGTCTGGCCCGGTCGGGATCGTGAATACCATGTCCCAGGTAGGGAGCCAAGCACCAACGGCAGCCGATGCCGCCCGAAGTCTGCTGGATCTGGCGGCCCTGATCGCAGTCAACTTGGCGGTGATGAACCTGCTTCCGCTGCCGGCGTTGGACGGTGGACGGATTTTTTTCCTGCTGCTGAATGGCGTCTTGTTCGCCCTGTTCCAGAAAAAAATCCCGGCAAAGTATGAGGGCTATGTCCACATGGCTGGAATGGCGGGGCTGCTGGCCCTATCTCTACTGGTGACATTCAGCGATATTGGAAAGCTACTCGGTGTCTGAGCCGCCAGAACACGGCGGATGTTTGGAAAGGAAGGAATTGCAGTGACCAAACAGATCATGGTGGGCGGGATCCCGATGGGGGGAGGTGCCCCAGTGACCATCCAGTCTATGACCAATACCCGTACAGATGATGTGGAGGCTACTCTATATCAGATCCGGAAGCTGGCTGCCGCGGGCTGCGAGGTCATTCGTGTGGCAGTGCCTGACCAGGCGGCTGCCCGCGCGGTTGGAAAAATTAAGGAGGGGAGCCCAATCCCTGTAGTGGTGGACATCCACTTTGACTATAAGCTTGCCCTGGAGGCCATCGCCGCCGGGGCAGACAAGGTGCGCATCAACCCAGGAAATATCGGAGGAGAGGACCGGGTGAAGGCAGTAGCCAACGCCTGCCGCCAGCGGAACATCCCCATTCGGATCGGGGTCAACGGCGGGTCCTTGGAAAAGGAAATTCTTGCCAAATATGGCCGAGTATGCCCTGAAGCCATGGTGGAGTCGGCCTTTGGACATATCCGTCTGCTGAACAAGTTCGACTTTGATGACATCTGTATCTCCCTGAAATCCTCCAGCGTGCCTATCACCATGAGAGCCTATCAGCTGATGAGTCAGAAAAGTGATTATCCTTTACATATTGGCGTGACGGAGGCGGGGACAGTCCGTATGGGAACGCTGAAATCTGCTGTGGGGATCGGCGGTTTATTGGCTATGGGCATCGGGGATACCATGCGGGTCTCCCTGTCTGCCGACCCGGTGGAGGAGGTGTATGCCGCCCGGGATATCCTGCGGGCAGCGGGGATTCGCCGAGAGGGGGCGGAACTAGTGTCTTGTCCTACCTGTGGGCGGACTCGGATTGACTTGATCGCGTTGGCCGGACAGGTAGAGGAACGATTGAAAACGGTGGACAAGCCCATTACTGTGGCGGTCATGGGCTGTGTGGTAAACGGCCCAGGTGAGGCTAGCGCCGCAGACTGCGGAATTGCAGGCGGCTTGGGGGAGGGTTTGCTGTTCAAGAAGGGACAGATCATTAAAAAGGTTCCCCAAGATCAGCTGGTAGATGAGTTGTTTGCCCTGATTGAGACATTATAAGAGAGGCGGAAAAGCAGCCGGTAAGCCGCTGTGATGGTAGAGAAGATTTGAGGAGAAGCATAGGGTTATGTCCAAAAAGATCCCGTTTTTAGAGATGTTTGCCGCACTGACACAGTGGGCGGAGTTTGTCAACGCCATGGAGGGCTGGGTGATCACAGAGGCAGCTATCGATCGTTCAAGCCGCAGTGCAGTTGTGACAGTAGAAGGGGCCGATGGAGCCGGGCCCAATCTGGTCATTCAGGCGGAGGAGGCAGTGGCCCGGTGTTATGGATTGAATTCTGTAAAGTTAAACTGCATTACAGATAAAAAGGAACTGAATCATGCGGTATCCGCTGAAGTGATCCCGGCAGAGGAACAGACACAGACAGATACCGGAGCAGGGGCGCACGAAGCAGAGGAGGACGCCTTCGCCCGGGCGGAGGCCATCCGGGCGGCCGCACTGAAAAAGGTTCGGACAGCCGCACCTTCCTCTGGAAAGGGCAAGGGCGGAAATGAGAAACGGGGGAAGGGCCGTTCTATCTATGGGAAGCCCATCAAGCGTGCCCCTGTTCCCATCGGAGATCTGGAACTGGATATGGGTATGGTGGTAGTGGAGGGCGATGTGTTCGCCGTGGACCACCGGGAACTGAAAAAGCGGGGGGCCTGGGTGACCGCCTTTGACATTACCGATTATACCGGATCGATTCGGGTGAATAAATTTTTCCCAGGGGATGAGGGCAAGGTCCTGGTGGACGGAGTCAAGAAGGGAATGCGGCTGCTGGTTCAGGGCCGGCTGAACATGGACCGCTTCTATGGCGATATGGTGCTGGAGCCAGTGGCTGTGATGGCCGCGGAGCAGCATGTGCGCATGGACAACGCTCCGGAGAAGCGGGTGGAACTCCATCTGCACACCAATATGTCCGCCATGGACGCTCTAACGGCGGTGGGCTTCAAGACGGACTCCACCATCGGTACTGACAAGAATGTGATCAAGCGGGCGGAGGCCTGGGGGCATCCGGCCATCGCTATTACAGACCACGGTGTGGCCCACGCCTTTCCCAATGCTAAGCACTCAGCGAAGAAAATTAAGGTGCTTTTCGGTGTAGAGGCCTACTACATCAATGATGTGGACGACCGGGTGGTGGTTCACGGACAAACGGATGCCCCATTTTCGGATGAGATCGTCTGCTTTGACATCGAGACCACCGGACTGAACAAGAAGTACGAGGTTATCATCGAAATCGGCGCAGTGGTACTGAAAAATGGGGAGATCACCGACCGCTTCAACACCTTTGTATCCCCAGGGCGTATCCTGAGCCCAGAGATCATTCACCTCACCGGCATCACCGATGAGATGCTGGAGGGAGCTCCCTCCCAAAAGGAGGCGCTTGAGGCATTTCTGGAATTTGCCGGAAGCCGCCCCTTGGCGGCCCACAACGCCGACTTTGATATGGGCTTTATTGCTGCGGGCTGCCGAAAATACGGCATTCCCTTCCACAACCCATCGGTAGACAGTCTGATCCTGGCCCAGAACCTACTGCCGGAGCTGGGAAAATACAAGCTGGACATCGTGGCAGAGTACTTACATTTGCCTGCCTTCAACCACCACAGGGCCAGCGATGACGCGGCTACTGTGGCCTATATGCTGCCCCACTTTTTCAAAAAGCTGGAGGAGATGGGGCTGCGTACCCTGGGGGAGATCAACCCCGCTATGCCCAAGCTGCGCCGGGGAGGCGGAAAGATGCGCCGAAAGCCTAAGCATCTCATCGTCCTGGCCAAAAATCAGACGGGGCTGCGCAACCTCTATAAGTTGATCTCTCTGTCCCAGCTGGAGCACTTCAAACGCTATCCCATCATGCCAAAGTCCCTCATCAACGAGAACCGAGAGGGCCTCATCATCGGCTCGGCCTGCGAGGCGGGAGAATTGTTCCAGGCAGTGGTGGATGGGAAAGACTGGGAGGAACTCAAGCGTATTGCCTCCTGGTACGATTATTTGGAGATCCAGCCCTTGTGCAACAATATGTTTATGCTCCGCAAAGGGATCGTAAAAAATGAGGAGGAACTGCGGGATTTTAACCGCACCATTGTTCGCTTGGGAGAGGAGATGGGCAAGCCGGTGTGCGCCACCGGGGATGTTCACTTCCTGGATCCGGAGGATGAGGTCTACCGGCATATCCTGTTGGCCTCCAAGGGCTTTGAAGATGCGGACGAGTCCTTGCCTATCTACTTCAAGACCACCGAAGAGATGCTCCAGGAGTTTTCCTATCTGGGGAAGGAGAAGGCCCGAGAGGTGGTAGTGACCAATACCAACCTGATTGCCGACTGGTGCGACCCAATCGACCCGCTGCCCCAGGGACTGTTTGCACCTAAACTGGAGGATTCCGATGGAGAACTGAAGCGGCTAGTGTGGGGGAAAGCCCATGAACTTTATGGAGAAAATCCCCCCAAGATCGTCACCGACCGAATCGAGGTAGAACTGGGCGACATCATCCGGTGTAAATACGATGTGATCTATATGTCTGCTCAGAAGCTGGTGCAGAACTCCTTGGAGCACGGATACCTGGTGGGCTCCCGAGGCTCGGTGGGCTCCTCCCTGGTGGCTTTCATGTCCGGCATCACCGAGGTGAATTCGCTCCCCGCTCACTACCGTTGCCCAAAGTGCAAGCACTCCGACTTCGACTATGCCAGGGATCCCGCCCACCCTTACGGCTGCGGGGCGGATATGCCGGATGCGGTGTGTCCTGTGTGCGGCACAAAGTATGTGAAGGACGGCTTCAACATCCCCTTTGAGACCTTTTTGGGTTTCGGAGGCGACAAGGTGCCCGACATCGATCTGAACTTCTCCGGTGAGTACCAGGCCAACGCTCACCGCTACACTTTTGAACTGTTCGGCCAGACCCATGTGTTCCGGGCAGGTACCATCGGGGCGGTGGCGGAAAAGACGGCCTTCGGCTATGTAAAAAAGTATCTGGATGAGCGGGGACGGATTGTTTCAAAGGCGGAGGAGAACCGCCTGGCCATCGGCTGCACAGGGGTCAAGCGCACCACCGGCCAGCACCCCGGCGGCATGGTGGTCATCCCCCAGGACAAGGAGATCTATGACTTCTGTCCCGTCCAGCATCCTGCAGATGACCCTAATACTGACATCGTTACCACTCACTTCGAGTACCACTCCATGGAGAGCAATCTGCTGAAGCTGGATATGCTGGGCCACGATGATCCCACCATGATTCGGATGCTGGAGGACCTGACTGGGGTGAATGCCCGGACGGATATTCCATTGGACGACCGGGATACCATGTCCATCTTCCAGTCCTCCAAGGTGCTGGGCTATGAGAATGACAAGATTCTGGGGCCTACCGGCGGAACCGCCATCCCAGAGTTCGGTACCACCTTCGTTCGGGGAATGCTGGAGGATACCCAGCCCGACCAGTTCGATATTCTGGTGCGTCTGTCCGGTTTTTCCCACGGAACCGATGTGTGGCTGGGCAACGCCAAGGATCTGATCACATCAGGGACTGCAAAGGTTAGCGAGGCCATCGGCTGCCGGGACGACATCATGCTGTTCCTCATCTCCAAGGGGATGGAGCCCAAGCGTTCCTTCAAGATCATGGAGGCGGTGCGAAAGGGCAGGGGACTGCCCGAGGGGGCGGAGGACGAGATGCGGGAGCACGGGGTGCCCGACTGGTACATTGGCTCCTGTAAAAAGATCGCCTATCTGTTCCCGAAGGCCCACGCCGTGGCTTATGTGATGATGGCCTTCCGGATCGCCTGGTTCAAGGTCCACCGCCCGCTGGCCTTTTACGCCGCCTACTTCTCCATCCGCGCCAAGGCCTTTGACGAGGCATTCATGTGCCGGGGGATGGATGTGTGCCAGCGGAAAATGCGGGAGATCGTGGCCAAGGACAAGGAGGCCTCCGCAGTGGAGCAGGATATGCTCACCACCCTGGAGGTCTGCTATGAGTTCTACCTCCGCGGCTTCACCTTTGACCGGATGGATCTGTACAAATCGGAGGCCATCAACTTCTCTATGGATGAGGAGCGGGGCACGCTGCGTCCCCCCTTTGTATCTGTGGCTGGACTTGGCGACACAGCGGCCATCTCTCTGGCGGAGCAGGTGAAGGGAAAACGCTTTATTTCCATCGAGGAGGTTGCGGCCGCCTGCCCCAAGGTGTCCAAGACCCACATTGATAAGCTGACAGAGGCCGGGGCATTTGGAGATATGCCTGCCACCAGCCAGATGGACTTGTTTTCCATGCTTGGCTGATCTGTCTTTAAAACGGCCACCGGAAGGCGGCCGTTTGTACTTGTCAGTGCCATGAGATTTGAATGTGTCTCGTATCTTTTCACGTTCTGGTACATAGAAATAGCGGGAAAGGGTGATGGTATGTCAGGAAAGGGGATTCGGGAGGGGCTGCTGGAGCGGACAGCAGAACTGTTGGACCTGCCGGCCGATGCGGTGGCCGGGGTGCCGCGGCTGGAACTGGTAGGGACCCGGGAATTGCGGATGGAGAACCACAAGGGAATCCTGGCTTATGGGACGGATGAGATCCACATTAGCGGAGGCTCCTATATTGTCAAAGTGACAGGAGAGGACCTGGAGCTGCGTGCCATGACCGGACTGGAGTTGCTCATCACCGGGCACATTACCGGCGTTCAGCTGGCATAGGAGCGGTGAGATGAAACACGCGGTCAACTATCTGCGGGGGACGGCGACTCTGACGGCGCAGGGGCTGTTCCCGGAGCGTCTGCTGAACCTGTGTGCCCAGGAGGGAGTAGCCTGCTGGGCTCTGGAGTGGGTGGACAGCCACACCATGCGACTGACCACCTACCGCCGAAATCTGCCATCGCTGCGCCGCTTGGCTCAACGGGTGGGCTGCGAGGTGGAGGTAGAGGGGACCCGGGGGCTGCCGGACTTTCTGTCCCGTTTCCGGCGGCGGTATGCCTTCCTCATCGGGCTGGCCTTCGCCCTGCTGGCGGTGAGCGTTCTGTCCCGGTTCATCCTGACTGTGGAGGTAGTGGGCAGCGAAAAGGTGCCCACCGCCCAGATCCTGTCGGAGTTGCGGCGGTATGGGGTGCGGCCGGGGGCATACGGCCCCGGTCTGGATCGTAAGACCATTGCTCAGCAGGCTCTGCGTGGGTTGGAGGGGCTGTCTTGGATGTCCATCAACCTGTATGGTACCCGGCTGGAGGTGGTGGTCCGGGACGCAGTGGAGCCACCGGAACTGGCTGGGGAGGATGGATATTATGACATTGTGGCGGAGACGGATGGGCTGATCACCCAGGTGGAGCCCATGGCGGGAGAGGCCGCGGTGCAGGAGGGGGACACGGTGGCGGAGGGAGAGGTGCTGATCTCCGGGGTGATCACTATGGAGCCGCCCAAGTACAGCGATCTCCCAGTGCGTACCTATCAGACCCATGCAAAGGGCAAAGTCTATGCCCGTACCTGGAGGACGATATCTGCCGCTATCCCCGTCCAGGCGGAGGTGAAGCGGCACACCGGGGAGGAGCGTAACCTATGGTCATTGAGCTGTTTTGGGAAGCGGCTGGATTTTTATAAAAACAGTAGCATTCCCTGGCCGTTGTATGATAGAATAACCACGGTACACCAGCTGACCCTTCCGGGTGGGCGGGGCCTGCCCCTGATGCTGCGGGGGGAGCGCTGCCGCGCCTATGAGAAAGAGACGGTCTCCATCGACCTGGAAGCGGCCCGGACTATGCTGGAGGAGCGCCTGCTGCTCCGGCTGGGGGAGACGGTCGGAGGGGATGGACAGGTGCTGTCCACCCAGTATTCGGCGCGGGTCCGTGGCGGGATGCTGGAGGTGACCCTGACCGCGGAGTGCCGGGAGGAGATCGGAATGGAGCTCCCCGGCGGCCGCGAGATCCCGGGGGAGACCCCGGTGGAGTAGGAGAAGGTACACCCATGACAGAACAGAGCATCAGCCTGGAGCGTCTGGAGGACACCATCAGTGTCTTTGGCTCCTTTGACGAGAATATCCGATTGATCGAAGCGGAGCTGGGGGTCTCGGTGGTGAACCGGGACGCGCAGCTGAAAATTGCCGGGGAGGACCCGGAAAAGGTGATGTATGCCGCCCGGGTCATTGAAAATCTGATGACCCTGGCCTCCCGGGGGGAGTCCATCGGGGAACAAAATGTCCGTTATGTCCTCCAGCTAGTCCGGGAGGGCCGGGAGGAGCAGATCCACCACCTGGCGGCCGATGTACTGTGCATTACGGCCAAGGGCAAGCCTATTAAGGCCAAGACCCTGGGGCAGAAGAAGTATATCGAGGCCATTCAGAAAAATGTAGTTACGCTGGGGATCGGTCCGGCCGGCACCGGTAAGACCTATCTGGCGGTGGCGGCCGCGGTGGCCGCCTTCCGGGAGAAGCAGGTCAACCGCATCATCCTTACCCGCCCCGCGGTGGAGGCGGGGGAGCGGCTGGGCTTCCTGCCGGGGGATCTCCAGTCCAAGGTGGACCCCTATCTTCGGCCTTTGTACGACGCCCTGTTCGATATGCTGGGCCCAGAAACCTATCAGAAGTATCTGGAGCGGGGCAATATCGAGGTTGCGCCCCTGGCCTATATGCGCGGCCGGACACTGGACGACAGCTTCATTATTCTGGACGAGGCGCAGAACACCAGTCGGGAGCAGATGAAGATGTTCCTGACCCGCCTGGGCTTTGGCTCCAAGATCGTCATCACCGGCGACATTACCCAGATCGACCTGCCTGCGGATAAGGTGTCCGGCCTGCGGGAGGCCATGCGGGTGCTGAAAGGGGTGGAGGACATCGCGATCTGCCGCCTGGGAGAGAGCGATGTGGTCCGCCACGCCCTGGTCCAGCGGATTATCAAGGCCTATGAGGTGGACGAGGACTGGAAGGGCGGCGGCAAGAAGGAGCGCAGGGGCTGAGCTGCGGCAGACCCATGACAGACATAGAGAAAGGGAGTGCTTGGATGGATCACACCATTATCTTCGAGACCGAGGTGGAGTGCCCTCCGGAGACTGAGGCCCTGCTGGACAAGGTGATCTCCGCCGCATTGGAGGCGGAGTGGGTCACGCTGCCCTGTGAGATCAGTGTGCTTCTCACCGACGACGCAGGCATCCACCAGATCAACCGGGAGATGCGGGAGGTGGACCGGCCCACCGATGTGCTCTCCTTCCCCATGTTTGATCTGGAGCCCGGACAGCACCCGGAGGAGGGGGAGGAGGACCCGGAGACCGGTCTGGTCCCCCTGGGGGATATGTGCATCTCCCTGGAGCGGGCGGCGGCCCAGGCGGAGGAGTTCGGCCACAGTGTGGAGCGGGAGCTGAGCTATCTCACCGTCCACTCGGTGCTCCATCTGCTGGGCTATGACCACCTGGACGAGGGCCCCATGAAGGCCCAGATGCGGGCCAGGGAGGAGGCCATCCTGGGGGGGTTGGGGATCACCCGTGAGACAGAACAGGAGAGACAGCCATGAGAGAGCAGCCCTATCTGCGGCTTGTGCCGCTGGAGGAAGAGGAGGAGCCGGCAGAGATCGGGGTGGAGTGCACCGCCAAGGATCTGGCCATAATCTCCGCCGCCCTGTGCGCCGCCGCGGCCGCCTTCTGGTGGGTGTGGCGGAAGCTGACCAGGTGACAGATATTTGCAGGGCCCCACGGAGACGGACGGACCATGCAGGTTTGATCCGCAGGGGCGCACAATGTGCGCCCGCCGGTTCAAGGGGCAGCTTCGAGGAAAGCGGGCGTACGCTGTGCGCCCCCACAAAAGAGAATGTAAGGTTACACACGACTGAGGGAGGAAAATGCTCGCATCCCCTGAATACAAGAAAGTGAGGATCATCTTATGACAATCAAAAAATCCGGCATCATCACCCTGTGCGGCCGGCCCAATGTGGGCAAGTCCACTCTGACCAACGCCCTGGTGGGAGAGAAGGTGGCCATCGTCACCAACAAGCCACAGACCACCCGTAGCCGGATCTGTGCCATCCTGAACCGGGGGGAGAGCCAGTTCGTCTTTGTGGACACCCCCGGTCTGCACCGGGCCCGCACCCGCCTGGGGGACTACATGGTCAACGTGGTGAAGGAGAGCGTGGCCGACGTGGACGGCGTGCTGCTTCTGGTGGAGCCCATCCCCAACATCGGCGACCCGGAGCGGGAGCTGATCGCCCGGATCAAGAGCCTGGGGTGCCCCTCGGTGCTGGTCATCAATAAGGTGGACACCCTGGAGCACAAGGAGAAGCTGCTGGAGGTCATCCAGGTCTATGGACAGGCCCACGACTTCACCGCCGTGGTGCCCATCTCCGCCAAGAGCGGCGAGGGTGTGGAGGAACTGCTGGGCGTGCTGGAGGGCTTCCTTCCGGAGGGGCCCCAGCTGTTCCCCGAGGACATGGTCACCGACCAGCCGGAGCGGCAGATCATGGCGGAGATTTTAAGGGAGAAGCTGCTGCTGTGCCTGGACAAGGAGATCCCCCACGGAACGGCGGTGGAGATCACCAAATTCTCCGAGCGGGATGACGAGGTCATCGAGATCGACGCCACCATCTACTGTGAGAAGAACAGCCACAAAGGCATTATCATCGGCAAAGGAGGCTCCATGCTGAAAAAGGTGTCCACCCTGGCCCGGCAGGATATGGAGCGGTTCATGGGTACTAAGGTGTATCTCCAAACCTGGGTGAAGGTCAAAGAAAATTGGCGGGATAACCCTTCGGCGATCCAGAATTTCGGCTACCGCAGGGAGTAACTGAGAGGCGGTATCTGACGAGCCAATTTTCTTTGCGAGCGTATGCGAGCCGCGCCTTGGCGCGTACAAGCGTTTTTCCGGAGGAAAAACCTTTGTCCCGGGGGAGCTTCTTCCCCGGGACAAAATCCAAAACGGGCCCCCGCAAAAGCGGAAGCTTTTGTGGGACAAATTGGCGGGATAATCCATCGGCGATCCAGAATTTCGGCTACCGCAGGGAGTAACAAAGAGGCGGTATCTGACGAGCCAATTTTCTTTGCGAGCGTATGCGAGCCGCGCCTTGGCGCGTACAAGCGTTTTTCCGGAGGAAAACCTTGGTCCCGGGGGAGCTTCTTCCCCGGGACAAAATCCCAAACGGGCCCCCGCAAAAGCGGAAGCTTTTGTGGGACAAATTGGCGGGACAATCCATCAGCAATCCAGAATTTCGGATATCGCAAGGAATAACAGAGAGGCGGCATCTGCGGAATCGATTTTTTTGCGAGCGTATGCGAGCCGTACTTCCACGCGTAGAAGCATTTTTCCGCAGAAAAACCTTGGCCCCTGGGAGTCTCTTCCCCGGGGCCAAATTCAAAACAGATCCCCGCAAAAGCGGAAGCTTCTATGGGATAAAGTGGCGGGGCAATCCTTCGGTGCTCCAAAATTTCGGATGCCACAAGGAGTGACGGAAAGGTGGCCCGCGATTACTGGAATAAAGAAGTAGACTAACATTTCCCGGTCATAGCAACAGAGAAAAGCAGCCAGTCTAACGACAGATGACAGAACAGGAGGGCTGGCTATGGACGAGTCAGGACTGTGGGAATTATTTTGTAAAACTGGGCTGCCAGAGGCGTTCCTGGCCATGGCCGGAAGCCGGGAGGAGCAGGGAATGCCGTCGGTTTCCGGTACGGCCTGTCCATTGGGGCCACCCGACCCAAACAGCCTGCGGGATACCTGAAGCCCGCAGTACATAGGAGGCACACCTTATGCACCTGCAAACCAAAGCCCTTGTCCTGCGGGAGACCGCCTACAAGGAGTCGGATAAAATCCTTACACTGCTCACCCAGGAGGCGGGGCGGCTTACTGCCTCTGCCCGGGGCTGCCGGAAAAAGGGGAGCCCCATTGCTGCAGGCTGTCAGCTGTTGGTGTGGTCTGATGTGGTGCTGCACGAGTACCGGGGGAGATGGACCGTACAGGAAGCGGCGGTGGACCGGGAATTTCGCGGGATGCGGGAGGATCTGGAAAAATTTTCTCTGGGCTGCTATTTTGCTGAGGTGACGGAGCTTCTGGCGGTGGAGGGTCTGCCCTGTCCTGAACTGCTCTCTCTGCTGCTGAATAGCCTCCACGCCCTGGACCGGCTGGACCGGCCCTTGGGGCTGGTGAAGGCGGCCTTTGAGCTGCGGGCCATGTGTCTGGCTGGGTATGAGCCCCTGCTGGATGCCTGTGCGGTGTGCGGCTGTCCCACCCCGGAGGAGCCCCGCTTCCATCTGCGGGAGGGTGTGCTCCACTGTGTGGGCTGCCGGGACTCCGTGGGGGAGGGGATCTCTCTGCCGCTGTCCAGCGGCTCCCTGGCAGCAATGCGCCATATTGTCTACGGGGATCCCAAACGACTGTTCTCTTTCCGCCTGGACGGTGCTGGGATGGCGACGCTGGCCGGGATTGCGGAGGCCTATCTGCATACCCAGTTGGAGCGGGGGTTCCGGACCCTGGATTTTTACAAGAGTCTGACTTTGACCCTGCCGGACCATCCATAGCTGAGATCAGAGCAGATCCATCCATGCAAAATGCGCTTCCCCGCAGGTACATACGGGGAAGCGCATCTTGTTTTCTGCGTATTGCTCAGTTCTGCCGGGTCAACTCCTCCATCTCGTCCAGAAGCTGGCCGAACAGGTCCAACGCGGCTTGGATGGGCTGTGGAGAGGCCATATCCACGCTGGCTCCCCGGAGCAGGTCGATGGGGTCCTGACTGCATCCGCCAGATAGGAAGCCCAGATAGTCCTTTACCGCGGGGGCGCCCTCCTTCAGGATGCGGCGGGAGAGGGCGATGGCGGCGGAGTAGCCGGTGGCGTACTGGAACACATAGTAGTTGTAGTAGAAGTGAGGGATCCGGGCCCACTCCAGGGCAATCTCGTCATCAATGACCATGTCGGGACCGAAATACTCCTCGTTCAGCGCCCGGTACTCCCGGCTGAGGAGGTCAGCAGTAAGGGTCTCGCCCTGGGCGGCCAGCTGACCGATGCGCAGCTCGAATTCGGCGAACATGGTCTGGCGATACAGGGTCCCCTTGAACTGCTCCAGGAAGTGGTTGAGCAGCCAGGCGCGCTTCCGTCGATCTTGGGTGCCTTGGAGCAGGTGCTCCATCAAAAGGGCCTCGTTACAGGTGGAGGCTACCTCAGCTACAAAGATTACATAGTCCCGATATACCGTGGGCTGCGCCTTGTTGGACAGGTAGGAGTGGACTGCGTGGCCCAGCTCATGGGCCAGAGTGAACATGCTGTCCAGATCATCCTGATAGTTGAGCAGGATATAGGGATGGACCAGCGACCCGGCCATATAGCCGCCGGACCGCTTTCCAACATTCTCATAGACGTCGATCCAGCGGTTGTCCAGTCCTTCACGGAGAATGGCCTGGTAGTCGGGACCCAAGGGAGCCATGGCCTGATAGACCGTCTCCCGGGCGTCGGTGTAGGGGATTCTGGCGTCCACCCCGGAGACCATGGGGGCGTACACGTCATAGAAGTGCAGTTCCTCCAGGCCCAGCAGCCTTTTCCGCAGACGGACATAGCGGTGCATCTTGTCCAGGTTGGCCCGGACGGTAGAGATGAGATTGTGATAGACCTCCACCGGGACGTGGGTGCCGTCCAGAGAGGCCGCCAAAGCGCTGGGATAATGCCGGGCGGAGGAGAAAAACTGAAGCTGCTTGACTTGGGCGTTCAGGGTGGCGGCCAGAGTGTTTTTGACCCCGCCATAGACGGCATACAGGTTCTGGAAGGCGGAGCGGCGCAGGGCACGGTCCTCACTGGACATGAGAAGGGTGAAGGAGCCGTTGGACAGGGGGTGGCGGCCGCCCTGTCCGTCCACGGCGTCAGGAAAGGTGAGGTCGGCGTCGGACAACTTGGAGAAGATGTCATCCGGGGACTGGGCCAGCTCTCCGGCGGCGGCCAGTAAACGTTCTTCGCAGTCAGACAGGGTATGAGCCCGGCGTCGCTGGATATTATGGAGGTACCGGCGGAACAGCTCCAGCCGGGGCTCCAGTCGGTAAAACTCATCCAGAGTCTGATCGGAGATTCGCAGAAGTTCGGGAACCTCAAAGGCGGTGGCTTGGGACAGTTCCACATACTGAGTTGTGATCCGCCCCACCATGGCCTGGTACTCCGGAACGCGGGTGTCCTCATCGCTCCGGCGCTGCGCATAGTCCATCAGCTGGACCAAAAGCTCGCCAGCTTCCTGTTCCAGAGTCAAAAAGTCATAGAGGATAGTGGCGCTCCCGCCCAGACGGCCTTCATACTCTGCCAGCTGTTGGGTGAGGCCCTGGAGGCGGACAAAATCTTCTTGCCACGCTTGGTCTGTGGGGTATAGGTCGGCGGTGTTCCAGGTATCGTGCTGTGGTATGGCGGAACGCTCCGGAATGGTTTTCTGCTGGGACATAATGAGAGACCTCCTATGGATGCAAGATGATAACAGTATGGTACCACGGAGAAGAAAATATCGCAACTTCCTTCTGTACAGCCACAGTATTCCAGCCAACTAACAGTAGAATTCCTGTACTGTGGGAGATAGGGTGCAGAAGGGCAAACGCTTTTTCACAAAAGTTTTTCTTGACAAACCTCTGTCATGCGGATATGATTACATCATTACTTTAGCGAACTAGTGAAGTAGAATACAAAAGAGGAGGCGCGTCATGTCTCAATTTTTGAGCCGCAGACTAGATCAACTGGTCCCATATACACCCGGAGAGCAGCCCCAGGACCAGCAGTATGTCAAGCTGAACACCAATGAATCCCCTTATCCGCCTTCGTCTGGTGTGATTGCTGCCCTTAATGCCAAAGAGGCCGCAGATCTGCGGCTCTATTCCGATCCGGAGGCCAAGGTCCTCAAGGCGGCCCTGGCGGAGCGGTACGGCGTGGAGCCGGCCAACATTTTTGTGGGGAACGGTTCGGATGAGGTGCTGAACTTTGCCTTTCTGGCCTATGCCGCAGATGGGCGGGGAGTAGCTTTTGCAGATATAACCTATGGCTTCTACCCGGTGTTTGCCGATCTGTACCGCATTCCCGTCCAGATCGTTCCGCTGAGGGAGGACTTTACCCTGGAACCGGAGGATTATTACGGCCTGCACAGGACTATCGTGATCGCAAATCCAAATGCCCCCACAGGGCTGGCCCTGAGCCGGGCTCAGGTGGAGGGGATCCTCCAGGCAAATCCCGACTGTGTGGTGGTGCTGGACGAGGCGTATGTGGACTTCGGCGGAGAGAGCTGCGTGTCCCTTACTGGACGGTACCCCAATCTGCTGGTGGTGCAGACCTATTCCAAATCCCGGTCCATGGCCGGGGCCCGTCTGGGCTACGCGATAGGGGACTCGGCGCTCATCCGGGATCTGGAGACCATCAAATTTTCCATCAACCCCTACAACATCAACCGCCTGACACTGAAGGCGGGGGCTCAGGCCCTGGCGGAGCAGGCATACTACGACAAAAACTGTCAAAGGATCATGGAGACACGGGCCTACACCGCACAGGAACTGGAGAAGTTAGGCTTTACCGTCCTGCCTTCCCAGGCGAACTTCCTGTTTGTCAGAAAGCTCGGAACAGAGGGGGCAGACATCTACCGCTGTCTGAAGGAGCGGGGGGTTCTGGTGCGCCACTTTGATAAAGAGCGCATTCGGGACTACAACCGGATCACCATCGGGACCCGGGAGCAGATGGATATTTTACTGGAGAAGCTGAGGGAATTTTTATGAGAACGGCAGAGATCACGAGAAAGACCAATGAGACGAACATCCGCCTCTCTCTGGACCTGGACGGACATGGGAAGAGCCGGGTCCGGACCGGCGTGGGCTTTCTGGACCATATGCTCACCCTGCTGGCCCGCCACGGGGGGATGGATCTGGAGCTGACCTGTGATGGGGACACCCAGGTGGACGATCACCATAGCGTGGAGGACATCGGCATCGCCCTGGGCCAGGCCTTTGACCAGGCTCTGGGGGAGAAGCGGGGGGTGCGGCGGTACGCCTCCCTGTGCCTGCCCATGGACGAGGCTCTGATCCTGTGCGCTGTGGACCTGTCCGGCCGTGGCGGGTACTATGAGGAACTGGCCATCCCCACCGAGAAGATCGGCTCCTTTGACACCCAGCTGGTCTATGAGTTCATGTGGGCCTTTGCAGCCAACGCCAGGCTGACCCTCCACCTGCGGAAGCTGGCGGGGCGAAACTCCCACCACATCGTGGAGGGGGCCTTCAAGGCACTGGGCCGCGCCCTGCGGGAGGCGGCGGAGACCGATCCCCGGTTCCGGGACGAAATTCCATCCACCAAAGGGATGCTGTAAACAGGAGACGCCATGCTGAAGGAACAGTTGAATCAACTATATGAGGAGTACGGGTATCGGAAATTCCGGATGTCCAAATTTGAGGACTACGATCTGTATGCCCAGAACAAGGATTTTTTGAAAAAGGGACATATCATCACCTTCACCGATGGGGACGGCTCTCTCAAGGCCCTGAAGCCGGATATCACCCTGTCCATTATGAAGAACAACAGCGGGGACAGTGAGAAGGTGTACTACAATGAAAACGTATACCGGGAGACCGGCGGGACCTTTCGGGAGATCCTCCAGGTGGGCGTGGAGTCGGTGGGGCAGATCGACCCCTATGCGGAGGCAGAGGTCATCGTCATGGCGGCCAAGTCCCTCCGGACCATCTCAGAGGACTATGTGCTGGACTTGTCCGATGTGAGTTTTGTGGGCGGCCTGCTGGACTGTATGGGGTTGACCGGTGTACAGCGGGAGCGGGTGCTGGATCTGCTGGTCCAAAAGAACGTCCCCGGCATCCAGGCTATGGCCGGACAGGGGGAGCTCCAGCGCCGGGACGCAGAGGATCTAGTGCAGCTGATGGAGATCTACGCTCCTCTGAAGGAGGGGATCGCCCAGGCGGGAGGGCTGGCCCGGAACAACGCCAGCTGGGAGGCCCTGCGGCAGCTGTCCGTCACTGCCTCTATTCTGGAGTCCTTCGGCCTCAACGGGCAGGTCAGGCTGGACTTCTCCCTGGTGAACAGCATGGACTACTACAACGGAGTGATCTTTCAGGGCTTTCTGCCCAAGATCCCATTCCCGGTCCTGTCCGGCGGGCGGTATGACAACCTTCCCCGGAAGATGGGCAGGGAGGTAGGGGCCATCGGATTTGCCCTGTATATGGGACGGCTGGAGCAGTTCTTTGGACAGGAGCGGCAGTACGACGCCGATGTACTGCTGACCTATGGGCCGGACGCAGACCTGGTGAAGCTGGCCGCCTTTGCCGAGCGGCTGCGGCAGGAGGGCAGGTCAGTCCGCTGTGAGCGAGAGACGGGGCAGCCCTGTCCGGTGCGCTGCCGGAAAAAGGTCCGGTACACAGACGGGATCGGCCCGGAGGAGGTGCTGGCATGATCAACGTGGCGCTGCCCAAGGGGCGGCTGGGGGAGACAGCCTATGAGACACTGGCCGCCGCCGGCTATGACTGCCCCGCAATTTTGGAAAAGAACCGGAAGCTTACCTTTGAGAATCTGGAGAAGGGTGTTCGTTACTTCTGGGTCAAGCCCTCGGACGTGAGCATCTATGTGGAGCGGGGGGCGGCCGACGTGGGCATTGCCGGACGGGACATCCTGCTGGAGTACCGACCCGACGTGTATGAACTGCTGGACCTGAAGCTGGGGCGGTGCCGGATGTGTGTGGCCGGTCCGGAGGATTTTTATGACGACCCCAACAAGACCCTCCGGGTGGCAACCAAGTTTCCCCATATCGCCAGGGAGTACTATGAGTCCCGGTCCCGGGACATCGACATCATCCGGCTCAACGGCTCCATCGAGTTGACCCCCATTCTGGGGCTGTCCGATGTGATCGTGGACATTGTGGAGACGGGCAAGACCCTGCTGGAGAACCACCTGGCCCATCTGGAGACCATCGTGGACATCAGCGCCCGGTTCATCTGCAACAAGGTGAGCTATAAATTCAAGCACCAGGAGGTCCTGCGGATGCGGGATGCCCTGGAGAAAAACCTGTGAGGGGACCGCTATGATTCAGATTTATGACCTCAATGCCATACAGGACCAGGAGATCTTCCTCCGCCGGGACGAGGTGCGGGATGTGTCCGCGCCGGTGGCCGGCATCATCCGGACGGTCCGGGAACAGGGGGACCGCGCTCTGTACGAGTACGCCCGCCGCTTCGACGGGGTGGAGCTGTCCAACCTGAGCGTGACCGGGGCGGAGTTGGAGGCTGCCATGGCGCAGGTGGAGCCGGAGTTCCTGGCTGTCCTGCGGGAGGCGGCGGACAATATCCGGGCCTACCATGCCAGACAGAAGCGGGAGAGTTTTGTGATGACCCAGCGGGACGGGGTGATCCTGGGACAAAGGATCATGCCCCTGGCCCGGGTTGGGATTTATGTTCCAGGCGGCACAGCCTCCTATCCCTCCACCGTGCTGATGAATGCCATCCCAGCCCAGATCGCCGGGGTGGAGGACATCGTCATGGTCACGCCCCCTGGCCGGGACGGAGCAGTGTCCCCGGCCATTCTGGCCGCTGCTCAGGTGGCCGGCGTGACCCGGATCTTCAAGTGCGGAGGGGCACAGGCCATTGCCGCACTGGCCTATGGGACGGAGAGCGTCCCCCAGGTGGACAAGATCGTGGGTCCGGGCAACGCCTATGTGGCCGAGGCGAAAAAGCAGGTCTTTGGCCAGGTGAACATCGACATGATCGCCGGCCCCTCTGAGGTGCTGGTGCTGGCCGACGGGGCTTCCAACCCGGCCTGGGTGGCGGCGGACCTGCTCTCCCAGGCGGAGCACGACCGGATGGCCTCTGCAGTGCTGGTCACCGACTCCCGCGT
Source organism: Lawsonibacter sp. (assembly GCA_037257225.1). Taxonomy (GTDB): domain Bacteria; phylum Bacillota; class Clostridia; order Oscillospirales; family Oscillospiraceae; genus Lawsonibacter. The sequence goes on from JAYCWP010000029.1 coordinate 49,450, forward strand.
GCTGGCGGAGCAGGTGGCCCGGGAACTGGAGGTCCAGCTGTCCCGCCTGGAGAGGGAGGACATCGCCCGGGAGTCCATCGAGCGCAACGGAAAAATCATCGTGGCCCGCTCTCTGGAGGAGGGGATCCAGGTGGCCAACCGCATCGCACCGGAGCATCTGGAGCTGTGTGTAGACCAGCCATTCGACTATCTCAGCCAGATCCGGAACGCCGGCTCCATCTTTTTGGGGCGGTACGATCCGGAGCCGATGGGGGACTATTTCGCCGGGCCAAATCACACCCTGCCCACCATGGGCACCGCCCGGTTTTACAGTCCCCTCTCGGTGGACGATTTCATCAAAAAATCTCAGTTCAGCTACTACACCCGTGCGGCTCTGGAGCGGGACTACCGGAAGGTGGGGCTGTTCGCCCGCCAGGAGGGACTGACGGCCCACGCCCGGGCAGTGGAGATCCGGTTTGAAGGGAAGGAGGGGGCGCAGTGATCGCGGTGATCGACTATGGGGTGGGCAACCTCTTTTCTCTGAAAAGCTCGCTGGCAGCCATCGGACAGGAGGCGGTGGTCACCCGGGACCAGGAGGAGTTGGACCGGGCGGATCACATCCTTCTGCCGGGCGTGGGGGCCTTCGGCGACGCGGTGGAAAAGCTGCGGAGTACCGGAATGGACCGGGCGGTCCTCCGGCAGGCGGCGGTGGGGAAGCCGCTGCTGGGCATCTGTTTAGGGATGCAGCTGCTGTTTGAGACCTCCTTTGAGTACGGGGAGCACCGGGGGCTGGGGCTGATCTCCGGCCAGGTGCGGGACATCGGGACTGTGCTCCCCAGCGGCTTGGCGGTCCCCCACATGGGCTGGAACGCCCTGCATTTTCCCGGGGAGCAGCCCCGCAGCCCCATTTTCCGGGCCCTGGAGGAGGGGACCCACGTCTACTTCGTCCATTCCTTCGCGGGCTTCGAGTGTAAAGGTCAATGCACTGCCACTACGGAGTACGGTGCAGAACTGACTGCGGCAGTACAGAACGGCAACGTGTATGGGACCCAGTTCCATCCGGAGAAAAGCGGGGCCGCCGGACTGGCGATTCTGAAGGCATTTTGTGAATTGGAGTGATCGACCATGATTTTACTGCCCGCTATCGATCTGTATGAGGGCAAGGTGGTCCGCCTGACCCGGGGGAACTATGGGAATATGACGGTCTACCGGGACGACCCGGCGGCCCAGGCTGCCGAGTTCCAGGCGGCGGGGGCCGGCTGGCTCCATACGGTGGACCTGGAGGGGGCCCGGGACGGCGGTACCCCCAATTTTGAGGTGATCCGGCAGATCTGCCGGACCACCGGGCTGAAGGTGGAGATCGGCGGTGGGATCCGCAGCCTGGATGTCATCGCCCGGTACCTGGACGCGGGGGTGGAGCGGGTGATCCTGGGAACCCAGGCCGTCACAGACCCGGAGTTTCTGGAGGCGGCGGTCCGCCGCTTCGGGTCCCATGCGGCCGTGGGCGTGGATCTGAAGGAGGGGGCCATCGCCATCCGAGGATGGAAGGAGACCGCCCCCGAGCCGGCGGAGCAGTTCTTTGCACGGTTGTGCGACCTGGGGGTGCGGACAGTGATCTGCACCGATGTCTCTCGGGACGGGATGCTGGGAGGGACCAATGTGGCGCTGTACCAGGCGCTGTCCCGGCGGTTCGACCTGGATCTCATCGCTTCGGGCGGTGTATCAAGTATAGAAGATTTACAGCAGCTGAAGCAGATTGGTCTGTATGGCGCGATCCTGGGCAAAGCTCTGTACACCGGGGCGCTGGAGCTGCACCGGGCCTTGAAGGAGGTGGAGTGAGAGATGGTGACCAAACGGATCATCCCCTGTTTGGACGTAAGGAACGGACGGGTGGTGAAGGGGGTCAACTTCCTGGATGTCCAGGACGTCTCCGATCCGGTGCGTCTGGCGGACTACTACTCCCGGTCCGGGGCCGACGAGCTGGTCTTTTACGACATCACCGCCTCTGTGGAGGGGCGGAAGCTGTTCACCGATATTCTGACGGATGTGGCCTCCACCATCTTCATCCCCCTGACAGTGGGGGGCGGGATCAGCCGCCTGGAGGACTTTGAGCGGGTGCTGTCCTGCGGGGCGGACAAGGTCTCGGTCAATTCCGGGGCCATCCAGACTCCGGACCTGATCGACCAGGCGGCCAAGCGCTACGGCGACCAGTGCGTGGTGCTGTCTGTGGACGTCAAGCGGGTGGATGGACAGTTCCGTGTGTTCCGGGGCGGCGGCCGGGTGGACACCGGACTAGACGCTCTGGAGTGGATCCGCCAGGGGGTGGACCGGGGGGCCGGCGAGGTGGTGGTCAACTCCATCGATACCGACGGCGTCAAGGGCGGCTTTGACCTGGAGCTGCTCCAGGCGGTGTGCCGGCTGGTGCGTGTCCCCGTCATCGCCTCGGGGGGCGCAGGCGTGATCGGTGATTTTGTGGACCTCTTCCGGTCTGTTCCCGGCGTCTCCGCCGGACTGGCGGCCAGCATCTTCCATTTCGGAACGGTAGCCATCCCAGATCTGAAGCGGGAGCTGGCCGAGAAAGGGGTGCTGGTGCGGCCATGATGGACCTGGATACCTTGAAATTTGACGACCGGGGCCTCATCCCCGCCATCGTCCAGGACGCAGAGACGGGGAAGGTGCTCACCCTGGCCTATATGAACTGGGAGTCGCTTAGGATCTCGCTGGAGCGGGGGCTGACCTGCTTCTGGTCCCGGTCCCGGCAGGAGCTGTGGCTCAAGGGGGAGACCAGCGGAAATTATCAGCATATCGTGGAGCTGCGGGCGGACTGTGACCGTGACGCCCTGCTGGTAAAGGTGAAGAAGGACGGTCCAGCCTGCCATCTGGGGACCGACTCCTGCTTCGACGGAAATTTGATCGATCTGAGAGGAGACGTGTGAGATGGAGGAGCAGTTTACCTATGAGGGTCTGTACCGCCTGCTGGAGGAGCGCAGGGATCAGCGGCCTGAGGGCTCTTATACCACCTACCTGTTTGAAAAGGGGTTGGACAAGATCCTGAAAAAAGTGGGGGAGGAGTGTACCGAGGTCATCATCGCCGCCAAGGCCCAGGACCACAGGGAGACGGTGTATGAGATCGCCGACCTGGCCTACCATGTGATGGTGCTGATGGTCCAGGCGGGCATCTCCCTGGAGGAGGTCCGGGAGGAACTGGCCGGCCGGCACGTCATTGACCACAAGGTCAAGCAGGAAAAGATGGCCTCTGACCAGGCATGACGGGGCCAAAGAGAATGCAGACTGCGGCGGGGGTTGCCTCTGCCGCAGTTTTCCGTTAAAATAGAGCAAAAGACCGGCGGCGGGCGCGGGTGCGCCCATCCGGCGAAAAGGAGAGAGACAGATGCGCGGAGATTTTCACACCCATTCCACATTGGACGACGGTAAGAGTTCCCTGGAGGAGATGGCCGCCGCCGCCCGGGCGGCGGGGCTGACCCACTTCGGCTTCTCTGGACACAGCTACTGTCCTTTGGAGGAGGACTACTGCATCCCCCGGGAGAAGATCCCGGAGTATCTGGCCCGGGCCCGGGCGGTCCAGGCACGGTATGCGGGGGAGATGGAGGTCTTTGTGGGGCTGGAGCTGGACCTGTTAGGGGAGCGGCCGGAGGGGCTGGACTATGCCATCGGCTCGGTGCATACCATCTGCGGCGGGGACGGCCGGCATTTTGCTGTGGACGAGAGCCCGGAGACTGCCCGACAGTGTGTGGAGGAGTTCTTCGGCGGGGATTGGTACCGCTACACCGACGCATACTATGACCAGGTGGCCCTTCTGCCGGAGCGGACGAGGTGCGACTGGATCGGACACTTTGACCTGGTGAACAAATTCAACGAGCGGGCCCCTGCCTTTGACGAGGAGAGTCCCCGGTACCTCCGCCGGGCGCTGGAGGTCATGGAACATCTGGTCCGCTCCGGTACAGCGTTCGAGATCAATACCGGGGCCATAGCCCGGGGATACCGGACCGCCCCATATCCCGGGAAAAGCCTGCTGCGTGCTCTGCGGGAGTTTGGCGGGGAGATCATCCTGAACTCTGATTCCCACCACACCTCCCACCTGTGCCACGGCTTCCCGGAAGCGACGGAGCTGGTTCGGGCGGCGGGCTTTACCCACGTCAACCTGTGGACCCGGGACGGTCTGCATCCGGTGGGGCTGAATGAGGAAGGAAGTGTTGTCTGATGCGTCTGCAAGGTGCGGTGTTTGATGGAACAGAGGCCCTTCTGGATGCCGGCGGGGCGCCGCTGACCGGGGTGAAGGAGTTTTTGTCCCTGATGAAGATAGAGGATGTCTGGATGTATCTGATCTGTGACGGCGCGGCGGCCCCGGTGCGGACGGCTTTGGAGCAGTCCGGTCTCTGGAGTTATTTCCGTGGTCTGCTCTCGGCGGTGGAGCAGGGGAGGGCCCCTTTGGACCCGGAGCTGTATGAAAAGGCGGTGCGGCGTCTGCGTACTGCCCGGCGGGCCACCGTGATCTTCACCGCCAGGGAGGAGGCGCTGCGGGCGGCCAAGTCTGCCGGGTTCCAGGTGGTGCTGGTGGGCCCAGGCCACTCAGTGGAGGCATCTTCTCTGGCAGATGTGACGGTGGCCGACTACCGGGATATGATCCGTGTGGAGCATTGAGTGCAAGAGAGAAACAGTATTTCGACCGGAAAGCTTTGTCAAGCGGGAACATCTGTGCTATAATCATGTCTGCAATACACAGCTCCGGAGTGCCGGAGCGAGCCAGAGAAAGGAACCGCTATGAACGAAAAAGAAGTCGCAGAACTCCGCCGCCGCTTCCGGCAGGATCGGAGCGGCATTTCCCATGTGCGGGGCTGCTATGTGAATGAAAACCGGGAGATCGTGTCTCAGTTTGACCAGCCGCTGGGCGTGATGACCCAGGAGGAGAATGAGAAGATCCTGGGCCTGCTGAAGCGCACCCTGTCCGGGACGCTGGGAAAAAATCTGCTGGACATCACCTTTGCCACGCAGCAGGTGGTTCAAGGGGAGGAGCACAAGCTCCTAATGGCCATGCGCAACTCAGAACTGGGGGATGAGGATGCGGTTCAGGCATTTTTCCAGAAGGTCATCTCCACGGTGACTCTTGAGGGAAATTATATGATCCTGCTGGTCCATGACGCCTATGATGTTCCCTACCGATCCCAGGACGGGGACAAGCAGGACGACGCGTCCTCAGAGGTGTTCTCGTACATCCTATGCAGTGTGTGTCCGGTGAAGCTGACTAAGCCTGCCCTGAGTTATTATGTCCAGCAGAATGAGTTCCACAACCGGACAGCGGACTGGGTGGTGGCCCCGCCGGAGCTGGGCTTTCTGTTCCCGGCCTTCGATGACCGCGCCGCCAACCTGTACAACGCCCTCTACTACACCAAGCATACAGAGGACATCCAGAGCGCTGTGGTGGAAGCGGTGTTCGGCGCCGAGTCCCCCATGCCCGCAGACGAGCAGCAGGCGGCCTTTCACACCGTGCTGGAGGAGTCCCTGGAGGAGGAGTGTTGCCTCCAGGTGGTCCAGGCGGTCCACGACCAGCTGTGCGGCCTGATGGAGGACCACAAGGAGAGCCGTGAGGCGGAGCCCCTGGTCATCGGAAAGGGGGAGGTCCGCCAGGCACTGGCGGCTAACGGAGTCTCCCAGGAGCACATCCAAGCTTTTGAGGAGAAATACGACCAGAATTTTGGGGCAGATGCTCAGCTTAGCCCCCGGAATCTGGTGGACCCCAGACGTGTGGAGATCAAGACGGCGGATGTGACTATCAAAGTAGACCCGGACCGGTCAGATCTAATCCAGACCCGGATCATCAACGGCGTCAAGTACATCCTGGTCCGGGTGGAGGAGGGCGTGGAGGTCAATGGCGTCCCCGTCCAAATTACAGAATAGCGAATAGCAAAACCGTTTGAGGAAGTCAGGACCCCCGGCTTAGCCGGGGGTCCTGACTCTTCTGAATGACATGACATAGGTAGTGTCAAGAGTTTTTCGCAAATTGGTTTGCAGCCCTGGCATGAATGAAGTCAGCCAGCAATGGAG
>JAYCWP010000030.1:0-3186 GCA_037257225.1 Lawsonibacter sp.
CCCCAGCAGCAGAGTCCAAGGTCTTTCCGGCGTCCTCTCATCCAGCGCTTCAGCCCCCAAACAGGAAGTCCCCAGCCCACTAAGCCCAGCAGAATACTGGCAAAATTCATCCAGCCCATACTACGTTCCTCCATATCATGCTTGTTCCTGCATTTCCGTCCATGTTACTTCTGCTGTTCCAGCTTCGCAATATCCTGCTGTTCCTATCTCGTCTCCCCGATCCAGTGGGGTATCCCCGCTCCAAACGGATTCTCTGCTCCGCAGGAGCGGACCAAAACCGATATAGTACACATAGTGCGGGTCCAGAAAGCTCTCATCCTCCTCCACCAGGGTCTGCCCCTGCACCTCCAGCACCCGCTCCGGCGTATGGCTGAACGCCAGCAGAAAGGGGCCGATGGTGACCGAATAGGTCAACAGCATCAGCAGGGCGATCCCCACCGCCGCCTCATGCCACAGGCGGCCCGCCCGCCTTTCCGCGCCGCAGTGGACCGTCAGAAATGCGCCCGCCATCCCCAGGACCAGGGCAGCCACACCGAAGGTGGTCCGGACCCAGCTCCGCCAGGCCAGCCCCATCATCTTCAGCAGAGCATCCCCGCCCCACCACAGCAGCAGCACGATCCCCAGGCCCGCGGCAGCATACAGCAGACGAGTTCTCCGTTTCCCCCGGCAGGTAAGCAGGCAGTTCAGCGCCTCCAGCCCCATCAGCACCACAGCGCCCAGGCCACCCAAGGTGCCCACGAACATCCATTCCAGCATCGCCTAGTTCGCCTCCGTCCAGACCAGGCGGTCCTCCTCCAGGGTAACAGTCACCTGGGCCTCCCCCAGCGTCCCCCGGCACCAGCCGATGGACCGCCCCTCCGGGTCAAAGGCCTCTACCGTCACCGGGCCGGGATGCTCCACCCAGAAGCCCAGGGTCTCCCCCCGCTCCAGCGGGCTGCCGTCCGCCAGAGACGCCCCCTGGCACTCTGACGCTCCGGAGAGCTGGACGCTGCTCACCGCCGCCCCGCTGTCATTCCGAAAGATCAGGTCGGCTTCCTCCACCAGAAGGCCGTCCGATGCAAAGCAGCCGGTCAGCAGAGCGGCCGCGGCTCCCAGTCCCAGGGCCATAGCCCTTCTGTTCCATCCTTTACGCACAGCGTTCGTACTCCTTTCCGCTCCGGCGGTCAGTCCCACCACTCATAGATCACTTCGTTCCCCCGGACCAGCAGGTTTCTGTACGGGTACACCTTCTCATGGAATACACCCACATATTCTGCCACCGCCTTCTGTCCCTCCCACTGGGTCACACGGTCCCCCAAATCGGTCAGCAGCAGCTTCATCCCCGCCAGCCCTACCGCACTGAGGATGACCAATCCGGCCCACAGGGCCGAGCACCACCTCTGCCAGTCCCGGCGTGCGGGATCATGGAGCAGTCTCCCGGCAGTTTTGGCCGCCAGCACAGACGCCGTCCCCAGCACTCCCAGCTCCAGCGCCGACTTGACCCAGCGCCGCCAGCTTAACCCGGCCAGTCCCAGCAGAAGCTGGCCGCCAAACCGTAGGATCAGCAGTAGCAGAACCGCCAGCCCCAGCCGCACCAGGACCCTGTTCCTGTCCCGGTTCTGGTAAAACCAACCCTCGCAGACCATCACGGGAAACACCGCCCACGCCGCCAGGGACAGCACCAGAGCCAGCATCACCAGCCAGGAGCCGGATACCGCCGCCGTCAGCAGCCACCACAGCACACCGCCCATCTCTCATTCCTCCTCCGGCACATACTCCAAAATATCCCCCGGCTGACAGTCCAGCGCCTTACAGATGGCCTCCAGGGTGGAAAACCGCACTGCCCGGGCCTTGTTGTTTTTCAAAATGGACAGATTCGCCATGGTGATGTCCACCCGCTGGGCCAGCTCGCCCAGGGACATCTTCCTTTTGGCCATCATCACATCCAGATTCACCACGATCCCCATGCTCTCCCCCGCTCTCTCAAATGGTCAGGTCCTGATCCTCTTTCAACTCTGCCGCCTGCCGGAACAGAGCAGACATGACCAGGAACAGCAGGCCGCCCATGAAAAAAGCAGGAATGAACAGAGCGGTATAGGTAAACAGAGGCCACACGTTTCCCTCGCTCCACAGCCACAGCACCAGCCGTACCAACGCCGCACCAGAGATCATCCAGCAGCACACCGCCGCCCGCTTCAGTGCTCTGGCGTTGGCCCGCAAGAAGGGTGTCTGGGTCAAAATGGTATCCAGTACCCTCTTGGCCTGCCACAGGATCACTGCGGTACAGCCCCCACACAGCCAGTAAAACAGGGTGAGCAGAGCGGTGTCCAGACGGGTCCACACCGCGGGCCAAGCGGCCAGAAAGACCACCAGCATGGGGAAGTGGGTCTCTGACTCCTGCCCCTGCCAGGCGTTCAACCAGGACTGCAGCTCCGCTTGGGCAGCCTGCACCAAGGCGGCGGGTCCGCCATCGGACACATAGGCCACGATGCCCGGCACCAGCAGCAGGCAGAGGATATTCATGGCCAGCACCGCTATGACCAGCACCCGGAGGATCCGGGCCAGATGGATCACTGGGATCCTTTTCATGGGAAATTCCCCCTCTCGTCAGCCTCATGCTACCACGATAAAATTTGAAAGTCAATATATTTTTATCGTTTTTCGATAAAATTAAGAAATCGAACACCCCGCTCTGCACCGTCACAGGGCGGGGTATTCCTCATATTCCCGTTATTCCACGATCGCCTGGGCGTATCCCTTCAGCTCCTGCCGCCGTGCCCGCCAGTCGGGCATCCGGGCGTCCATAGCGGCGTAGAAGCCGGGTCCATGGTCGTGGTGGAGGAAGTGGACCAGCTCATGGAGGGCCACATAGTCCCGCAGGGGCTCCGGACAGCGGGCCAGGGCGGTGTTCAGGGTGATGTACCCCTGTTGGTAATGGCAGTTGCCCCACTGGCTCCTCATCTTCCGCAGCTTGACCTGGGGCAGGGGCACGCCGTCCGGGGCCACCAGGGGGTAGACCCGGACCACCGCCTCCCCCAGCAGGCGGGCGCAGGACGCCCGGTCCGGCTCCGGCAGCAGGGCCGGACCCTCCTCCTGTGGAAGGTGCCGCCGGATCCATTCCCACTTTTCCTGGATCAGGGCGTCCGCCCGCTCCTCCGGACAGCCGAGGGGGACGGAGAGCAGGACCTGCCCCCGCCGGTCCAGCCG
>JAYCWP010000031.1:0-129060 GCA_037257225.1 Lawsonibacter sp.
GAAAATCACTATGGATTTTTTCTTAGGTGTCCAACTTCATTTTACAATCGACCAAAAAATTTGAATGATAGATTCCGGATAAAATGCAAAACCGTGGCTCCGCAAAATAACGGTGCCACAGTTTTGACTTGGATTTCTGACTTATAGTTGTTCCCGGATCCGGCGGCCCATTTCCTGGGTGCCGATGGTGGGCTCCCCTGCCTTGGCAATATCAGCAGTACGCCAGCCCTGGGCCAGCACCGCATCTACCGCATCCTCAATGGCCTGAGCCTCGTCAGCTAGGTGAAAAGAGTAGCGGAACATCATGGCTGCGGACAGGATGGTGGCGATGGGGTTGGCTTTGTCCTGGCCGGCGATATCTGGGGCTGATCCGTGGATAGGTTCATACAGGCCAGGGGCGTCGTCTCCGATGGAGGCAGAGGGCAGAAGTCCGATAGAGCCGGTAATCATGCTGGCTTCATCCGAGAGAATATCACCAAACATATTTTCTGTTACAACCACATCGAACTGGGCGGGATCCCGGACAAGCTGCATAGCGGCGTTGTCCACCAGTACATCCTCATACTCCACATCAGAGTACTCCTCTGCCAGACGGTGCATGACAGAACGCCACAGACGGCTGGTTTCCAACACGTTGGCCTTGTCTACGCTTGATACCTTCCCCCGGCGCAGACGGGCCAATTCAAAGGCACGGCGGCCGATGCGCTCGATCTCCCGCTGGGAGTAGGCCATCCGGTCGGCGGCCTCCTCTCCCCTGTCCTCGGTCTGATAGCGCTCCCGCTTTCCGAAGTAGATGCCGCCGGTGAGCTCACGGACCATCATCAGGTCGATCCCCTTCTCCGCCGTCTCCTTTTTCAGGGGGCAGGCGTCCGCCATGGCAGGACGCAGGGTGGCAGGGCGCAGGTTGGCATACAGGCCCAGATCCTTGCGGATGGACAGCAGGGCGGTTTCCGGCCGCTTCTCCGGGTCGGAGGCGTGGCCCCACTTGGGGCCGCCCACAGCGCCCAGGAGGACTGCATCGCAGGCCTTACAGGCCTCGGCAGTTCCGTCTGGGTAGGACTTCCCCACCTCGTCGATGGCGCAGCCGCCCATGAGCACGTCCGTGTAAGTGAAGGTATGGCCGAATTTTTCGCCGATAGCCTCCATAACCTTGAGCGCCTCGCTCACCACCTCGGGGCCGATGCCGTCACCCCGGATCAGCGCGATTTTGTAGTTCATTTTGCCACTCCTCTCGCCTTCAGGGAATTGAGCAGGCCGCCGCTTTTGATGATCCCGTCAATAAACTCCGGGAAGGGCGCGGCCTGCCAGGTCTTGCCCTGCGTGGAATCGGTGATAACGCCGGTGGCAAAATCCACCTCTACCTGGTCCCCGGCCTGGATCTCCTCCGCCGCCTGGGCACACTCCACGATGGGGAAGCCGATGTTGATGGCGTTGCGGTAAAAGATGCGGGCGAAGGAGGGGGCGATGACACACTTCACCCCGCAGAACTTGATGGCCAGTGGGGCATGCTCCCGGCTGGAACCGCAGCCGAAATTGGGGCCGGCCACGATAATATCGCCCGTTTCTACTGTGGAAGCAAAGTCCTGGTCGATGTCCTCCATGCAGTGGGAGGCCAAAGCCGCTGGGGACGGGTCGTTTAGGTGGCGGGCGGGGATGATCACGTCAGTGTCCACGTTGGCGCCATATTTGTAAACCTTCATTGGTTCGTCAATCCTTTCGTTCAAATTAGGAATGAGGAGTTAGACATTGAGCAATCTGTTTGAAACCTTGATTGGTCCGGTGCATCTCATTCCTCATTGTGTTTGAAAGCGCTGTACGCTTCAGCCGCGGGGATCTGCCACGCAGCCGGCCACTGCAGAGGCGGCGGCCACGGCGGGAGAGGCCAGAATGACCTCGCTGGTCACATGGCCCATACGGCCTACGAAGTTGCGGTTTGTGGTGGAGACGGTGCGCTCTCCCTCGGCCATCACACCCATGTGCCCGCCAAGGCAGGGGCCGCAGGTGGGGGTGGAAACAGCACAGCCCGCCTGAATAAAGGTCTGAATCAGCCCTTCCTGCATAGCTTGTAGTACGATGTCCTGCGTGGCGGGGATGATGATGCAGCGAACCCCATTGGCCACATGTTTGCCTTGGAACACGGCGGCGGCGGCCCGCAGATCGCTGATGCGGCCGTTGGTGCAGGAGCCGATGACCACCTGCTGGATGGGAAGTCCGGCCACCTCCCCCACAGTCCTGGTGTTCTCCGGCAGGTGGGGCATGGCCACGGTGGGCTCCAGAGCATTCAGGTCGATGACCACTTCGCTGGCATAGACGGCGTCTGGATCGGCCTGGAAGGCCTCGCAGGGGCGGTCCACCCGACCGTTGATGTACTCCATGGTCTTTTCGTCCACAGGGAAGATGCCGTTCTTGCCGCCGGCCTCGATGGCCATGTTGGCTATCGTGAAGCGGTCGTCCATGGACAGAGAGGATACCCCCTCCCCGGTGAACTCCAGGGACTGATACAGGGCACCGTCTACGCCGATCCGGCCGATCAGGTGGAGGATGACATCCTTGCCGCTGACCATAGGCTGGAGTTTTCCCTTCAGCACCACTTTGATTGCAGCGGGGACCTTGAACCACAGAAGTCCGGTCGCCATAGCGGCAGCCATATCTGTAGAACCGATACCGGTGGAGAAAGCTCCCAGAGCGCCATAGGTACAGGTGTGGGAATCGGCGCCTACAATGATCTCGCCTGGGGCGCACAGGCCTTTTTCCGGCAGAAGTGCGTGCTCCACACCCATCTGGCCTACATCAAAGAAATTGGTGATTTGATGCTTATGAGCAAAGTTCCGGGCCTGGAGGCACAGCTCTGCAGATTTTATGTCCTTGCAGGGTGTATAGTGGTCCAGGACGATGGAGATTTTGTCTCGGTCAAAGACCCGGGTAAAGCCAGCCTTTTCAAATTCGGTGATAGCCACCGGCGTGGTGATGTCGTTGCCCAGCACCATATCGACCTTTGCTTCAATGAGTTGGCCAACCTCCACAGTATTCAACCCGGCGTGCTTGGCCAGGATTTTCTGCGTCATTGTCATTCCCATGTAAAAAACCTCCTATTGGAAATTCTGTTTCTTGTCTCACAGTATGCCAGACACCTTGCCAAAAGAATGTAAACTATGTTACAATTTAAGAAAATTTGCGAGGTGAGTTTCATGGATCTCTCTCTGGATTTTCCGTCTCAGCTATGGGCCCCCTTTGCTCTAAGCCGCTCTCCGATTCGGTGCTCCGCCGGATACCTTATTTATCTTCAGAACACAGAGGCGACCTGCTTCTACTATCTGAAAAGCGGCCGGGTCAAAAGTTATATTCAGTCTGCCGACGGAGCGGAGCGTGTGCTGAACATCTATTCGGCGGGCAATCTATTCGGCGAGGCATCCTTTTTTGATGAACTTCCCCGAGTTTCCTCTGCTGTGGCCCTCTCCTCCTGTGAGTTGGTCCCCATCGACCGAGAACTGGCTGCCCAGGCAGTATCCAAAGATCCGGAGCTGGCCCTCTCTATGATGAAGTATCTGGCCCGAACAGTGCGTTTGCTGTCTGAGCAGCTGGATGCCATGGCCTTTCGTCCAGCGGAGTGGCGAGTTGCCCGGTACATTCTCTCCCGCTCCCCTTCTGGTGGTTTGATCAAGTGTACTCAGGAGGATATTGCGGCAGCAGTTTCGGTCAGCCGGGTCACTGTCAGCCGGATCCTGAACCGGTGGACACACAACGGTGTGGTGACGCTGCAATACCGGGGGATCATGCTCCGGGAGCCATCCGTTCTGGTGCAGCTGTGTCTGGATTGAGATCAACATACTGGTTACATAGATTTTACTTGATATTTTTGGCTGGACAGGTTACAATAGAGAGCAGCGGATTTCCCCCGCAGTGTTTGAACACTTCATTACAGAATGAGGCAGGTGAACAGAATGGACGGCTGTGATAGTCATAGTCGAAGGATCGGTATGGGATCAGAAACAGGAGTCCGGCGTCGTCTAAGGATGGCGCGGTGCAGCAGCGCAGTCTGTTCTTCGTCAGCCCGGCTGTTTTGATGCGCCTATGATGCCTGTTTCCTGCTTCCGATCCCATGAAACAAAACATGGAAAAGGAGGCACTGCACATGGAGCAGAATATGAACAAAGTGGAGGAGAGCATGGTCTCCACTAAGCCTGATTACACTGGTGAAATCATCGCCATCATCCGCAGTCCCATCTCCCCCAGCGTGATGCGGGAGCGTTTGGAGGATTACCATGAAAAAGACATTGCGGAGGTTCTGCCGGCCCTGACCTCTGTCGAACGGAAAAAGCTGTACCGAATTTTGGAACCGGATATGCTCTCCAACATCTTGGAGCGTATGGAGGGTGATGAGGCAGGATCCTATCTGATCGAAATGGACCTGCGCAAGGCTGCCCAAGTGGTGGAGTGCATGGAGTCGGACTCGGCTTTGGAGATTCTATCCCAACTGGATCGGGATCAAAAAGGAAATCTCATCGAGTGCATGGATGAGACCTCTCAAAAGGAACTTGCGCTGATGGCGTCTTTTGGTGAGGACGAGATCGGCAGCAAAATGACAACCAACTACATTTCGATCCAGGAAGACCTCACTGTAAAGCAGGCCATGAGTGCATTGATCCAGCAGGCATCGGAAAATGACAATATCTCTACTATCTTCGTTTCGGATCAGAGTGGTGTGTTTTGCGGGGCCATTGATTTGAAGGAACTGATCATTGCCCGTCCCGACACAGAATTTTCTTCGTTGATCATGACCTCCTATCCCTATGTCTATGGGCATGAATCGATTGATGACTGTATCGAACAGTTGAAGGACTATTCCGAGGATTTAGTTCCTGTTCTGGACAACCAAAACCGTCTGTTGGGTGTGATTACCGCCCAGAGCATCATTCAGGTCGTAGATGATGAAATGGGCGAGGACTATGCTATGCTGGCTGGTCTGACCGCAGAGGAGGATCTGGCAGAGCCTCTGGGACAGAGTATGAAAAAGCGTCTGCCCTGGCTGTTCGTTCTTCTGGCTTTGGGACTAGTGGTATCCTCTGTGGTAGGTGTCTTTGAGCAGGTGGTGTCACAACTCCCCCTCATTATGAGTTTCCAGTCGCTGATTTTGGACATGGCGGGCAATGTAGGTACTCAGTCCCTGGCGGTAACCATTCGTGTGCTGATGGATGAGAACCTGACCGCCCGGCAGAAATTTGGCCTTGTTGCGAAAGAGATGCGCATTGGTTTTGCCAATGGACTCCTCCTTGGGGCGGCCTCCTTTGGAGCCATTGGGCTTTTCATCTGGGCAGTCAAGGGAAAGGGATTGTTGGCCTCTTTTGCCATCTCCGGCTGTATTGGCGCCTCGCTCCTGTTGGCCATGGTAATTTCAAGTGCAGTGGGGACACTGATCCCTCTGTTTTTCAAAAAAATCAATGTGGATCCCGCAGTTGCTTCCGGGCCTCTGATCACCACAGTAAACGACTTGGTGGCGGTGGTGTCGTACTACGGACTCAGCTGGGTATTCCTTCTCCAAATCATGCACCTGGCGGGATGAAACTATTTCACATCACATCGCTTCAAGGGCAGAGGGATTTCTCTGCCCTTACTTTTATATTTGGAGGGAAGGACTGTGGATCACAGATACATCCATCTGTTTGACGGCTGGGATAAAACCATGGTTTGGACCTGCCTTCAGGGGCACATGGGGCAGGTTATGACCGAGGGCACTCCACAGCCGGTGAGTGCCCTGTGTGCTGTGGGGGATTTCTGTTTCCTGGCGGGCCTTCCTTCCCGGACCTTGACTGCCCGGGCGGAGCGCCCCATTCTGGTCCCTCGAACAGCGGACTGGGAACCAGTGATCCGGGCCGTCTGGGGGGCGCGGGCCGCTCCATTCCTCCGTTATGCCATCCGCAAGGAACCGGATGTCTTTGACCGGGGCTGGCTGACAGACTGTGCTGCCGCCCTGCCGGAGGGTGTCGTCCTCTCTCCCATCCGCGCCGGCCATGTCCCACTCCTGATGTCCCAGCCATGGTCCAGGGATCTATGCGGCAATTTTCAGGACAGAGCGGATTTTGCCCGCCGGGGGCTGGGCGTGCTGGCCCTGTGGGAGGGCATCCCTGTGGCCGGAGCCTCGTCCTATACCGTCTATGACGGCGGCATCGAGATCGAGATTGACACCAGACCGGACGTCCGCCGCCTGGGTCTGGCCCTGGCCTGTGGAGCGCGGCTCATCCTGGACTGCCTGGACCGGGACCTGTATCCCAGCTGGGATGCCCATGACCTGCGCTCTGTGGCCCTGGCGGAAAAGCTGGGCTATCATCTGGACCGGCCCTATCAGGCATTCCTTCTGGAAACGCCTTCTCCTCCTTAAAACAGAACAGCGCCTGCTGAGCGGCCCACACAGCCGCCCAGCAGGCGTCTTTTTATCCTCAGCGGATGTCGGTCCCGGTTTGCTCCAGATAGCTCAGCGGGTCCTGTGCTGTGCCGTCCAGCGCCACCTCAAAGTGGAGATGGGGGCCGGTGCTCTGGCCGGTGCTGCCCACCAGCCCGATGGGGTCGCCGGTCCGGACCTGCTCGCCCTCATCGGCGCTCTCCTCCTGGAGGTGGCAGTATTTCGTGGTCAGTGCTCCGTGGCGGATCACGATGTAGGTCCCCTCCCTGGCGTCAAAGCCGGCCTCCTCCACCGTACCATCCGCCGCAGCCAGCACAGGTGTCCCGGCATCCCGGGGGATGTCGATGTCGCTGTGGAACGTGGTTTTCCCGGTGACCGGATGCACACGGCTGCCGTACAGGGCGGAGAGGGTCACAGAGCCATCTGTCTCCAGAGGCCAGGACAGGGACTCCGTGGCATCCTTCGGAGCGGGTCCAGCCTGGGGGGCAGGCCCGGCGTAAGCACCCAGCGCCGCGGAGGACAGGATCACAGCCAGACAGGCGGACGCCGCCAAAAGGGCGGCGGGCCTTCCGTGTCGAGTTTGCGTCATCATACACATCAGCCTCTCTTTCAAAAGTTGTTTGGGGGAACTCAGGGACAGGGCCACCGCTCCAGCATCCGGATCTCCTCCAGCGGCCAGAGTCAGCAGCAGCTCCCCGTACTGTGCCCGGCGGGAGCGGTCCCAATGGCGGACCGTCTCCTCGTCACAGGACAGCTCGCAGTCCCGCTCCAGCCGGCTGACCAGCCACCACGCCGACGGATTGAACCAGTGGACCGCCCGCACCAGGACCGCCAGCCACTTGATCCAAAGATCATGCCGTCTCCAGTGGACAAGTTCATGGATCAGGACCCCCTCCCACTGCTCCGGGCTCAAATCCCGTTCCGGAAGCAGGATCCTGGGGCACAGCAGCCCTACCACCATAGGGGCGGGGACGGCGGCACTCTGAAGCAGCTCCGGGGGGCGGCGCACCCCGGCGGAGATCCGGGTATAGACCCGGGCGATCTCAGGCTCCGGCCTGTGGAGGTCTGTACGGAGCCGCCGGAAGAAGCAGAGATACCCCGTCCCCTGCCAGGCGGCTGCGGCGGCAAAGCCCGCCCCCCACAGGTACAGGGCCGCCCCAGCGGCCGTCTCACCAAGGCTGGCCTCCGGCAGGTCGGACGGGAGCCCAGCGGCATCTTTGCCTCCCTCCGGTACAAGGGATACGGAAACTGCCACTTGCTCCCTCTCCCCCACGGTAGAAGAGACCGCCCGGTCCATCAGAGTGTGGGAGAGCCCCCAGGGGCACAGCAGCCGCAGCAGCACTGGCAGCCAGAGGTAATAGGCCGCAGTCTGGGAGATCCTCCCACGCAGCAGCCTGGTCAGCAGCGCCGTCCCCCCAGCGAGGAGGGCCCCGGAGAGGGACAGGGAGAGCAGGCGGAGCAAACTGTCAATCATGGCCCCATTCCTCCTCCGGATAGAGGATGGAGCGCAACTCCGCCAGATCCTCCCGGCTCAGCTGGGACCGCTCCACCAAACTGGCCACAAGGCTCCGGGCGCTGCCCCGGTACACCTTGTCGATCAGGGAGCGTGTGGACCAGACCTGATACTCCCTGCGGGAGAGCAGGGGCCGGTAATAAAACACCTCCCGCTTTTCCGCCTCCACCGCCTTCTTTTCACACAGGCGGCGCAGGAGCGTTTTGACTGTGGAGCTGTCCCAGCTGTGGGACTGCTCCAGCGCACCGCGGATGTCCGCGATGGGCAGAGGGCCTTCCGCCTGCCACAGCACCTCCAGTACATCCAGCTCAGAGCTGGAGATCTTTGCCGCCAGTTCCTTCATGTCCGGTCCCTCCCAAAAATCCTCCCTGCTCAGAGGGCCTCCGGCCTCCTCTGAAAGGGTACAACTGTAACCTATGCACTTAGGTTACACTCGTAACCTTCTTTTGTCAAGCCTCTGAGCAAAAAATTGTCACTCTGGGGCTGAAGGACAGCGGCATCTAGGGAACCGACGCCCGCTCTCCGGCATAGGATACAAACAAAACGGGAGGTATTCTGACTTATGCCGATTATCTATCTCTCTCCTTCCACCCAGGAGAAAAACGATTATGTCAACGGCGGCACCGAGGAGCAGTATATGAACCTGCTGGCGGATAAAATGGTCCCATATCTGGATGCCTCTGGCATCCGCTATGTCCGGAACACGCCGGAGATGACGGCCGCATCCTCCATCGCTGCTTCCAACAGGGGAAACTATGACCTTCATTTGGCTCTGCACTCCAACGCCGCGCCGGAGGGGCGGTACGGCCAGGTGCGCGGGATCCTGGTTTTCTACTACCCGGGCAGTCAGGCGGGACAGCAGGCTGCTACCATTATCGCCAATAATCTGAAGGAGGTCTATCCCCTTCCGGAACTGGTCCAGGCCAAACCTACCACCACCATAGGCGAGGTGCGCCGAGTACGTGCCCCCTCTGCCTTTCTGGAACTGGGTTACCATGACAATCCGGAGGATGCGGCGTGGATCAAACACAGTCTGGATGAGGTAGCAAAAAATCTGGTGGTATCTCTTGCCGACTATTTTGACATCCCATTTCTGCTTCCCCAGCCCAGCCGCTCAGGGCGGGTTGATGTAGACTGGGGGGTGCTGAACATCCGGGCCCGTCCGGAACTGGACGCCAAAATTCTGGTTCAGGCTCCGGACGGTGCGCCGCTGACTGTTCGGAACCGCGCCGGAGATTGGTATCTGGTGGACTACTACGGAACAGTGGGCTATGCCAAGCAGGATTTTATCACATTGATCTGACTCCGCCGGAAAGGAGATTTTTATGGATATCCATGTTGTTCGGCCGGGAGACACCCTGTACGAACTAGCCTATCAGTACGGCGTTCCTATGTCCCGGCTTATCCAGGACAATCAGCTTCCAGATCCTTCGCGGCTGGCAGTAGGGCAGACACTGGTGATTCAGTATCCTCGCTCCACCTGTACCGTTCGGTTCGGGGACACCCTATTCTCGATTGCCCGGAACGCGGGTATCACTCTACGACAGCTGCTGCGCAACAATCCTGGTCTGGAGGGGGGCGATCGGATCTATCCCGGACAGGAACTTGTCCTCTCCTACCAGCAGAAAAAGCAGGGAACACTCTCCGTCAATGGATACGCCTACCCCAATATTGCCCCTGCCCTGCTTCAGCGGACTCTGCCTTTCCTTAGCAGCCTCGCACCATTCACCTACCGGCCCACCGTCCGCGGGGACTTGATTCCACTGGCGGATGACGCCATGGTGGCGGAGGCTCAGTCCATGGGGGTACGTCCCATGCTCCACCTGGCCAACCTCACAGAAGCTGGCAGCTTCTCTGGTGAGTTGGCCCACGCGATCCTTTCCGGTCCAGAGGCCCGGACACGCCTGGCGAACCATTTGATAGCGATTTTGCACCAAAAGGGGTACCGTGGGATCGATGTAGATCTGGAGTCTATCTTTCCTGATGATGCTCAGAACTATGTCCGCTTCCTCTTGCTACTTCGGGAGCGCCTGGAGCCGCTGGGGTATCCCTTGCTGGCCGCCCTGGCGCCCAAGATCTCTGCCGGCCAGCAGGGAGAGATATACCAGGGACACGATTACCGCGGCCTTGGGGCTGCGGCGGACGGCGTCCTCCTGATGACCTATGAGTGGGGCTACGCCTTCGGCCCACCCATGGCGGTAGCTCCTCTGGATCAGGTTCGGAAGGTGGTGGAGTACGCTTTGACAGAGATCCCAGCCGAGAAGATTTGGCTGGGCATCCCCAACTACGGCTATGACTGGATCCTTTCCGCACCCAAAGGAAGCCGGGCCCGCTCCCTGTCCAATCCAGAGGCTGTCTCTCTGGCTGCTCAGCACTACGCCGCCATTCGCTACGACCAACGGGCACAGGCCCCATGGTTCCGCTATGTGGACGGACATGGACAGGAGCATGAGGTTTGGTTCGAGGATGCCAGAAGTATCCGTGCTAAGCTGGCTCTGGCAGCGGAGATGGAGTTGTATGGTGTTGGCTACTGGAATCTGATGCGTCCCTTCCCTCAGAACTGGACAATTCTTAATTCCCTGTATGAAATTCGAGCGGGAGACTAGATTTTTCATGAAAAGAGGAGTAAAATAACTTGTCCTGACCGGACAAATGGAATCAACAAAGGAGAAATGACCGATATGTCCATTGAAGTTGGAATGAAAGGCCGCGCTGAGACTGTGGTGAGCCAGGCAAATACCGCTCAGGCCGCCTGCTCTGGTGCGCTGCCTGTCTTTGGTACCCCGTTTATGTGCGCCCTGATGGAGGAGGCCTCCTGGAAGTCCATCGCCCCCCATCTGGAACCCGGCCAGAGCACTGTGGGTACCAAGCTGTGTGTGAGCCATGACTCTGCCTCCCCTGTTGGCATCAAGGTTTGGGCCGAAAGTGAGGTCACTTTGGTGGATGGCAAACGCATTGAACTGAAGGTTGCCGCCTACGATGAAAAGGGCCTGATCGGCCAGGGTACCCATGAGCGCTTCATCATCACGGATGAGCGGTTCCTGTCCAAGACCGCCAAAAAGCTGGAGGGCTGAGGAATGTCCATTGAGAGAGTGCGGGACTATTTCCGCCCTCTGGGCCGGGAGGGAGATATCCTTGAATTTCCTGTCTCAAGCGCCACCGTGGAACTAGCCGCCCAAGCGGTGGGTGTCATCCCTGCCCGCATCGCTAAAACGCTGTCTTTTTTGGTGGATGACAACTGCGTGCTCATCGTAGCTGCCGGGGATGCCAAGGTCGATAACAGCAAATACAAACACTTTTTCCATACGAAGGCTAAGATGCTCACCCAGGAGCAGGCCCGGGAGATGACCGGCCACGCGGTGGGCGGGGTGTGTCCCTTCGCCAACCCGGATGGGGTGCGGACCTATCTGGACGTGTCCCTGAGGCGCTTCGGCACCGTGTTCCCTGCGGCGGGCAGCTCCAACTCCGCTATCGAGCTCACCTGTGACGAGCTGACGGAGTATTCCCACTGTGAGGGCTGGATCGACGTGTGCAAGGGCTGGCAGACAGAGGACGGCGGAATCTGACCGGCCGGATTTTTCTATGGTTTCAAAAAAGACCAGGTAAGGCGCAATGTGCCTTACCTGGTCTTTTTTCGTTCTGGATCCCCACAATCCCCTCACTCAGCGTCCAGCGAAAGGAAGTCTGTCCCCACCCGGCGGCAGAAGGTGCGGTCGTGCTCCACCAGGAGCATCGTGGGCTGAGATTCTAAAATCAGCTTCTCCAGCTGGATGCGGGAGAACAGGTCGATATAGTTCAGCGGCTCATCCCACACATAGAGGTGTGCACTCTGGCACAGGCTGGCAGCCAGCAGAATTTTCTTCTGCTGGCCCGCGCTGTACTCCGCCATATCCCGCTCTAACATGGGCCGGGAAAAATCCAGCTTTCTCAGGACGGTAAAAAATTGGGTGCGGTCCAGGCACCGCTCCTCTGCCAGGGCGGCAGGGAGGCCGCAGAGCCGGTCCGCCCTCTGGGGAACATAGGAGATGGTGAGACCAGAGGCTAGCCGCAGGCTCCCGGTGTACTCCGACTCCTCCCCCAGCACCAGGCGGAGAAGACTGGTCTTACCGCTGCCGTTTCCGCCGCTCAGGAACAGCCGCTGACCACGCTCCAGTGTGAAGCTGGCCGGACGGTTGGCTGGCCTTCCGCCGTGGAGGACCACCAGGTCGCGGCCCTCCAGCAGCCGCTGGCTGTGGTGCCAAATGGGGATCAGCTTCAGGCTGTCCGCCTGTTCCACATCCCGGAGCAGCGCAGTTTTTTCCTGAATGGCCCGCTGCTGGCGGGCATCCAGATTTTTTGCCCGCTGCATCAGCTTTGTAGACTTGTGCCCCAGGTAGCCCCGGTCCGGACGCAGTCCGGAATTTTGACTGCCGTACTTGTTCTGCTCCACCCGGTTGGACCAGAGGGAGGTCCGGCGGGACGCCTGCTCCAGTCGGCGGATTTCTCCCTGCAACGCCTCATTTCGTGCGATTTCCCGCTGATCCCTGCGCTCCTTTTCCCGATACCAGATGGAGAAGCTCCCCTGCACTACCTCCGGACCGGTGCGGTTCAGGGCCAGCGTGTGGTCAGTGCAGGCGTCTAGAAAGGCACGGTCGTGGGATACCAGAAGGAAGCCGCGGTCAAGCCCCCGTAAATACCGGGCTATTAGGGCCCGTCCGGCCTCGTCCAGGTGGTTGGTGGGCTCGTCCAGCATGGGGTAGCCGCACTCCTGGCAGAACAGCCGGGCCAGCCCGGCCCGGGTCTGCTCTCCACCGCTGAGAGTGGAAAACGGCCGATCCAGAATATCCTCCTCAAGCCCCAGGCGGTTCAGCTCCCGCAGGAGCATCCACTCCTCCTCCCATGGGATCCTATCCAAAAGGATTTCCCGGGCAGGCCGCTCCGGCGCCTTCACCGGGAAGGGAAAATAGATGGGGTGCCCCGGCCGGTTGAGGATCCCGCTGCCGGACAAACTTCCATCCAGCAGATGGAGCAGAGTTGTCTTGCCCCGGCCGTTCCGGCCTACAAGCCCAAGCTTCCAGCGAGTGTCCAGCTGAAGGTCCAGATGCTCAAAGACGGGGACGTGGTCCCCATCATAGGTAAAGGAAAGATCTTGAATGGTGATCTGTGACATCGTCATGCCCTCCTGTCTATTCTGAGTTCGCTTCACGAAAAAGCCGCAAAGAAGGATCATCCTTCCTTGCGGCAGACCGACAGGACACCCACCGGTCCAGAAACCGGGGGCACAGATATGGCGATCAGACGGCAGAATGGACAATACCCTCTCGCGGCGGCATGACAGAATGGGGTCCCTTCGGACCCTTCAGTTCTTTTCTCATGCCTCAGCAAGCGGTATTGCGCATCGTTCCGCCTCCTCTCAATTTATTCTGGTGGGACTATATCACAGGAGCGCCTCTCTTGTCAAGCCACGATCCCACACCTCTGGAACAAAGCGGCAGGGGTCATGCCCTGGGATGAGCCTTACGGTAGACATCCTTGAGTTTCTGATTCAGCAGCCTGGAATAGATCTGGGTGGAGGAGATATCTGCATGGCCCAACATCTCCTGAATGGAACGCAGGTCCGCCCCGTTCTCTAATAAATGGGCGGCAAAGGAGTGGCGGAGCGTATGAGGGGTGATATCCTTCTCGATCCCCGCTTTTTCCTGATAGTACTTGATAAGCTTCCAAAATCCCTGGCGGCTCATGCGGTCGCCGCTCATGTTTACAAAAAGAGCGGTCTCGCTAGGGGATTCTACCAGTTGAGGGCGAACCCGGTGTAAATATTCATTGAGAGCCCGTACCGCTGTTTGATACAGAGGTATCATGCGCTCCTTCCCTTTGCTTTTACAGTGAAGCACCCCGGCAGACAAGTTCAAATCGTCTATATCCAGAGCAATCAGTTCGCTGACCCGAATGCCTGTAGCATACAGCAGTTCCAGCATGGCCCGGTCTCGATATCCTTTCAGATCAGTACACTCTGGCTGCTCCAGAAGCAGTTCAACCTCCTTACCCGTTAAGATTTGAGGAAGTTTCCTCTCTACCTTGGCAGGGATCACCCCCTTGGCTGGATTGTGATCCATGATTCCAAGGGCGATCATACAGTTGTAAAAGGATTTGATGGATGCAATGGAGCGGGTTACTGTAGCGGCAGAGCGACCCTTTCGAGTCAACGCAGCAGCGTAGTGCTCCACCTCCTGAGTCAGTACCTCGGTGAGTTCCAGTTCCTGCTCTGATATGGCAGCTTCAAACTGACGCATATCCCGAAGGTAAGAACTTACCGTGTTGGATGACGCCTTTTTTTCTGTTCTCAAATAGTCCTCATAGAGATCCAGCAGCTCAGACACACAGACAACTCCCTCACATAGATTCCAATTACAGTACAAACCGGGCTGAGGCGGACAGCAATGCGGGCGCAGCTAAAAACTCAAGTGCCATGCATAGGAACAGTCCTATCCCCCAGATAGCAAGATGTTCCCAATAGCGCGGCCCAAAGGGGAGAGACTCTCTCCAACCGCCTATTACACGTCGGAACAGCCTAATGGAGCCTTCCAGGCTCTGGGTTCCAGCCAGAAACAGAATAGGCCCCCAGAGAAAAGCTGGCAGACCAAAAAGAAACAAAGCTGGTCCCAGCCCGATCGGGCCAAAGACGCGACAGAAGCCCGCGACTGAAAAGGCAAACAAAAACCCCCGCACCCCGAAGAGAACAGGAATTCCAACCGTGCCCAGTGCTGTAAGCCCAAGCACACAGACACCCAGAAAAAAACGTCCCTGTTCCCACAACATGGGCCAAAACTCCACAGCGATTTTACCGGCCTGACCAGAAGCCAGATAGTCCCGCAAATAGCTAGACAGTGCTTCAGCCGCAGGCTGTGCAATCATACTGACCAATGTGGCTCCCAGGATACCGCCCATCAGAAAGGCGCTCCCCAGAATGGTCAGTGGACCAAGACGGCCCATTCGTCGTTCCTCTCTCATGCTGTCCCATTGGCTCATGGCAGTCACCTCTCCCACATATCTTATGAGATTGGAGAGGAAAGTAGACGTGTGCCATAGAGGCGGGCACAACGATGTGTGTGAGACGGTAATTTTTTCTTTCTGGTATAACTATATCGCGCCAGCCTCAGTCACGCAAGGGATTTTCTTGATTTTCACAAAATTCGTCAATTCCGCAAAAATATTATGTAAATGGTGTTATGTAAATTAAGGAAACCAAAGAAATACCGCCGCAGAATTCTGCGGCGGTATTTCTTTGGAAAGTATTGAATTTATGCAAAAAACGATCGTAAAATATCAAAAATCAAGGGGTCCCAATTTACTGACACGAATCACACTGATTGCAATCAGTATAATTACACTTTGTATTTTCAGCCTCTCCCATACCAGCGGCGATGGCTTTCAGAGCAATGGCACACTCCAGACGCTTCCGTTCCATTTTGCAGGCCACCTCATTGGACAGACTTATGTCACCATTCACCAATAGGTTAGAGGCGGAGCAGCCACCGCTGCAATAGAAGCGCGCCCAACACTCCCGGCAGGCGGGACGGGTGTAGATGTTCTGCTTAGCAAACTGGCCGGAAATATCCATATCGAAGGAGCCATCGAACACATTGCCCATACGGTACTCCTCCTTCCCTACAAACTGGTGACAGGGGTAAATGTCTCCATCAGGGGTGATGGCCACATACTCGCAACCTGCTCCGCAGCCACGAAGGCGTTTAATAACACAGGGCCCCTGGGCAAGGTCTACATTGAAGTGGAAGAAGTTCACGTCTTTTCTTCCCATGAGCTCCCGGGCTAGTTTCTCATACTCTGCCTCCACTTGGTCCAGATCCTCCTCCTTGATGGCGAAGGGGTCGTCTAGGGGACCACTGGCCGGCTCCACCGACACATGGCGGAAACCGAGAGAGGCCAGATGCATCACATCCTGAGCAAAGTCCAGATTTTCCCGAGTAAAGGTACCACGGGCGTAGTAGTCCTTGGTGCCGCGTCCGGCTACTAGTTTTTGAAACTTGGGGACAATAACATCATAGCTCCCCTTCCCACCTGCAGTGGGGCGCATGTGGTCGTTAACATCCTTCCGCCCATCCAGAGAAAGTACTACGTTGGACATCTCACGGTTGATGTAATCGATATTCTCATCACTGAGAAGCATCCCGTTTGTGGTGATGGTGAAACGGAACACCTTGTCGTGTTCCTTCTCCAGAGAGCGGGCATACTCCACAGTCTTTTTTACGGTATCCATAGCCATCAGAGGCTCGCCGCCGAAGAAGTCCACCTCGATGTTCCGGCGCTTCCCAGACTTCTTTACCACCCAGTCGATGGCCTGCTTGGCGGTCTCGAAATCCATGGTCATGCGGTGGCCGGTGCCAAAGTCGCCGGTAGAAGCGAAGCAATACCGACAGCGCAGGTTACAGTCATGGGAGACATGGAGGCAGAGGGCCTTGACCACGGCCTGCTTGGGCATCTCCATGGCGGCCTCCGGGTCCAGATAGTCATCGCTGGAAAACAGAAGGCCGGCTTCCTGAAGGCTTCGAAGTTCCTCCCAGGTCTCACCCACCTCCTGGTCAGAGTACTGACTCAGCTGCTCACGGACTCCACGGGGGCAGGTCTCCCCCATAGTCTCCTCCCCCTCCAGCAGGGAGAGCATGTCATAGCTCATTCGGTCCAAAACATGGACCGCACCGCTGTTTACGTCCGCCACCAGGTACTGTCCCAGGGCGGTAAAGGTATGGATCATAACAAACGAATTCCTTTCTGCCCGCCCATCCGGAGCGGGGTGTTTCGCGCATGAAAAAGGGCAGGCTGACACCTGCCCTTTTCAAGCAACCGTAAAAATTACTGGTTCTCGCACTTCTGATTGGCAACCGTGCAGGAAGTCTTGCAAGCGGACTGGCAAGAGGTCTGGCACTCGCCGCAGCCGCCCTTGGCCGCACTGGCCTTCAGAGTGGCGCCGTTCAAAGTCTGAATATGCTTCATTGGAAATCTCCTCCTAAATCCCTGCAAGGACAGAGCCTTGCATCAATTTGAATGTATTATACCATATCCTCCCGCCCATTTCAATCGTTCATTTACGTTTTTTTCGTGCTTTGCCGCCGCCGCTTCCGATTGGGTCGGGCACCCAGCACTCCGGCCATAGCGCCACCACAGCAGCAGGACAAAAGAATCAGGGCCCCGTCATTGGATACAGAGGCAGTGCCAGAGAGCAGGCATCCTGCCGACAGCAACAGAAGGAACAGGCATATCCCCACTCCTAGTCCGACCGGAAGAGGGGCGCGCCGGATCCGACGTACAGCTATCAGCCCTCCAATCAGACTGCCCAATACGCACACTGCCAGAACTGCCCGATCCATCATCCCTTCCCCAATCGTCCCTCTGGAGACCAACAGTGCACAAGCAAACAACGCAAATAGAGTCACAACCGCTGCAACACCGCTGCCCCAGAGGACATTCCTCATTCCCGTCATCCAAAGGGTTCCCGCTTCCTCCGTTTTCTTTCCCTGTCTGGTTTGAGACATAAAAAAACCTCCCCGCAGATCTGTTCTTTACAGAATCCTATGCGGGGAGGGCTTGTCAGCTTGTCAAAAAGTTTTCGGAGGGGCGGCTCAGTGAGCGGCGTCCTCTGCCTTGGCGGTCTTGCTGGAAACAGCCCACTTCGTCATCTCGATCCGGACGCGATCCACGCCGCTTTCGATTACAATAGTATTCTCCTTCACCGTACAGATGGTGCCAGTGATGCCGCCGATGGTGGTGATCACATCGCCCACGGTCAGAGAATCCCGCATATTCTGCGCTTCCTTTTTCCGCTTGTTCTCAGGGCGGATCATAAAGAAGTAGAGCATTGCGAGCATCGCAACGATCATAATCATACTTTCCATAGCTGGTTGATTCCCTCCAAAAAAATAATATAAAAATGCGTCCTTACAAGTATATCTGATTTCTGTGCAGTTTGCAAGTGCTTTTCTGAAATTTCTTCACTCCTGAGCAGGACGGTCCAGAAGGCCGGAATAGGTCCGGCGGAACGATTCAAAAGTCCCTTCGTCCAAGGACTGACGGATACGGGCCATCAACTCGTTGTAGAAATGCAGATTATGGAGGACAGCCAGGCGCATAGCCAGCATCTCTCCTGCCGTCAACAGATGCCGGAGATAGGCCCGGGAGAAGCTCCGGCAGGCGGGACACTGACAGGTCTCGTCAATGGGCCGGGGATCCAGCTTGAACTTCTCATTTTTGATGTTGATGGTCCCCTTCCAAGTATAAAGCTTGCCGTGGCGGGCGTTGCGGGCGGGCATAACACAGTCGAAGAAGTCCACCCCACGGGCGACACCCTCGATGATGTTGGACGGGGTTCCAACCCCCATCAGATATCTGGGTTTATCCTTGGGCATACTGGGTTCCACCGCATCAATGATATCGTACATCACTTGAGTAGGTTCTCCAACCGCCAGCCCGCCGATGGCGAAGCCGTCACAGTCCAGTTGGGCAATGCGCTCCATGTGCTGTTTCCGGATATCTGCATAGGTCCCTCCCTGATTGATGCCAAAAAGCATCTGGCCTGGATTGACGCAGTCCGGCTGGGCATTGAGACGGGCGTGTTCGGTGATGCACCGTTCCAGCCAGCGGGTAGTACGCTCCACAGAGGCCTGGACATACTCTCGGGGTGAGGGATTCTCAATGCACTCGTCAAAGGCCATGGCAATATCACTGCCCAAGTTTGACTGGATCTGCATGGATTCCTCCGGCCCCATAAAGATGCGCCGTCCATCAATATGGGAGGCAAAGGTCACCCCTGCCTCGGTGATCTTCCGCAGTCCGGACAGGGAAAACACCTGAAATCCGCCACTGTCAGTGAGCATTGGACCATCCCACTGCATAAAGCGGTGCAGACCTCCCATCTCCCGAACTACCCCGTCTCCAGGACGAAGGTGCAGATGATAGGTGTTGGACAACTCCACCTGACAGCCGATTTCCTTCAAATCGTGGGCGGACACCGCCCCCTTGATGGCACCTTGGGTTCCCACATTCATGAATACAGGGGTCTGGACAGTGCCGTGTGGGCAGGTAAATACGCCACGGCGGGCGTTCCCCTCGGTCTTGATCACTTCAAACACAAAAAAACTCCTTTGACGAGATCTGTCAGATCTCTGCTTATTTTATGATTTGGAATCAGGAGATAAACATTGCATCGCCAATGTTTACAGGTTATAGGATATTCACTCTTTATACATTGGCAGCTCTTTTTCCTGTTGTCAACACGCTGCTTCCAGCGGCAACGGCCGGCATCCTGCGGCATATCCATCCGCCGATGTTCCGGACCGTTTGGCGTGCTCTCTCATTTTACAAAAGAGAGGCGCAGCAGTCAATACCGCCACGCCTTTCGCTCAAAACAAATCGCTGTGGGTTCCGGTTCTGGACAGCAGCAGGAGGAGTTCTTTCTCCCGATACTGATACACCAGAAGCCAATCGGGCGTGATGTGGCACTCGCGGAACCCGCCATAGTCGCCAGACAGAAGATGGTCTTTGTATTTCTCATCAAGTTTCTTTCCGTTGGCGAGTTGTTCGATCACCTCGAAGATGAGCCGCTGATCGTATCCGCGTCTTTGAACCAGCTTCATATCCTTCCTGAAGCGGGTGGACATTCTCACGTCATACTTCATTCGTTCAGCGCCCTCATCAAATCATCCATGTTGCTGAAGGTTTCATATTTCTCAGGGTGGTTCACCATATCTTCAGCCTCTCTCATTGCCGCGATGGTGTCCGCATTGGGGACCTCGCGCTGTATGCTGAAGGGGATGCAGTTCTCCCTGATAGACTGGCGGAGGAAGATGTTGATTGCAGTGGACAGATCCATGCCGAAATCCGCGAACAGCTCCTGAGCTTTCGCTTTCACATCGGCATCCAAGGAAATGCTGGTAGATACTTTCGCCATTTTGGATCACTCCTTTCTTATCTTTACTATACGCAAAGTTTGCCCGAATGTCAATAGGTTATACATATAATTTGGTATAAGCACAAAGGAGGCCGGGAAAAGCCCCGGCCTCCTCGCTTGCAATATCGCTCGTTTTTATCGCTTGTCGCTTGTTTTCAAGGTGCTGCTATCCTGTCGGGTATGGTTCACTGCGTAGATCACATCAACCACTCTGCGGTCCCCCTCCAGTCTCTCCAGCTCAGTCCTTGCGGATCGGACTGCGTCCCAGAGCGCGTAGAAGGTATGCACTCCCCTATTCGCCCTTTCCATCTCCTCTGGCAGGATGTCGAAGTCAAGAAAGCAGCTCTCTATCACAAACATCAAAGCGTCAGCTCGCTCAACCGCCATAATGGCCCCGTTCAGATTTTTATTCATTTCGCGTTCTCCTTTTCGGTGATGTCGACACTCGTACACATCGGAAGTAAAACTTCAAACAATCTGAACGACATTTTGGTGGGGAGATATTACGGTTCCTGTGGCGAGCGCCAGGGCAAAGTGCCCCTTTTCGCTTCCCGCACCAACTATTCTACAACTTTTCCGAGCGAGGTCAATCGGTTTTCGGCCATTCCGGCGAGTATTTCATCAGCCTCATCTTTTCTATCGGAAAGACTCAACTCCAGAATGTATCTGCTATCGCTGACGGTCATCACATGGCTCGGCGTAGTGTCGGCTTTCACCGTTTCCAAATACAGCTCGTCTATCTGGTGCTTATTCAGGCCGGATTGGTGGGCCGCTTCTTCGAGTGAAGCAACGAGGGCGTCGTCGATAAACGGGGCCATCCCAACTCCACTCAGATCTATGTAGAACGCAACCATCAGCACCTTCAGCTTATCTGTATGCTTTCCTTCTCTCCCGAGCAGAGCCGCCATGCTTTTCAGATCAAAAGCATACCAGTCGAGCATACCTGCCTTCAGGTGCATCCGGCATAGAGCTGACAGTCTCTTAAACTCCTCATCATGTGTTGCCGGCATAAGTGCTCCTCCTGTTATCAGAAGGCGGCTTCCCGTTACTGAGAGGCCGCCTTTCGTTATTATATCTCGTCGTTCTGTGATTGTGAAGCTCTTTTTCGTTCGTGAAATCAAGCTAACGGCCGCAGGAAGTGGATTTGTCCTCTCTGGGTATTGGAGAGGATACCCCACAGTCCCCCTCGTTTGTAGAGCCTTTGGCGGCCATTTCGACCCCCTTCCGGATGGCGGCTTCTGAGGGAATAAACCGAAGCGCCGCCGAGTCCGATCCACGCATCATGATCGCCAACTTTCCAGTCTCAGGCCAGTCATACTCAATGCTGTCAATCTGCTTCACTTTTCAACACCTCTCTGGCCTTGTCTGCGTCGATGGCTCCGATGGATTGGAGGTATGCGATGACGCTTTCAGGTTTTTTCATCGCATCATTCTCGTCGGCCCATTTCTCAAATTCAGCGCTGAGCCTTCTCCGCTCAGAAAAGGTAAGCTTATTCATTTTTTGTTTGTCCTTGCCCAAGACCTTGCTGATCGGTCTGAAAACAAAGACACCCTCCTCTCCTTCAAAGTACGCTCTCACCGGCTTCTTGCTTTGCTTCATCCCACTTCTCCAGGCTATATCTCCCGACGACCATCGCCAGAGGGAATTTTTCGCCAAACATCTGTTGCATTGCTGCCACAATATTCTCTGCGACCTCAAAGCTGTCGCAGGTGCAGATAGCGTCGACGAGGCCGTTGCAGTTCTCGACGAGCACCTTATCGTCTTTCTTCAGGGTCTTGCCCTCGGGTACGCCAAACAGGAACTGCCGGCCATCATTGCTGTGCTTCAGAATTACGATATTCATTCCGTTTCCTCCTTCTTTTGCGCCCTGTGCGGGCAGGTTTTATGGTTCTTCTCACAAATCAGATCGAAGTATGCTCCGGGAAGCGGGTCTTTCACCGCTTTGCATTTCACAGCCCCGAAGGCTCCGAGCCGCCACCGGCCGAGATAGCATGGGCAAGGGCTGACATTGTACTTCTTCCCCGCCGGTATGAACTGAGTATAAATGCTCGTCGTGTCTACCACATGAGTCAGCCATTCATATTTAAGTCCCTGCTCTATCAGATGTTCCTTCGCACTGATGTACGCTGGGTGCTGTTCAATAGGGTCCATTCCAGTGCCCCCTTTTTTACTTGCTTGTAACTTGCCGAGCAGACTTCCAGGAGCCGGAAAACCACTGGAAATCAAGGTTTTTCTTACTTGACTGGCATTTGATTTTACTTGCGTTCATTTGCTCCGGAGTCACTCTCCTCGGCAAACAACGCGCTTGCAATGTGGTTGTACTCTCGGAAAATCGCATCGAAAGCGTCCTTCCATACGTCGTCGTGCTCATGATCTACGCCCACGGCTACATGGGCCAGCTCGTGAGCGAATATCTCAACAGCGTGTTCCACCTCCAAGCTCGAGCTTACTAATACGGCTGGGATTTCCCCATCGCAGAAATCCGTCAGGCCCAATACGGGTGTACCATCTTCAGACTCTCGGATTGCCGGCTCCCAATACGCTTCAAATTGTTCGTTGGGATACAGCTTGGTAAAGGCGTTCCATACCAGCGCAAATGGGTCGTTTTTGAAGGGCGAGGCCAGACCGGAGGGCGTCTTATGGCATATATACCCTTCACAGACAGCCACTGCACGGTCATCCCAATATTCGGTGGCGCCAACCTTTCTGGGGTTATTGCCGTATGCCTCGATCCACTCAGGCAGGCTCTCGTTTACGGCATCGAACTCCAAATTCCACATGGTACAGGCGTCGATGGCCTCTTGAAGCAGATCTCCCTCGCGGCAAGTCCACAGGATGAGGCCGGCGCCCATCTGTTGCTCCTTCTTCGCTCTGCTGATAACATCCCAATGCGGAGCGCCGATTTCGGGAAAAGCGTAGCTGCATAGGCATCCATCAAAGTCGATAGCTATGGCCTTTCTTATGGGCTCGTTCATTTCTCCAACCCCTCCAATCTGGATTTCATTTCGATGAGCTCCTCAACAGAACCCAGAGCTTGATATTTCTCCAACTCTATGCGGAGCTCATTGCACTTTCGGACGTGCCAAGTGCAGCGTTCCACCCAGCTCAGGAGCTCCTTTGGGATGTCCGCATCATAGAAACTGGCGTTCAGCAGGTCTACGGCCTCCTGAATTTGTTCCGGGCTGAGGCCGGTATTTTCGTAGGCAGCGAGCAGGTCGATGGCAGCTCCCCAGCAGTTTGCCTGCCTGTCCGAGGTGATCTTCTTCCCGTCAATGCACCAGCGTCCGTCGTGCTGATAAGTCATTCGTCCCATAGCATCCTCCTCATCGCCCGGTACTGCCGAAGCCGTTACTGCCCCGGTCTTTTCCTTCCACCTCTCTAACGAGCCGAACGGCGGGTGTGAGAACCGGAAGGATGCAGAGCTGTGAGATTTTATCGCCACGCTTGACTTCGTAATCGTTCTCCCCCAGGTTGTACAGTTTCACGGCAATGGTCCCGTTATAGCCGCAGTCAATCACGCCATCACTGACGATGTCGTGCTTGATGTTCAGACCGCTTTTGCTTTTCAGGAAGCCGGCAGTATGCAGCACAACGGGCAATCCATCGCAGTTCACTTTGATTTCGGGAAGTTCGATACGAACTCCCGTGTCGAACACCTTACTGCCTCCGGCGGGGACTACCGCATCTTCTCGCGCATGGAGATCCAGGCCGGCATCTTCCCCATGAGCCCGTGTTGGCATAATGGCCCCGTCAGTCAGAACAACATTGATTTCCAGATTGGCCGTAAACAAATCAGCAAGCATCTTTATTTCTCCTTGATTTTGTGTATGGGGTCGTTCTCTCCGAGGACTGGGTAATCTGTTTCCCCGCCTTTCTTGATGACGACCCGGTATGTTTTGTTGATACCTCTCCGGGATCTATTCGCAAGGGCGTAAAAGCTATCGAGGCTGGCGCATCCAAGCTGCCGTCTGCACTCTATCGCAGTTCCCTTAGCGAGAAGTTCATCCGTTTTGGCTGAGTATATTTCGTAGTAGTTCAACAATATCCCCTTCAGTCGTATTCGTATTCTCCGAGTTTGACGGCCTTCCCGCACTCCGGGCAGGCGATCTCTCCCCAATCATCGCCCCAATATTCAGGTACATCGACCTCTTTCCACGGGATGACAACGCGGTCACCGCAGTGTGGGCAATCGAGCGAAATTGACACAACCTTCGTGTCGATATGGAACCATGTTCCTTCTTCCATGCAATCATCCTTTCTGTCGGCAAATGTAAGCTATCGAGGAACAGCCTAAAACCGTTGGAATCGGCCCGAATGGAGAATGTATTGCTGAGAGCCGCAGGAAACGCTGTATTCGGGTTTTACCGTTCCTCCTTGGCCCGTTTTCCTTCGTACATGGAGGCAAGTTCGTCGTACTCCTCTGCGGAAATGAACCCTCTCTTGCGTTGCTGTTTCCAGTACGTCATCACGGCATCGTACCGTCCCTTCAGCTCTGCGTATCTCCGGTATGCAGGGTTCAGATCCTTGCAAATCTCTGCCAGTTCTTTCCGCTTCTCATCGAAGTTTACGGCGAGGTCATAGCTCGGCGCCCTGCCGATGTTCACGGAGCCGCAGGCGCAGCAGAACTTCGGAGCCTTGCCCTGCACAGAGAACTCGCTTCGGCAGTCTTTACATATCCACTTTTGCTGGCGGCCCCTTGCCATGTCCGCATCCTCCTTTTCTCAGTTTTCGGGGTAAACTTTCATTATTGTCGTCAAATTATAGAAGTACACTTTCAGTTTTCCTTCTTCATAGAGCCTCCGGTTTGGATTTCTCCTCCGTTCGCGGCATAGCCGGCAAGATCTACCCAGTTGTCCGCCTTCCCGTGCCCAGTGGAGATGCGGGCCAGTTTGAACAAGCACATCATGGCCGCAACATCTTCTGGCAAAATAATCACTTTTGCGCCGGCTTCTACGCATTTCTGTCTCAAGAACGGCTCCCACAGGGCGGCAATCATCCGGAAGCTGGACTCAGGGCTACCATAGTCCTGCTCGCGGTCTCCGCAGACGCACATCATAGCAGTGTTCAAAATATCAGCACGGCTGTACGTCTTTGAGGTTTGGTTTTCCGCATCTTCCTTTCCAACATTGGAGAGCTGCGCCTCCAAATCGCACAGCGCCAATCTCATTTCCTCGATTTCGGATGGGGTCATCTCCAGATCCTCATACTCGCAGAGCCTTTCGGTTACTCTCTTTGCGTCGGCATTTGCTTTCATTGCAATCAGTCCGTCTTTTCTCTGTGTCAGTCTATTCATTTCTTTTCCTCCTCGCTGGGCATATCGCCCGTAGATGATGCGTTCAGCCACATTTTTGCTCCGGATAAATCACCATTTTCGAGCAGGATGGCTGCCATGTGGCTGGCAATTTCCTGGGTGATAAATCGTTTCTCACGTCCGGGAGCACACGTCTTGAACATATTCCCTTTGCTTACTTTTCCGTCATAGACGAAGTCGAACTTGAAGCGGCTCGCGGTTTCCTTGGCATTGCGGATCTCTGCCCCCTTCGGGAGCATTTCGGTAAGCAGATCCAACATCGTCTTCATTGGTCTTCTCCCCTTTCCTTGGTTTTGATTTCTTCAATAGCCAGTTCTGCGTCAAGCTTGTTGAGGAAAACATCTTTACCAATTCTGTCGATGTGCTCCTGTCTGCACTCTCTCCGATATGCGTACAGTTCTCCGTGGTCACAAAGGTTGCAACATCCCTGCCCATCAATCGAAGCGGGACAGCTAAGATCGCATCCAGGGCCGACATCCCAAGTCAGCTCGTACACTTCTTTCGCAGGAAGAACAACCAGTCTCCCCTCTCGCTCCGCCTCAATCAGGTCCAGAATATGTCGGAGAGTGAAACTGTTCCGAACCAGATCATCCTCGAACTTTTTGTACTCGACGACCATATCGGGTGTTAGCCCTGTATCCTCGTACCGAACGAGGCGCTCAAAAATGTCGGCGTTACACCTTGTTCGATCAATGCAGTTGTAACAAGGGACGTTGCTTTGCTCCTGATTTGCCGGGTAGTGGCATACTCGTTCGACGCCGAACTCGGTTCTTTTGAGAAGCCGCCAATCTTCTATGATTTCAAATTCGGTCCGACGGGCCCTGGCAGCCCTCTCGTCGGCGCCAACCCGGTATGTGATGAGATACACAATTTCCTCGAAATCGGCAGCATATTGGTCGGTGAAGGTGGACACAAATCCCTTCATGCCAGTACGGAGTCCAACGAGGGTTCCTTCAGGCACTACATAATCTGCGATGTCAATATCGAAGCTGCCGCCGCAGTCAGGACAGATCGTATGCCATCCAAGACTGTCTTTACTGGCGCCGGCGAGCTTGAAGTATGTGTCGCAATGCGGGCAGGTGCAGTATTTCATTCTGTCACCTCATCTTCCGGCTTGTCGAGCCAGAGCTCCACGGCCTCATCACACCATCTGCCCTCGCAAGCCGGGTTCTGCGGATTTAGGTTCTTGGCGATCTCCCGGTTGCAAACTTCGCACACACTTTCGCAGGCGGTGTCCATGATGGTATCGGTATCATCGTCCATGCCAAGCCTCTCCAGTTTTTCTCTGTTGGTTCCCATGCAAATCTCTCCTCTCAACGATAGAAGTGGTTTGCCTGAATGGCTTTCTTTACCGCTTCCTGCTGGGCCTCAGAGAGTTTTACAGCTCCGTTGTCATATATATTTGGACATCTGAGATCGGCCAACATCGCTTTCTTTCCATCTTCAGATAGTCGGTACAGGTTTGCGTGATGCGAGGTCGTTCTGAGCCCGTTCGGGCTGTATGTCAGATACGGCAGCGCGTTTTCTCCGGAAGGCTGGACAATCTGAAACACTTTTCTGCCTTTCGGGTCCTTCGGGTCTTCCATGAAGCCTCCTGCGAAGTAGATGTTACCAGACACGACAGACACGGCTGCGATCCTCCTTTCGCACCCTTACCTTGTGGATCACTGGATATATACCTTCATTCTCGATATATGCCTTCTTATCAATCTTGGCCGCCGCCAGAGTTGAGTAGGTTCCGAGAACTTCAGGACCAAGACCAGTTCCGTAGTCGTATTCGAGGCGGTATTCATCCTCGGTTTTTCGCTGATATGCCATCATCATTCCTCCTTCAGCAAGGTAATCTTGCGGCCACAGTACGCCTCATCAAACCAAAGGTGTTCCACGCCCGAGTAGCTGCCGGTTGTGACATTCTTGATGACAATGTACTGGCATCCACAGTTATCGAATGGGGCAAAGCCGATGAACTCGTATTCTTGCTCCTGGAAGCCTTTCGGCTTTGCGATAAAGCGGTCGCCAGTCTTCAGGACTGGCACATAATTTTCTTCCGTGATTGTGATTTTTTCTCGTTCCATTCAGCTTCTTCCTTTCAACGCTTCTCGGATGATGATGTCCATGTTCTTTTCGACCAGGAACCACATATCCTCCAGCCTTCCTTCAAGCATATCCTTCAGGTTCTCCTTGACCGTTTCCGGGTTCACAACTCTCGTGTGATGAGCGGCCAGGATCACATCATCAAACGTCAGGCCGTCAAGGATGCAGTCACTTGAAAGAAGATCGTCTCCGAGCCTCCAATTACGTTCCATACGGCTCCTCCTTCAAAAATCGTCTGATCTCTATATCGGACAGCCCGATTGTGCCAGCAAGCAATTCTCGTAGGCACACATACCTTCCATTTCTGTCCTCAATCTTCTCTGCGTATTGCAAAATGTTGTCAATCAGCCGTTTAGCCTCTCCACCAATACTGAAGTTTTCCTGGATATAGGCCAGTGTTTCACCACGGTTCATTTTCCGATACCTCCTTTCAGCTTTACCAATCGGTAAATCGAGGGTAAAGTTATCTTGACTTTACGATACAATACCTACCTCCTAAGTCAATAGGTGTTTCTGTATTACTGAGAAATTTTGCCGGAGTCCTCGTATCCGTTTATTTTCGCTTCTTCTCTCAGGCCATCTAAGACGCGATATATTGCCTCGTGCCAGAGGTCGTTCTCCGGGATATTGCAATCAGAGCAGCTCATAAAAGATGCTACGAAGCTGGACTTCAAATTCTTGGCTTCCGCGTATGAAATCCCAAATTTTCTCTCGAAGTCATTGAGATCCTCTATCTCGCCGTCTGGAGCCAAATCCGGATCTTCTCCGATGAACGGTTCGCTGTATCCGAAGATGAAGTAATCAAGCTGCCGCAGGGCATCTTCCTCAAGGAACTCTCTTTCCACGAAGTCATAAGCTGCGTCGATTTCGTCTCGTGTCATCGCATAATCCACCCCGTTATGCGTAAAACGGACAACCTCTTTGGCTGTTTCAAGCGAAAACATTTCAGTTTCCCTCCCCTTTTTTGGTCTCAAGCAATCTCTCAAACATCAGATTGTTCAGATCGAGAAAGCAAAGGTCGGCAGGATCATACTCGCGCACAGCCGTTCCGTTTACAAGCAGCGTTGCGGCAATGCTATATCCCATGACATTTCTAACTTCATGGATGTGAATATCAACGTCGCCTCGGCAGAACAATCGAAGATCCTTGAGTGTCCGCTCTTTTATTCTCTCGGCCAAGGCCAACAGATCCGGAAGCTCATATTTCGAGCACAGATATGTCGTCCCCTTGCTCTCCGCCATTACCACTCACCTCTGATGTCAAATCCGCAGATGGCAACACAAGTGCTCAAGTCTGCGGTTCGGATCTCGTAGCCCGTCCATTTCTTTCCGCATCTGCGGTGCTTGGCACGTTGGGCGACGGCGTACACGGAAACTCCAAGGAAATCCATCTTGGCAATTTTCTCCGGCTTTTCATACTCGTTATCATACAGCCAGTTGTCATCGTACCCCTCAAAACCGGCCGCAGCCGCTTCCCTCATCAGCCAGTCCTTCCACTCTTCGTATGTCGCAAGGTCGAACCGTTTACGGATGTCTTCGGCCAGAGCTATGATTGCATCCCCACTGAACGCCCCCGCCTTCTCTGCGACGGCATCCATGTAGCCATCAACTTTGATGGTCTCCTCCCGGAACAACACAGATCCGCTGCGGTTTACCGCGTGGATGACAATTCCTTCCCGGAGCGAGCAGTCGGCTTCATAACCGCCCTGCCACTTGCTTGCAGTCAGCCAGCGGACATACCGCTCATCGCACTTCTGCCGGATATACACTCCACCTGTCTCCTCGCACTGGTACAGATCTTCTGCGTTCTGAGATGCAAAGTATCTGACGGTTCTGGTATTGCTCTGATTTACCATTCAAATCCCTCCTCTTTTCGGATGTCAGCCGCAGCTTTTTCAAGAGCCTCTTTCAGCGCGGGATTTTTCTCAAGATCCTCCCGAGTCAATCCGAGAGAGTCCAGAGCATCGGATGTATCGACCGTATACCCATATTCGTGGTTCAAGAGCTCTGTTCGGAACATATCGTAGAGGTAGGTTCCTCCTTTTTCGCCCTCTGCCATAGCCTCAATCCGCTCGCGGGAGTGGCGCTTGCACATCTCTGCAAATGCAGGGTAGTCAGCCTTCAGGACGAAGCCGCCGGCGCCGATGGGGACAATCTGCTTTGCCCGCTTCTTCGGGTCCTTGCTGAGCTTCAGCTCCTTGATTTTCTGTTCGATCTGCTCATTGCCGAAGGCGAAGTGGATAGGAAAAGCGTTGAACTCCTCCTGCTGTTTCTGACGAAGCTGTTCGTATGTGTTCATTTCTTGCTCCTTTCACTGATGAAGTCAGTTTTTCTTTTGCACCAATCCTCAGCCTTTTCAAGGTTAGTGAACTCCTCAAGTACCCTTCCATCCGGCGACATCACCGAATACCACGGAGTTAGCAAAGGCGAATAATAGATTTTCATATTGTTTATCTGTCGTATTAGCCTCCGGTGCATGGACGGTTTCATCTAAAACTCCTTTAATACCAGATCAAATTTACTCCTCCGAGCTCCTGGACCCGATTTACGATCCTTTCGACCAACTCCGACTCTCCTCCGCCATTCCACCTACGGATCATGGCGGCCAACTCCATGTCATCGTTCGGAACGACGAAATCGGCGCAGAAGTTGTAGAGTTTCTGTCTGCCGTATTCCTCAAGCGGGCTTCCTTCTCCGGAGGCAACTCTTTCTCGTTGCTCTCCGTATAAGTTCACAGATCCAAGAAAGGCTTTCCCGTATCTGAGTTTTACTGCCTCAATGATCTCTCTGTTCATATCGTTATTCGTTTCGTCGCCCTCTCTGAGACCGAGGACGCCGCCGCTCGCTGCGATGTAGACATTCTGTTTCTTCTTCACCAGAGCAAGCTTTATGCTACCTTCGATTACATCCCTCCATCTCAGCCCACGAAGATCCAGTCTCCCGAAATTTGCAAACCCGTAATCGAGGTGCCCATTCAAATCGGTGTTCTCAAACACCCAAAAGTGGTCTCGGTAGATGTACTTTTCATCGCAGAAACGGAGATCTGACGCCTGACCCCTCGAATACTGGAACGGCTGTTTGTCTACCTCCGTGTTATGAGCTGCATCTTCTTTCGTGTAGAACAGGACCGTATTCTTATCCCTGTCCTCTCCGTGGTAGTCCGGCCTGAAGCATACTACCGAAAGCTTCCTTGCGAGTTCATCCAAGAAGCCCTGTTGCTCTTTATACCGGAAATCGGTAATCGCCTCGGCAAATCGTTTCTTCATCCGTTATCCCTCCCTACAAATATTCCGGAGTAAATCTTCCCTCCGACTTCATAATGGTAAAACTCGTGCCCCTTTTGGATGGAGCTTCTTCCGACCTTCGACTCCCGAAGAACGAGCTGGTGGCCTCCGACCCACACGAAGAACTTTCCATCGGGGACAAGCTTTTTCATGAAGTCCGTCACCGGCTCCACCAGAGTCTTTCTTCCATCAAAGCAAGAAACCGCAAAATCGCCGCCGGAAATCCGGTCAAACAAGCTGATCTGTTCGTCTGCCGCATATACATTTGCCATTTCTACACCTCCTCACAAGCCATCGGCTTCCAGTCTTCCGACTCCTCAACCTCGCCGGCCACGCAACCCCCTGCAATCATCTTCATGATCTTCCGCTTGGCCTCGGCCGAAAGCTCCTCGTCAAAGTCTACCTTGATGCCGTTCATTCGGACATCAATTTCGAGTCGCCACCACCCTTTGTTCATGCTTCCTCCTCAAATGCAACATCCCGCGTGTATACTGGATCTTCATGCTCCTCATCAAAAACAATCGTTCTGAGGCCATACTTCTTTTCGTAGTCCACGCTGCAAAGAATTTGTTCCTTGTCACCGGGCCCCACAAGGGAAACATCAAGGGATTTCCAGTCAATCCCTTCCCCGGAGGATACTTTGATGTACGCTCCATTTGGTAGCTGAAAGGCTTTTGCCTTGTCCACCTGCATCATCTCTGTCCCGCCTTTCCAATCTTTTGCCGCCGAATCGGCTCAAAGCACTCTTGAGTCAGCACATTCGGTCGCCTACCGGTATCTTCAAAGAGCCAACAACACGGGAACGGGTTGTATCCGTGCCCGTGTTGGCCGACCATTCTCCGGTAGAAGTACCGACACTTCGGACATTTCATAGGTTGTACCCCGCAAACGGATCAAGCCATCCAGCGCGATAGGTTTCAATGTATCCAGCAAGCTGCCAGTCGGACAATTCGCTAAGTTTTTCGAGCCAGGTCTCCGCCCTAATCTGGCAGAGACCGCACATGGAGCTTGCAATAATCACTCGGTCGAGATCCACCCGAAACGCTTTATAGCCTTTTCTATCAGAGCATCTCTCTACCCGTTTGATGAGTTCTGCAATCACCAGTCATCTCCCTCCTCCCAATGTTCCGGTGGAACGAGCTCCTGTCCAAACAAGTTGTACCACTGCCCGCATCGCGGACACTGGCAGGCCCCAAGATGCTGATCCCAGAGTTCCATCTCCTCGCCGCAAGAGCAGGTTCCGTGGGCGTTCTCTCTGGCCTGCCATTTTTGCTTGACGACCTTGTTAAACCGCTCGAACTTTTCGGGGTGGGCCAAGCAGAACATCAGATTTTCGTGGGCTGCCGGGTTCTCCTCCGCACTCTGGAGGAGCCGACCTTCTCTGTCGCACGGGAACCCAAAGCCGTTATTTCGTCCGTCATCGAAAACCAGCTCATATTCTGTCACCGTTCTGTACTCTGCGGGCGTGTAATTCTTCAGCATTGCTCGTCCTCCTTACAGGCATCGCTTCCGGTTTTCAACTCCATTTCCTCTGGATAGCACTCACATCCGCAGCTAAGGCATTTGAAGTGGCAATCAGTCATCTTGCTCCACTCCGTTTCCCCACACGCAGGGCAGGCCGCAAAGATTTTCATGTCTGCACCTCCTCAATACTCAAAGTGTCTGAGCGTTGCCTTTATAACTGTGACAGCTCCAGCTCTCCCGGCTTCCTTCATCCATCTCTTTCCGTCCCGAAGAGCTTTCGTCTCACTATCAAAGACATACCCGCTGCGGCAACAGCAGA
Source organism: Lawsonibacter sp. (assembly GCA_037257225.1). Classification (GTDB taxonomy): domain Bacteria; phylum Bacillota; class Clostridia; order Oscillospirales; family Oscillospiraceae; genus Lawsonibacter. The sequence goes on from JAYCWP010000031.1 coordinate 32,325, forward strand.
AGGGATACGGCTTCCCCGTTGTCGGGTCCTCCGAATAGGCCGGGTCTCTGGCGTCGGGCGTGAACTCCCATTCAAACCCTCTCTTATCGGAGCCGGTATAGCCCCATCCGGTGCTTGCCATCCTGCCTTCAAACATCGCTTACTCCTCCAATTCTTCTTCCAGAAAGCTCGGCCGGCCGTCCATTCCTTGATCCAGGCAATCTCCGTTCCTTCGGCAACTATCGCAGTTGTATGTGCCGTTCTCGCAGTTGTCATCTGCATCTTCACATTCTTCGGAAATTTCTCCGGCCTCATATCCTGCGGCAACCATCTCCTTGATGTGCTGCCTATTTTCTTCTGACAGATCCTCGATTGAAGCAGGTATTCCTCCAAGCGCAACCTCGAAGCTGACGCTCCACCACCCATCCTTCGTCATATCAGCCGTCCTTTCCGACGAGCAGGTCGTACAGCTTCGCCTTCAGCTCCATGATGGTCATGTCACGGTCGTGGGTCTCGCCCTCCAGGCGGGCGACCTTCGCTTTAAGCTCGCAGATCTCGCCTCTTTCGGAAAGGACCAATCTATGCTCATTCTCGGCTCGCTGAAATTCCTTTTCCAACGACCGCTTAACCAAAGAGTGCTCGGCCATCTCTGCGTTCAGCTTCTCCGTTAGATCGGCGACGTGCCCCTCCAACTTCTCTTTTTCTTTTTCGAGACTTTCTACCCGGCCTTTCATGGAGCAGGCCCAGTCATTTTCGATGTTTGCCTCTGCATCTTGGAGGCAACCGTCAAGAGCGATTGCGATGTAGCTGTCATCTCCAAGCCCATCTACGATATTCAGGATCTGCTTGAGCGCCTTGCGCTCCTGTTCTTTTGTGCTCATATCGTTTTCTCCTTTTCAGATGGCCGGCGGCTTTCCGGAACTGTTGCTCCGGCTACCTTCCGGTTGATTATTTATTTACCGTAACTTAACTATAACTTACCGACTGGTAAAGTCAATATAAAATTCAATATTTTGATAAAAATTTTTCGCGTTATCCTCTAATTAGTTTATTTCCATTGTGGGCCTCATAAATCGCTTTTGGCGGGTTTTCCGTTCATTGGTATAAGTGTATCTGAGATCCGTAAAAGGCCCGTGAGAACATTTTGTATATGCCGTGCTTTCTAATTTGTGCAGAGTGTATAAAAGAAAATAGCTCCCCCTGGCCGATCCAGGAGGAGCTATTTCAGTCAATTCTCATTCACTTGTGGTCTCGGAACAAGGTCGTCCCATACTTTTCGATGAAGGTAGCTGCATCTTCGGCAGACACAGGACAAATTCTGTCTTTTACGCCTTCCCAAGAAGAATATTCCGCAAAGAAATATCGGTTTTCTTTGTCGATATAAAGCTCAAGAGCCTTTCCGTCATTGTACTCATTCTCTCCATCTGCCCAGAAATCATTTGCAATGGCTTCCGACGCAGCGGTGTCGTAGATAACTCTATCGACCATACACCGAACCCTGCGGCCATATCCGTTGGCTCTCGCCCTCACCTTCTTCCCGGTGCTTCGGACCGTATATTCTACGTCGATACCTATGGCATCCAAAATTTTGAGGAACTCGTCCGCTCTCAGAGAGTTTCGCATGAACTTTCCGTTCAACTGTTGCGGAGTCTGCCCCACTTCTTTTGCTGCATCGGCCTGAGTAATGCCAAGGTCTTTGACCGCCGCAGTGAGGATTTCCTTTGCTGTCATCATTCCACCTCCATTCTGTGTATTTTCTTCATGATACACTGAAGCGTGGATAAAATCAATATTTTCGCAGAAATCACTCATGCGTTTATTTACCTCATTTCTTCTTTGAAATAAACGGGACTATTCCGTTATATAGGCCGGCCATCTTCAGCTTTCTCAAGGCGCCCACTTGCTTTCGTGTCAGCTCCTGCGGAGCTGCAAAGAAATCATTCCATACCGCTACTGCGCCGGAGAGCATCAGAAGCCAATTCAGGAAGTCGAAGTAATACTCCCTCGGACACATTGCATTGATTTCATCTCGGGTTTTTCCAAGCTTCTCGCAGGCCAGCGCCATCGTCTTCTCTTGGTGGGACGGAACTGCATAGACGATTTTCCCAGACGGCTCGATTAGAACCTCCAGATAGTTCGTGTATTTTTTCTTGTGCTCTGCGATGTCAAACTCGCAGTAGATGTCGTATTCTTTACCCATATCATCCCGCCTTAATCAATCTATCAAGCAGGCTTTCGTACATTGCCTTATATGTATCCCTTTCCGCTGCAATCTTGGAGGCATTTGCAAGATCTTCGGCAAGTTTAGCTTCTACGGGAGCCTGAACCTCTCGGACAACCTCTTTCACCCGTTCAACCGGCACCTCGACGATTTTCTCTTTCGTTTCTCCAATGAACAGGTCAAGCGAGATCAACATCGCTATTTCAATGTTTGTCATCTCGCGATCCGTCACATGACCTGCATAGTTGCCGATTCTGGTGATAGAAACAGTAGTGATCTGTTCGCACAATGCGATGCTCGGTCTGGGGGCGCTTCTGATCGGAACATGGGTCGGCAGGGGTGCCTTTTCTTGTGTTGTCAGGTATACCACCTCTACGGTTTCGCTGTGAGCATTGTTCTTATCATTCGATACGATAATTGCCGGTCTCCCGGCCATCTGCTCGCTTCCGAATACTGGCCCATTTTGCGAAATATAGAAAATGTCTCCCCGCTCTATCTTGGACACACTCAACTCTGCTCATCTCCTCTCTTTTCCAATTCATCGCAGATGGCTAAATAGTGTTCCCTTGCCCTCTCCCAAGATTTATAGTCGCACAGCTTGGCTTTTCTCATTCCAGCCCCCCACACTTCTCCAGAGCGCATGGTTTCTGCTTCGTACTTCTCCTTCGCAGCAATCTTCATCCTTTTTAATGTTTCTGTCTTGTACCGGCTATAATCAGCCATTTACACCGCCATCTTTCTTTGGGATTGTGATAAATCGGCAATTTTCCGATGCGTTTGCTGCCACAAACCTCAGAGCGATCAGGGCCAGAAGGGCATCATCCATGAAGTCCCGAGCGTCTTGTTTCCCCATCCCTTCAAAATTCACTTTTTCGAGGTGGGCCGCTATTAACGGAAACGCTTCTTCCAGATTTTCCGCCGCCTCCATCCAACGCTCCGGCGGCAGAGACTGACCGATCTGCACATTTACGATGTTTTCCATCCTGACACCATCTCCTCAATCGTTTGTCCGGCCGGGAGCCCACGCTTTTTTCGATTGTTCTGCCAGCCTTTATAGATCTTCATGTCCCTCTCGTCGATGCTGTACCCGCATCCTCCAGTTCTCTGGTCATAGATGAGTAGCGGCCTGGGGTAGTCCTTCTTTCTGGCCCGGAGCACTTCGTATTCGCCTTTCGGCTCCTCCAGAGTCCATCCACTTCGGACAAGGTACTCTTTCAGATCCTCCAGCATCCCATGTTTAACGGTCACACGGTTCTTCATGATCTTACCTCTCCAAATATTGCTCCGCCTGCTTCCACAAGCCACGGTCCGAATAGTATCCATACAAGAACTCCCGCTGTGCTTTCGTCAGCGGTTTCGTGTCGCTGGATGTTACAAAGGCGACGCCCCTTCCAGGGTTGTGCAGAAGGGCCCATCCTTTTTTCTCTGTGAGAAAGTCTCCGCAGGCATATATTCCGCCTACATCGCTTACAGAAAATTCTTTTTCCCACCCTCTATTTTTGATGACCTCAAAAGCGAACCCATTGTGATCCGCAAATCTCACCGGATGGAAGGTCCCATTAGGTTCCAGCCACCCGTAGTTGTCAGTGTGTCCATCTCTTTCAATGGCATCCTGTTTCATATAGCTGTCCAGTATGGCAGATGTAAGCGGTTCTTCTTCCTCATCATCGCTCACTCCGGCCTCCGAAAGCAGATAGCCTCTGCCACTGTCGATCAGATAGCCTGTCAGGGAGTAATACTTGTCTTCGATTTCTCTGAGCTCTTTCTCCAGCTTCTTGACCTTTCGGCTCCACCTGCCAATGTAGTCGCCGACGAGATCCTTGTCATCATCGACCATTGTGTAGGTCTCATCTGCGGTATTGCCTATGAACTTCGCTCTGCCTGACACGACCTTGAATGCCAACTCCGACAGTTCTTCCTTGCTTTTGTCGGTGCCGCACATACAGCTCAGAAGGAAGTCCTCGACTACACTCCAAGGCTTTCCCTCAAGCCAGAGCCACTCACGAGAAATTCTCGTGACAAACTCCCCGGTGATGGCGAACGATAGGCTTCTTTCCTCACACATTGTCTTCTATCCTCCTCGTGAACGCCCCGCAGGGTTCGTCGTCGCAGGTCGCAAATCTGTCTCTATGATGGCACCATCCGTCGCCGCTGGCATCCTCATCTCCAAAGGTTTCACAACCCCCGCAGCGGATACGCTCCGGGTACTTCAGTGCATACAGAGCGAAGCGGATCGCCTCGTCCTGTTCATCGCTGAAGCTGGATAGGAAACCAAGACTGTCCATCTCGAAAATCTCCTCAATCACCGCTATCGCTTTCTTTCTATCCATCCTCATCGCTCTCCTTTATCGCATACCGGAGCTCTCCGAACTTAATTCTGGCCGCACACCATAAGAGCTGCCACGAAGCGAACCATCCACGATGGTAAATCTTTCCTTGGAAGAATACAAACTCCTGCCTTGCGAGCTCGTCCAAGCTGAGAATCGGCCCGCCTTTTCGGTACTTCGCTTTTCCCATTTCAGTTCTTCCTTTCGGATCTGAGCCAAGCCAGAATATTGTCATAGCAAGGCTTCCCTCTGTCGCAAGTATTCCGGAGGAAGCAGCTCTCGCAGTTGCGGATGATGCCAAATATCCATTCAGCCATTTCTACGTCACTCATGCCGCAGATACGGTCATGCTCTGTGCTCTGCCTGAAATACTGGCAATCCCGAACAACTTCAGGATCTGGCGAGTCTTGCTTCGCACTGCACCAGTCATTCTTGAGGCGAGCACACTTTTTGCATTGAACATCTTTCATTGTCATTCCTCCTCGAAGTAGGCCCGGATATACTTTTCATACCCGAGTTCGTTCAGTTCCTGCCAGTTGAGAGCGTCCGTGAGGAGGCCGCCAATTTGGGCTTCTTCATACCCGTTGTTCTCGGCAAGCTCGATGAGAGCGTCAATGACGCTGATAATCTTCTTGTTGGCTTCCATCTTCGTCGTCCTCCTTCGGATGCCAGTGGTAGTGGCAATCAGGGTTCTCGCAACGCCCGTTCCAGAGCGTTTCACCGCAGAGCGGGCAAGGTTCCGCGTAGTACATACCGCCTCCGATATAGCTCATCAAAGCACCTCTGTATAGTCGTCGAAAGCCGGTTCTGTGTCTGCCATAATCGTGTCATCGGGTCCATTGACGCCGATCATCTTGTCCCCGCATCCGCCATTTCCTACGAGCTGGCTGATCCCCCGAAATGACGCCGATGCAGCACCGAAGATTTCATCAGGCGTAGCGTCGTCATCGACCTCGACGACAGTTGACACGACCACTTCGGGGCGGCCAAACACTCGAACTTTCTTCATCGTTCTGCCCCCTCCCAGTTCTTGCAGTTAGAGCCGACGTCCAGATTTGCCTGTGCGTCCTTCACCTCGCCATATCGGCCGGTCTGAATGAACAAGGCAAATACAGTCGTACTCCGCGCGATACAGGCATCCTTGTGGATGCAAGTCAAACAGCTCTTTTCCATATCAGCCGTTCACCTCCGCATAGTCGTAGTCGATGCAACCGTCGATGTCGTTGATCTCCGGTTTTCTCTCATGGACCAAAGCGAACCTACACTCCCCGTCGTGGTTGAACTGGCACGACAAGGACTCACACTCCTGGCAGAGCCGTTTCAAGGCATAGAGCCGCTTCGTTTCAGACACATAATCCTCCGATCCACCATATAGCAGATAGGCAACGCCCCTGCTATGGCGCCGGTCGAACCACCGCCAGATCTCCTCACGGCCGGTCCCAGGCTCCCAGCCCATAAACCTCTCCTCGATGCACTCGGTCTCCGGGTTCATGGGGACATCGCTGAATTGGGCCCAGAGCTCCTCGAGTCTCGTATCCCTTGAGTCAAGTGTTTCGACCTCGCCGGCCGCCGCACTCGGCCGTTTGACGGAGCCATTGACAGCTCTCCAAATATGTAGGCAAAACTCACTGAGATTGACATATTCGCTGCGCTTCGGATGGAATTGTACGCACTCCTCCTCCGGAAGGAAGAACATATCCTTGATGGCAGCCATCTCGTCCCATGTGGGGCACCGCTTCTGGTTTTTGGGGGTTACGCTAATGTGCTCCCAAATTTCTCCCTTGTCAAAATCCACGCTCACAGCCACATAGAACGAGCGACCATTTACATAGACTTTGAATGTCCCGGCCGCTTCCGTTTGCGGCCAGAACGGATGTGGCGTTCTGTACTGGTCAAGCTCATGCAGATTTCTCACGGAAAATCCCCCTTATGCGAATACGATTTCATTGAACAGGGCGTACTGTATGATTTCATCAGCGCACCCGGCGTCAATTTCGCAGCAGTCTACCACGATAGCGCCGCCAGCCTCGCCCTGAACCGCCCCATACCGGTCTCCGCCGGACTCAACCCAGAGCTTGAAACCATTCAGGAACTTTTCCAGAGTCAGCTCCCATGTCTGGTCGGGGTCCTCAATGTCGTGGAGAATGAGGACGCCACCTCTGGCAATTTGTTCGTGGCCCCATTCGGCCACTCGCTTCTCCTCGACAACCTCGGCCTCTCCGCACCAATAGTTGATACCGCCCTCCAAGGCACCGACCATGATGTCGTCGATGTTCTGTGTCGTGATCGTCACCTTGAGCTCTGCTGTGACTTCGTATTTCTTATCCATCTTCTTCCTCCTTCTGATCCGCCCACAGGCTGATCCATGAATAGATTTCTTCACCGATGGCCGTATCGAACTCCGGGTGCTCATCCGGCGAATATGGGAGCTGCATCTGGGCAACCTCTCCGCTTTCTGGTTCGTAGACATCCACCTCGAAGTTATTTTCATTCAGGCGGATGGTCAGCTCCAAGGTTCTCTGCATCTTTCATTCACCTCCGATAAAAGTCAGGGCATGGAGCTTCCGCACGGAAGCGTAAACGGCGCCGTGGGTGCGATGCTTCATCAGGCACCACTTCAGTTCCGATGCTTTCGGGTAATCTCCGGTGTACAAGAACTCGGTGGCGACTACTTTCAGATCCTCGTCAAGCAGCTGGACCGCATAGGTCTGTTTTACCGTCTGCTTCGGGTCATCTTCGATGTAGTCTTCCAGTCTTGGAAGATGGTCGGTGGTGGTGCCATCTCTCTTGAGAAACTGTTTCATTGCTATTCCTCCTGGTGTTTTCCGTTGTAATCGCTTTAGCGTCTACGGCGGTAAACGATTGGTATAAATAAAGCGGCCATCGGTTGCATTGGGCCACTCTAATATGCGAACTCAATGTCATCCTCAATGGGCCACTCGTTGTCGGAACCGGGCCCGCTCGGAATATAGGTTTCTCCGTCCATGAAGAACTTTCCGTTTCGCACCTTGTCTCGGATGATCGCCCTTCCTGCCGCGTCTCCCTTTCGGATTTCCGAAATCTCCGCTTCGATGAACATTGCGGTAACTCCAAGTCGCAGCCAAATAGCTTTCTCCATCTTCATTCCTCCTTGCACATCCAAACGAGCATCCTGCGCTGCTCATTCAGAGCGGCGATTTTGCTGCACTCATACTCAATGTCTCGGATTTTTCCGGGGATAAAGGTGACAATATCATAGGCATCGTACTTGCTGGCAGCCTCCCTGAACTCAGCCACTGCCGCATCCAAGCGTTTCTGGTGATCTGCAATTTCGGTATCGAGAGCCCGGATCTGCCGCAAAATCTTTTCTTTCATGTGAACCTCCCACCTTCTCCTGATGTGGTATTGATGTTATCTACAATCTTATCTTACAACACCTAACCGTGTAGTCAATATAAAATTTCTGAGTAATCCATGTTTTCGATGATTTTTTGCAATCGGAAAACGGAGTCACCTATGCTTTTTGCCGGGTGCGGAATAGGTGTAGGTTTGGCGGCATCCGCTGTATTGGCTCCTATGTTGTGCTTATACGGCGTGTAAGATGTCCTCCTCAATATCTCTCTTGAGATCCTCCAGTTCCTTCTCCAACTCTCGCTCATCTTCAGGCGTTTGCACATCTTTGTCAATGACATCCACGGATATGCTGTGGTTCGTTGCATAAGTTTCTGTGACAGCTCCCCCTTCAACGATGATGACAACGCGCTCGCGTCCTCTTGCCACATCAGCCGATCTGACCCACCAGCGCATTGAGGCTCCCACAGGCTTTTTATCGCATTGGGCGACCGATCCGAGCTCAACTCCTGAATACAGGAAAATCGCACTCTTGTCCTCTACCCAAACGCTCTCCTCCAGTCCCTGATGGATGAAGTAGTTCTGGAGGCATCCAGCAAGGCCGCTCGGATCTCCGTCTTCTGCTATATCGTAAATGAAGCCAGCCCCACCTCCATAATAGTTGATGATGACAACGGGGGCGTCGGCAAACATTGAAACCTCAGCGTGATAGGCCCATTCTTTCTCGTCGGTTTCAGCGTCATAGTTACACCAGAAGTCGAATCTATACGGAAACTTAAATCTCGCTACGCTTTCTTTGGCCGCCCATAGCTTTTCCGCCATTTCTTCGTATGAAATCTGTTTCATATTTCTCCTCCCTATTTCACCAGATCTTCATGTAGTAGAAGCTCGTAAATTTGCTTCAGGGCATCATAGGACACCCTGTTCGTGCCAAATCCAGAAAAGAATTTGCGGACTTCCTTCATCATTTCCCCATATTCCGTGTCGCGGTTGAAAGCATCTTCGCTCTCATAGATGATGTACCCAGCATTTCTTTCTCCTTCATCGCAGGAAAAGTCCTCTCTGAGAAATCGCTGATTGCTCCAGCCATATCCGTTTACTCTTACATAGAAATACTTCCGAGCAATCTTGGTGATGAGGCCCGGAATGGGGTTCCCGTCCCACCCTCTCCGGTTGTTTCCGGTCGGGCGAAGAACTACATCTTGGCCCACTTCGATGCTGAAGCAATTATTCTTCATCCCGATCCTCCTCTGCCCACTCAGCCTTGCAGGCCCAAATCTCAGAGTTGAAGCCGACATCCTGCTCCCACTCTGCGAAAATGGCGCTGATTGGGGTCGATATGCGGTCGCTGTCTTCCGGGTCCTCGTACTGGTATTCCGTCAGTGCCTGGATGAGGTCTTGTAGAGAATAGCCGTGTGAGAGCATCCATTCGAGCTGATACTTCTGGTAGGCATTCATAGCGCCTTCAGGAGTCCCGCCCTGTTCAAATGCGTAGAAGTCCTCGTCACAGCGGAAGCACTGGTAATTGTACCCGGTGATGTCGCTCTTAAAAAGCGGAGCTCCGCACCGTGAGCATACCCCGCAGCTCTCCCGGAGTACGATAAACTCCAGATCCTTCTCGCTGAAGCCGCTATCGAGCAGAAACTGCTTCGCCTCATCGGCCCCATCGAAATATCTGACCTCTCCTTCTTCGTCGAGGACATATTCGAGTCCATTCAAGGAAATGCCATTGATCGGCCTTCCGATGATTACTTTCTTCATCTCGTTCCCCCTTATCGAATTTCTTGTTCTTCAATGGTCCAACAGAAACTGTTGTATCCCTCTACAATGCCGGCAGACATTTCCTCGGCCGAACAGCAGTAGTCATCTCTGGTCACAGCTTCGTCATGAGCGAGGTTTTCGATACTGGCCTTGTAGAGTTTAGTCATTTTCTCCTGCGCCTTCCAGAGATCTGCAAATACGAACACATCCGCCCCGCACCGATTGTCGCTGTTTTCTGTGTAGAGCAAAACGAAAACACGGCTGCTCATTTCATCCTCATCATATTCTTTTCCGGCCTTGGCGCACTGATGAACCGGCCTTCCGAGGCCATGCGCGTCTCTCAATCGTCCGTTGAGGCTTGCGAAAATCTCCTCCCCGTTCGGTGTCACAACGGTTCTGCTTGGGTGTTCGAGCCAGTACAGGCGCTCCTCGGCGTCACACACGGCCTTTCTTCCATCTCCAAGGGAAATCTTTACGACCGGAGCCCCACATTTTCTGCATCGTACAGTTCTCATCTTAATCGTGTCCTTTCAAAAATCCATTTACTTCCCAAAAACGAGGCCCCGCCTTGATGAGAACAGCATCTCCGCCACCGTTTTTGAGATCGGCGCCGCAGAATGGGCATACATCAGTTTTATCTCCGCAGACATTCCCGACCGTATTCACGACCCAGAACTCTGCTGGCTCCACTTCATTGAGCCAGATGTACTTATCGGCCGGCATCTGAGGGCAGGTGTGCTGAGCCTGCTGATATAGGGTGCTATACCCGGCTCGCACCTCAGCCAGCAGCTTATGCCGTTCAGGATCTCCGGCGCGAATAAGCGTCTTTTCGGGGAGCTGGAGCCATTTCCGGAACAAAGCCTGATCCTTGACCGCCTGTTCCTCGGCAGCCAAGCAGTCAAACAAGTTCATCTGCTCATCCATTTTTGTCGCCCTCCTTTTCGTTTGCCTGCTTCATGAGCTTCAGAAGCTCGCCGTATGCCTCCATATTCTCTGGTGTAGCATCCATATCCTCAAAAATGATAGTCGTCCTTCCTCCAGGTAGGTTGACGATGTGCTTGATGACAAAGCGGACATTGTTTACTCTTATCGCCTCGCCCGGTTTTAGCTCAGACACTTCTTTCATCCAGCGAGAGCCTCCTCCGTCAAGGCTTTGGGGCAGTGGATCTTCGTCACCTCGCCCTGAGTCCATGCAGATCCGCACAGGCCATACACGCTGTCTACGCCATATCCGTCAGCTCCATCCGGCAATGCAGACCTGATGAACTTGATTGGGAGGCGCACATCTTTCTCGAGCTCGATTTCGAGGACGCTGCCACCGCCGTTCCACGGATCGAACAGGCCGGCCATTACGGTCTTCCCGAGAACGATGTAGCCGCAGTACGGGTTCTTTCTGGCATCATAATTCCTTCCGTTCCGATCCTGAAGCTTGATGAGTCGATTGAGCTCAATCAGATCCCGCAGTGTCATCTTAACAAGGAAAGTGAGCGTTTCCATAGACGAGCAGACATTGGCAATCTCTTGCCGCATCGACTCAAGAAATCCTTTGGGGCTCTCAACATCTCCATCTCTGAGTGCCTTCCAGAGCTGCGTCTTTGTGTATCCCTGCTGGCGGGCCAACCATACAATAGAAGCTTTATCATCGAGCCTGTCCTCGTACCGCCCATACCAGCACGGATAAACGCTGTTCAGGGTGTAATCGTAGTTCCCATCTCCCGTATCTACCATAATCGGAACATTGAAAGACTGGCCGAGATAATGGTCTTCCGGGAGGCTGAAATAAACGAGGTCCATCATCAGATCGGAGAACGCTTCCTTTTCTTCATCAGAGAACCCGCCACAGTACGGCCAGCCCTCCTCTGTCAGCTTCTTTTCTACCGATCCATCCAGTTCATCTCGGAGCTGATTTTCATAATCGAAGTACCATTCATTCATCTTCTCCCAAAATGTAAGATACGGGTTTTCGCTCTGCAAAATTTCGATTGCAGAGCTGTCCTGCATCTCATCCCTGTAATCTGCGTAGATTTCGTAACAGAAACATCCGCCCTCATCACGAGTCACCTCCCACATCCCTTCCAAGGCAGCAACAATGGCGTCTCTCATTTTTTTGATGGCTTCGTCGGTCATGCCTCACTCCTCCTCATCATCTTCACAGACTTCCGAATATGCGGAGCTGGGATGCTGCCAGTCGCAGTACCAGAACAAGCGCTCGGCCAATTCAACGCTTCCGTTGCATACCTCTACGAAGTCGTTTCCTGTGTAGCAGCTCCCTACCACATCGTCGATGGTTTCATCATCAACGATGCAGGTGCCGCACGGAATCATGTTCAGGTACACATCCGGGATATAGATGATTTCATCCCCAATCTCGAACTGATCCGCTTTGAAAATAACGCAATCTTGGCCGGGACCAAAGTCGAAGGCATCATCCATGAAGTAGCCAGCCTTCAGGTGATCCCAAAGTTCTTCTTTTGTCATGCCACATCACCTTTCAATTTCAGCCCGTACACGGGGACTCGGTTTTTTACAGCTCCAATCTCCCACCAGCTCCCGTCTCCGTAGCAGTCCTCGGCATACACCTTCCTTCGGTCGGTTGTAACAAGGGCGCCAATGCTTCTGCCAGACAAATCTCGGTAGCTGAAATTCTTCAGCGCCGCCAGAATGTCAACCCCGTCCGGAGCTTCTCCAATGGTGTAGTCCACTTCAACGCTCCCGAGTTTGTGCCGTTCATTCTCCCGCCAGCCATCTTCATCGAGGTATACATCCAGCAGGTAAACATCAAATACGGTTCTACTCATTTCGATCCTCCTTATCTCCACAGAGCCAGATCATACATTCCAGCAGATCTGGGAACTCCTCGACCCAGGCATCTCCGGTCGTGTTGTCGATGCCGATAAAAGCGGCTCCATCCTCCAGAACGAAGCGTCCACGCCGGCCACGGTGTTCCACGATCTCTGTTGCTTCCTCTTGGGTAACATACTTGAACCATCGGTAGTCCTCTGTAATTGCGCCGCACTCGGGGCAGCACCAGAAGGGAACTCCATTTTCGTCGAACTGGATATTTCGGCGAACAAACTCTCCGCAATGGTGGCATCTGATGGCATCAATCACCATCTTCTTCATCCTCCTCATCTTCGCCCGGAAGCCCCTGCTCCACATCCACGAGGGCACCGGCGAGCTCTTTCAGCATTTCGTCTATGTCTTCGGCATCGTCAATCAAGGTTCTGATGCTGCTCGGGACACCTTCAACTCGCCCCTGGGCCTCAATCCACATCTTTGCGTGTTCATCAGGATCAAAGCCTTCGTAATACTCATAGACCTCCTTCACGATGTCTCCACCGCCTACATAGAACGAGAAATCTTCTCCGACAGGACTGTTCTTTGAGAACTCCCACCCACCTTCATCGTCACAGCTTACGCTCCAGCCAAGCTCGTCAGCCTTATCCTCTATCAAGTGTCTCAGCTTATCATTCATTCGCTCCACCGCCTTGCTCCTTGTAGAACTCGGCTGCCATGATGTCAGCAGTCTTTCTGTCTACGCCAACCCTCTCGAGTCTTCGGTAGGCTTGCTCCTTTTCTTTTTTGGTGCTCGCTTCGAGCAGATCCATAATCAGATCCATCAACATTCCGATATGCTCCTTTCGGTTTACCGATTGGTAAATGTAGCGTAACTTTACTTTACAACGCCTACCGCCTGGGTCAATAGGGCCGGCAAAAGTTTTCTGAAATATTCGGAACCGTTTATCTTACTATTCAAGCATAGTCAGAGGCGACCTTGGCAAGTTCATCTGGGGAGCCGATCTCTTGTCCAAACAGGTGGTTCCTCGGCACCAGCTCCCACTCCCCCGTCTTCTTCTGGTGTAGGTAGACCGGGAACTCCTTCACAGTCCCCATGATATTCTCCATACTTTTGGCGGAGAGATCAGCGAACACATCTTCAGGCACCCGAAAGCCTTCTGGCTCTCCATCTCCGAAGTAGCCGTTGCACTGCTGACAGAACCGGTCTTTCCGATGGTTCCTGGCATGGCGCATAGCCTTCTCATAACTCGTCATAGCAAATCTCCAACATATACGGCGTTTCGAGATCCCGTACCTCCTCAAACAGTTCCGGGTGGCGCATCTGAATATGGCCCCACAGGTCTTCTTCATCAGCGAACACAATCTCGCCGCAGGTATTACACTTCAAATCGGACACCTCCCTTGCCATCATTCCCACCGCCGAATCCACCGCTCCAGATCTGCTCGATCTGTCGGAGCGGGTTTGATCTGCACCAACACGACATCCTGCCAGTTCTTTTTCTCATCCAGTCGGTGCCATCCATTGAACACGAACAGCTTCCCCTCCTTCTCAAAAAACTTGTGAGTCACCAAGCTTATATCTGGGGTAATATCCACGAACCCTGCCTCTTTGATGACGTTGACGGCGTCTACATGGCCCCCACTTTTCAAAACAATCACAGTTGTCCCTCCTATACAATCGCTCCGCAGGCCATCAGCCGGCGGGTCTCATCGTCTGCAACGTGGTATCTTTGCCACCAATCCTCTACCCTGGCTCTCTCCTCATTGCAGATCCGGTCAAGCTCAGCCTTGTCGGCGGCATCCATCGCGTATACAACACCCTCGAACACGCCACCCAAATTACAGCTCCATCTGTCACAGGCGGCATTTGCCTTGCTCGTCAACAATTTTTCTACGGCATACATTTCTTCGTAGCTCCCGCAGTCGATGACAGCTCGAGAAAAGCCATACTTGAGCTGTTGCCATTTCAGGGCAAGGGAATACTTCTTGGCAATCAGGATCATCCGCTCATTGAACGTCAATTTCTGCTTCATAGTTTTCATCTCCGTTTTCCGTTGTGTACCCTGCGGCATATACTCCGGTAAACCAATAGCGCAGGAAGCCCGCAGGGGCCTCGTAGCGCCATTTGGTTTTCCGGTGGGTAAGTTGTCCAGATCTATCCGCAGGAACCATTCCCGGTCTTTTACTGGGATTTGGCGGCTGTTATGTGAAGTGGATGTCGTAGCCAATCCGCATAAGCTCCCTCAGCTCCGTCAGGGCCTGATAGCTGATCCGGTCGTCAATGAGGCGGAAGCTCTTGGAGAAGCCGAACTCCTCCTCGTCCTGTCTGGTTTCATAGATGTAACACTCGTCCCCATCTTGGTCCTTCTCGCAGTAACGGATGCGGCACTCAGGCTTTTCCATCTCATGTACAGCGTCGTCAATCAGATCCTCCAGATAGCATCCAATGGTCTCGAATGCGATCCCGCTCATCTTTGCGAAGGCGTTGCTGAGGCCGGCAGCCTCGATCTTTGCGAAGAAATCATCAGTCTTTTTCATGTTGCTCATGTCAAATAACCTCCTTGTAGAAAACGATATATTCTCGGTTCAGATCCCAGTCGATGAACGGCCCCTCGATGAAGCCTTTCACTGTGGCTGCAAATTTCTTGGCCTCGCTCTTGCTGGTGAAGTTCTTGCTGGCTAAACTATCCATACTATATCCTCCTTGTTGCCCGCCTCAGCAGGCCAGCTCGATGTTGAAGTGAATACCCATTTCGCGGATCTTCTGCTCTCCGTTGTGAGCGATACACTCAGCCACGAGGCCATCGGCTTCTGTGACATTCTTTGCGAAACCGACCAGAAGCCGGCGGCCAGAGGGGTAAACAGCGACTACTGCGTACATTTTCGCTCCTCCTTATCGTCCGTAAGAAATCACATCGAACAGCTTCCCGTTCTTAGTCTGGATATTGAACAGGCATCCATTCCCGCTGCGATAGAACCGGTTGTTCCAGGTGTTATTGCCGTTCTCTCTGACAAATTCGCAGGTGGCGATGATGCGATCAGCCTTTTCTTTCAGAGCTTTCATTGGATGTTCCTCCTGTGATGTGATGTTGTTTAACTACATACTTATCTTACAATGCCTACCGGCTAAGTCAATAGTTAAACGATGATTTTTCAAAAATATTTTCCAAATATCCTCTTTTTCGTTTATTTTGCATTTACCGATATGTGTTTCATGTGAAACTTATCGGTAAGCGCCGGACAGAGGAAACCAAAACGAGATGGCGCCTAAATCCGCTGGAATTGTGCCGAATGGGGTATGTATTGCTGTGATCCGTGGAAATCGCTGTATTCGGGTCAAATGCCGGCCTCAACACTATCAGCAGCCAGTTTCTTCAGCTCAAGGAGCTCAATCAGGATAACGTCAATACGCCGATTCAGGGCGTCTATGTATGGCCGGACCTCGGCCTGTTTGGCTATTGGCTCACATTTCTGCGCTGGTTCAGTTGGGATCTCTGCGCTCAACTCAATTCGATAGGTCAGCACATCGTTCAGCAGCCAATTCTTGATGTCAGCGTTGCAGGCGGTCATCACAATCATATCTTTCGCAACTTCCGGCTTCACGAAGACCATCGGGATCTCACGGCGCCCATAGTCAGTCATCATCGGGAACGGAAGCTTCACCTCCTTGAACTTGTCGGGATTGACGGCCCGGTTCCTGCTCAGCCACCGGAGCGGGTACTTGATGCCACAGGCGTTCAGGATGTCGCTCGCGGAGAACATCGTCTCCGTTCCATTCAGCATCACCCTTACGCTGTGACTCTTGCTCTGGATCACCGCCGCTTTTTCGTCAAACGCCACCTTCTCAGCCATTTTTCTTCCCTCCTTTTCTGATCCTCTCGGCCGCATAAATGACATCGCAGATCTCCATGTTGCAGGCGAGCGCCTCTGCGTCTTTCTGCACCTTTTCAGCGAGGTCTTTCATCGCATAAAACATGAGCGCACCCTTATTCCGCTCCTCCGGCTCATCGCTGCCAATGTCAAGGAAGTGGAGATAGGTGCGCTCAAATGCTTCAGCCAAGGCCCCAAGTTTCGCTGCGTCCATTCTGAGGACATCTGGTGTAATCATTTCTGATACTCCTTTTAAATCAATATATGTATAGGGGTTTCCCTTGACTATATTGTAACTTACCTACCTCCTATGTCAAGATTGATCGTGGTACAAGTTGATACATATAACGGTAAACGAAACCCCCACACCTCATTCGGTGCAGGGGTCAGCAGCGCTTCATTCATTTATGCTTTCGATTGCCCCTCGTATCATTGCGGTTATTGTCCGGAGCTGACTTGGTGTTGCTGTCGAGCACAATCCCACAAGTGCTTCAATATCTTGGCTGCTGGCGGCCGGGATCTCGTCGGCAAGCAGGTAGTTCGGGGATACTGCAAGCTCTTTGCAAATGGTCACGAACACAGGCAGGCTCGGGATCTTCACCCCGCACTCGATCTGTCTCAAATAGGTGGCGTTGATGTGACAAGCCTCCGCCAGCTTCTCTCCTGTTATCCCTCGATCCTTTCTGGCTTTATTCACCCTTTTGCCAAGTGCCTTTTTATCCATTTCCATGCCTCCGATCCGTAAGCTATCAGCGTATATTCTGCGCTCTTTTAGCTTACAATCTCATTGACGCGCAAAATAGCCACTGTTAGAATACGGTTGTAAACTAATAGACAACATTCTTTCGGAGGTTTCTAAAATGACATTCTTTTTATCAGCAGTCAGGTATTCTTGCATCGGAAAGGAGCGTGCCGGCCTTGGACATGAAGCATAGAGTCCTGGCGGGTGACGAGCGGTTCACCTGTGGCAGCAGCGAGATCCGAGCCACAATCAAAGATTTCTGGGCGTGGTCAATGTCCCGGCTCATGGGAGACGGGCCTCGTGGCGATCTGGCAGAGTTCATCGTCAATACTGCTCTCGGTATGGATACTACCATCCCAAAGAAGGGGGGGCGAGTGTGACATCGTCTACGAATACAACGGCCGACCCGTTCGCATCGAAATCAAATGCTCGACATATCTCCAAGCCTGGGAACGCCCCACTCTGTCAAAGCCTGTATTCTCAATAGCAAAAACGGTCAACTGCGACATCGGCGAGTTCGAGGATGGTTATAGATACATCGGCAGAGACGGACTCCCTCCAGAGCGCCGTTCCGAACTATATGTGTTCTGCCTCTTTGCGGAAACAGACCGGGCTATTGCCGATCCAATGAACCTCGATCAATGGGAGTTCTATGTGGTCCCGACCGCCCTCATCAACGAACGGCTGGATGACCAGCGAAAAATATCCCTTCAGGGCATTGAGAAGCTCGGCATAGCAAGGTGCAGCTACTCTGAAATAAAGGGCGCAGTCGACGCCATCTCTTCAACCCTTACATAACAAAAACGGCAGAAGTCGGGCTTCCCCGGCCTCTGCCGTTTCATCATTTCCAGAGCTTATCCCTAAGTGCATCAAGTTCGTTTCTCAGGTCGGCAACCCTCCTTTGAAACTCATCATCGTCTATTTCCCCTGTTCTTTTCAGCGACCTGATGACCGACATCTCCTCCGGGATGGAGCGGTAGCGTTTGAGCATACGCTCATATTCCGACGCCCTATTGGTCAGCTCCTCTTTCCACTTTCCCCATAGGTGAGTTTCAAATTTTCGCCACAAAACATCAGGAAGTTCAACAGTCGGAAAGTCTTTTGCCTTGTCATCTACATTGAGCGGCGGATGCCATTTCAGAATGAAGTAGATTTCGTATAGGTTCATATCCGCCTCTGTTTTGAACTCTGCATACTCAATTCTGCTGACCTGCTCAATGTCTATCTTCCGGTGCATCGGCTTGCCAAATAGGTGCCATCGGATGCGGTTCTGAAGGGGCTGCTTTGTTCTGCCTACATAGACGATGTGTTCTCCGTAGAAAATCCGATATAGGACAAATCCCTGGATGCTTGTGCCGCCTTTTCTCTGTGAAGCCATATCACTTTATTCCCCTTGTGTACCTTGCTCCTTCAAGTGTTCGTTCAAAGGCAAAACGAGGTTTTCCGAGTTCCTCTACGATCCGTCTCCAGACATTCTCTGTCATGGGCGTAGACTCATCGGCGACAACGAGTACGGGTCCAATTTCTCCGTCCAGATTTCCAAGATCGACACCTGTGGCTATTTGTACGCCACCTGGGCCCGCCCTAAAACCGGTGGAGCAACCCGGTTTGATGGGTTGGTTGTCCGTATCCGCAGGAATGGCTCCTATGGCTTCGCCAGACTTCTTCCGGTCAATCATTCCCTTCTCCAGTAATCAATTCGCTGTATGGCAGCGTCTTGATCCAGTCGCAGAAGGTGTGCCACTCATCAAGCTTGTGGTTCCGGCGGCTCTTGCAGATATTTGCCAGGACTTCATAATTGAGCATGACCGTCCGTTTCTGGTTGTACGAACTCGGAAGCAACTGGATCATCTGCCACCAAATGTCCTTGGCCGGGAGTCCTGTTTCGGATTCGGTTTTGATGGCAACCAGGTATCTTTCGCGCCAACGGTTCAAATATTCGACGGTTTTGTAGAGGTGCTCCATCGGTGTGCCAGGAATAATGCGACCAATTCGCCGCTTTGGATCATCCCAGTCCTGAATCAGATGTTCACACGAGAAATCTTCCAGTGTAAACTCCTTGTCTGCAATCTTGTGCATGGTGGAGCATGAATTGGCAACTGTGCCGACCTTATAGGTGTCGAACTCCTTCCACCAGTAGAGCGGATCGATCAGGTCTACATAGACCGTTATCATCCGCATGAACTTCCGGTGGTCGGTGCCGGCGTTACGTAACCGGGTCATCAGGTCGAGGTCATTGGGGCCAATCATAAAACGGTGCCCGTTAGTTTCCCACCGTTTATTACATTCGTCGAAGTGGACCGAAGCATGGTATAAATTACTATCACTCTTCTCCCAGGAGTTCATCGGATTCCGCATACCACGGATTGCGTGTTCCCAACCGATTGTCTCTGCATTTTCAATTTTCAGCATTGTTTTCTCCTTTCTCGGGCTCTTTACCAATACTTCTCATTGTCCGGTCTCATTTCCCAATAGGCGGATCTCTGCGCGATTGCCATGTCGATCAACCAGAGGGTGTCCGTTTCGTCCATGAGAATGTCGACCGACCACTGGCCTTCAAGCCCTCTCACCCGTTTCATGGCGGTGCCGACCATCGCCTCTACTCGTTCCCGGTTTTCTTCAAACGCCCGGTCAAGGCGTTCCCGTTCATGCTCAAAAACAATCTTGTCGGTGGCATCGTACAGATGCGGGTACACATAGTCGAAGTCCCAGTAGTTCACTGTGAAGATCGGTTTCTGCTCACCGAAGTCGTAGAACACTCGGAACTCGCTGCGGAGCGGCAGACCGTTGTAAATGCACGGCGTCTCCCTCTGACAGTGCTCAATGAATTGGCGAACCACGATCTCATCCATACCGTCAGCGCCGCAGCACATGGCCTGATAGTTGATGTCTGCGATAGCCCTATGAAGATCGTGGAGGCCGTACAGGTTGCAGGAGGCATTTGCGTTGAACTTGTTGCTGAAGCGGGCGTTCTTGACGAACAAATGCCCTTCCAGCCCTGCCTCTTTCAGCTTCGGTATGATGTCGCTGTCGATCCACTCTTTGATGACGGCCATATCTTTCTCGGGGTTATCCATGTAGAACGCCGTATATAGGCGTTCAGCTCTCTCAGGCTCCTCCTCGTGTGACGGCAGCTTCTGCCAGAACGTCTTCGGAACCGGTATCCCACAGTCTTTCACTTTCGGAAACCAGAAACTGAAGTCGTTCTCATTTTCTCTTATCAGATCCATTCTTTTCTCCCTTCTCATCGACGCAAATAAATCCAGCAAAAATAGCGGCTCCAACTCGTCTATCATCTCCCCGGCAGAAATGGGTCACGGAGTATGGAACGCATTTCCTTGCTTTCTCATGCTTTTGGGTGCTATTGGCGAGGTAGGCTGTTATGTCCACCAAATTCTCGGTAGGAATGTCAGCGCAGTTGTCATTTGGGAGTGGTACAACGCTCCCGCATAGCAGACACTTATACATTGGTCTATATCTTCGTATCATTTGCTTTGTCCTCCGTTGAAACCTCATCGACAAGCCATCCAATATACCGCCGGCAAGTTCGGCCATAATCAGCAACACTCACCATTGTCCCTGCCGGGAACTTCTTTGTGTGGGCGATGTGGCTCTCGCAGTCCTTGAACGGGCAACCCTTGTTGTCGCAATATGTGACATCATACGGGCAAACCTGCATTATTCTACCTTCCCTTCCGACTCACTATTGCTGATGAAGCGGATTTTTTCTGGCCGCACACGGGCAATACTTCCATCTTCCGCTTCAACAATAGCGAAGGTGTCGGATACTACGCCGCCATTGTGCCCGTGTGCCAAAATCGACGGAGGCAGGATTTCGGACACATGGGACCAGCAATGAAACCAAAACACCCCTCTCCTGTCTTCGATCCTGCAAGCGCGCAAATCTTTCCTCATGTTTCAGATTGCCTCCAATCTTCTGCCATTAACGAAACGCCCTTTGGGAGCAGCGGCATCGGCCTCCAGAATAGAACATCCCATACACAGGGCATAAACATCGGCTCTCGTGCTCCGCACGGTGTTTTCCAAACTCCGCTGAAAATTCGGCCATACGCCCCCATCGTGAGTGCAACTTCGCCTTCATCCGGCTTTACCTTTTTGATGTCGTTCCATCCGTCAATCGGAATTGGCATCCACCATTTGACGTCCTGGACTGGCTTGAGTCCATCGGGCCTGAATAGCATTTTCCCTCCAAGCCCATAATCCGTGAACATTTGGTTGTGAACTGCCCCACACTTGTCGATCACGAGCACCTTTTCCCCGTTGTCTGGAAGGAACTCTTTCGTGGATACCCACCAAGCATCGCTCTGCGGTTCATCACTCCGCCACATGAGAGACTTCCTCTTTCGCCCAGCTTGCAAAAGCAGCGGCAGTCATCGTCCGTCTGGTCCCAGTCCCAGGGCCAGCGACAATCTCCAGCAATACGGTGTCACAATCAGCCTGACCGGAATACAGTGTGTACTGCGGGCCTCGGTCGATGATCTTCCGAGCTCTCCCGCGCCCATTGGTGTATGTCTTTCCGACTTCAATCAAATCCTTTTTCATTTTTTCCTCCGTTTCAATCTTTCAGATCCATTCTTGCGGTACACTCAGGGCAATGCCGATACAAAGACAGCTCTATTTCGTTTTCGTTCGCCATCAGCGGAAGCTCAAATCCGCACACGCTACATCTTTGGTACGGCGCAAACCGTTCTGTGTGAATTATCCATTTCCCGTGACGTTCTTTCACTGTGCAATCTTCTTGGTCTTCTTCTACGAGCCTCATCGGCACCAGTCTCTTTTGTCCGGCCCTGAAATATACGATGGCACACAGTTCTGATGAGACCGTTTGCTTGCCAATCTGGATGTATTCACTTCCGTTATACTGATAGCCCGTGTCAGCGTAGAGATAAGCTGTTTTGACGGCAGTTTTCTCGCCAACGCAGACGCCGCCGAACTCAGCCTTTCGTTCTTCGTAATAGGTTTTGATAAATTCGAGCGCCCCTTCGCAGTTGCACTCAGCAGGGATGTCAGCGCCAATCCCACAGTATGACGCCCCTACGGCTTGGCCTCTATCGTCTTTCAGCAGTTCGATTGTTCTGCCGTCATGCACTGGTTTCAAATATCCGTGGCATTTCACCGACTTCCAAAATGGGGTGCTCATAAAGCACTCCCCTTTCCGGCGCGGTCAAGAAATCTGACAGACTCCGCAACACAGCTCCAGACCTTTCCTCCATCATCCTCGATCAAGGCCACAGTGAAATTTCCGGGTCCGGTCTCAAACTCCTCATAATCAGCTTTCCAACCATGGAAATATCCAGAAACTTTGATTTTCTTTCCGGCTTCCCAGCGATCACCTACGCACGGCCGAAGACCAGCGACGGCTTTGTCATCCACAGCTCCGGTTCCGGTCCAGGACTTGAAGCTCACAACCTGATCCACCAGAGCTTCCGAATTTCCCCGAAAGCAAATAGCTCTGTCGTCTACATAGCACATCGCCGGCGGCTTTTCAGCCATCACATCGTCAACCCGAATATCGTTGTCTCGAAGATACTTCCTGACTGCCCCCATACCCGCTGCGGAAGTGCAGCGGGTGGAGACAACCACAACTTTGTATCCAAGCTCGGAAAGCTGGCCGATAGCCTCTTTGATACCAGGAACGACGGGATCTGTAACATTCTCGGCGCCCTGCCATCCATGAGTGTAGCTGTGGATAACGCCGTCAAAGTCAAAAACAACAGTGGGAGTATATGCCATGTCCTTATTCCCTCCTTAGTCCCAGCGATCAAGTTTGTATTCGGTCACGCCAAGATCGGTCGTAACCCGGAACTTGTAGTCCCAGAATTTATTCCCCGCCTGGAGCCGGATGCCGCAGGCCGTAGACTCATCGTATCCTTCGAGAGTCCCGTTTCTGGAGAACGCCTCGATGGTGGAGCGGATCTCCCGAAGCTCGGACTTCAGGGACTCCGGGAATAGTGCAATGCCGCAGTTCTTGTAATTCGTATCACGGCACCCCTTCAGGATGAAGAAAACAGACTTCCCGTGGTTTTCGTAGCCTTCCTGCCAGAGGCTCGGCTGGAGTGCCACCGCCGTCACTTCGTTCCAGCCGGCTTCCAAATTCCATCTTTTCGGAGAGGAACCTCCAGAGTACACATACCAGTTCACCGGGTTACGACTCTCCTCAGTATCCCATTGGATGATGGGAGGGGCATCGGGATCTACCGCAGTTACAAGCGCACTAAAGGAGTCGTATCTCCCAGTAGCGAAGAACTCGATTTTCCGTGCATCAGGCAAAACAGTTCTGGCGAACTTCTCCCAGGTCATAGTCGTAACGGGCGCGATAACATTGTCGGGCTTCTTTTTACGAGCCTCTTGCTTTGTGACAACGCCGGAGAACACGCCGCTGGAGACAGCTTTATCACTTTTCACCTCGGCCGACCTCCAAATTGTCTGGATTTCGTCCAGTCGAGCATATCGGCGTCTGAGGGAGCGTTCAATTCCCAGTTTCTCCACGATCCTCTCTGCTTGAAGTACATTCCCGGCAGAGGGCGCAGCCTGCGGCCGCTGGTACTGTAACGGGTTCATCTTTTCCGCAAACTTCCGGCTCACCGTATCGAAACTCTCTCCCGCTTCGATGTCGTCAAGAAGCGTCCCAATCATGCTGGAGGAGATATGGCAAAAGCCGGTCGGTGCAGTAGCAGCCTTTTTCCAGATGAGGTTTCCAGCCAAACGGCCTCGCTTTCCTTCAACCTCATTCAGGACGCCCAGGAACCACTCTGCCATTCCAAGAACCTTCTCGCTGCGGTAAAGGCTCTCGGATCGGAGCAGCTTCACAGCGGTTTCAACAGTGGTTTTCCGATACTTTCGGATGGCGCTCTGGAGCATCTTGCGATCCTCGGCCTTTTCGGCCGCCTGCTGTTCGGAAGTCTTGAGCCGGTTACGATAGATCATCTTCTTGGGCACATCTACCGCCATGTGCGTCCAAGATCCCGTTCTCGGGTTCCCGAGTCTGCTCTCAGACGGGACAAACACTCCGGATACCTTTGCGTTGTCCACTTTGACCCGAACCTCCGCAATCGCTTTTGCGAAAAAAGCGGGCGGCTCGAAGCTCCACATGGCCGGCTCAATCTCGCCACGGTCGTCGATCCGAACGAGGCCGCCAAAGCGGTTTACAAAGTGGCGGCAGGCATGACAGTCGTAGTGCTGTCTCGCCTCCGCAGGCAGTGCGGACAGGATGATGTCATACAGATCCGTGGCATTTGTGGTGAACAGGGTTTCGCCCCCTTCGTTGACGCAGGCTTTGAAAGAGCGGCGGATGCCTTCCAGCAGCTCCTCGTACCCATCATTCTCCCTGCTCAGATCCATCTCGGCTGCGCTGATGATGTCTTTCATTTTGTACCTCCTATTATGTCTTTTCTTCTTTCTTCCTTTTTTCGTAGGTCCATATAAACCCATAAGCGTTCTTTCCGCCTGAGTTACAGGCCCACTTAATCGTTCTCGGGCTTCCGCCGACTGCTTCCGCCGCTTCTTTGGCGCAAGCCCAAATACCAACCAATTCGCTGTCTTTGTACTGGAACACAGTCTTCAAAGGAGGAATCGGCTTCATTCTTGGTAGTGATACCGCTTCCTCTGGCGTCATACCTTTTCGCAATCGTCTCAGGACGGTTTGCTTTCCCATTCCAAGCTCTTTCGCCCATTCTGCACCGGTCTTGACTACACCGCCAACCTCTATGTTGATGTTGCTTCTTCGGTTTCGGGCCTGATCCTCCCTTGTAATCCAAGTGCAATTTTCCGGACAGTAGTTCCCGTTTACGTCCACGCGCTCGATTGTAAGGTCTTCTGCATACCCGTTCGCTAACGCCCACTGTGCAAAGGTTTCGTAGTCTTCCCATTCCGGGCAAACAGTTATCCCTCTTCCGCCGTACCTATCGTAGGCATGGTGCGTTTTCGTTCTGCATCTCGCCCTCATGCCAGTCCAGATGCGGTACAATCGTTTCCCGTATCTGTATCTATTTTCCACCTTTTTCAACCTCGTCAAAATATGTTGCCTGAAGATCAGCGATATGACACATGGCTGCGAGAGGGAACATTTCAAAGGCAGCGCCTACACCATGAGACCCCGCATGATAAGAGTCATCAGCGAAGCCCATGTGCCAGCGGATAGCAAATGCCTCCTCCCTGCTCAGTTTCATGAAGCCAGACACAATGTAGACCGACTTCTCACCGTGTCCGTAGGGCATCTGATCTTCAAACTTGTAGCTCATGACGGACTCCCAAATGAAGTCTCCCAGCTCGTCGTGCTTGATCTGCCATTTTTGAGCCCTCTTTACCTTTTCGGGGTCGTAGCTTTTCTGGTTCTTTGGCTCCTTTTTGTATACATTGGCCTTGCAAACATCGTGGAGCAGGCCGCAGACGGCGATGGTTTCTTCTTCCTCATCCGTGAGGATGACCGGCCCGCTGCTGTTTCGAGCAAGCTCATTGCAGTACAACTCCCGCAGCCGTTCATAGACATGAACGCTATGCTTCACCAGCCCGCCTTCGCAGGACAAATGAAATCTGGTCGAGGCCGGCGCAACGAAGAAGTCCGTCTTTTCGAGCCACTCAAGGAGCTTATCTGCCCCCGGCCGTTTGATGTGGTCATTGTAGATCTCCCGAAAAACTTCTTTCATCTTTCTACCTCCAATTTATCTTTCTTCCAGAACAACCTGGATTTCTTCCGGCGGGATACCTTTCTCTCCTGCCAAGAGCTCAATCACTGCTTCCCGCTCTCCCGGGAATGTGCCTTTTACCGTATGAGCGGCCAGCTCTTTCCCCTTGTGATAAAACACGATCCATTCCATTGTGTTTGTCACCTCTTTTCGGCGCAAAACGCCGGGTCGCCTTCTCGGATTGCCTTTTCCTCTGCTTCGTTGAGACGATAGATGATTTCTTCGAGAATGTGGTTAGCTAATCTGTCTTGCTGAAATCCTTGCAGAGAGAACTCCACTGTGCTTGCGACATTCAGCGACCGCAAGTTTCCCCTTTTCGCTTCAATTCGCATCGTGTACCCGTCCTCGAAGTAAACACCGAGCCGTATCCCGTTCTTTGCCACCTTTACGACCAGCTCCATCAAATCAATCATCTTTCTCCCTCCACACCAAAGAACTCCTTCAGCTTTTCGTAAGCGAACTTCTCAACGAGAGGCATATAATCGAAGCCAGGGTTCGGATGCTCCCGTTCAAACTCTTTAGCCCATCCATAGATGCAGGCGTACAGATCTCGACTGTCGTGCCAACAATCTTCATCCAGCTTTCCAGCCACTGCCGGTACGCAAGATGTGATGTCGTAAACTACCTCTCCGAACAGATATTCTTTCAGATCAGGAAGCTCATCCAGAAAAGCGTCGGTCTCAACACCATCTGCAAACCGGATGCGGAACATAGGGCCGACTTCGTCGTCAACCTTGTCCGCTGTGAGCCGATGCAGGATCTCCGCCGTCTCGCCGGTTCTGCCGTTCCACTCCATGTCTCCACAGCTTACAAAGACGCTTTTATTCATTCGGCTCCCTCCTTCAACTGGCTCTCTACGAGCTTCAGATAATCGGTGTATCCATGATGGTCGGCCCACACTTGATCTTCCTCCCACGAGAAAATCTTTGGGTTCCGGAGTAGCTTGACGAATAGGTTCCAGTAGTTCATTTCCGCCTTGCTTCTCCCCTTTGGTTTACCGTTTGGAAACATCACCATACATACTGGTAACATCGAGGCGAAAAACTCCTCTGAGTTGTCTGGTTTCATTTCCCTCTGGCACATCAACCAGAAGGCAGCCTGTTCATTGGCGGCCGCAGCCTTTCCGATCTGGCCCATCGCTTCATCGACAACTTTGGGGATGAGCGTCAGCAATGCCCGTGCATGATGTACCGACATTTCCGAATACCGCTTCACGAGAAAGCCGACAGCTTCGCTCGCATCATCCCACTTCAGGACCTCGAGCAGCATTTCTTTTTCTTGCTCCAGCAACATTATCGTTCCTCCTTTCTGGCTCCCAGCTTGCGCCGTCTGTCAACGCGGCGGGCGCGAAGATCTGCCAGATACTGTTCGTAGACCTCGTCATCATCCTCGTAACCGGGCAGACTATCCAGCCACCGGTTCAGCGGTCCGATGCGCGGAAATACATAATCCGCAATCAGTCCGCCAATTCCGAGAACGCCCAAGAGTCCAAATAGGATAATCGCAGAGGCGATGGCCTCATCAATCAACTCCGACGTCATATCAAACATCTCCTTCGTATGCCGGGATCTCAACCCGAATTTCTTCATCTCCGACTTTAAGAAACAGACCATAATACCAGTGGTCTCCGCTTCTTCCGCTCCCAATGCTCGCCACTTTGGCTTTTGGGTATTTCATCGACGCATCCAGCACCATAGATGCAAAACGCTCAATCGAAATATTGTTTTCCATCATCGTTTCATCCTTTCTGGAATTTCTTCTCCAGCTCCGTTTCGATGAACTCATCGAAGCTCATCAAGTCATCTGGCTCCTCATTCATCCACTGGTCGGCCAGCTTCGCAGCAAAGGCTGCCAGAGCGTCTTCCCCTCTCGATCCATCCGGAAGCTCTATGTCTCCACGCACATCCATGTAGGCAACTCGGCTTCCGATTGTGACAAGCAGATTGTCCCTGATATTCATTCCGATCCCTCCCTTAATGTTCCCGGCTGAGCCCCTCAAACTCGATCTCTTTCGTTGCCGAGTTGATGAAGCGGTGGAAGTTAAACGGGGCGCTCGCGGCCGGCTCATGCACCAAGCGAACCATAGAACCGAAAATCGTACCGTCGAATACCTCAAGCTCGCAATCTGTGCAGTCCTGGAAGCCGAACATCTCAATAATCTGGCTCGCGGTGTTTACAGACAGCCCGATCTCGCCGTCGGGGTACTTGGTCTGAACGAAATATTTCTTCATCTTCTTTTCCTCCTATCAATATCTGCTGTGGGCGTAACGAGCAATTCCTCTGATGGCCTGCTCGATTGCTTCCTCAATCGTATCAGCTGTATTCCCGGGCATCTTCCCGAACGAGGTAAAGGAAATCATCCCTCCGGACGGATGCCGGTAGACGATGTCATTGGAAACGAAGTCATCATCAGGGTACCCATTTGCTGTGATGGAGAAGCAGTTGTTCTTCTCCTCCAGATAGTCCAAATAGCCCCAGCAGATACGCACCTTGTTCTTTCCGATAGATCTAACGGACCACTTCCAGTTCTTGTCCTTTTCGTTTTCTTCGGCCACGCACTTGCGGATCAGGTCGGAATAGTTTCTGAAGTCGATCATTTCGCTCTCTCCTTTCATGCTTCCCAGTTTCCGGTATACAGGTTCGCTTCAACGATCTCCACTTCGGTCATAGGCCGGCTCAGGAAGTAGGTCATGGCCGTCCCTCGGAATTCCTGCCATGAGGCTTCCACGAAAACATTGACAGTGTGGTCAGCGTTGTTCTTGCGGATCTCGACGCTTCCGCCCTCACAGGCCGCCTTCACGACCAGGGCAAACAGCTCTGCGCTCTGCTTTTCATTGCAGACAGTCTTTGTCTTGGAGTCAAATCTCCAAGCGTTTTCAAACTGTCTCATTGCCACATACCCGAGGGCCTTCAGCTTATCAGCTGTCACTTCAGATCGTTTCATATCGCTGCTCCTTTTCCGATGTAATCGGTGGTGTTTACCGATTGGTAATTTATATCGTGACTTAACTATAACTTACCGACTGGTAAAGTCAATATGTTTTTTAATATTTTCTAAAAAATTTTCTGTTTATATCAATATATCAAGATTGCTCGTATATCCCTTTTTAAGCAGTTTTGGCGGTTTTTTGCCAAAGGGGTGTAAGTATATCTGGAGTTTCTAAAAGTCCCGTGGGAACATTTTGTAAAATACGAACTTTCATTTTTGGTTATTTTGAGAATTGATTTATTCTGCGGTTTTGATCCGTGTTGTCGATGGCGATACAAGCCATTTCCCGGCCTTTTGCGAGTGGTTTCGTGTCGCAGGTGAAATTACCCTCCTGTACCCCGTCCCACGCTTTCCCGGTCCTTTTGCGGGATTTGGCGGCCATTCCCGAAGGCCCGTTGTTCCAGAAAGCAAAAAAGACCCCCGCCTCGGCCAAAGCCGAAACGGGGGTTCATGCTGTTTGAGTCTATTCTATTGTTTCGCTGCTGGCAATCTATCGGCTATGCGCTATGCACCATCGCCCTGATCGCCTGCTCAACAGCCTTATTCAGTGTCACGCCCTCAGCCTGAGCAAGCATCGAGATTTCTTTGTGAAGCTCAGGCGGGATGCGGACATTGAATAGACCGCTGTATTCCTTTTCCGGCTTCTTTCCGATTTCAGCGCAGAACTCCAAATAATCATCCACCGCCTTATGGAACTCATCCTCCAGATCCTTTGCGTTCTCGGCCTGGAAGTCTACCATGTCGCTAATTCCCAAAATCGTCCCATAGAAAATGCGGTCTTCGACAGAATACTCAGGCCGAGCCGAGTATCCTTTGTATTTCAGCAAATCACTGTTTCTCATATATGACCATGCTCCTTCAAAAATCTTACTACCGAATCGACTGCCGCTTTTGCCATTTCATCTCCGGGATGTGGTTTGTGGAGTAAGAGAATTGCCTGAGTTTCCGGGTGATAGAATTTGACCCTCGATCCGGATGTCGCTCCCTTGTTTGACTCCAAGTACCCAAAGTAGTTCATGATTTTTCGCAAATCGCTGAACCGGAAATCAGCTGGTGTTGGCTTTTTACATAGTTTATCCAGCAGCGCTTCTATTCTTGCCATCCAGTTTACCTCATTTCTTTGTAACTATTTTTTAGTTACGCCTTTATTATAGCACTTGACTATCTGATGTCAATAGATTTTTCGATCCCTCAAGCACCCACCCAGATTTACTCCAGAAAAGCAAAAAACGCCCCCACCCCGGCATTTCTGTCGGAGTGAGGGCGTTCTTCTATATACCGCTATTCAGTTTTCTGTGGGGTGGCGAGGGGGCGCTCATCCCTCTGAACAGCGGGCGCATCGGGTCGGAGGTCAAAACCCATTCACGCTTGTTTACGAAGGCCGCACCGCCTTATTGACCATCAATGCAACCTCTTCCCGGGTCGCCAGACTGCGGGGTCTGGTCCCGTCGGTAATGCCCTTGGCCTTGGCCTGCTCCAGGCCTGCCTGGGCCCACTGGCTGGCTGGCTCCTTGGCCCTGCGCGCCATCCAGTCCTCCATCATCCGGTCAAACCATGCCTGGTCCTCCGTCAACTCCGGCTCCTCCTCTCTCACCGTCCAGCGCAGTACGCTGTTAATCCGCCGGTTTTCCGCAGTCCTGGAGACCGTCCCGCCCCGGCTCTGGTAATAGCTCCCGCCACCGTCCAGCTTGAGCACATCCACAAAACCCAGCCCCCGGAACACCCGGGCGGCCTCGCCGCTGTCCAGCAGGTTGGCGGTTCTGGACTGCCAGCCCATGACGTACACCATGCCGTCTCCCTTGAGGCCCACCAGCGTGTGCCAGGCGGCCCGCAGCGGGGAGGCATCCCAGCCCTGCCCCTTGGCCTGGGCAGTGGTGCAGGCCTTCCCGGACCGCAGCACAGGGATGCCGGACACGGCGTAGTCCGTCCCCTCCGGCACCGTCCGGATCTCCTCCACCCGGGCCTTGCCGCCGGAGATCAGCAGGGTGGAGACCGCTTTCCCATACATAGGATTGGCATAGACCCACCTGCCGGAGTCAAACGTAAACCGGTCCCCCTGGAACCGCCCGCGCTCCTGGCAGTAGTGCCTCGGCCATTTCCCTGAGGCATTGTAGTCCGCCACCAGATGCCCCACAGGCAGGGTGAACGGCTCCCCGCCCTCGGAATAGTTGGCGAAATACCCTGCGTTGGCGCAGTTGTCGCCGCACTCCGATTTTGGCCGGTCCACCAGTTCCACCGTCAGATCCTCCGCCGGCACGGCAGTCCTGATGACCAGATCGCTGGGTCTCACCTGGAGGTCATACACCTCCACCAGCGCCGCCGCCAGCCCTGCCGCCGCCTTGGCCGCAAACTCCTCCGTCAGGATGATGGGCGTGTCTGTCAGGCTGTCCATAAACCCCAGCTCGATCAGGGTGGCGGGCATAGTGGTGTAATTGAGCACATACAGGCTCTGCTCCGCCAGCGGCTGCGCCCGGTTGCCCCGCAGGCCGGTGGCCGCCACGGTATGGCGGTACACTGCGTCCCGCACCACCTCGCTCTGCCTCTGGTGCTTAGGTGCCACAAAGGCCACGATCCCGCCGCCGGAGCCGCCGTTGATCCCGGCATTGTGGTGGATGGACAGATACACGTCCGCGCGGGCCCGGTTGGCCGCCGCCACCCTCTGGGACATGGTCACATCCCGCTTGCCGGTCACGTCGTCCACCCGCATGGTCTGGCAGCTGTACCCTGCCAGGATGGCCTCCAGCTTGTCCGCCACCCGGCTGTTAAGTACCCACTCCCGGGTCTCATTGGGGTCAATAGATTTGAGGCACCGCTTGCCGGGTGTGCTTAAACAATGCCCCGCATCAATGCAGATCAGCATGGGATCAGCCCTCCTGACCGGCCTCCTGCTGGGCGCGCTCCTCGTCCTCCCGGACCCCCGCCTCCACGGCGGCCGCAAAGGCCTCCCGGTCGTGGGCCGCGAAGGCGTCCACCAGAGCCTCATAGTGGCCGCCGATGAAGGCGTTGATGCCCTGCTCGGTCATACCCTCGGGGATGGGGTTGGCCGCCTTGTGGTGGGCCAGAGCAACGGTCAGGTCGGGCAGGTCCATGTCCTCACAGGTCTGGAAAATGTCATAGATGTAATTGGCGTTCATGTTGTTTTCTCCTTCCGTGTTGTCAGTTGTGTGTTACTTACTCAGCTGCTTGGCCGCCTGATTGACGCCGGTGGCCGCAAAGCCGCTCACGATGCCAACCGCCAGGGCGGTCACCGGGTCCGTGGCCGGGAAATCCGGCACCGCCAGAGCCATGCAGGCAATACCCAGCAGTCCGCCGGACACGCCGCAGGCGATGGGGATCCACTTGTTGTCCACCCCGGACGCCTTGACCACCTGGCCGATCAGGTAGCAGATCACCGTGATGGCCGCCACGCTCGCAATCCCAAAGTCCATAGTCTCACCTCCCTTCACTTTTACAGGAAATCGTGCTTTTGTAGCCGTTCGTCGTACACCCTTCCGATGTTGGCAATGGCGTGGACAGCCCGGCTGTTGGGATAATCCGGGTGCTCCCGGCAGAACCGCTGATAGCGGTCGATCTCCGTCAGCACCTCGATGAACTCCTCCCGGGTGTGGGGGATGCTTCGAATCAGTTCCTGGTTGAACCGAAGGATCCTGGCCCGGTGCATATCCGCCGCCCGCTCATCATCGGTCTTGATGTGGTTGTCCAGCTTGATCCGGGTCCGCTCCAGCTCGGCCAGCACCTCCGCGTTGATGGCCCGCCCGATGGCCTTGGCAATAGCGGACCAGGGGTTGATTTTGACGGGGGCGACCTGGATGACCGTCAGCGCCAGGACCACCAGCCCGCCCCCGCCTGTCAATAGCTCCTGGATGCTCAATGTCTGCCTCCTCTGCCTAGCCCGCGGCGGGGGCCTGTGCCTCCCGGTGCAGCTGCTCCCCTTCCGCCTGGGTCAGCCGCCCAGCCTGGACCAGAGCGTCAATTCGGGCGTCATCCCACAGCCGGGGGTAGTATTTTCGGGCCAGCTCGTACACGCTCATAGCTCCACCCCCGTCATAGCCGCCAAAAAGTCCACGTCCGCCCGCAGCCGTTCTGTCTCCGTGGGCTCCGGCTCCAGCTGAGGCGGGAGGGAGGATTTCCACGCCTCCCAGGCCTCGGTGTTCGGTGCCACTGTCACTGCACTGCCCTCTGTGTCAGGATCCGGCTCCCCGGTGATGACCACAAAGCCGTTGTGCTGTACCAGCATATCCAACTGCTCATCCGTCAGCGGAATCGCTCCGTCAAAAGATGTGGACTGCGGAGGACTGTATGCTCCCGAGTCATTTGGGATAGGGTCGATATACCACAACATTTCGCTTTCCTCCTTTATCCGATTGCCACCCAGTAATATACGTCTCCCTTGCTGTTTAACTGAGAACTAGAACGGTCTTTGTCGTAAGAAAAATACCAATAAAATGTCTTTCCATCTTTAGATTTTTTCCCGTATGAGTATCTAGCTTCATCGTTGATATATCCTAGCTCGTAGAAACCATTTCCTGATTGAAATGATTCAGTAAGGGTGTCTGCTACCATGACTGCATTACTTGCCTTTTGACTTGAATAAATAGGACCATATACACCTGAGGCTGAGTTAAAGTACTGCACTACAAAAACAACTTTTGGGGTAAACGAGAAAGTTAGTTTGTTCGGGCTGCTCTCGCCCCACGCCCCTGTTCCTACATAAGACCCAGTCGCAATGCGGCACCCCTTCGCTACCGCCTGGGCGATCAGCTGATCCGAGCTCAGCCCGCCCACCGTGGCCGCATTGCCTCCGTTGGCCGGGAGCGAGGCCGGGAAGTCGGTGATCTGCGCTTTTGAGTGCGTGTGGCTCTTCGCGGCGTACAGCGGATCAAAATACCCCTTCAGCGCCGCCTTGATCCGGCTCCACAATACCCGCTTAGTGGCATTCCCCGCCGCGCTGTCCGTGACCAGCACCCCGTCGCCATCCACCGGCGGGTCCTTCAGCTCCGCCTTAGCCAGCGTCTGAGAGACGTCCATCTCCGGCAGCTGCTCCGCCGGGACCTTCCCATCTGGGTCAAGTGATGCTACACCGTTAGGTTTTCCGATTTTAGACTTTGAGGTGTAGACAGTGTCAAAATGATTTTTTATTGCTTCACAGATCTTGCTCCATAAGACTCTTTTGGTTCTGCTACCATCCGCACTATCAACTAAGGGAAAACTATCAGTATCAGCAAGGTTTTCTTTAAGTTGGTTATCCTTCAGCGGTGCTTCACAGTCGTGTTTCGGTGCGCCGACATTTACAGATCCAAATGCCATACTTTTTACTCCTTTCCCTGGTCAATCCAGTATTCCGCCAAAACGACCGCCTTTGGAGTGCTTCCGGCTCTAATGCGGATGACTCCTGCGAGGGTTTCGCAGGTCGGGCACATGGAGCAGGCGGCGGCATGGCCTAAGCTCCCCGGTGCGATGGCGACCGAGGCCCGGTCTTTCGCTGTGATACCCTGCGCCGGAATGTCGTAATAGACAGGGTAAGCGGTGACACTATCATCTTCCGCCCAACCTTCGGCCGGAATGGTAACTTTCGTGAAGCTGGATCTATCAGCCTTCAACCGTTCAAGTTCCTCCATAGCGTCCGTTACCGATTGGGCCAGCTCTGCGACCAGACCGTTTGTAAAATTCTTGGCCGACTCCGCACAGGCTCTGAGTTGTTTTAAGAGTGTAATTCTACCCATGCGTTATTACCTCCATCTGTTGAATAAAAGGCGGAGGGCGGGTATCCCCCGCCCTCCATCTTTCATTGTGTGCAGAATCAAGCCTTGGCCGCCGCAAAGACCTCGTTCAGCATTTCCTGGACCTCAGCATCCTCAGCCACGACCATGCCATCCAGCTTCTTCTTGTCGGCAATAGACATCAGGCCGGCGGCCGCCTGAGTCGCATCGTTGTAGGTGGTATCCTGAGCAGGGATACCCAGGCCAACGATGTCCTCCTTGGTCACATCATCGCCCAGAACCACATGGCCCTGCTCATCCTTACCAACCTTCTTGAAGGCGGCACCGGCAGCCTCAGTGGTGGGGTGAGTGTACACCACAGTCTCCTGACCGTTGACCTTGACGTTGCCGTTGGTCTCGGACTTCTCGACCTTGGTAGCGCCCTCAGCAACGCCATCCAGCTTGGCCTTGTCAGTCGCGGACATGGCACCAGCGGTAGTAGTGGTAGCCAGATCCAGCTTGAAGCCAGCGGCGGTAACGCCCAGGCCGTTGGCGTTGCCAGTG
Source organism: Lawsonibacter sp. (assembly GCA_037257225.1). Taxonomy (GTDB): domain Bacteria; phylum Bacillota; class Clostridia; order Oscillospirales; family Oscillospiraceae; genus Lawsonibacter. The sequence continues at coordinate 67,311 of JAYCWP010000031.1, forward strand.
TCGATCTTAGCGGAGATGACATTGGCGGGGCTCACCTCAATACCGTTGCCGCCGGTGTAGGCATCTACCAGCTCATTTACGGGCAGATAGATATGGGTGGCGTTGTCATCGCCTTCCTTGCTGTTGACAACGAAGTCGATGTACGGATCACCAACCTTGGCGCCGTCGTAGGGGGTGTTCTCCGTCTTGACCTTCTTGACCTCGGCGGATTTGACCAGGAAGTCCTTGGGAATGTTGATCTTCTCACCGACCTTCTGGCCGTCCTTGGTCAGATAGTAGGTGGACAGGTAGCCGGCTTCGGCCGCCTCCTGCTTAGACACGCTATACTCCGGAACCTTGATAGCATTGAGCTCTTCCTTGGTGGCATAGTCATTCTTGATCTTGGTAGCCAGCTCTTTCAGATGGCCGAGCTTAGCAAGTTTGCTGGTGTCATAAGACATATTCTTTTCCTCCTGAAATGATATTTATTTGGTCAGCGGGCATCCGGCGCCACATTATTTGGCGCCGAATACCTCGTTGAACATCTCCTGAAACTCCTCGTCAGATGCCACATTCACAGCAGCGGCACCCAGGGGCTCCAGCTCGCCAGCCTCATTCTTGATCTGATACGAAGTGGACACGCCGCCGACGACAACAGACAGGAGCTGCCCGACATAGGCGGTGGGGTTGGTCTTGGCATACTGCACGGCCGCATCAAGAGAGGGCCAAACGCAGGTCGGGTCCAGTGCAAATGCATCCTGCCGCTTCATAGCCAGCGGGAACTCCATATTGGCGTAGGTTTTCGTGGTGTTATTGATAGCCATATTTCATTCCCTCCTCTCAGCCCAAAGTGACCTTCAGGGTCGCTGCGTTCTCATAAGGGACGGCCGGCTCAAACACCCAGACATTGTAGTCCTGAGCGGTGTAGCCAGCGGCACCCTCGACGGCCACAGTAGACTTGACGAAGGTAGAGGTCACATCGGCGTTCATTGCGGTTTCATTGATAACCTTGGTCACGCCCTTCTTGCTGGCAAGGCAGGCGATAGCCACACGCTGCGTCCCGGCGGGTACGCTGATGGTGACGATGCCGGCGGCATACGCCTTGTTGCTCTTGGTCAGCCCACGGATATACGCCGTGTCCAGAGCGGGCTTTTCTGCGGTGGCGCCGTAGAAGTAGTTCCGGTACGGCGTATAGGCGCCAGTGACCTTCTCCTTTGCGCCAGCAGTGATAGCCACAGCAGGCTTGGAGTCGCTGCCAAGGTTATCCTTTGCGGTCACGCCGGCCCCGTGGGTGGCGATTGCCTTCAGCTTCAGGCTGGACACAACACCCTCGCCGCCGACATCACCGATGATGAAGCCGGCGCCGCCATTGTCGTCAGAGCCAGCGCCCAGAGATGCGGCATCAACACTGGCGATCTGCTCAGTCCCCTTGTCGGTGATACGCTGCACCACCCAATTAGAGGCCACAACGCCAGTCTCAGGGCCATACTGATAGGTGCCGGGGTTCAGGGTGCCTGCGGTGTAAGCTGCGGAGGCAATCTTCGTGCCAGCCTCAACGGCCTTGGCCCCAGTCAGATTGAAACCACCGACGGAGGGCTGTGCAGTAATGGTGGGCTGGAGCCGCTTGCTGAAGATGTCCGTCAGGATCGCAGCAACAGACATTCCCTTGGTGGAGAACTCGGCAGTGCCGTTCTGGGCCTTGGTCTTGTTGCCCACCTGAGTGTAGTTGCCGGCCATCATGATATTGTCGCGCATGATGACCTTGTTCGCGTCGACATTGCCAGTGATGGCTACCCACTTCCCACCGTCGTACCAGTAGGAGGACATCTCGTAGGTCACGCCTTCAACCAGCGTGGTCACAACAAAGACATCACCCTCCTTGGGGGTGGGGGCGCTATCCTGCCCAAAGAAAGCTGCGATGACATCGCTGTCCGCCGTCTCCAGATCAGTCTTGGTGCCGCCATACACAGAGCCGGCGCCGAGGCTCGCAAGAGCCTGGGTCAGCTCCTCATCGGTGACATAGCCATCCAGATTGACCGTTACATCGTCCAGCCACTCGACCTTCCCGTCCACAAGGGCGTAGATGTCGTAATGGCCGGAGCCTTCATTCTTGACAAGATACAGGATATTTTCCTGTGCATCTTCCGGAGCAGGAACAGTGTCTGCTTTCTGGAAGATGGCATGACCGGACTCTGCAATAGCGGCCAGGAACTCCGTCTTGATGCGGCTGGCCGTGCTTTTCAGCTCTTTCAGAGTTACCAGTTTCGTAGGATCATAGGCCATAAGGTTTCCTCCTCGTTTTGTGTATTTTCAGGATCAAACTTTGGGCGGGAACACCTCGTTAAGCATTTCATCCGTTTCCGTAGGCGATGCCATATCCTCATCGGACACAGATGCTCCGGTGGCCGACAAAACGCCATCATCGGTGATCTTCAAATTCTTGCCGACTTTAATTCCGCCAAGTCTGGTACTGGTTGCTACCGGCAGTACATAAGTTCCACCTCCTCCGCTGCTTCCGCCTTCGCCGCCGGACAAAAGTGCAATAGTGGCTTCCATAGGCTCGGACGGTTCGTTTCTCGCCCAAAGCCGTACATAGCCATCGTCAGCTCTTGCCGTCGGGCACAAGCCAGCTTCTTTCGCGGCAGCTAAAGCGCTTTTATGCAGGGCGACATTCGGGAAGTGGCCGGCGGTAGCATCGGCCATGACAACATCCACATAGTAGCGGTAGTCGTCCCTTCCCATTCCGCCCTGTTCACCAAAATCCTCGTCCAAGGCCCAGCCTTCGGCGGGGATCGTGATGTCCTTGATTTTCGCGGCGCCGACATCAGACAGCGCCTTATCGACCATCGACTGCAACAGCTCCTCGGCCTCGGGAGCGGTGATGAAAGCTCCAGGGTTGTAGGAAACCTGCACATTCGCACTCAGCTCAAGCGCAATCGTGACCGGGTATCTCCGGATGTCGACGCGATTGTCCTTGTATGCGTTGACAGGCTGCGGGCTGTCGCCAAGGGTGGCGTAGTAGAGCAGGATCTCCGGCCGATTTGCAGTCTTGGCAAAGATGCCGAACTCCCTCAGCCAGAAGCCTTCCTTCAGTCCACCGTTGAGGTCGTTCCGATACTCGACCGTCAGGAACATCTCTCCATTCTTGACGACCGGGATCGTGGATACTGCATCAGCCACAGGGGTAACGAGTTCCTTCATGTCAATCGGTTCTACGCCTTCCGGCATAGAGCCGGAGCCGACGACAATCCGGGTAAACTCTATCGTTTCGCCAGCCATCAGACTGGTGATGAGGTTACGGCCATCGACCGTGACCGTGCCGCCATAATACTTTTTGCTCTGCTCGGGTTCGGCGGCGTTCGCAACTGTATTTCTCATTTCGAGTCTCCTCCTTTTCCTTTCAGGCATTTTTCTGGAGCGTAATGCCGTTGATAGGCGTCTCCATGACACTGCCCACCACGCTCCCACCGTTTACGGCAGCATCATACTGGATGTTCCGCTCCAACTCCGGGAGCATATCGTGGGTGACGCTCTGAGCGTTCGCCCCGATACCGAGGCTAAACTCGAACTTATATGCCCGTTCAACCACCGGGAGTTCATCTTGCACAACCGTCCCGATGTTCGATGCGGCATATACCTTGGATTTGAAGTCGTAGTTGCGTTCTACGACCGGCAGATTGGTGACTGTAACCGCAAAGCCGAGGCCGCTGAGTATATTCAGCGTCGATGGCTCCATAGGAGTCGAGGTCTTTGCATACAGCTTGAGCGTGACGCCAGCAGCTCGGATCAGCGGCGTCCGGAACAGCGGCGTAGTATCTACATCACCCGGCATTTCTCCGGTGTCGAATATCATGGTGGCCGGCTGCTCGGGGTCCTCTGAGTAGTACAGGGGTCGATCCCAAAACATTCGGAACGCCTTGATGATGTCGGGGTAGGTACAATCGCTGTTGTTCTTGAGGATTTTGTAGATGAGGTATTGCCGGTAAGTATCGTCGTCGATGATGTCAAACGGGATCGGATCGCCAGCGAGTTTGCCGGCCTCCATCCTGCTCAGGTCAACGATATTGCCCACGCCGTCAAGCTGCTTGCCGACTGCGCTGTAAACATCTCGCTCGTTTCTGAGCTGCTGGTAGAAGTCGAAGATCTGCTGGAGCTCGCCGCCGACCACTTCGACAAAAGCCTCAATATTGGCTTTCCCCTTGAACTGCTCAACGAGGTCAGCTTTCAGAAGGGCAATATAATCAACCATCAATCGCCACCTCGATCATATCTTCAGTTGTGTAGGCCCTCTGGCGAGCCGTGATTACCGCACTTCTATCGGGGTAATCGTCCGGCTTTCCAGCGGGACTGTCTGTGGTGTAGAGCCCGATGTCAATATAGCTGATACCGGAGCAGGCAGCATACAGCTCAGACATGAACTCTTGCGGAACGACATCGCTTCCGGCATCCAGATTTTCGATGTTCCTGAGCACGACCTCTCGGAGCAGGTCTACATAGTTCGGCGGGATTGCCTCGTTCTTCCTGAGCGTGATCCCGAGGCGGAACCATGTGTAGACGGTGGCGGGGCGGTTGAAGCGGATCGTGATGTCCTCGTCATATTCCCCGGACAGAACAACGGCGGTATCTCCAAATGTGTTGATACCGCCAGCCTTGTTTTCAAGGATCTGCCTCGCAATCTCTTTGGAATCTCCGCCGTCTACCACAATTTCGATGCTGTGAGGTGGCCTTCCGAATTTGTCCCACTCATGGGACGGGTTTTCGTACGGTGCTACGCTCGTAACGCCCTGGACATTATTCAGAATGGCGCTTCGGATACTCTCAAGCATCCTGGAGGAACGGTTGAAAATCTTATCCGCGTAGGACTGCCGGAACTCGGCGTCGCTCTCCTCATCTCGGCCGGCGATATATCCGCACAGGTTCACCACTTTCAGCAGCCCAGCATCAGCCTTCACGATGTTCGTGATGACTCCATCCGGAAGGAGGATGTCTCCAGTCTCTACCGTTCCGAAGGAAATGACCGATGTGACGGTATCGGTGGTCAGGTTTTCGGAAAGAACCAAGCTATTTACGGAGGTCAGGTCATCGGCTTCGATGTTCAGAACCTCATTGGTCTCATCTACGGATGTGGTGAAGCCCTTTTCGGTGATGACGCCGGAGAGTCCGCGCAGGATCTGCAAAGCATTGGCGTCCTCCGAGGAAAAAGAATACACCGCGCCATTGATGGCTGCGGTGTATACATCCCCGGTCTCTGCCAAGGCGACTTTAATGCCGACTTTGTTGAACGCACTTCTGGTAATTTTCTTTGGGCCTGTCAGGCTCAGCTGCGTGGTCGGGTTCGTTGTGGAGGAAATCAGGGTTCCGGCAGAGAGCACAGTCCCGTCCGTACCGGTGCAGTGGATCGGGTAATAGGACTTTGCCGCATTTTCCCTGGTGGAACCGCCGTATTGAGCCGCATTGTCCAAGCTGCGCCCTTCTGCGGTGGCCGGATACATCGAATAGTAGATGTCCTCTCCGAGCTCCCAAAGCTCAGCGCATCGGTCTGCGATATTCGTCAGCAGATGGTTCAACAGCGATTCCGGATTTTGCCGGGTGTTCACGCCCCACTTCTCGGACAGGTTCTTGTGGAGGTCGTCAAGGATCACATCCAGCCGCTTGATGTTCGGCCCGTTCGGAGTCAATCCATAATCAGCCATACAATGTCACCTCCCCTCTGAATGTAGCTTCTCCAACGGAGCAGGTATAAACGAAAGTCGCCGCTCTCTTGGCCGGATCATATTTGGCCGATATGACCTCAGCGGCGGTGACTTCATCAACCTTCATGATCTCGTCCCTGATGAGCTGCCGGATCTTCACGGTGTTCGGGTTCTTCACGAACACTTCTTCAAACCAGGGGAAGCCAAGCTCCGGCCCGAGCCTCCATTCGCTGTATAACCATCTCAGCCTGACGAGCACCGCCTGACGGACGCTCTCTGTCTTCGAGATGTCACCGGTCGCCGAAACCTTAATGTCTCCGTCTGCATCAAGCATGATGTCTAACATTTAGCTCCCCCCCTCTCTATTCTTGCCGCGAAATCAGCCTAACGGCCGCAGGAAATGACCTTGCTGATTTTTTGTGTAGGTTTATCCCTAAAGCGAAAGCCGCTTAGAGACGCTGTGAGCGCCTTTGGCGGTCGTTCCGGTTTTCCGGTTTTTCTTGGAAAACGGCATAAAATAAGCATGGCAGCCCAGGGACTGCTCCTGCCCACAATCCGATGCGTAAGCAAAGAGGGCCAGCTCAGAAGGATTTATCCCCCGATCAGAACATCTCCGCTTCCGGATGTTATGTTCCCGCTTCCACTGTGCGGAGCTAAGGCATCTCCCATCCGGGCCGCCGGCTTCCCGTTGATGAAAACCGATGAGCTCCCGGCGGCCACCTTCCCCTTTGAACTTCCACAGCAGCTGTCTCGCTCGGTTGTCACGCTGCCGACGGTGGCCGCTGGCAATCCATTGATGAACACGTTCCCGGAGCATCCGGCGCTTATCGCTCCGGAGAACGACTCCGGAGGATGAGGCGGAGCATGGCCCGAGTGCTCCCCTGCCGTGGTGCCAGCCACACCATCATTCAGCCTCGCTGCCCCTGGCATACCTTCGGCCTCCTCCGTCTTGCACACTTCAACACAGCGTCCTTCAGGTTCTTCGTCGAAGTGATTTCCCGGAATTTCTTCTCGCAGATGTCGAAATTTTTTGCTTTTTTGACGTTGTAGCCCATAATTCCCTCCATCAATTCAGATTGACTATACCACCAGAGACCGTAAAATCTCCGTTCACCTCTACGTTCCCATTGGCAATGATCGTCGGCGCATCTATCGTTACGGTTCCAGCCTTCACCGTGATCCGGCTCCCGCCAGCATCGACCACAACCGCGTTCTGAGCACAGGCCGCCTGAACCGCCGGATTTGTTTTCAGGAACAATCCGGGAATACACATGGCATCCGTCAAATCAAAGGAGAGGTCTGTTGCGGTTTCCTGGCCGTACATCCAGAAATCAAGAGACTGCTCGGAAACGACAATCAGGCACCCGTCCCCAGCCTTCACCGGAAAGGCCACTGTTGCCCTCTGCCCTGCTCCCTGCGGGAACACAACGGGTACGCCGGTGATCTGCGGGTAGTCAATGGTCTTTCCATCGGGCTTCTTGAATTTCATCTTCGGGAGCACCGTAGCAAGCATTTTTCCGGGGTCGAACGAAACGATGATTCCGGGCATCGCCGTGTGCATCCCGCTCATCTTTTTGGCAACAGTGTTGTCGATTTCTTGAACAAACTCCTGAAGCAATCTACTTCACCTCCAGCAGACGGGCGGTACACATCCAGTCTCCGCTGATGTTGTCTCCCTGAATATCAAGCGAGTACACCCGGAAATATCCGGTCACGGCCTTGCTCTCAACTTTCACATAGTCATCAATGTGGATCGCGCCATTGAGGAAATACTGGACATCCCAGCCGATTTTGTTCTCCCCTGTCGCCTCGGCCTGCGTGACGACCACCTGTGTCGGTATCCCAATCAGGCCGGTATCCGGTGTCAGAAGAAAAACTTCCTTGCTCATGACATCATTCGGCTTTTTCACCTGCATGACTCCATTCTGGAGACTCCAAACGAGGCCGCAGCATTTACATCCCTTGGTCATGATGTCCCTTGCCTGCCCGACAAAACTGAAACCATTTGCGATGTCCGCAAACTCCGCATTGTAGGAGTACGACACCGCTACGCCCATCTGGGCAGCCACATCGTCGAAGATGGTTTTCCAGTTCACAGTCCCGTTGTAGGAGATCGTGACATAGGTGTCCCGGATCTCTACAAGGTTGTCTACCACATCAATCTCTGTCTTTCTGTCGGCGCCATCGTTCGTGGTGGACACAAAGCTGATGATGCCGGCAAAAATCAAGGGCATCACATTCCCGTATCCAGCCTTCAGGGATAGGACGCAGTCTTTCTCCTTGATGACTGACAGATGTTCTTTGTTCAAGTTCCAGAGCGTCACCTTCCCGGTGTTCTGCGTTTCCAGATCACTCTTTTGTATGGAGAAGCTGATATGGAGTGGAACGGGCTGGCCCGGAGAGGTTGCCCCGATTTCAAATCCAGTACCGCCCGCAGGCCCACAGGCTACCCGGTACTGTCTGTCAAAGTTCTGATAGCCTGCCATTGTTCACTCATTCCTCTCTGCAAAAAATCAGAAAAAACTCTGTCGTGCGGGTCGCAGACACGCACATATATATATCTTATATGGTTTATATTACGGTTACGGTTACGGTTTAGGTTACGGTTACGGTTATGCGTGGATTTTCCGCAGACTTTCCGTTGGACTGTCACGCGGACAGTCCTATGGACAAATCAAATGAGTCGGGCCGAAAGCCTTGGTATCACTGGATTTCTTCAAAATCGTGCTTTTCCGCCTTTCTCATGCCCCGAGATCAGACAGACTTGTTCACTCCGGGTCATTTGCGGAATTGTACCTGTGCAATCTGGTGCAACACGCGAATTGCACCGGACTCGTCTGCTTTTTATTGGAGGAGTGTCCGTTGGACTGTCCTACGGATGTTCCGCAGGACAACATAGGACGGGGCCTTAAATGCCGGCAGGCAGCAAACTATTACTGCTCGATCTCTACCGGACAGAATATGAACTGAGCATTTCCGTTCAGGAAGTCGTTGCGGCCAATGCGATCCAGCTTGGTCATCACACCAAAGACCCCGTCTGGAAGCTTTGTCACCCCGTAAAAAACATTCAGCGGGAACCGGGGCACAATCTTAATGCCAAGCGCAATGGGTTCGTTCTGAGTGTCATAGAGGCTAAACTTCCAGTAGTCGCAGGTGTCGTTGTAGGTAAAGCGGATCAGATAAGCCTTTCCGGAAAGGACGATGCGGGATACGCTGTCATTCATATCCGGAACCTCTATCTTGATGAAATCCATACCAGTGCCCTCCAATCAGACGAGGCCAACTCCCTTGGCGGCCCCGTACAGGATGCTCGATTTGCTTTCTCCTTTCGAGCTGTTGCCTTTCGAGCCCGAGCCGCCGCCCGAGCCTCCTCCAGAGCCTCCGCTGCTGCCGGCCGATGTATTCGCAGTTCCCGCCTGCGTCCCGCTTGCTCCGCTCTTTCCGTAGCTGGCGGGGATCGTGGTCGTGGCCGCCTGCGTTACCCTGATTTTCTTGAATGAAATTGGGATCTCTCTGGCATGGCCCGTTTCGAGCGATTTGCTGATCGTCAGGCTGGTGATAGCCATGCTGGTGAAGGTGGCGTCCGAAGTAACCACTGTCACCGGCTTCTTGCCGTAATACAGCTCCTGAAGCTGTTTCACTACGCTCTCCACACGGTTCTGATCAGATCCGTGCCTGCGATGCCAAGTAACCGGCGTGTTCGTCAAGAACAGGGTCATATTCAGCGTTTCAGAGCCGAGAATGATTGCATCGCTGACATTGAAGCCCTTTTCGACTGCGTACTCAGGCACAGTAGCCTCGAAGCCCCTGGTTTCATCCATCAAGGCGTCGAACTCGACGCCGTTGACGGAGACGGGCTGCTTTGCTCTCGCCACTCAAATCACCTACCTTGCATAAGCGAGGCCACGCGCCAGCTCTGCGGTAACATCGTTCGCAGATTTATCCATAGCCTTGGCGGTCTTCTGCTGGATGGCCCTATCACCGTTGAACTGGTTGTTGATAGCCACATTCTGAACAACGCTCTTGTTCACGCTGGAGCTCGTGACGGTTCCGGCCGTACTGGGCTTGACGGAACCGGCGCCGGCCAGAGCTTTCGCCTTATCGCCGAAGCTTTTCAGCATGGGGCCAAACCCACCAGCGTCAAGCTCAATCCCCAAGTCGGAGGTCACGGTGTCAAGCGCGGACTTTATCTTTTGCTTCCCGGCTGCGATCCCCTTGCTCATTAGGTCGATCATATCCGGGGCTGCAACATCCAGATTTCCCCCTTCCACGCCGAGGGCCATATCGCCGGTCAGGTCGTTGAGTGCGGCCTTTACCTTTGTTTTCCCATCAGCAATGCCCTTGCTCATCAGGTCGATCATGTCGGGCATATATGTGTGGAAGTTGCTCAGGGGGCCGTCTTCAGGCTCAGAGAAACCGAGGAAGGACTTGATTTTGCTTGCCACGCCGGAGACAGCGTCCACGACTTTTCCGACGGCTCCGGTAATACCATCCACAATGCCCTGGATGATGTCAGCGCCCCACTGGAGCGCCTGTTCCGGCAGTGATGTTATCCAGTCGATAGCGGCTTGGAAGCCGTTTACGATGGCGTTCTTGATGCCAGTGACCTTTTCGACGACGACATCCCAAACACCCTGGAAAATGCCGCCGAAGAAGTTGACGATGGCGCCCCAGATGGTCGTGATGATGGTCCAGGCGCCGTTGATGATGTTCACGAGTCCCTGCCAGATGGCGGCGGCGAAGTCCTTGATGGCCTGCCATGCTCCCTGCCAGTTTCCGGTGAACGCATTCGCAAGGAAGTCGATCAGCGCAGACAGCGCATCGAGGAAAGGCTGGATGAGCGAGATGAGCGTGTTCCAGATGGTCGAGAACACCGTTGTGATGGTCCCGCCCCACTGGTCCCAGAAGATTTTCAGCGCCCCGAATATGGCCTTAGCGGCCGATGACAGGGCGTTCCAGAGCGCTATGCACAGTGTCTTGATGGCGCCCCAAATCTTTGAGAACGAGGCAAGTACCTGTTCCCCGTTCTCCGCCCACCATGCAGACAGGGCACCGAATATCTCCAGTGCAGCGCCTTTGATGACTCCCCATACAGCCAGGAGAAACGCTTTGACAGCTTGCCAAGCTTTGAAAATGGCCTTTCGTACGTTCTCTGCTCCGATGCCGACCTTATCAAAGATCGTGCCAATGAGGCTGTTATCTCCTTTGAGGAAGGCGATGAAATCCTCTATGAGCAGAGCAATCAAGGCAATAACGGCAATGATGCCGACAATTTTCATCCTTGCCAAGAGCAGCACTTTATCCAGCGTTTTGACCCAACTGATAAACGTAATGAGCTTGCCGAGGGCTACATAGCCAAAAGCTGCTCCTCCGGCAATCGCAATCAGCTTGTAGAGGTTGTTCACCCCGCCCAGCTTCTCGCTGAGCCAAACGACGCCGTTCCGCACTCTCGTAAGGGCCCGGAGCACCGCATCAAAGCCGGAAACCATGAACCTCGAGATTTTCGGCGTGATCTCCAGCGTCTCGTTTGTATCGGCCAGCCAAAACCCCCATTTATTTCGGATGACCGTCAGGGCTTCTGTGACCGTGGATTGGACATTGCCAAAGGCGGACTCTATTTCGTCCGCATTTTCTACAAACGCATCCTTCAGGTCTTGAACGGTGAATTTCCCGTCCGTAGCCATTTTCTCAAGCTGATCCGAGGTCGTTCCGAGCTTCCTGTTCAGGAGCTCGACCGCCTCCGGAGACCGCTCGAGGAGCTGGCTTAGCGTTTCACTGTCGATGTAGCCTTTGGCAAAGGATTTATTTATAGCCTCCATCAAGGAAGCAATATCTTCGTTGGTTTTACCTGCTGTCTTGAACAGCATGGTCGCGGCATTATTGAATTTGATCGCCTCGTCCACATTCCCAAACAGGGTCTTGTTTTCCTTGACGAGGTTGGAAACCATTTTTGCGGTCTCCGAATATGCCGTTCTGGTTGCGGTGGCGGAGGCCAGGATCTTCTTCTGGATCTCGTCCTGATCCCCGAGACCATCGGTGGAGTGCTGAATTTGGTTCTTAACCCTCGAGAACTCCTCTACGAGAGCGTTCATGGAGGTCAGACTGAAGCCGATGCCAATGGCACCAAGCATTTTTACCGCAGTGTTCTTGATACTGGAGAAGGTGCTATTCACCTTCTGGACATCTTCCTCCTTGACCTTGAAGCCCAACTTGTTGGTCAGTTCGGTGAGTGTCAAGTCCGATCCCCCCTTTCACAATTCTTTCGGAAGCCGAAGCGGATTGACTTTCAATTTTGCCGCTGGTAGAATATCGAATGTAGTCCGTAAGACAACATAACGAGGAGGCTTTAGGCATGACAGTTGTAAACCACGCCGCTGCCGGCGACCACCAAGGCATGATAAAATTCAAGAACTGGAAGAAAGGTCTCTATATCGACGAGTCCTCCATGTTCAAAAAGAAACTGACGTTCATCAACAAAGAAACCGTAGAGAGCTACGAGGTCGTGATGAACGACAGCGGATCTTCAAAGAAAGGCGCTCTTACCAAAGGCGTGCTTGGCGGTGCAGTCTTTGGCCTCGGCGGCGCCATCGCCGGTGGCACATCTTCCAAAAACCAGTCAAAATACATGGTCTCCATCATCTTCAAGGACGGGACGAAGGCCCTGTGCGAACTCGACGCACATACCTACGAAGTCCTGCTCAAGCTGATGTACTGACCATTGAGAAAGCCAGCCCCATGATCCGGGGCTGGCTTTTTATTGTTCAGATCTTGCCTTCAGCTCATCAGCCTGGAACCTCTCTATATCCCTGTCCATCTGAAGCAGGGCATAAAGCTTCAGTGCTTCATCCAGCGTATAGGTCGTTTCCAGCTCAGTCTTCGATGCCACTCTCGCCTTGATGAGCGAGTACATCCGAAGCTCAAGGTCGCTAAATCGGCTCAGATCTAATTTTCCGTACTTGTCGACTCCGGAGCCACCTTCTTCATCACCTCTTGCAGACTGCCAAATCGGGCTCCGAGTTTCTTGAAAAAACCGCTGAAATTGATGCGGATGACTTCAAAGCACAGGATGAACATATCCTGCACCTCGCCGCAGAACACCTCGTTTGCGATGTCCATGTCCATCAGCTTGACATTCCCATCAGTAGCCTCAGCCTCGACGGAGATGTTCTGGTGGTCGATCAGCAGCTTTCTCATCATGCGCTCAAACTTGTCTCCGGATAGGCTGGAGAAGGCGCTAGAGATGGCCGGCAGAGCATCCTCTACCTCCATGCTCATCAGGTCGGAGTCCTCCTCTTTGTCCTTCAAAAGCGGGGCAAGGCTGCCGATCATGGGCGTGACGATAGCGGCCAGATCGCCGCTGATGTTCGCAGCGGTGAACGCCGCAAACGGCTTGATATAAAATCGGTTCTCGCCGATTACCTTTTCGATTACTTCGGTTCGTTTCACGTGAGATCAACCTCCATTCTCAACACTTCGAGAGTCCCCAAACTCTCTTACATGGTAGGAGGGGCCGCGCTTGGCGCAGCCCCTCCCCTACTTTGCTTACTCGGTCAGTTCACCGGAGCCAGTATGCAGCTCCCACTCTCGGTTGTTCGCTTCCTTGCCGAAGCCGCGAGAGGCGGGCTTAGCAGGCCAAGCAGCTTCAGAGCTAAACACCATCCCGCCCTTCAGGTCCTTGACCAGAATCGGGAACATTCCGTCTCCGGTCTTGCGGTCCAGAGCCAGCTTCTGCTGGAGGAACGAGTTGGTATCGGAGGTCTGCAACACCGTCACCTTCACGATGAAGGTATCATCCGGGCTGATACTCCGGACGATCTCGCCGTCACAGCCAACCTTCTTGGTCACGCCGTCGCCGTTGGGGTCGATGGTGACAAAGCTGTCATCCGCATAACCAGAGACGATGTGATTGCCAAGAGCAATCGTGACTTCCTTCGGGTTGTAAGTCTTGATTTTTCCCATAGCTCAATTCCTCCTTTCTTACAGCGCATAGGTCAGGCTGCCGGTAATCTCTGCAAAGTGGATGGCTCCGGCCAGTCTGGCCTTGAACTTGCACTTGCGGAGCTTGCGGGAAGCCTTTTCGGATGTAGGGATGCTGGCCGCCAGAGGAACGGAGGTGACGAAGCCGGGGATGGTGTTCCCGTCCTCATCGAACTCATCCTCTGCGACTCCGCCAGCGTTCTGGCCGCGCTTCAGGGATGCAATCATCTGGTTCTGCACCAGAGCGATACCGGAGTCGGTGTAGGGAACCTTCGGCCGGCTTACGAACAGATTGACCACGGATACCTGCATATCGTTCTTCAGCCAATCCCGGAAGCGAATGATGTCGGCCCACTCGCCGCCACGGGTCTTGCCGTTCATGGTGATGTTCTTGTTTCCGACGGTGACGAAAAAGTTCATGTTGTTCCCTTCCAGCGCCTTCATCTCGGTCGTGGTCAGCTCAGACGGATAAACAGAGGCCAGCGTCTTGAAGGCGGACGTCTCGCTGCCGGACTCATAGTTCAGCCATTTCGCCACCCACGCCACATTCATGAACTCGTTCGCCTCCGGGATCTCGGCGTCGAGCTGCTTGGAGCGCTCACGGCCATAAATGCCCATAGACCGGAAGTAGACGCTGCCGACAGAGGACTCACCATTCTTGAAGTAATCCAGATCGGTATAGCAGAACATCTTCTCCTGAGTTTCGATGAAGGCGGCAATATCCTCATACTTGGCGGGGTCAACGCCGGCCGTGCAGAGAACATACCATCCGCTCATGGCGAGAGCCCGCTGAATTGTCACTGCGGGCTCCTCCAGTTCCATGTCAGGCCGGTCAACGGGCCAAGCCGGCGCCTCGGTTTCGGAAGCAGCAACTTCTGGGTCGGGGTAGGATACAGCCACCATGTAGCTGACGGGGTTCTGGTCCTCCTTCCCAACCTTGACGGGCACCATGATCGCCTCACTGCCTGGGGTCATTGCCGAAATGCTCTTGTAGGCGGGCAGCTTCTTGATGTCTGCCATACCGGAAATATTGGAGCCGTCGACGGAGATCTTGTATCCGTCGGCCACAAGTGCGCCGACCAGCTCAGCGATCCCGGTATTCTGCACACTGCTCAAAGCGCCTTCGAGCACCATATTCAGACAACGGCCGGCGGCATCGAAAGATACGGCGCAGCCCGCGATGTCAGGCTGCTTCCCGAAATACTTGTCGATTGCGGTGTTGGTGGCTTCGATGGTTTCGCCAGCTACAATCGCATCGGCAGACAGCTTCTGCAACGCAATGTAGACGGTCGTAGGGATCGGGCTCTGCGAGAAAGCCACTCTCGCAGCGACGCCCACAGGATCAGCGCCTTCGCCGCTCACAACAAAGCCGGCGTCAGCAACTTCGGAAATGTCAGAGTACACTCCGACATCCGGAGCCGTGTGCTCGCCTTTCGGAGCAGGCCCCAAGATCAAGAGATTGTCAAAGCTGGCATCATCCACAACGGGATTTTCGATGTCGATGTCAACCGTGGCAATCAGATCGTAGTTTTTACTCATCGCCTGTTTCCTCCTTGATTTCAACTTCGGTAAAGTAGCCGGCTTCTTGGTCTGCCAGCTCCTGCGTCCCACCACCGCTCGAACTTTCGTTGAATTGCGGCTTGACGATGGGCGGGTCCTCATCCTCGGAAATTCCGGGGTAGTTCCCGCTGGTGCTGGTGCTCGGAGCAGGCTCCTTGGGTGTATAGGCGGGCTTCCCTTCCTCGTCCTTGGTCGGATAGAGGATACTGCCTTCATCGAGGGTTCCGGCATAGCCAACCGCCTTTTGCGTGAAATAAAAAAGGACATTCAGGCGGGAACGAAACTCATAATTGTTGTCGTTCACCAGCCCTGTAATGTCCTGGGTTTCGCCTTCGATAGAGATTGCGACATCATTTCTGCCGCACCACTCGACGGCGTATTGGGAACCAAGAAAATCGGCGTAGGACAGCATATCGTCTACTGCCGTGTTTTCGTAAGCCACAGTCTCCCCGGTATCATCGTCAATGACCGGCGCACCGTTTGTAAACAGGTCAACGATCATTGAGATGCGGGACAAGTAGCACCCCACCTGTACCCCATCAATGGTCTTGTAGACCGGGTTGATCGGGCGCTTTACGTTTCCGGGAGTAATGGTCACAAGCGGGATCTCAGGCTTTGCAGCCCTGCTTTGCCGAGTAAACGTCACCGTCGCTCCGACAAAGTAAGATTTCGTGAGCTGCCTGAAAAGCTCTTTCGCTTCAGATACTCTCAAGGCTTATCACCTCCAGGCACCACCGGCTCTCCGACTGGCGGTTTCAAATCAGTGGCCCGCCCGGTATCAACGGGGACGAGGACAAACTGGTAGTTGTAGTGGGACAGCATCGTATGGTCCCACAACTGAGAGCTGACGCACTCATACCAATCTCCGTGGTAATAGAGCAAGTCGCCCTTCCTGTTTGCCTCCTGATCGGCGGAGACGAGAGCCGCCTCGCCGTGGCCTTCCAGCCTTTTCAGCTTTCTTTCTCCTTCTGGCAACGCCTGAATGGAGTCAGTGCCGAGCGGGTGAACATTCATGCTCGCTACAAAATCCTCATAGCCAGAAGTGAGGTAGCCCTTGATTTCTTTCTGGACACCGAAACGTCTGATCCAGTAATTCCGGTTGAAAATTCGGATATTCAAGGTCTCACTCCTTCTTGATGACGTAGTTCACAGATTGCCGCATGAAACCGGTGTCAATAAGGGGTCGCTCAGATCCCTTCTTTTTGATGGTGGATGGTGCGTTAGGCTCAAAGCTGCCGTTGACGATTTCTTCTTGGATGAGTCCCTTCGCAAAAACGCCTAATTCCCTGAGCGCTTGTTCAGCGGTTCCGCCTGTGGATACCTTCTGGTACGCAGCAGTACAGGCCGCCTTCAGCTCTGGTTCGTGGTTCTCGAAGCTCTGCTTCATGAACGGTCTGGCAGGGATGTCTGAGGCGCCAAACTCGTTGTATGCCGCCACATCTACAAGGTCTGTTCCGTCCTCGTAGTGGTCCTGACCGGCCTGAAAGCCGACGTGTATCACACTTTCGGTCAGCTTCTTGATTTCAGCAAGGAACCGCTTCCCTTCCGGTGTCACCTCGGCCCCGGCAAAGAAAAAATCAGCCATTTACATCCCTTCTCTCAATTATGCTTAGCCAGAGAGCCGTTCTCCGCTGATGTGGATTGGAACAATCACAGAGCGTCGAAGCTGGAGATACTGGACGCCGTATACAGTCAAGCCGAGTTCGGCGTCCGCTGCGAGGTTGGAAGCCTGATTGGCTCCAAAGCTGACACTGCTCCCGCCCTCTGACACACTTCCAACAGCGAAGCCGACGCCGATAGCACCGAGATCTCCAAGCGGGTTCTCTCCGTGTCCGGCCATCTTCAGCTTGTGGCAGACGAGATATGCGATGCCATGCTCGTACAGCTTCCCAAACTGCTTCCTGCTCACCATAGGCCGAACGACCTCGATCCACTTTTCAAGGTCTTCGTCGCTCACTGTGGCGAACTCCGTTCCGACAAGTCGGATGATTTCAATGGCCGTCATCTCAGCCTCTCCTTACTGCTTGGCGTTCTCGGCAGTCTTCTTGGCCGCGTCTTCCTCGGATTTCTTGGCGGACTCCGCAGCGGCCTTCTTCGTAGCTTCCTCAGAAGCCTTCTTGGCAGAGTCGTCGTTGGGAACGGTCTTCTGCTTCGCATCTTCGGTGATGGACAGAAGCCCCATTTCAACCATTGCCTCGATGGCGGGCGTTGCGGTGATGGTCTTGGTCGCCTTCATCTCGGCGTCAGGCATCAATACGGTAGAGCCGATGCTGATGATCTTGGAGCCAATATTCTTGATGGTCATTTTGCAAACCTCCTAAATAGTGTGGGCTTCCGCGAAGTGGCGTTCCGGCAGCCTTACATTTACCAGAATAGAGCGGAGGGCTTACCGATTGGTAAGCCCTCCGCGCAAAAAATCAGGACACGCCCACCGCAATCAGGCAGGACAGGGGGTAATACACGATCACGCCGGCAGTTCTGGCCTCGCAGGGCACCACGATCTCCAGATTACGGGCCTGGAGGGGGTACTGGTAGAACGGCATTGGGTTCTCCAGAGTCAGCTTCCGGGCGTCGTTCTTGAACATGAAAGCGACGCCCTTGCCGCCGACGGCCTTGGCGTAGGGGTTGGTCTCCACGCTGTCGCTGTCCAGCTCAGCCGCAGAAACGATGTTCTTCAGGTAAGGAGCGTGGTCCAGCAGGAAGGACATGACGGTGGCGTCAATGTCGGGGATACGGCGGGTGCTGATGTCCATGAAGACATCGGAGGGTACGCACAGCGTATCAGGGCGTTCCACGTTCTTGGTGACACGGGCGACCTGCTTCTGCATACCGTTGATGTCGTTCAGGATCTCATCAGCGGTCTTCTCCAGCCAAGAGGTCTTGCCAGAGGTTGCGCCGGCGCCAACGGCATACAGGGGGATGTTCTGATCCTCGGACAGAACGCCCATCAGGCCAGAGTCCTTATCACCAGCCCAGGCGATCTGGTTGGTCAGGCGGTCAATCTGGTAGCGGGCGGACTCGGCCTTGCGTACATCCAGAGACTTGCCAGCCAGACGGGACGCTCTCATCTCCTGAGCGGAGTAGCCATAGCTGTCGCCCAGAGACTTGATCTGAGCGAAGCTGGGCTTGCCGTTCACATCGGCGCGGGGCAGGTCGGTGGAGTAATTGTCGATGACCTTCGCCAGACCGGCCTTGTCGTAGGTGTAGTAGGTGATGGTATCGGCGCCAGAATCGGCCTCAGAGCTGATGGGGAACAGAGACAGAGCGGTGAGCTCAGGGTACTCAACATCATAGGACTGTGCCTTGATGTGGTCCAGCTCCCGTGCGAAGAACACGGAGGCATCTTCAGCACTATCGAAGTGAGTGCCCTCAGAGGCCATAATGGCCGCAGGGATGGCGGAGTTTCTCAGGGTCTTCAGCTCAACGCCATCGTAATGAGTGTGCTGCTGCTTCTTCATTTCTATTTACCTCCTTGTTACGCCTGAGCCTGATTGAACAGCTCAATCACGGCAACCTTGGCGGAAGTATCAACGCCACCGAGGAAACGGGCCTTGATGGCAACGGTGGGAGCATCGGGGGACTCGGGGGCGGCTACATTGGTGAAGTAGCCGGCCTCATCGCCGTCCAGGATCAGGTACACGGCCTCACCGGGCTTGGGCTCGGCCTTGTCGGCAATGCGGGCGTAGATGCGGCCGTAGCGCATAACACCGACAGCAGCACCCTTGCGGACGGACAGATTGCCCTCCAGGTCATACTCGGTGGAGCGGTTGTTGGTGGTGACGCCCTCAAACTTCGCAGCAGTGGCGCCCTTCTTGGGAACATTGATGCCGTGGCCGACATTTTCACCCTGAACCACGCCGATGCCGAACTTCATAACGCCGGTGTCAGCCTCGTTGATGAAGGTGTCGATGGCGTAAGGGGCCAGGTCATAAATGCCGCCGGCATGGCCCTTGGGGGTAGAGTAACCATATCTGGTCTGAGCGCTCATTTTACTTTTCCTCCTTCTTCTTCATCTGTCGGTCGATCATGCGCTGCCGAGCATCAGCGGAAGACTGCCCATCGCTCTTGACAGCGGCGGAGTCCTTGTTGAACATCTGCCGCTTCTGGTAGTCAACGCCCTTTCCGGTGCGCTCACCAACATCAGCGATGGCGCAATCGTAGGCGGCATTGATGTAGGCAGCACTCTTGCCGTCGAGGTTCAGAGAGGGGCGGACAGCACGAATGACAGCCTTCTTGCCCTCGGCGATGCTCATGTTCTCCAGACCGTCCATATTCAGCTTACGGCCAATCATGCCGAGCTGGATGCGCTGGCGGACAATGGCGTCGACGGAGTCAGCGTTCATGACGGGCTTGGCCGCCTCACCCTCGGTCGTGGTGGGGATGGGGTCGGTATCGGAGTCATTCTTGGAACAGCCGTCAGTTTCGACGGCGGCGCCGATCACAGGATCGCCCTCCTCGCCTTCGTCCTCTGCAACAGCAGGCTCCTCAACGGCAGTCTCAGAGTCGGCCTTGCTAAAATCGCCCTGGGCCAGCAGCGTGTCGATGATGTCGAACAGGATGTCCATGTCCTCATCCATCTTCTCGATGGTCTCCTTGGCTGCCTCGCCCTCGGGCTCAGCGCCCTCGTCGCGGCGGTCGCGGCGATCCTTGACGAGCTGAACCTGCTCCTCAATGGTCTTTGCGGGCTCGGTGGCGGGCTCACCTTCGCTATCCTTCACGGTAGCGGGTTCGACAGCGGGCTCCGTGGCGGCCTCGCCCTCAGAGTCAGCCTTTGCGGCGATACTTGCGGCTCGACGGGCCTTATACTCCTCGATGGCCTTGGCAAGCTCCTCGGGGCCCAGGATACCGTCGGTGCGATGAGCCTTAGCGTTCGCCTTGCGGGTAGTGGTTTTGCTCATGACTTTTCCTCCTTTAAGAGTGTTCTCAGAGTCACGGCCGTCAATATTCAGCCGTGCCTGTTCACCGGCTCTGGCCTCTCGGACAAGTGCCAAGTGATTGATTCGGATGTTCCGCTGGCGAGCGTCGTACTTCTGCCCCTCCCACTCACCGGGGGCTTCCTCAAGATCCAAGTCGTAGCCAAGAGAAAGCTCTTTCAGGCCGGACTCCTTCATCCCATCGGTGTCGTGAATGATGATTTTGGCACGAACGTCATCGTTGCTGCGGTATCCCTCAGTCAGGATCGTTCCAATCTGGTTCTGCCTGACATTATCCTTCGTGACGAGCCCAGCATCATGAGTGATAATGACTGGCTTTCCAAGGTACGAAGCCAGACTTTCGGGATCAAAGACATCCTCCGGAAGCCGAAGCTCCCGCCTGATGCTTCCATCAGGATTTTTATACTCGAAGATACCGGTGCTGGTCAGGATCGGCCGGTCCACCAAGTATCCTTCGGGTGTGAAATAGGTCTGGCTCAGCGGTAAGCTGTCCAGACGTATCACCCTTTTCAACTTCGGGGTCAATGCAAGTCCCCCTCCTCTCGGAGTTTTCTGAGCGGCGAACTCATTCTTTTCGTTCTCCGCCTTCCGTCTCCCCCTCAGCAGGCTTCTCACCTTTTTCGGCAGTCAGCTCGCCGGGGGCGAATACACTTCCTTCATCGGTATTCGTTTTCTCCTCCTCATCGAAGGAGTCGGCTACCAACTTCGTGGCCTCAAGCGTAAGCACCTGAAGGTGCTCAACTTCGTCCATCAGCAGTCCCTCATAGACACCGCTGACACCAAGGCCGTTCTGCTCGGTCTCCTGAATACCTCTGGCAAGCTCCTCTGCCTGCTCGCATACCTTCCGGATGTTCGAGCAGATACTGAGGATTGCGTATACATTCTTCATTCCAATGCTCTCCTTTCTCCAGTAATAGGGGGCCCGGTCGGGCAGGCCGGAGGAGCACGGCTGCTTTTGCAAACAACATACATAGTTGCTCCTCCACCTCCTTCCTGGGACATCAGCCTCTTATTTGCCGTATCGGTTTCGGTGGAAGGTGCTCTGCCACCCGGCGTATCGGTCCCTCTCCACCACATCAGGCTCACATTTTTTGTTGCATCCCTTGTTGGAGCGCTTGCAAATGCAGACGGTCTTGCCGTCCTTTACATCCACATAGACTTTGATACGTTCTTTTTCTTCCATCATGGCTCAATCCTCGGCTGTATTTTATCTTTCATCGGAACGTCAATCGTCTCGATGTCAAATACCGGGATAGCCACACAGCGACACGCTATATCCTCGCCGGGGTGGCAATGCCTCCCAGTGTAAACACGGCCACGGCTCTTGGTGTCGTACCACATCTCTGGCGGGTCGTCCCACGAGAATATCTTCCCGTTCAGGCTCCTGTGGCAGTCTCTCACACGGGAGTCTCGGGAGTCCGACCAGCGATACTTGGTGCATCCCGCGTCCTGCTGCTGCATCTTTGACAGCTTTGCGTTCAAGCTGGAAACCTGATCTCTTGCAAGGAGCTGGGCTTTCCTTCGGGTCAGGCGGTACTGCTCCTGTATCATCTTCGTGATGTCAGTAACCGTGGCACCGGATCTGTATCCATCAAGGACGATACGCTGCATCTCACCCAGGGCTTCCTTTGGGATGCTCCGGATTTTCAGGACATTTTCGTCCACCCACCGGCGCAGGGCTTCTTCATAGAAATCCGCGCTGTAATAGTCATCCATCAGGTCAAGGCCAAGCGTTTCGTGAACGGCCTTCTTCCACTCTCTAAGCGAGGAGTTCTTTGTCATTTTGGAAATCTTTGCAACAAGCTCCTCCAGTCCATAGGCAGCAAGCTTTTGCTCCAGCTCTTTCGCAATCTGCACGAACTCCTGACGGACATCATCCTCAAGGTCTCGAGCATCATCAAACCGGGAGTCTCCACGGCGTTCCTTTTTGTAGGCATCCATGAGCGTCGGCAGATGTTCGGCCAGCGTCTTGTTCAGAAGGCGCATATATCCGTTCGAGATCCGCCTAAACTCTCTTTCCGCAGAGTCGGGGTACAAGGGGGTTCGCTTGCTTTTGATGGTCTGATGGCCGTAGAATTTGCCCTTTACTGCCTCTTTGACCATCTCTTGATGTTTGTATTGGTTCACTCATGTACCCCCTTTCCCGGCCCTTTATGAAGATTTGGCGGGGTGTTTCTGGTCAGATTGCTCCAGCCTCTTTCCAGGCATCATAGATTTTCGGCCCAACTCTTGCGAACCAGTCCACCATGATTTCGTTTGCGGCCCATGCCTCCGTGCTCCCAGAACACTCGTGCAGGCCACACTCCAGCAGGAAGGCGTGAACGATCTCGTGCCGTTTCACTTTTCTGATGTAGGTCTCCATGTCTCTAAGCGTACCGTTCAGCTCCCGCTCCACCACGATCTCTCTCGTGGTCCAGTCGCAGTATCCGTCGCAATTATTGAGCCTGCTGTCCTCTGCCTCGGACCTTTCCGTTATGGTCCAAGCGGAGCCAAGTATGTTCACCTTCAAACGATCCACCTCATTCCGTGCTCCTCCAGAATGTCTGAGAAGTCCTCCACGTCATGCGGAATGATGTGGCATTTCCCGTCCGGATCAAACCCGACGTGCCTCAGCTCGTGGTACATCAGAAGTTCCATCTTCTCAGGTGGCAAAGCAGCGCAATTCGGCTGGTAGAAGGTGATGATAAAGTCGAACGGCATAAGGGTTTTCGCCTTGTCTCCGACCTTTTCCGTGTCCGCATACACTTTTCTTCTGGAACTTTTCTTCTCCTGATCCGAATAGAGGTAGGCAATGCGGCACTCTGGCATGGCAGGGCCAGCAAGATCCTTCCGTTCCGAGATCACCTTATCGGCAATCTTCCTCAAGTCATCGCTGATCGTGAACATCGCAAATCCTTTCCTTCATGATGTCGGCATGAAAAAAGCGGGGCGGCCGAAGCCACTCCGCTTATCTCCTATTCGGTTGGGTGTCGTTATTACTTGCCTTCGATTACCTCGAAGTCTTCAGCAGGATACAAGAACTCCTCGCCAGTTTCGTCTATGACACTGAACATCGTACCGTTGAAATCAGTGCCGAGGATTTCGTACTCTTTGCCGTTAATGAGCTCAAGCGGGTCACTGTCACCCCTCCAAACTGCTTTCATCACGAGCCCTCCCGTTTCTTAATCTTAAACTTAACCTGCCCGACATCATCATGTTCAAACCAGTGGATTTCAGCCCGACTTTCCGTACCATCGGTTGCAGTTATAGTTGCGAAACCGCACAGATGAGCCCATTCATCGGGCTTTCCTCCGAGTTGCTTAGCCAGTAATCCGGATACCACTAAATTCTTATCAGAGCCTTTGCCTGCAAACGAATAGATACCATCAATTTCGCGACCTTCCTTGATGGTTACAGAGGTCTTTCCAGATTTGCTGGCCTTAACCTTCAGGTCGGAGGTAATCTTCATCTTTCCGTTCTTGGTCTGGAACTTCGTCGCCTCAGAGGCTGCTCCACTCGGAGCAGATCCGCCGGTCTGGCCGGGGACTCCTTTGTGTCCGTGGTTTCCAGAGCCAGGGCCACCATCTTCAGTGGTTTCCTTTGACTTTATCGTACTTGAAAATGCGGATTTGTCAATAGGATTCTCAGGAATATGCGGATTTGTTGATAACGCCTTACCGACGCTGTCGCTCAGCTTCTCAAGACCTTCACCCTCATTCAGTCCCGTTCCGTCATCTCCGAAGAACACGGCAGTGTCAATGCAGGTGGTCAGCACATCCAAGCCATCCGCAAACGGTTGAAAAAGTGTGGAGGCCAGCTCGTCAAGTTCCTGCATGGTCCTAAACTTGGCTCCAGTCATCTCAAGGTCAACGCAGTCCGGCTCTCCTTCGTAGTCGGTGCATAGGAACAAGTACGGAGTCAATCCGGTATCTGGTTCCTTCGGGCCACGGCCGAGCGGAATCAAGGACTTCGGACTGATGCCAAACTCCTCCTCGGTCTCCCGGAAGGCGGCCTGTTCGGGCGTCTCGCCTTCTTCTCCGTGACCGCCGGGGCCGCAGATCAGACCATACCCAAAGTCGTTGTGCCGAGTGCCCGTAAGCACCTTGCCATCTGAAATCACAAGAACACCCACAGAAAAGGGTTTCCCCTCTCCCTGGGTGTTGGAGTAACCTGCCGCAGTATCGTTGTTTTGCGCCACTTTGGCGGCCTTTTGCTCCACTTCCACAGTATCCTGATACGCTTCGGGCGGGATCTGTTCCATCTCGGGGCTGTTTTGCTCCACTTCGGCCAGCTCCTCTGCGCTCATGTCCTGCGGAAGTTTCGTTGCGGCCGGAGCCTCAGCAGGAGTGCTCCCTTCTGTCCCGGGGTTTACGTTGTGCCGCTCAATGTCGACGCCGCTTGCGTACTGCGCTAAGTCCCCACTCTGATGTATACTTCTACCAAATTCTGCTGCTTCCTCTCCAGAATAGGCGGCGAGCAGATCTTCTTCATCGTCATACTCATCCAGCAGGGTTTCAACATCAAATTCGCTGCTGTCAGCCAACTTACGGCGAACCTCAGTCGGGTCAATGGCCTGCATATCAACATAGATCTGAGCGGTCTGAGCCCTCGTCTGAGCAGTCTGAGCCTTTTTCTGGTCCAAATCCGCCTGCTCCGACTCACTGAGCGTCCAGAGCGGGTTAAACTGCACCTTGATCTTCGGAACCTCATCGACTTCGCCTGTTGCAACTCCAGCCTGAAAGATAATAGACAGGAGATACCGCAGATTGCCCTTGAGCATCCGTTTCTGGATGCGCTCTACATAGCTGTACCAGTTCTCGAGGTCACTTTCTCCGGTGGCGTTCATGCCGGCCGGCGAACGGCCAAACAGGATCGTCTGCGGGATGTTCGTCAGCGCCGACAGATAGTTGCAGGCAGAGTCAATGACATCGGACACGCCAGCAAACTGGAAGGTCCGGAAGTCATAGTCCTCGCCCTCGCTGTCAATCGTGATGCTGTTCATCAGGCCCCGTGCCATATCAATGGTCTGGAGCCTGCGGAGCACCTTGTTCTCTCCCTCCTCGGTAGCCAGTTCGGCGGCAAGGTCTTTCATCTTGTAGACAGGCTGCACAGAGCGGTTCAACATCTTCGGGGCGCTTCGATGCGAGATCTCAGCGTCCTGAATTGCCTTGTTGATGCGGATGTACTCTGGCATCCCCCAGAACTGATAGATGGAGTTCGAGGAATTTTCCGGGAGCAGACCGTTTTGAAAAACCAAGCAGCGGCTTTCGTGAACCGTGAAGCTCCCATACCGGCTATAAATCGAGTAGGTTTCCGGCATACCGAGTCGGCTCCCTCTCGTTCGGAACGGGTCTCTCGGGTCGTAGTTGAACATACTTTCGTAGTCAGGCTGGATCACAGACCTGTCATACACCCGAAGATCATCAACGGACTTGATGTTCCTCCAGTCCAATGGCTCCTCAAGACCTCGCCCATCATTGATGAGCATTACTACCAATGAGCCTCCAAAGAGTCTGGCCCATTTGATTGCAGTCATGGCCGTTTCGTCCCAATCCAACTCATCAAGGGCTTCTCTGAAGAAATCCTCGACCTCCTGATCCGAGACATCGTCCAGCTCGAAGCCGTGCTTCAAAGCCTCCTCAGCAGGTGCGTCGATGATTTTGGCGAACAGGCCATTCCCCTCATAGTACAACGTCAAGCTCTCGTCAGGGACGGTGACTTCGGGAACAAATTGGTACGCTTCCTCGCTGTCCTTCGATGTCCCGTATCTGTTCAAGAGGTTCATATAGCCATCAGCACGATACGGACGAACGGCTTTGCCAGCCTGCTTCTCAAGCAGCTTGGCATAAGCGGCCATCCGGTCTCTCTGCTGCTTTTTCTTATCGCCCATCTGTTTTCACCTCGCTGTCCTCAAATCAGATTGCCAACATTGAACACGTTCTTCGTCTCAATCTCCGCAAAAGCGTTTGCCGAGGCGTCGACCATGTCCTTGAATTTACTGTCCGGGAAGTTCTCGAGCTGGTAGAGGTACTCCTCGTTCCAAGGCCCATAGAGAATATCGAAATTACCGGCCTGCCATTGCGCCGCCATAGGCTCAGCTCTGGCTTCCTTACTTCCGGTTTCTGCCACAGTCACCACATCAAATCCGGACAAGAACTTGATGTAGGACTCCGCCTGCTCCTTGCCGGCCTGTCCGGGGTCCTTTGGCAACCGAACCCGGACGCGCTTATACGCCGCCCGGTCTGCCTGGGCGGTGAGCTTTATTGTTTTGCGGACATCCGCAGCAGACATCTGCTTGTTGATGACATCTGCGACGATGTACCGCCCATTCTTCCTTTTCCCAATGAGGACGCCGGCCGTAAACGCCGGATCTCCCTCTGGTGTCTTCTCGGTTGCAGCCAAGTCCCAGCATCGAACCCACTGAATGACATCCTGCGGAACCCGCTCCAGGATCTCGCCAAGCTGAGTTCGTTTGAAAAACAGGCCGGCCGCAGCCTTGATCTTCCAGTTCCCGTGGAGCAGCCGCTCGCGCTCGATGATGGACATAGCCTCAAGGTTCGCTTTGTAGCCAGGGTTCACCTTCAATAACTCCTGATTGTCGTCCAATCTGGACATGATGAAGGTGACGGACTTCGGTATTCCGCGATCCTCCGGTGTCTTCAGGTCAAAGCGCTCCCACAGCTCCTCTTTCGTGTCAGCCCAATGGATGACCTCGTTTCGGCGGATGAACCAGCGGATTTTGCCGCTCCTCTCCGGAATCGGGTATCCAGTGTCTTGGTCTATCCACCATTCGATGAACTTTGCCACCCAGCTATCCGCATCCGGGTTGCAGGTGGCCCGGATGAACGGGGTCACGCCGCAGGTGGAGCGGTTTCGGGAAAGCATATAGAAGAAGGTCTTTTCAGAAAAGTGCGTCAGCTCATCAAATCCGATTTCGCAGATCTGAGAGCCCTGCCATTTCGCCAAATCTTCTTCTCTCTCGATGTGGGCGAAGGATACCTTCGACACCACTCGGTCCTTCTTGTCTTTGAAAACCCACATACTGCGGGACATTCTGGGCTGTGCGCCCCGTATGCCCTGATAGATCTTCTGGGCTTCATCCCATAGACCACCCTGGGCAAATATCTGATTGAAGTTCCTGCGGAATATGGTGCAGCCAAATCCGGGGACATTCTTATATCGCAGCGGAGACAACAAGAGCCCATAAGACTTACCCCCTCCGGCAGCTCCTCCGAAGATACACACATCTGCGGCGGTTGCCATGAAGTCGGTCTGAGGGCCTACCTGCGGGCGCAACACCTTTGTGCTCATTCCGCTCCACCGCCCTCCACCTCCACCTCGGAAGCTCCTTTGAACCTGTCATCCACTGGGCTGCCGTGAGCATCCTCAGATATTCCATCTGTCCCTGTGACGTGTACATCAGGAGCCTTTTCTTCAGCTTTTGCATCTCGTTCGGTAAATGGCATATAGATAACGACATCCTCTTTTTCTCCGTCATCGTCGTCCTCCTCGCCGGTGGCGTATCGGCCCATAGAGTCTCCACGTTCAATGGCCGCAACCCTCGCGTCCGTCTCCTTGTCCCTCCGCTTGTCAGAGGCAAGGCTCTCTCGCTCTTTCCGGTTTTCCTCGCTGTCATTTCCGGATATTTTGATAATCCGGTCGTATGCTTGCAGGTTCCCGCTGAGCGCCATCATGAACAATCTGGCCTGCAAGGCCACCATGTTCGTCTGGTCTTCCATCTCTACTCCGAGGTTCATCAAATTGTCCTTGATCTGGCCCTTCGCTGCCATATTCAGCAGTAAGTTCATGGCGTTTTTGGCGTCCCTTTTATTCCGTCTGGCCTCGCCCGATTTGATGCCGCCGTTGCGGCCTCTCTTTTTAGCTTCTTCCTTGGTTCGGACTGGGTCCAGATTTTCAGGTGCTCCGCCTTTTCTCGCCATATCACCACCTACTTTTCAGCATAAAAACAGCCCCTACGAGAAGCATCGTAGGAGCCGTTTTGCGGGCTTTGATTTTCGCTTGGGTGTTTATACCCCGTAGAGGCTAAGGAGGGTTTCCACGCCCCTTTCCACGGTTTCCGCTATGTTTACGCCGATGGATACATAGAACCTCGGGTTCGTCATGCACTCATACCCGCGCCTCATAGCATCTGACTGCTCTTTCGTGATCCCAAGGCGAAAATCCTTGGCGATCCGGAGCGCAGATTTGTAGTCGCCGGCCGCTGTCATGCGTCTGACGGCATCACTCTTTCGCTCCATACTTTTCCTCAGCTTTCCTTTTCCCGTCATCAAACGGGAGCGGGTATCTGTTCGGGTTGTGCTTTTGCAAGCACACGTTGATGTCTCTGTTCCACGAACAGTCATCAAACAAGTTCTCCTCGAGCGGAGTCAGCAGTTTCTGGTCATTGCTGATAGCGTGAACGGCGTCACGCTTGAGCTTGTACTTCCCGTATGAAGTGTGCCAGTTGTACGCCCACTCAGGAAACAGCCCTCGGATTTTCTCACACTCATCCAGTGCCTTCGGGACTACAATCTGGTCGGGGTCAAGCGTTTTGTAGAAGTCCATTCTTGGATACGCCAGCAGCCCCTCTTTCGGATCTCGGCAGGTCCACATCAGGACAATCGCCTTCGCAACGAAGATGGTTTCCTCCGCCGGCTTGGTCATCTTATCATTCGCCACATTCAGCGAATCGACTTCGTCGACCAGATGCGGATAGAACACCTGAGTCGTTTCCTTCAGCATCTTCCAGAACTCTTTGCGGTTCTTTTGAAAAAGCTCCGCGCTGAGCTTTCCTGCGTTGACAACATCCATCTTCCGGATTGCCTTATGTAGCTCCTTTGCGAGTTCCTCCTTCTTCATCCCAGTCGGATCGTCAGCGAACATCAGATTGCAGACGAAGTAATCTGCATCCCGGTTCTTCTTTGCTTCGCACAGTAAAGCCAATGCCCTTGTCAGGCTTTCTTCGGTGCCGATTTCACACAGAGGTTCAACCTCCTTCGTGATGACACCGAAGCAATCCTCGGCAGAAATGACAAGGAGCCGCTTTCGCAAGTACGCCGTGTACTGCGGAAGTAGCTCCCACATCGCAAATCCTGCCAATTCGTAGTCTCCCTTTCGGATGGCGTTCTGCATTGCAGACGTCACCTCCCAAAAGCTGAGTCCTGACCGTGTTACCATCTGATACGCCAATTTCATATCATCCTTTCAATGCTTCTTCAGGTTTATCCTGTATCTTAATCGTACAACACCGACCGCCTAAGTCAAGTGTTTTTACTCCCAAAAACAGGAAATTTCAAGCACATAGGATGGAGTGAAAAAGGCTCCCGGCCTCCCGGCTCCGCCGGTCGGCCGCTCACCTTTTCACGTTGATATGTGGCACATTCGTCTTCATGTTGTAGGAGAAGTATTTGCCCCACTTGGCTTTCATCAGATTGATGCTGGCTACCTGATCTCCCCGCTTCTTCCCGGAGGCGCCGCCTTCGTTGGTGTCCGTCAACCCCTTCGAGCAGAAATACTTCGGTTTCAGGATCACCCGGTTTGTGAGCAGCTCCTGAAGCACGAGGTCGATGTCGTAGTTGTATTCCAGCTCCTTCACACACTTTGACTTGAATGTCTTCCGGTTCACCCATCTCACGGCTCCGGCGCAGCCCTTGAACGAGAACTCGCAGTCATAATTCCAAGGGCGGATCGTGGCATCTGTTGCGCCGAACCCGATCCCGAGGTCGGACATGAGCTGCCCTACCCGCTCGAGCTCCGCTGTGACCACTTCCGGGTCATCAATCGAAACGGTGTCGTACATCCGGTAGTAGAAGTGGTGGATGTCGTCGTCCAGAATGGCGATCACATCCTCCGGAGCATTGTCGATGAGCCACTGGTTTACCTCGGTCAACCCACAGATCAGACTGTCCTCCACGGCCTGAACCTTGATATGGTCGCTGCAATCAGCGAGAGCTTCGACGTACTCCTGATATTCAGACTCCCGAACAATGTAGGTTCCGTATTGGAGGAACTTGTGAGCCGTGCAGGTCCTGGCCCGCTTGTAGCTCGGGATATAGATACCAAAGGTCGGCTCATTCATTTCTCCACCCCCTCGGAAGGTCAAAGCCGCAGTTCATGGCATAGTCGATCACCGACATATTATCGGCGGCCGGCTTCCCTATCTGCTGGTATTTGACTGGTTGATAATCAGAATAGACGAGGCGGATGCCGTTTTTGGCGTAGTCCTCCTCGATGTGGTATTCCTTTGCCCCTGCTCCGCTGTAATACACATCGGCACCCATGAGCTTGCACATCTCAATGATGCGGGCGTCTCTCCTCTGCGTGATCGGCAAGTTCGAGCTTTTTACGAAATCTATTCTTCCTGAGATGCCAAAGTGCTCTGCAAGGCAAATGATGCACCCATAGTTGAAATCCGCAAGGCTCTCGGCGTCAGGGGCCGACCACATGAGCCTCTCAATCACCGGGAATACCTCATGGAAGCAATCCGCTTTCTTGTACTCCATCCAGAGCGTCTTCATCGTCTTCTCTACCCATCTCCTGTCCGCAGCTACCTGGATCTCATTCAGGTTCTCTACATGGTAGTGGATAGGAAGCGTCAGCCTCATCGGGCCGTTCGCCGTCAGGATCTCATTGTAGTTGTGCCGTCCCGTCTTGGAGAACTGGACATCGTCAGAGAATACGAACACATCACTTCGGTACATCTTGTAGAAGTACCCCATATACGGGAAGAAGTCGGGCTGGTGAGAGGCGAGCACCCTGCTCATAAGCCCTCCCTCCTGAAAACGCACTCGAAAGCCTCAGCCAGAGGATACCCCGCCTGTGCGCCACGCAAAACCGGCAGCGCATACAGGGCCTTCGTAGATCTGGGGTGAGGCGCCGGCCTGATGACATTTTCATACACGGCCAAAGCGTCGATTTTCGCATCGACTCCCTCTTGGGATACCTCAAAGTAGGTGTTCGGCCTGAACCGTTCTTCGGACGGGTTGATGGCCCAATCGGTAGAAGACTGAACCTCCATGAGGTACATCGCCTGGATCGGCTTGTAATCCCCTCTCCCCCGCTGCCAGAGCCTGAAAGCTTCCATGCAGGAGGCTGCCGTCCAGTAGTGGTCTGTGTTCACATCTCCGGGATGTTGGGTGAAAATCGTGTCAGGCTTGAACATCTCAATTACCTTCTCAATCTGCTGTACCATTTCCCGGTGGTCGGCATTATGGAAGTTGCTATCCGTGAATTTCATCTCGAACCTGGATGAAACGCCAAGGATCTTGTGGCTCTTATCCAAATCGGAGACGATGCCCTCAAGGTTTCCCTTATAACGGGTCGTATCACAGGTGTTGAGCACGGCCACACCGATTTTATCCCCTCGCTTAGCAGCGTCGTAGATGAACGCTCCAGCACCGAGGACCTCATCGTCCGGATGAGCCACTACAAAAAGGTGTCTCACTACTCTACACCTCCTCGGAATACGCTTTCAATCAGGTGGAGCACCTGATCCTCGCTCATCCTCTCGGCCAATTCAGACCGATACGGCGCTTTCAGACGTCCGGACGCCGGCTTCTGTCGTGATACGACCATGTAGTCTCCCTTCAGACTGGCAAGTTCGGCTTCCTCCTCAGTCAGCAGCGCCTCGTGCATCTTCTCTCCCGGCCGGATGCCAATAATCTCGGTCGGGTAATCGGACGGCAACCGTAGGTATCTGCAAACTGCGTTCGCCAAATCTCCGGTCGTGCAGGCGGCCGACTTCTTCACCAGAAGCTCCCCGTTTTCTCCAATGGAGAACGCCTTCTGTACGAGGTCAACAGCTTCAGACACCGTCATCACGAACCGGGTCATCTCCGGGTCCGTAATTGTAATAGGCATACCGTTCTGCACCTGCTCAATGAACAGAGGTACGGCGCTGCCTCTGGATGCCACCAGATTGCCAAATCTGGTCACGCAAATTTCGGTGCGATCCTGCTCGGCCGCTTTCTGGAGAGCCATCTTCTCCATATAGGCTTTGGTCATGCCCATAGCAGATGTGGGATAGACAGCTTTGTCGGTTGATAAACAGACTACCTTCTTGACTTTCTTCTGGATGGCTGACATAAGGAGGTTGTCGCTTCCGTTGATGTTCGTTTTGATCGCCTCCATCGGGAAGCGCTCGCAGGATGGAACCTGTTTCATGGCCGCTGCATGGAAAACAAAATCGACGCCCCACATGGCGGCGTCAATCGTCCTCTTGTCCCGTATATCGCCGAGGAAGAACTTCACATTCGGGTACTTCCTATATCGTTGGGCCATGTCATATTGCTTCTTCTCGTCTCGGCTGAAGATCCGCACTTCTTCTGCGGCTTCCTCCAAACAGCGGTCGAGAAAAGCGTTGCCAAACGTGCCGGTTCCGCCGGTAATCAGGATCGTAGCTCCAGAAAGGTTCGTTGTCATAGGCGGCTCACCGCCTCTCCGATTTCAAGCACGATCCGCTCCTGCTCATCAGCGGTGAGCTCCGTGTGATACGGGATGGTGAGCAGGTCCCTATACATCTCATACGCACGGGGGTAGTTTGCGATGTTGAAACCTATGCTTTTGTACGCTGTCATCATCGGCAGCGGCTTATAGTGTACATTGCAGGGAATACCCAGATTATTCAGCGTTTGATACACCCGATTTCTTGCCTGTTCCGCCATGTCTCTCGGTCTCGTGTAGGTTTCCGGGAGGCTCAGCTTGATAGGATACAGGTGCATTGCGCTTGTGTAGTCCGGCCCGAAATGCCGGATCACCGGCGTGACACGGCAATGGTCAGAAGCGAGCCGGTCGAACAGCTCATCATATCTGCAAGTCACTTCAATCCGTTTCTGCCGGATCTCATCAAAGCGGTCGAGTTGTGCCAGCCCCATAGCGGCATCTACGTCCGTCATGATGCTGTTGTAGCCGAACAATACGATGTCGTACTCCCAGCCTCCGTTTTTGTTTCTGGAGGTCTGCCCGTGGTCTCCAAGGAGCCGAAGAGCTTTTTCAAGGACCGAGTTATCAGCTCCGCAGAAGTCTCTCCAAACAACAGCTCCGCCCTCTCCCCCGGTTGTGATATTCTTCAGGACATGGAAACTGAAACAGGTGAAATCGGCGAACTGCCCGCACACCCTGCTTCCACAATCGGCTCCGAAACTATGTGCGGCGTCCGCAACGACCACCACCCGGCCAATCGCCTCCTGAAGCGGAGTGTTCGGTTGGAAAAGGCTTCTCTTTTCCTGGAGGGCGGCCATCAGAGCGTCGTAGTTGCACAGCTTCCCGCCAATGTCAACAGGCATAACCGCCTTGGTTCGCTCCGTGATGGCCGCCGCTACCTTTCCGTAATTCATCTCGAACGACAGCTCATCGTCGTCCAGATCTACAAAAACGATGGTTGCGCCGACGTTGCGGATCACTTCTGCGGTGGCAGAGTAGGTATACGGTGTCGTAATCACCTCATCGCCAGGGCCAATCCCGAGAGCCCGTAGGGTCATTTCCATAGCCCCTGTACAGCTATCAAAGGCAACCGCTCGGTCACACCCGCTCATCTCTGCAATTCTTCGCTCAAACTCTCTGACCTTCGCCCCGTTCGTCAACCAGCCACTTTCAACTGTATCGCAAATCTCGTCAATCTCTTTCCAGCCTACATCCGGGGTGGCAAACTTGATGTTACTCATTGCTTTCCTCCCCTTCTTCGGCTTCGACTTCATCGGCGCCAAGGATGCGCCCCTTGAACTGATCGTACCAAATCGCCCGACCTTTGATGTGCCGGCTCTTTGCTACTTTCACCTTTCCGCCCTCAATTCCAAGCTTGCGGATCAGGTCATTGTAGTCCAGCTCGTTCCGGCAGGCGATGAGGACGTAATCATACTGCTCATAGTGGATCGGCTCCATCTCTTTGATGTTCCGCTCCTCAAGAGGTTTCGGCGGAGTTTCGAGGTCAAGCTTGAAACTGCCCATCAAATCGGCGGTCCAGTCTCCCAACTCCTCCAGCACCCATTCGCCGGCGTGGCTGTTGAGCTTGATATTTACATACTTCTGCTCCGCCACGGTATATCCCACCAGCAGCTTGCAGGTGACGATCATATCCGGGTCCTTGCGCTGGTAGAAAGTGACTCGCTGGTTTCCACCGATTACCTGGTTCTGTTCGTTGATGACGATAATATCAAAATCGCCATACTTCTCCAGAGAGTCCTCCAGATCCTCGCGCTTTTGCTTCTTGATCTTCCGGGGGTTGCCGAAGTCGAGCTTCAGGTCGCCCACTCGGCGCTCTACTACCTCGATCCGCTTCTCCATGATTTCGCACCTCCTGATATACAATGAAAAAGCGCCACCTTTCGGCGGCGCTTGTCGGATTTCCCGTCCCCTCACGTTCCATCCAAATTTTCTATTGTAGATGATAGTACAGGTAAACGGTGACTCTCAATGACATTTTGTGCGATTTCATGACTTTCGATGACTGGGACGGAATATTTCTCAGAATAAACGGTTCAAAAGACCTCCTAAATCCGCTGGAGCAAGCCTTGATGGAATAGGTGTAGCTGAGTGATCGCTAAAACCGTTGTATCCGGGCCATATGTCTTTCGGGCCGAAGAAAGCATCTCCGTGTGTATCTCCAAGCGCCCCGCTGATGTCAACACAGCCTTCGGGCGTCCTGCTTGTGATGCTTTCTGGCAGGGCTGGGGCACTATTGATAAGCAGCTCATAGCTTTTCATGCTTTCGGCCAGTTCCCAGCTTCTTGAGTGAGCAATAGTCACCGTCGCATCATTGAAAACCAGCCTTTCAGCCAATCCCTTTACCGAGTGGCCTCTGCCCACAATCAATGTTCTGCATGACCTAAGATCCCACCCAGCTACTATCATAGCCATAAATACAGCTTCCGCGCAGCAGGACATCCCATCATGCCACAGGTTGTCTACATCCTCATCTCGGCCGAGGAACAGGCCATCTGCTTTTGCTTCAGCGTCTAAAACGCATGGTAGGCCCGCTCTTTTCTCTCTCAAAATTCTGACTCCGAGAGCGTGCGCCTTGCTCCTCACAGCCATGAGATACGGGGTATGAACTTCCTGCGGAACGCATACAACAGCTTGCTTCCTGCTTGAGATCCACGCCGTCTCCTCGTCGAGACGGTAGACAAGCTGGTCAATTATTTCTTTCATCGTTTCTCCTTCATAGCAGTTTCCAATGGTATCCTCTTGGATCGAGCAAGCCTCCGTATAGTCGCCTATCCAGTGCTGATACCATCAGTCCGTTTTTCTTCGCCGCCTCTGTCACGCTTGACCATGCCGGTCATTCAGGTCCCTCGCCTTCTTCGAGTCCGGGCATCTACTTGAGCGAGCCAACATCACGCATAATCTTCAGGATCTCGTCCACGCTGTTCGGCAATGGCTTCTTCACATTGTTCATTCCGTTCAGAGCTCCGACGGAGCCTTTTGCGAAGCGGTCTGTCGTCTCCCCTGTCTCATACATGATCGTAAGGCCATCATCGGTGAAATCTGGTTGCAGGATGATTTCCTTGTGGATCTGGAAAAGGACCGGCTCATCGGGGTCTTTGCAGAGG
Organism: Lawsonibacter sp.; assembly: GCA_037257225.1. Taxonomy (GTDB): domain Bacteria; phylum Bacillota; class Clostridia; order Oscillospirales; family Oscillospiraceae; genus Lawsonibacter. Next base: position 102,978 of record JAYCWP010000031.1, read on the forward strand.
TCGATGTAAACCCGGCAACATATCCCGCAAGGTCCGGTAACTTTCCAGTAGAGCCCGGTGGCTTCTGCCAGAGCGGCGGCGAGCGGTTTGATAACGCCGTCCATCCAGTTCACCTTCTCCATTCTTCTGAGCTTCTCTTGGATGCGTTCTGCCTCAACGGTCTTTTTCTGTGCTCTGGCGGCAGCCCGTTGGATGATAAGCTCCGCTTCCTGCTCCAGCTCGGCCAATTTCTGCTTGAACGCCGTGATCTCGTAGCGTTCCTTCTCGCTTGCAGCGAGGTAATCCTGGATCAACCTGTCAAGCATCTGCTACCTCCAAGATGTCATAGATGGTCACGGGCCGCATATCACGGTCTCCCTCAGTTGGCTCGCCCTCCCAAAACTCTACAACAGCCTCATACCTCATATTATTCATCCTCCTCTATCGATTTCTGGAGCCAGAGCCTCATATACTCGGGGCTTGGTATCCCATCCTCGCACAGTTCTTCAAACATCCGGAGAAGTTCAGTTGCCATCTGCTCGTCGCTCATGGACCGGATATAATCAGCTCTGGCCGTAGGCCATGTCCTGTGCAGACAGCCATGTGCTGTGCAGATGGTTGCTCCATCTGTCAATTCCTTGATGGGGCATTTTTCTCCTGTGCATCTCATTCCGCTCATGCCTCTTTCTCCCTCAACGCAGCTTCCGCTTCTTCTCGTGATAAAAACCAAGTCTTTCCGAGGTCTCGGTCCAGACAGTCCTCAAATCCTTGGTGATGTAGCGCATAGTGTCCGTCCCCCCACACGGATGTACTGCCAACATGACGAGGGCTTATGCCGACTCCTCTGGCGTGTTTCTTGCTCCTGAGCTGGTATACTGTCACATCCGAGGGTTTGCACGGTAGAACCACACATCGTCCTTCCTTATCGGCCTGAGTCCTCTCCCGAAGGCGATCCAAGTCATATTCGTCGCCCAGAATGTCCTCGATCATCTCCAGTCGGCCCCGCATTTCTGCGGCCTGCACAGCAGCGGCATGGAGAAGACCGACAACCCCCTCAATCGTGTCCACTCCGTCAAACATGGCCTCGTACATCTCGTCTCCAAGACTTTCTGGATTATCTGCCACGATATTCATGCTGTGTGTTTGCGCGATCCGGCGGATCAACTCCACCAGTGTCGTATCCGCATAGTCTGGTTCCGGGCCTCCGCCACGGATCACGACCTCATTGTTCTCTGCATAGAACAGATTGAGATGCACCAGAATACTTTTTTCATCATTGGTTGTCAGTCGTTTCATTTTTTCTCTCCTCCAACGCATATTCCGCTTTCTCTTTCGAGAGGAACACGCCTCTCCCAATTTCCTCATATTTGAAGAATGTGTTTTCAGCCGGCTCTCCAGCATAGAACCCGCCGATTCCAATGGCGCCAACCGTGTCTGCGGATACATACCATCCATTTGTTTCCGGATAGAACTGAGGATCATCTTGAACCAGAGTGAAAATCCTTTCCCCTGGCGCCACCCCTTTCAGTACCGCTACAATTTCTCCCGGCTCTAATCCGGTGTCTTCGTAGGCGGCCAGTTTCTCCCACGCCTGTTCTTCGTATGGGCAGCCAGAGGAGCAATGCCCGGTGAATTGATAGCAAGTCAACCCTCCGAAGTGTGTACAGCAAGCCTTTTCGTCGCCACCCACACTCATATCTTTTTTCGTGATCCTGTTCACTTTCGCCCCTCCGTCCCTTCAATCTGTTCAAAACTCAACCCAGAGGCAGAGAGCTCAGAAAGCATATACTCCTCGCAGCACAAATCCTGAAGCTCAGGGTGCTCCTCCGGGTTTGCCCACCGGTCGTATGCCTCATCGAGGGCCCGGTATACATCGGCTTCAGACCAGCTATCGTCATCCCAGGCAACGCAGAGCGTTCTTTCGTAGCAAGCTACTTCGTACTCAAGCTTGCGCTTATATTTCTCATTCACTTTTCGGCCGCCCCCTTTTGGCATGATGGGCGTAGACGATTACGCCAGGGATGTTGGCGACCTTCTCCTCGAACTCGGCATCAGTCATCGGCTGCTGATAGAATTTGACTTCCTCCAGCTCATCATTCTCTCCATAGCTCTTTACCGCATACAGGACATGATCTGCTCCAGTCTCCTTCAGAAGCTTCGCTGCTTCCTTCCCAAACTCGCGGATGTGGAGATCTACATCTCGAGCAGGCATCTGTCCCACCTGAGTCATCCCACACGAGCTCCAATTAGACCATCTCACCCAACTCATACCTGCTCCTCCTCGTCAATATCCTCCAGGCTCGTCGCTACCATACACTGCGTATCCACATAGTCGGCAACCTGCATGATGCGGACGGTGCATTTCTTCAAGGACGGCCATTCCTCAACGACTACCACATTCTGGCCCTTGTGTATAACGGGCGCATTCGCTTCGGCCGCCATCCTCATCACATCGTAGTATCCAAAGCTGGCAGAGAGGCAACTCCCTTCGCTACTGATCTTCAGCTTTCCGTTCTCGATGTATAGGTTCCCATGAGTAGTCATTCCTGCGTATCTGGGGTCCTTGTGGTCCCACGCAACTCTCACTCTGCATCCAGTGGCATAATCGCTATCAGGCCGCTCCTTTGCGTATGGTCGGTTCTCCCGGTTCAAGGTCAATACAGGGTACTTGACGAAATTGATTGCTTCTGCAATTTCTCTCCTGTCGGTCAGATACTTCATTTACGCTCCCTCCGCAATATTTCCACGCAAGGAGCCCAGATACCCCAGTGCTCCTTCCCTACTCCAAAAGCCATCCACATATCAAAACGCAAACTGGAACGGAACTTCCATCGAATCCAGATCCCCGGCCAGCGCCCGTATAGCATCATCTTTGGTGCTGAACTCAGTAGTTCCATCGACATCTACTATCCCCCAAGCCCTCCCATATTTGTCGTACCAGAGGCACTCAAAGACCAGAGCCTTTTCCTTCTTTCGATCCATCTCAATCAGAGGAACTCTTTCTCTCACCGTTTGCTCCGTATAGTAAAATCCGGCCGGTGCAGCATCCATCAGATACAAATATTTCACCGTCTTCCGCCTCCTATCAATTCTGCCAGATGCCGCCCGTACTGGCGAAAGCAATCCAGCGATTGATGACCCGGTTCTGTTCCGTGTCTACCTCGAATATGTCCACGTTCCGCCCGGTTCTCTTTGCGTACTTGGAGGCGATCATCTCCGCCTGGGCCCTTACGCCGACCTTTCCGATGTGCTCCCCAGCTACGCCGGTGCTTTCGTTGAAAGCGAACTGGATGTTGTAGTGTTTCATATCTTCTACCTCCGATGTCGTTGGGTAATGATTTATCGTAACTTTACTTTACGACACCGACCGCCTAAGTCAATATGTTTTTCAGGATTTTCTGAAAATATTTCATCAAAATCCATGTAACAGTATATAAAAACAGAGCGCCTATTGAGGCACCCTGTTTCTCCAAGCGTCGCTTCGAGAGCCGGACGCCGCTCTTTCAAATTCCCTTCTAAAAACGCTGGTAGTATCTCTGATGATGTGGTATAGGCTAACATACCGCAGAAAACGCTGTATTCTGGTTTTCTTCGATATACCTCGCTATATTCACCAGAGCTGATCCATGTATCCGGTGGGTTCTTCTCAGGTAAGTATCTTCTTTCCCCTCAAAGTCAGCTTTGCTTCCAAACATCATATCTCTGACCTCGATCCAGCTCGATCTGTCAAGGTATTTCATTTGGATAACAGCCCTTTCATCCGGGTTTTTCATGTGCTTCAGGATTTCTTCTATCCTTTTCCGCTCTCTGCTTTGCTCGCAAACGGAAGCTCTGATCTCCTCCTCAAGTTCTTCCTTCTGCCCAATGAGCTCAGCCATTCGATCATTCACTGCGCTCGGTGCCTTCGGCATATCGGTGAGTACCTGGGCCCCCAGCCCCTCCAGTCTTGCAATCAGATGTTCGAGCCGTTCTATCTGGTTGTCGATGTCTCGCTCATTCTCTACATATTCTTTAAGCCGTGACTTCACGGCTTCAACATCGTATCTCTTTTCTTCATCCATGCTCCGGGCAAGCCCCTCTCACCTCGCTCTCAATGCTCCAGCACTATGTCAGATCCTTCAGCCACGGATAGCGCACCCCAAACTTGCTGAAGCTATCCCCAAATATCGCTTCAAGGTGCCCATCGAGTTTGATTTGCCAGTAGTCTGCCTCGTCGGTTTTCTCAAGCGCCCCATGATATTTGTCATAGGTCTCTCCCCACGCCTTGATGATCTTTTCAAGCCGTTTCTTTCCAAACACATCCTTACCCATGACATCCGGGTCGTTCAGGGTGAGAGCCAACGTATCGGTCATATACTGAATTACCGTGTCTTTCTCCGCTTGGCGGTAAACATCTACCCTCGTTTGCTGCCTTTGGAGGTATGCGTTTTTCTTTGCCATAGCGAACACCCCGCTATTCTGTCGTTAATCGCTCCAGGGAAATTCGGTGATAATGTCTTCTCCCCAAATAGGTTTCAGGCTGTCTTTCATGAACACCGGTTTCCCGTGCTTTCTTGCGTAGTTCACTACATCTTCGATCCATTCTCGCTTCGGGATCACCTTGTCTTTCCGGTTGCCCGTCTCAGCGCCAATGATGAACCAATCAATGTATCCCAGCTCATCCGGTGTGTTCTCGTTGCAAAGCGGCCCGAGGATCGGTTCTATGCTTGCAAAGGTGTGCAAATCCTTTGCCCACATGATTGGAGATGTGTCATCTGTCACGGTCGTCCCGTACCAGAAGCTGTCTCCTGTTGGAAGTAGGCCGGACTCCCGGAGCTTGATGTATCTCTCCGGGTTCTTGGTGAGAAACAGGTAGCGATGGCCTTCCGCAGCCTTGCAAGCATCGAAAACCTTTGTAATCCATTCATCCGGAATCCATTCTCCGAACAGATCCGCCATAGAGCAGACAAAGATGGTTTTTCCAAAGCCCTTTGTAGACGGGTCGTTCAGGCGATATTCGTGGAAGGTCGGGATGAAGCCGTATGGGTACGAGGCGTTCCTGATGGTGCCATCTTTCCCTGTGACCTTTAGCCTTTCCTTCAGGACGACCAGTTCCTGATCTGTGCTCCCGTCGGGCGATAGGTCGCACCCTTTGAAGCGATTTGCAGTTCCTCGGGCGTAGCAATATGGGCAGGTGTGCCTACACCCAGAAACCGGGTTCCAGGACGAGTTCGCCCATTCTATGCGCGTCTTTTCCATCGTTTACCTCCATCAGAACGGCAGTTCTCCTTCTTCTTCGGACACCTCATGAAAATCTCCGCTTTCGTAGCTTCCGCCTTCATACCCTCCGCCATAATCTGCCGCTCCGTAGTTTCCATTGCCGGAATTGCCGTCCTTCTTGCTATCGCCGAAATAGATGTTGTCGGCCACGACCTCGGCCGCTCTGCGGTTATTGCCTTCTTTATCGGTGTAGGATCGAACCTGAAGGCGGCCCTCAACGACTGCCATGCGGCCCTTGGAGAAATACTTGCTGACGAACTCAGCGGTGTTTCTCCAAGCTACGATGTCGATGAAGTCAGTCTCCTTCTCGGTGCCCTTCGCCTTATAGTCACGGTCCACCGCCAGAGAGAACGATGCGACCGCGGTTCCCTGTTGAGTGCGGCGGAGCTCGGGATCACGGGTCAGACGCCCCATAAGGACGATCTTATTTAACATTCTTCGGTTGCCTCCTTTTTTGCCTTCAGGCCATATATCTTGCAGATGTTCTTGTCAATGATAATGCCTTTCGGAATGTGGTACTTCTCCATGAAGGCTTTTTCGCCGATTGTATGATCTATCGTGTGGTGCCCTCTGCAAAGCGGAAGCGCCTCCATTCCCTCATGGATAATATCCGCTCTGTCCCGGCCAAGGCCGACGTGATCTACATGATGCAGATCCGCCGGCCGGCCGCAAACACAGCACTTTTTGCTGACAAGGCAAGCATAGATATAATCGGCCACATCATCTACGAAGTCGAGCAGAGGGAAGCTGCAAGGGATTTCCCAGTCCAGAATGAACCTGACCAAAAACCTTTGGAAAGCACACACCAGAGACATAGGAGCGTTTGACAAGCTGAATATCTGATCCGCAGTCTGTTGCAAATCTTCGGCAAGGAACTTGATCTTCAAATACTCTTTCGTCGGATCGAGCCCCATTCCGGTATATTCCGAAATCTCCCTTATCAGTGCGTAGCAAGTCCTGCGTTGTTTGGAGGACAGTGGCCGGCCATCAATCATCTGGATTAAGCACTCTTGGTACTCTCGCTTTGCAAGAATGGGCCAGTCTTCGTATCGCGCCTTTATGGTCAGCTCTTGTCTCTGCGGATCGTAGTCAACAATCTGACCCTTTACAACGTCAATCGGCGTTTTCATGCTTCCCTCCGCTCTGCCTGGAGAAGATTACTCCTCCGGGGCCTCGTACTGGTAGCTGTCTTCTGCGTCCTCTCCAGCTCCGTCGTTATCTTCATCAGCCTCTGCCAAAACCTCAGCAGCGGTATCCATCGCCTCGGAGATCTCCTCATCGCTCAACGGCGCTCCATCATCTTCCTGCTTCTCCTCCGGAGCATCGAGGTCGAACAGAACGGTAGAGCAGTCCTCGCACTCAATGGACACATTTACAATGGAGTCCTGGCCGTATCCAGCACACACGACCTGATGATCGACATGGGGCGCCAGCTTCTCTGCGGGGCAATAGAACGGACTGTCAGAGCTCGTCGCAGACGACAGGACAACCTTGTTGTCATTGGTTCTGACGGTGTAGTTACCCATAGACTCAGTGATGTGCAGATCCTCGCCGATGAACTGGCAGAGCCATCCGAAGGGCGTATCTCTGTCGTTCTCCGCCTTGGCTTCAGCCTCATCATCCGAAGCGGTTTCCACGCTTCCTTCAGGCAGTGCTGCCACTTCCTTGTACTCAGCGTCGATGACGGTCTCCTCTCCATCGAACAGGTTCATCTGTCCGTTGTCGATTTTTCGGAGCACCCAGCGCTCCTCGTCGTCGTCCCAGACCATTCCGTACTCACCCTTAAACTGTCCGCTCATGCGGTCCTTCACCTGCATAACCGAACTGATGTCATGCTTGAAGCTGGGCTTGGTAATATCCTGGATACCTCTCACAGTATCAACAGAGCTTTTTTCGAGGCTCACGCCCAACTTTACTGTGATGGTCGCTTCATCGGCACCCTTCATTGTCATATTCCCAATAGTGCGGTTGAGGATCGCATCAAAATCGCTTTTCAACTGCTGGAAGGTGTCGCCATTCAAGCTGAGGATTTTTTCGTTCATGTTCATATCGTTACAGTCCCTTCTTTTCGTCTGTTTCTTTTCTTGCGAGCTCTGTCCCTATGTGTCTTGCAAACGAACCATGATATTTTGTTTCTCCCTCCTCTCTTGCTCGGATAGCCTCATCCAGCGACTTGTAGACTCCAAGGTGGATTTGCTTTCCATCGAGAGTGATTGTCGCTCGATACAAGCCGTTTTTCAGTACAGTTACGCCAGTGTGGCCGCTGTTGTTTTTCCGTTCTCCGCTATTTCTTAGGTTCTCGGCCCTTTTGCAAATGCGGAGGTTCTTTTTCCGGTTATCAAGCTTTCTTCTGTTGATGTGGTCAACATCATCCTCGCTTGACAGGTAATCTCCAAGAATTACTCGGTGCATTTTTTCCAGCCGCCCGTCTACATACGCTACTGCATACCCAGCTTTTGAAACACTCCACGATAGCTTCATCAAAACGTCGGCATCTTCAGCATCCGCTAAGATCAAACCATGTTTTGATGTGGTTATCTTTAGCGTAGTGCCATCAATTTCAAAGTCGCTGGTACTTTTCCCAATCTTATCTATGGGTCTTGCGTTCGGGTGCGTCTTACGATAATCACTCGCCCCCTGCCTTCTTTTCACGGCGAGTCTACACTCTTTTGAACAATACCGTGTCGCACCGCTTCTCGGCAAAAACATCTTTCCGCACTCTTTACATTTGATTTCTCCGAACGAAGGCTTGCGTCTCATATCGTCACCTATCAAAATGTGTTCTTCCGGATATACTCGTTCCTGCACCGCTCACAGCAGAAGTCAAAGAGTCTTCCCCCAACTTCTGTTGGTGCTTTCCACCCATTTCTTCTCATTTCCGCCCGATGGCCTCTGGAGTCAATCTCCTCGCTATCGAACCGGAACTTCATCTGGGCCTTATGGCAGTTATCGCAGGTGTATACTGCCTCCCCTTCCCAGTACCCATCAAATTGAAGCTCTCTGCTCATTTTCGCTCAGCCCCGCTTTCCTCGGTAGGGAGGTCTCCTGCGATGCGGTTCTTCAGCTCATCGAGCAGCTTTGCGGTGCTGATCCGGCTGAGGTCGATATTGTAGTTATCGCACTCGCCGCAGTTCTCGTCTTCTTCCTCGCCATCCCCGTCAACAGAGACCGAGAGGTCAGAGTTCAGCTTCAAGGCGGGGCGCAACGCATAAGAGTTGGAGCAGTTGTAGCCGTTCCAGTTGCCACTGGAGTACACGAGCAAGGCGAGCGTGGAGCCGCGGTTGGAACGGCAATAGGGAGAACTCCAAGGGGCCCACATGGGCGTCGCCAGCCACCACCATTCATCCAGCAGCGGAATGAGGCTCTTATACTTCCCGTACTGCCAAAGCGTCAACGGAGCGGCCAGCACCGTGATTTCTCCGTATCCCGTATCGGACATATCCGTAGGTCTCAAATCAACCTCGAACGGGATGAGCGCACCTTCAATGCCGCAGTCATCTGCCAGTTTGGCAGCGAAGCTGTCGATTTTCTTCTTTGCCGTAGAGGCGGAGTAGTCATTCGGATGTTCTGTGTCCTCGCTCTGGAACGGAGAATTTCCAATCTTCCCTTCGGTCAGAACCATCGTCCCGCCGTCCTGATGCTCCAGAACTACGAACCTGACTCCCGCAAATGTGAAGATCTCTCCCGGCTCAAGGTGTTTGATTGCTTTTTTCATTTCCTTCCTCCTTACCAAGTCTGTGCCTGCTGGATTGTCACAACGACTCTCGGGTCATCGCTATAAAACTTTCTAACCTGAGCGTCTACTATCTGGGCGTCGTCATGGTATGCAATTCCGTTCAAAGAGTCGCATACGATCTTGCCTACATTATCCCAGTCCGGCTTCTTGGTCGGCCTGATCTTGCGCTCTCTCATAAGCTGCGCTTTCTTTTTGCTTGTGCTTTTCGGTATCGCATAATACGCAGTCACTCTAATATCAAGCTCGGCCTCTTTCGGGAATTTTGCATCCTTGCATTGACGCCTGTACTCGAGCTTGACAAGGTTCTCGTATGACACCGTCTGATCCGGCGTATATGTCTGGACATATTTCCCTACATTCCTGAAGCGAGGTCGTCCCTTGCCCTCCGGGTCTCCCAGAATGGTGAATTTAACCTTCAAACGCATCACCTCCAGGGAGATCACCCACGCAAGCCGGCTGGTAGCTGACAAAGTATTCGTAGCTCTTGCCGTTTTTCTTTCGTCTGACCTTCTTTACCTCATATCCGTTGTTGAACAGGATGGATGCAACGGTGATCCTGTCCTGTTCGTTGGCTATTCTGAGATAGCCCGATTCTTTTGCGTCCATAGTCCATTCTCCAGTCTGTTCATTCATCGCCCAAGAGCTTGCTCATCTCAACAAACCTATTTCCAGCTTCCACCCGGCGCCAGCTCGGCCCGGTGAACTGCATCGGATAGCAGACCTCGAAGATGCGGTCATAAATCCGGCTGTACCTTACATCCGTCTCCGATTTCATTTCATCCATCGTGAGGTTTGTAGTCAGGATCATGGGGAGCTGCTTCCGATACCGCCCGTCAATGATGCCATAAATCTTTTCGAGTCCATAGCTGGTATCTCGCTCGGCCCCAAGGTCATCAAAGATAATGAGCTTCGCTCTATTCAGCTTGGCGATAATGGCTTCCTCTCGCTCCGGATCTTTCTGTATGGCCTTCAGGATCTCAACGAAAGAGGTCATGACCACCGGAACCTTTTGAGCGAGCAAATAGTTTGCAATGCAAGCAGCAGCAAAGCTCTTTCCGGTCCCGACATCCCCCCACATGATGAGCCCCTGGTTTTTCTCCAGCATCACATCGAACGCCGTAGCAAACCGCTTGCATAGCTTCAGATTTCGGGCATTATACTTCGTGGACTTGAATGTCTCAAAAGTGGCATTTTGGAATTTCTCATCCATGAGGCTCATCGTCCGCAGCCTTTTGATGGAAGCCATGTCCTCGGCCGCTTTTTTTGCCTTTTGCTCTGCTTCCTCCCGCTCCCGATCACACCTGCAAGCAGCAACTACGAGCAGATCCGTTTTCCGGTTCGGGTCATCTTTGGCCGGGTTGTCGACAGAAATGTAATTCTGCTTCTTTTCTCCGCAAACCCCGCACCTGAGAAGCCCGTCTTCGCCAACGAAGTCAGTTGGATTTCGTTTCTGATTATCAAGCCCCCGCTGTGCGATGGATTTCATCAATTCGTAAGGGTTAAACAAGTCTCCCATGTCCTATTCTCCTACACATACTCTCCAAACGGGTTCGATCCGTCAGGGGGTGTGGTCTCTGGGGCTGTTTCCGGTTTCTTCGGGATGTAGTCGAGAAACGGCAAGCTGTCGCTCAGGAATGTCTTCGGGTGTTTGATGTACTCTTTCTGCGTCCCAAGCTTCTTGCATTGAATTGCGTAATTCTTGGCCGCTTCAATGAGTTCTTTATCCGAATACCCATCATTCCGTCTCGCCTTGTACTTCTTGTACGCCTCGCCTTTTCCAATCTTTCTTGGGTAGACACCCCAGAAAGACTCAAACGCTGGCGTATATTTTGGCGGCTCCGGTTCAGAAGCTATTGCTGCTTCCGGACCTTCCGTGCCACTCTCGGGGCAATGCTCCGGACTGTCCAACGGACAATCCGACGGATTATCCGGCAAGTCGTCCGCCTCGGCCCTGTGCGTCTGCTTGTTTTTCCGGCTCTCCCGTTTCCTTCTGGCATCGGCCTCCCGCTTATCCTTCGCCTTGTACCACTGTTCTTGCCAGACCTCCCAATCATGGATACACATACCGTTCGGAGTTCTGTCAATCCAGCCCGTTTCAATCAGAGCGTCCACTACGGCTTTTGGGGCGAGCTTGCACCCGGCCCCAGCGCCATAAAGGTATCGTTCTATATCCTCCTCATCTGCGTACAGGATGAGCCCATCTTTTTCTGCATTTGCAAGTCCCCAGAACCAGAGGAAATTCAATATTCCGATAGCCTCGAACTTGGAACAGCCGAGCTTCTTAAACAAGTTTCTCAGCTTCGGTCCATCGACGCTCTCGTGTACGCTGATCCATGCCATTTTCTCACCTGCCTATCTCTGCGGCCGAAGCCGCCGTTGTGTCCTCAAATCACTCAGCAGGCGTTCCTGCGTCTTCGCTGGCGGCCTGTGCAGCTCCATCATCAGAGCCTTCCCTGCGCTCCTGAGCCAGCTCCATAAGCCGTCCCATGATGACGTTGTAAGCAGATACGGGCATCCCGTCCGTGGACTCGTACCCCTGCTCAGCCAGCAACGCCTTGATTACATCGTTCGCTTCGGGTCCGAAGTGCTCCTTTGCGATACGGAACATCGCCTGACGCTGCTCCTGAGATACAGGGTTATTCCCTTCCACCTCCGTCTCTACCACCTCTCCTGTGCTCGGATCAGTGGCAAGAGCGAAGCCATCAGTCGGCAGATCTCCCATATCCAAAACCTCATCAGAACTGTAAATGCCCATAATCATATCAGGGCAGTTCATGCGGCCGAAGAAAGAGGCAGCTCGGTACTGGATCATGACATCAGGCATGGTCTTCCACTTGCTTCCGTTCTTGCTGGTCCATCCCTCCTGATTTGCCATAGCCATCGTGATCTTGGGGCCATATACCTTGTGTCCAGACCAATCCTCAGCCCAGGCTCGGCAGCTCAGGCCACCATCTTCCTTCGCCTTACCGAACTCGAACTGGAGCTCAGTCTTGTAGCGGCGGCTGGAGTTAATCATGGCAATGATCCACTGGCTTGACCATGCGGGCCGCCCGTTCACGATGTACAGGTTCTGCATCACCATCATCGGGCTCGTGTTGATGCGGGACGCCATCTCAATGGCAATCATGCAGTTGCCCACATTGTTCTGATACTCCCGAGGGACTACGGTGGACGAGGCAAGGCATTGAGACATTCTCAGTGCCGTGTTGAAGCTCTGGCTATCCGAGAATACGCTGAGCGCTCCCCCTTGAGCCTTCTGCATAGCCCCGCCAGCAGGCATGGTCGACAGTTCGTTTTTTCCCATTTGATTTGACCTCCTTTGCTCCGGTTAAGCCCGGATACTGATATTCACGGTTTCTTCGTACTCGATGCCGGGGATCTTGATGGAGCCCTTCGTGGCCTTGATAAGAGCCATGACAGCCTTTTCGTCCACCGGGCGAATGATGGCGCCGGCAATCTCGACCGGGACCTTGGAACTGTCGATATTCGTGATCTTCCATGCCCTGCTCGTAGATACGCCGGCTGCCTTCGGGGCCACTCCGCTCACCCTGCCGCTCTTAGAGATGTCATCCATCACCTCGGCCTCTGCCATAGCGAACTCGGCGCCGGCGGCATCTCCAGCAGCCTCCGCTTCAGCGGCCTCAGCGAGCTTTCGCTCCACCTCCTGCTGGGCCAGCCTACGCATGGCCTCCTCGCGCTCCCGGTTCTTCCGCTCTTTCTCTGCGGCATAGTCTCCCATCTTGGACTTCAGGATCTTTTCCGCAGACTCCAGCGGAGAGAGCATCTCCTTCTTCCGGGCGAGCACATCATCGTAGGTCTTTTTCGCAGATACTCGGAGAGGCTCCCAATACTCAGTCACCTTCTTCTGCATCTTCTTGACCGCTTTCGTGATCTCGCCGGCTTGGGCATACTCCTCATCGCTGTGAACCGTCACCAAAGCAGCGCTTGCTTCGACCACGTTGATTTCCTTGTCCAGAGCCTCCTCGGCCGTGTCAAGGACAAGGGCGCTGCTTCCTCTGGTTGCGATCGCTTCGTTCATGCTGACACACTTCCTTTCGGTTATTTGTAAGACTGAATGTAGTCGTACACACACTTCAGACTGCCAAACACTCTCCATCTTTGAGCGTCGTTGGCAGGATAGCTCCGGTCATCGTATCGCCCGTCCTTTTTCAAGTGCAGGATCTTCTTCTGCTCAACCTTGATACCGTGGCTCGCAAGCGCCTGTGCGTAAGCTTCAAGCTGGACGCCGCAGGTCATATCACTAAGCTGGTATGTGCTCTTGAAGTCGACCAGAGTGAGCTTCTTGTCGATATATGCAAGGAGGTCAACCGTCCCTCCGTACAGGAGAATTTTGTGATACACCCTGCACTCGGACCCAACCAACTCGGGTACATTTTTCTCCCACCACTCTCGGAAGCCGGTGAAGTACCCTTTGTGCTCTGGCTTTACATCTTCGATCCCGAACTTGATGAAGTTCTCAATCGAGTTATGTACTGATGTTCCCTTGTTCGCCGCTTTTTCGAGCGTCTTTGCGCTGATACCGGAATACTTCGCCCCGCTCAGCGGCTCCATGATCGCCGAGACGCTCGGGATTTCATTCCCGTCGAGCCGATAGATGTGGTGCTCGTCATCGAACTTCAGTTCTGGAAAATCCGGAAGAACAACCCGGCTATCCGTCGTATCCATCATAAACATCCTCCATTTCAGCGGTTTTCCAATCTCCGCCGCAAAGAGTAACCAGTTCACCGTATGTCATATCGTCGATGCACGGCTCGCAATAGGCCACCCCGTCGATCACCGCATATTCGTCTCCTACCCGGATGCTCTCTCCGCACCTCTTGCAGGCGGCCACTTCTGGCGGGTCTGGTGCCATCGGGCATCGCGGATCGCACGGTGTTTTATGGCAAATCATGCACATTCGCAGTACCTCCTATTGATCGCGCATCTCAAACAAGCTTCCACGATCTCATCCTCCAGAAGCAGCTCCTCATATTCAGGCGGAAATCCCTTGACTTCCATTTTCCTTTTCGTAAGTGCAACAGCTTCTTCGGCGAGGTCTTCCGGAACCCTTATCCCGAGCCGTTGTTCAGCTCTTGATACCGCTGACATCATCGCCGACCAGCTCCTTCCATGCCCCGTAGTTCTCCATGACATCCCGGCTGTACTCACTCTGCCCTGGCTTTCCCCGGTTATATGCAGTCAGTGCTTCCTCGACCGTATACCGCTCCATCAGCTCTGCAAGGAAGTCGCACCCAACCCGGAAGTTCCCGAACGGATGGTTCAGATCCTTTACTCCCAGACGCTCCATGCGGTCTCTATGCCATCTCTCTTGGACCTGCATATAGCCGGCGGATGCTCCGTCATCCCCAAGGACATTTCTGAACCCGGTTTCTTTCTGGATCACGGCCAGGGCGAGCGCATACGGGACTCCAGACTCATTGCAGGCCGTATGGAGGAAGTCTTGATCCTCATAAGACAGAGGCACATCGTCTCGGAAATACCCCTGCTCAACCAGCGCTTGCTCGATTTTCTCAGCTTCGAGCGGGTCCTCCTCATACACGGCCTGATCCTCTGCGGCCGCCTCTGGGCCCTCATCCATTACGGTTTGAAAAACCAGCTTCTCCACCTCCGGCCCGCTTGCCTCAGTCACCTCTACTGTCAGGCCGGCCATTGTGAACGCCCCGCACCCCACAACCGCCAGCGCAACTGCCGCCACGGTGGCAAGTCTAATTCGAGCCCTCCGCCGTCTGATCCGTCTTCTCTCCATTCTGGTCATGATGCTTTCTCCTTTTTCTTTGGTATCTCAGCGCAGAACGGGGACAAGTCTAAGAGTCCAAGCTTCGAGATGCGGTCCCAGAGCTGGTCAGGTGTTTCAATGCCGTATTCACTTTTCAGGATCTCGACAATGAACTCCTTCCTGCTCATTTCTTTCCTCCGTTCAATGCGATCTGGCCTATTGTTTTCAACTCGCTCACCGTTTTTGACAGGGCATCCAGGTAATCCATGACCTCTTTCAAATCCGGCTTCTCATCTTCCGATATGACTCCATCTTCGGCGATGTCCACGAGCTTTTCTTTTACGGACTCAATCTGATCCACTTTGAGGTTTTTCAGAAGCTTTACGGTCACGCGCTCAATTCCGAGAACCTCGTCTGAAATAGACTGCCTGCACCCAATCGGGCACTCATTCAGGCAGTAGTGGTTCAGGAGCCAAGGGGCGTTGTAGAGGTCAGCCATCAACACCGCCTTATCCACCGGCATACACTTTGCCAACCCAAGCTCGGCATCAGCGACGGAAGAAACGGACATTCCGAGCCGCTCAGCAGCACCCTCTCGGCTGCTTAGCCTGTCGTCATATTCTGCGGCCTTTTTCCTCGCTCTGTACCAAGGATTTCCGGCCGCTTTCGTAGCGTCACGTCCCATTTTGTTTCCTCCCGATCCAAGCTATAATTACCGTTGTAAACACCGATGTTTACCAATCGGTAAACTCAGGGTATAAAAAATCAGACTCAACGATTTGCTGCGGAAATTGTGCCGGCAGGCAGCCTTCCGTCAAACAAAAAATCGTTGAACTGCTCGAGTGTGAGCTGGAGCACCCTCACGAGGGCGATCTTCTCCGGGTCGGTGAACCGAACTCTGCCACTCTCCTTGTTTCGATACGAGAGCACCGTGATGCCGAGTTGGTCCGCCACATACTGTTGCGTATATCCAAGCCTTGTTCGGGCTCCTTTGATTTCAAGCGGTTTCATAGGGTTTCACCTTCTTTCTTGTTATCATATTGTTGTGTTTACCGGTATCTTCATTATACTTTACCAATCGGTAAATGTCAATAAATTTTTACCACTTTTGCGTTTTTATATTGCAAAACCGCTCAAAAAGCAATATGATGGTACAGCAAAGTATTCATATCGGTAAAGGAGTTCAGAACTATGGATTTCTCTGTTTTTAGACAGCGCCTTCAGGATTTGATGGACAGCCGGGGGCTGACCATGAAGTCCCTATCCGAGAAGGTTAATATGACGCCAGCCACTCTGTCCCGTTATCTTTCTTCGGATCGCACCCCGGATCTGGCATACATTGTCAGGATCGTCGAATATTTCGATGTCTCAATCGACTGGATTCTGGGCTACGATGATGACAAGTACGCCCCTCTCCCCCCTGACCAGCAGGAGCTTATCAACCTGTACTCTGTTGCGACCCCCGATGATCGCCGGGTAATTCAGGCTGTTTTGAGCAAATATCGAAACAAGGAGTGACCCTTATGTTCTACGACGGCGACAAAGCCTACTCCCCTCTCATCTGCGTCGGCAGAAACATCACACCAGCAGGCGCCGATGGCCCGCATGGCACTATTCCATGCCTTTGCATTTCCCCATCAGGCCGAATAGCCGTCGTTGAGCCAGATCCTTTCCGCAATGGCGAATCGTCCTCCGAGTTCATCTCGCGGATCTCCGACTATATCGGGGAACTCCGCAAATGGGACCACGACGACCTCGACTGTGTAGCTGCGGACTATTTCTACGACACCACGGGCCAAGCGGCGCGAGGCGTCGACATCATGGCCCGAAACGGGTATGTGACATGGGCGGCAGAGCAAAGCTTCTTCGACGCTGTCGACTCCGGCCTGAAGACTGCTCCGATCCTCGTTATGGTATCCGTGGATCAGGACGAGCTTCCAATGAGACGGGTGGAGTTCTCCAGCGGAGAAATCGCCGCATCCGGCCTTCTTTTTTCAATCGTCCCAAATGAGGTGGGTCAAAACTTCTTGTCTCCCAAAAACTAAAATAATCAGGGCGTCGCTCTGGCGATGCCCTTAATTTATATCTGGTTTCGGTTACGGTTTATAGGTTACGGTTTAGGTTACGTTTACGGTTACGGTTACGATGGATTTTCCAAGGATTGTCCTGCGGAATGTCCATAGGATAATCCGTCACGAAATAGGAGGAAAATCCATGCAAAAACTATCGGACGCTTTGAAATCCTTTCGGGCTGCTATCTACATTCGGGTATCCACCCATTATCAAGTCGACAAGGACTCCCTTCAGGTACAAAAGCGGGAGCTGATTGCCTATGCTCAAATGGTGCTCGGCATCCAAGACTGTGTCATCTTCGAGGACCCCGGCTATTCAGCCAAGAACACAGACAGGCCGGACTACCAGAGGATGATGGACAGGCTGCGTACAGGTGAGTTCTCGCATCTTCTTGTTTGGAAGATAGACCGTATCAGTCGTAACCTTCTGGACTTCGCCAATATGTATCAGGAGCTCAAGAGCTTGGGCGTCACCTTTGTTTCTAAGAACGAGCAGTTCGACACCAGCTCCGCCATCGGGGAAGCCATGCTGAAAATCATCCTGGTCTTTGCAGAGCTGGAGCGAAATATGACCGCCGAGCGCGTCACCGCAGTCATGCTCTCGAGGGCCGAGAACGGCCAATGGAATGGAGGCCGTGTTGCCTACGGATACGACTACGACAAGGAAGAAAAGGTATTCAGCCTGAACCCTGCCGAGAACAAGGTCTATAATCTCATTCTGGATCTCTACGAGCAATACCAGTCCGTTCTTTATGTCACTCGCTACCTGAATGACCACGGCTATCGCACCAGAAGCGGAAAGGAATGGACAACCACCGCCGTTTACAAGATCCTGACCAATGTGTTCTATACCGGCGACTATCTCTACAATGTCCATAAGGGCGGCAAGGGTGCGGATAAGCGCGGCGAGGCGGAGTGGGTTCGCATCCCGAACCACCATATTGCCTCTATATCGTATGAGCGGTTCGACAGAATCCAGTTCATTTTGAAGCGAAACAAGAGAGGCGGAGTCCCGGAGGGAGAAACCTATATCAAGAAGAACATCCATGTATTTGGCGGCCTGCTATCCTGCGGAAAATGCGGCTCCAATATGAGCGCCACGCTTGATAAGCGGAGAGCTGACGGTTGGAGGCCATCTCTGTATGGATGCTCCAAGCGTCGAAACAACAATTCAAAGTGTCAGAACAAGTATATAACCGATGTGGTGCTTGGGCCTTTCGTCTTTAACTACATCGCCAATATCATCCGTGCCAAAGAAACAGTTGGCGCAAGCACCAGTTTGGGGGCATTGGAGAAGAAGCTGCTGCGTGGCGCAACATTCTGCGATGTGAAGTCCATCGGAACAGATGGCCTCGGTCAGCTTCTGGATCTTATGAAAAGCGGGATCACCGGAATGGAGTACCGCCCCCCAAGAGTTCTTGAGAAGTCGAATGGAGCCATATCCGAAAGAGAAGCCCTCCAGAACAGAAAGAGAAAGCACGAAACTGCTCTGAACCGCCTCAAGACTCTGTATCTATACGGGGACAGCGAAATGGCCGAGAAAGACTTCATCATCGAGCAGAAGCGCATCACCGACCAAATCGACGAGATAGACAACGCACTTCGCTCCATGAACGATGACGCAGCCAGCCCGCTGGCCGATGACGAGTTCATCGAGAAGGCAAGCTATTTCATCATGGTTCAAAACCTGCTCGATGATCGGACAGTCGATTACGAAAAGTACATCAGGCAAATCGACCCTATGGTGCCAAGGTCCTTCCTCCGCAGCATAATCTCCAAGATCACCGTTGACGACGGCAAGGTCTCCTCCATCGAGTTCAAGAACGGCATGATCCACACATTTTCATACAGCCAAGCATAAGAATAGCCCAGAGCCGATTATTCAGCTCTGGGCTATTTTTTTGCTACTTTATTCAGTTTTCCTGCATACAATTTTTGTCCGAGTTCGTAAACATCGGTTCGTAAGTTAATGCAAGGATGCTTGTTTTTGGCTTATTTCTGGCGGCTCCAATTCCTGTTTCAACGGCCAAAAAGCCTGTAATTATGAGGTTTTGGCGGCTTTCCGACCGTTTTCGGCGTCCTTTATACAATGAACATGGCATCTCCGAAGCTGAAGAAGCGGTAGCGCTCTCTCACAGCCTCCTCATAGGCGGCTAGAACGTGTTCCCGCCCAGCCAGAGCGGACACCAGCATAATCAATGTGGACTGAGGCAGGTGGAAATTGGTGACCAGGGCATCCAGAACCTTAAAGCGGTAGCCAGGATAGATGAAGATGTTGGTCCAGCCTGCCGATTCCTTCAAAGTTCCGTCCTCGGCAGCAAAACTTTCCACTGTTCGGCAGGAGGTGGTTCCTACACAGATCACTCGGCCGCCATTCCGCTTGGTCTCGTTGATGATCCGGGCTGTTTCCTCCGGGATCATGCAGTATTCCGAGTGCATCTCATGCTCCAAGATATCCTCCGCCTTCACTGGGCGGAAG
Organism: Lawsonibacter sp.; assembly: GCA_037257225.1. Lineage (GTDB taxonomy): Bacteria > Bacillota > Clostridia > Oscillospirales > Oscillospiraceae > Lawsonibacter. Next base: position 122,240 of record JAYCWP010000031.1, read on the forward strand.
GTACCAAGTCCCACATGGAGGGTAACATAGCACAGCTTGACCCCCATCTCTTGAATCTTCTGGAGCAGTTCCGGGGTAAAGTGCAGGCCAGCAGTAGGGGCAGCAGCGGAGCCGTTGATCTTGGAGTAGACGGTCTGATACCGTTCATTATCCTGAAGTTCCTCCTTGATGTAGGGCGGCAGGGGCATCTTGCCCAGTTCCTCCAGAACCTCCAGAAAGATTCCCTGGTAGTGGAACCGCACCAGACGGTTCCCACCAGAGACCTCCTCCTCCACAGTGGCGGTGAGACGGCCCTCACCGAAGGACACCTGGGCCCCCGGTTTCAGCTTCCGGCCCGGACGGACCAGACACTCCCAAAGTCCGTCCCCTTTGTCGGTCAATAGCAGTACCTCACAGGCACCTCCACCCGGGAGACGATGTCCAATCAGCCGGGCCGGCAGGACCCGTGAATTGTTCAGCACCAGGCAGTCCCCCGGCCGCAGCAGCTGGGGCAGTTCATAAAAATGCCGGTGTGCAATCTCCCCGGAGCGTTTGTCCAGGGTCAGCAGCCGGGATGTATCCCGTCGCTCCAGAGGGGTCTGTGCAATCAGTTCCTCTGGAAGGTAAAAATCAAAATCTGAGGTTTTCAATGGTCATACGCCTTTCTGTCCGCCCGGCTTACCGCACTACGGCACCGGGGTAGTAAAATTCAATAATTTCGTTATAGGAAAAGCCGCGCTCTGCCATGGCCCATGTGCCATACTGGCTCAGGCCAAGCTGGTGTCCGTTTCCGGAGCCTCGAAATGTAAAGTTTCTTCCGCTCACCGTCACCTGGGTGCCAGAAGGGATATCCACGGAACTGCCTTCTCCATCCTCATCCACTGGCCGGATGGTGCCGGATCCGGAAATGGCATACAGGTTTTCACCGGATGTTTGAGAGACGGTCCCGCTGCTGCTGATGACAAAATACTCCTTTCCGGGGGTCAGTGCTTCACCGCCGGAAAGCCCACTGTTTTCGCTCTGGTTCCCAGAACTGGCTGCCTTTCCATTGACTGTGAAACGGATGGACGGAACCTTAAAAGCACCTCGGATCTTTTCCGGTTTCAGGGTGTTGCTCTGCCCATTTTCATAGAACACCTTGGCCTGGATGACATTCCCAAGTTCGGAATAGGTGAGCACCAACGAGTCGATCCCGCTCCCGGCAGCATATCCTTTGGACAGAAGCTGCTGTACCAGTTCCTCCTCTGAATAGGACACCGTCCAGGAGGAATAGGGGTTTTTCCCACTCAGGTCCGCCTCATAGGGATCGGTCACGCCCTTTAGGTAGGGGTAGTCCTTCAAGGAGGAACCCCACACATGGTAGACGCTCTCGCTGGCACCACCGTGGCTTGATGAGTAGAACGCCTCGATAACCTGTCCGTCACACCGGGCATACTCCCCAGCTGTCTCTTCAACTGCCCGGTCAGTACGATTGTTCGCCTGATAACTGGTGTTGTTTGGGCCAGCTCCGTAGTAGACCTGACAGTCAGTGGTGTTGCACACATCAAAATGTGAGGCTGTATGCCGGCTGCTGCGAAGGTTATTGTAGGCATAGCTGCGGGCACAGACCGCCTGAACCTTCAGCGCCTCCAGGGGCCAGCTGTTGCTCATCTCATAGGGGATCACACCCTTGAGGTAGGTCTCCAGATCCACAATATTCACCACAGTTAGTCCACCGCCGCTGATACGTTCATAGCGGAACCCGCCATAATAGCGGTTGCCCTTGAACCAGGTGCGAATCTCATCCTCTCCGGTAACGTCCGGCATCACACCAAGGGCTAGACTATCCCCGCCGTCAAACTGGAACAGGATCTTATCCGTCCCCGTCCGGGTTACGTTCACCCCATAGCTGCTGGTCCCAACGATGGTCCCCACCCCAAGGCGGCTCTGGGCGTCCTCAGCCTCCTCCCGGGTTGTGTAGGCCCCGCTCCGGACCTGGTACTCCCCGTCGATCCAGGCGGGAAAGCCATCCCGATAGTCCTCCGCCGCCCGGGCTGCCTCCTCATAGGAGGAGCAGGTCTCCACCTGGAGGTGATAGCTGCCGATCACTGCGCCGCCATTGTCAGAATTGGCATAGGAGGAGCCGCTGACCCAGGTGTTCTGAGCCTTGACCATGGTGATCTTGGTCTCTTTTGGGCCGGTCCTGCCCAGCTCCACAAAGTCCAGATCCCGGTCAAAATAGCCAAGTCGGTACCCGGAGCCGTATCCAGTGTTGTTCTCCAAATTTGCATTGACCAGAGCCCCCGACCCATAGGCCAATCCAACCTGGATCAGATCCGCTTCAGCCCCGGCCGCCTGTGCTGCCGGTGTCACCAGCGCCGCAGCCAGGAGGACAGCGGCAAGATGTGTAAAGATTCCCTTCATCATATCTCCCATTTCTCTGTTTCGTATTGACACCCGCCTGCAAACATGATAGGATAAACCCAAGTTTTTGCAAGATATTTGCAAGATAGAGGTAGCGACCGACATCAGTAAGCGTGGCCAGGGAGCCGGTTCCCGTCCATCCACGCCCAAAGGGAAGGTTGCCGAAGGGCCCCCCTGCCCGGAGAGGGCGGGTCCTGGTCGCCGGGTCAACAGCCTTTCGACTGTCATCAGGGCGGTGCCCTGATGGAGCGCTGTCTGCTTTTGTAAATGTTTTGCCGGCTGGCCTGAATCCAGACCACAGCTGACATTATAGTACAAAATCAGCCGCTTGAAAAGCCGCTGATTTCTTTTTTTCTTGCAGAAACGATTTCCGGCTCCGGACACATCGATCTTGGCAGATGGGCATACAATGGCCCTGAGCTGTTATGGAGGTAGTTGAATATGGAAAAGAAGTACAAAGTAGGTATCATCGGCGCCACTGGCATGGTGGGCCAACGCTTCGTCACCCTGATGGAGAACCACCCCTGGTTCCAGCTGACCGTCCTTGCCGCCAGTCCCCGCTCTGCTGGTAGACCTTATGAGCAGGCAGTGGCCGGACGTTGGGCCATGGATACCCCCATCCCCGCTGAGGCCAAGGAGCTGGTGGTGATGGATGCCCAGGCCGACGTGGAAAAAATTGCCGGAATGGTAGATTTTGTGTTCTGCGCCGTGGATATGAAAAAGGATGAGATCCGCGCTCTGGAGGAGCGCTACGCTAAGGCCGAGTGCCCCGTGGTGTCTAACAACTCTGCTCACCGCTGGACAGAGGACGTGCCCATGGTGGTACCTGAGATGAACCCGGAGCACCTGGAGGTCATTGCCGCCCAGCGCAAGCGCCTGGGCACCCAGCGTGGCTTCATCGCCGTCAAGTCCAACTGCTCCATCCAGTCCTATGCTCCTGCCCTGCACCCCCTGCTGAAGTATGGCATCGACAAAGTGCTTGTGTGTACTTACCAAGCTATTTCCGGTGCAGGTAAAACCTTCGAGCGCTGGCCTGAGATGGTGGATAATCTGATCCCCTATATTGGCGGCGAAGAGGAAAAGAGCGAGCAGGAGCCTCTGAAGGTCTGGGGAAAGGTGCAGGACGGCAAAATTGTCAAAGCTGAGGGACCTGCTATCACCGCCCAGTGTCTCCGTGTCCCTGTTTCCAACGGACACACCGCCGCTGTGTTCGTCTCCTTCCAGGGTGAGGCGCCCTCTATGGAGCAGATCAAAGCTGACTGGGCCAACTTCAAGGGCCGCGCTCAGGAGCTGAACCTCCCCTCTGCACCCAAGCAGTTCCTTCACTACTTCGAGGAGCCCGATCGTCCCCAGGCCAAGCTGGACCGGGAGCTGGAGGGCGGCATGGCCGTCTCCTTGGGCCGTCTGCGTCCTGATACACAGTACGACTATAAGTTTGTAGGCCTGAGCCACAATACCCTCCGTGGTGCTGCCGGTGGCGCGGTCCTGCTGGCCGAGCTGCTGTGCGCTGAGGGCTATATGGATCGCAAGTAATGTTGCGGCCTGATTAGGAATTAAGCCTGATTCCTGCCTCAAAACCGCAAGGAAACAAAATTCCTAATTTCCTAACTCCTAATTCCTAATTTCAAGCAGAAAGGGTGCTTTTTATGCGAACTCCTGTCTTTACCGGTAACTGTGTGGCCATCGCCACTCCCTTTGATGCCAGTGGTACCATTAACTATGATGCCTTCGGCCGCCTCATCGATGCGCAGATTGCTGGCGGCGTGGACGCAATTTGTGTCTGCGGCACTACTGGCGAGTCGGCCACTATGACCATCCGAGAGCATATTGCTGCCGTAGAGTACTGTGTCAATCGGGTCAATCACCGGGTAAAGGTCATCGCTGGTGCGGGGAGCAATGACACTACCGCAGCCGTCTACCTCTCCCTCCACGCTCAGGACTCTGGAGCCGACGCCCTGCTCCATGTCACCCCCTATTATAATAAGTGCAGCCAGACGGGACTGATCAAGCACTATGAATATATCGCCGATCGTGTGGATCTTCCTGTGATTCTCTATAATGTGCCCAGCCGCACCGGCGTCTCTTTTACAGCGGAGACCTATCAGGTGCTGTCTCAGAATCCCAAGATCAACGGTGTCAAAGAGGCCAGCGGAAACTTCTCCCTCCTGGCACACACCCGCCACCTGTGCGGCGATGACTTCTATATCTGGTCGGGCAATGATGACCAGGTGGTTCCTATGATGTCTCTGGGAGCCAAGGGTGTGATCTCTGTGGCCTCCAACATCATCCCCGAAGTTATGGTAAAGATGACCCACCTGTGCCTGGACAACGACTTCGCCTCCGCCTCCAAACTCCAGATCGAATATATGGATTTGATTGACGCCCTGTTCTGTGATGTCAACCCCATTCCGGTAAAGGAGGCGCTGAACCTTCTGGGCATGGAGGCTGGCCAGGTACGGCTCCCCCTGTGCGAGATGGAGGAGAAGAACAAGGCCCGTCTGCGCGCCGCTATGCAGGCAAAGGGACTGCTGTAAAGGAAGGTAACCTGTCATGCTGAAGATAATCATTTCCGGATGCAGCGGCCACATGGGCCGCGTGGTGGAGTCCATCTGCACCGCCGACCCGGCGGTGCAGGTGGCGGCAGGCTTTGATGTGCTGGGCAGCAGCGACCGGGAGTTTCCGGTGTACTCCTCCCCCAGCCAGTTTGCTGGTGAGGCGGACGCAGTCATCGACTTCTCTTCCCCCGCCGCGCTGGACGGCCTGCTGGACTTCGCCAGACGCACCGGGACCCCGCTAGTACTGGCTACCACCGGCTACACCCCGGAGCAGGTGGCCCAGATCGGCGCTGCCGCCCTGGAGGTTCCTATCTTCCGCTCCGCCAATATGTCCCTGGGCATCAATGTGTTGTTGGAACTGGTCAAAAAGGCTGCCTCCGTGCTGGGAGACAGCTACGACATTGAGATCGTGGAGCGGCATCACCGTCGTAAGGTGGACGCCCCCAGCGGCACTGCCCTGATGATCGCCGATGCAGCTGCCTCCGCCTGCGGACATGAGACTGAGTATGTCTTTGAGCGCCACTCCGTCCGACAGCCCCGGGACAAAAAGGAGATCGGCATCTCCGCCGTCCGGGGCGGCACCATCGTGGGCGAGCATGAGATCATCTTTGCCGGACATGACGAGATCATGGAGATTCGACACACTGCCCTCTCCCGAGAGATCTTCGCCCAGGGGGCCGTAGAGGCCGCCAAGTTCATGGCGACAGTGAAGGCACCGGGTCTGTATGACATGAGCCAGCTGGTAAAATAAATTGAATTTGAACGGGGCCCCCGTCCGCTTACGGACGAGGGCCCTCTGTTGTTGGGTGAACAGTCAGGTTTACTTGACACAAAAATCCATTTAGAGTCTCCTTTCATGCGATCCTGTCGTTCGGCAGACAGACGCTCGTTTTATCCGGCATCTTCCGGTTCTCTTTCCATGCCCTTTGCTTGCAGTATGATCCTCAGCTTGTCATGTACTCAGAAGAGCAGCCGGTTCCTATTGCCTCTGGGGCCTGAGTGTGCTTTGTATGCCCATAACCATCTACCGGCTGCTACGGAAAAGGCCGGTCATTCATCAATTCTAGGAGGTATTCTCTTATGTCCGATCCATTTATTCGCACCCGTCTGCTGGTAGGTGACGAGCCTCTGGACCGGCTTCGCCGCGCCCGCGTCGCTGTGTTCGGCGTGGGCGGCGTCGGGGGCTATTGCGTTGAGGCCCTGGCACGGGCAGGTGTAGGCACTTTACACCTATATGATGACGATACTGTCTCAGAGAGCAACCTGAACCGCCAGCTCGCCGCCCTCCACTCCACCATTGGACAGCCCAAGGCAGAGGTCATGGCCCGGCGGGTGCAGGACATCGATCCGAACTGCCAGGTACGGGCCATCCGGATGTTCTACCTCCCGCAGAACGCTGACCAAGTGGATCTATCCCAGTATGACTATGTGGTGGACTGCATTGATACCGTGGCCGCCAAGCTGGAATTGGTGACAAGGTGTACTGCATTACAAATCAAGATCATCAGTGCAATGGGCTCGGGGAATAAGCTGGACCCTACCGCCTTTGAAGTCTCGGATCTGTCCAAGACCCAAGGCTGTCCCCTAGCCCGTGTGATGCGGAAGGAGCTGCGCCGGCGGGGGATCTCACACCTGAAAGTGGTCTGGTCTCGGGAGGAGCCCCGTACTCCCCTCCGCCCCATGGAGACAGAGCCGCCCGCCTCCGCCTCAGAGACCAGGCCGGGTTCTACTGCCCGGCGGGACACCCCGGGCTCCATCTCCTTTGTGCCAGCCGCCGCCGGACTGGTGCTGGCTAGCGCGGTGGTCCGGGATCTGGGCCAGTTTTAGTGCAGAGTCAGGACCCCCGGCTAAGCCGGGGGCTTGAGTAAGCCCTAGAAGGGCACA
>JAYCWP010000032.1:0-30866 GCA_037257225.1 Lawsonibacter sp.
GACCAGATCACCAACGAGGGCCTTCAGTTCGAGGCTGCGGAGAGCAGTGATCGGCCAGACCCGTCACTCAGACACGATACAGAGGTGAAGTTCTCTTCACAAGCTGCATCTTATCCAGACGAGAATGGAGTAGTCAGCATAGTCGTTAGTTTGAACAAGAAGGGCTATCCCGGGCATGAATTCTCCTTTGACTGGGAAGCCCTCCCCGGCGTGCAGGAGATCAACAAAGATACACGCAGCGGGACCGTACACATGACCGTTGGTCCGGACGGAAAGGCAGAGGCGACCATCAAGGTCCAGTTGGAGGAGGTGCATGGCACTTCGGATCGACCGATCCACGTCGGATACCAGCCCTATTGGTATCTCAAAGTGGACAACCCGAAAAACTGTTATTTCTGGACTGGTAACAAAGCAGTAACGGCAATATCCAAGCAATATTATGGACTGGAGATACCGGGCTCGGAAGTCGCTCCAGACGCCACGGAAGTGCGGATCGAGGAGATCACCGCCCCGGCAGGGACCTATTATCCGGGACAGATCGTGCCGGTGACCGTCAGGTTCTCCAAGTCGGTGGATGTTGCAACAGTCCGCGCAACCTTTGCCGGAGGAGAAACATACTCTCCTGATGGGGCGCTGGATGGCATGAGCAATTATTTGACCTTCGCTTATGAGGTGCAGGATATAGACAGTCCTACCCTGACCATTTCTTCCATTACGGCAGCGGATAAAGATGGCCATTCTGTTACGGAGGAAAATATCGAGATTAAAGGTGTCACACTGGATGCGCCGTTTAAGAGAGATGCCATTGGCGGTTTCCGGGCTTACATGGGAGGCGAATCTCTCCATCCAATGGTAAAAGTTAGGCTTGATATCAGCGGAGATCGAGCGGTGACAGGATGGATTGAGAATGAGGTGAAGCTGGACGAGGAAGGCCGGTTTTATATCCCTGCGGATGTCCTGGGCGCATCGATCGACGGCGGAGAGACCAAATATCCCCTCTATCTCAATGGGAGTCAGTCACAGGATCGGTTCTCACATGCGAAATTCTGCTGGAACTCAATCTTAGCGATCAAAGAGTGACCTATCTGGCAGAACTCTATCTGGATGGGGACTTGTGCTGTGGGAAGTACGGGATAGTGCGTCAAGAGCCAGCGAAGTTTATCACGGAGGACGACCTCTCTGCGTCCATCGCCATCAAGGCGGCGGGGACGGAGGATGACTACACCTTTGAGAACCCCGATGATCCCGTGATCTATGTCCAGAGCGATACGCCGAATATTCAGGCATCCATCGCCCTGAACGGCGGAGGCTTTGCGTTCGGCGATACAAAGAAGACTGCCGTGGCTGGAACGGCGGAGGCTGAGGATGCCGACTTTGTGTGGGGATCCAGCAACCCTGCGGTGGCAGTGATCGACAAAGACGGCAACATCACCCCCACCGGCATCAGCGGCACGACGGAGATCACCCTCACCGCCCGGAACGGCGGCGTGGAGAGGAAAGCGGTGACCGCGACCGCAACCTATCGGGTCGAGGGAACTTCACGGTCTGAGCTGAACTTTGCCGCCGGACTGACGCCCTTCCTCATTATCCCCAACAGTGCGCTCAACGGAGGGGACGGGCAGGCTGTGACGGTCTACTGGTCCAGTAACCTGTGCGACAAGAATGGGGAGACACCCACTGAATTCAAGGTGGAACTAAAACGGGGCAGCGAACTCGTTGACTTGAACGGCAACGAAGAGGGAACCTGCTTGATTGTTTCCGGTACGGCCAAAAAGCCGGTTTCCAGTGTCACCATTCCCGGAGAGTTTCTGGGATATGATTACGACAGAGGGAACAATACCTTTACGGTGACCGTGTCTGCCCGCTATGGGGAGAAAGCGTATTCGGCGACGGCAACCATTAGTTTGGAGTCCAAACCCGCCCAGGTCTTTTTGAACAAACTGGAAAACTACTATATTCTGGACACTGCCGGCAGCGTGGACATCGGCTGGAATGTGAGAAATCTGGACCGGGCGAGCGGCGAAGATGTGAGTAAACTGTTCAAATTCCAGATCACAAAAGGCGGTCAAGAGGTTGCGGCAGTGGACAAACTGGAATTGGACAACGGCGCTGCCAGCGGCACGGTTACGCTGAATGATTTGGCGTTTAATGCCAATCAGAGCGACCCGTCCAGCTACCGGCAGGTGTATACCGTAACCCTCCAGGCGAAAAACGGCAAGGACAGCACCTGGAGTTACGACTCCTTCCTGCTGTATGTCTATGACGCGGACGCCCTGAAGATCATGGTGGACGGAGCAGCTGCAAATCAGGTGCAGATGTCCAATATAACAGAGATCTCTCAGATGAGTCAGGAGCAGATCCTGGCCCTTAAGCGGGATATCTATCTGAAAAATATCATCTCCGCCAACTATGGTGAGTACGCTTGGAGCGAAGTGGCCGACCAGATCATGTGGAAGTCGGAAAACAGCGCGGTGGCCTCAGTGAACTATCAGCAGGGAACGCTGTATGATAACATCGAGAATTTCTCCTACACCTCCTACCGTCCCTCCACAGATCTCGGCCTGTCCGGCCTGTCCAACGGCAGTACGACGATCACGGCCACCCACAAGCTCACTGGCATGAAAGACAGCCTGGATGTGACGGTGGAGACGCTGAAGGACAAGCTGTATCTCTTCCAGTGCTATCCCCAGACCGAGACGAAGCTGACCTTTGAGCAGTATACCAATTCAAACCATACTGCCACAGAGAAGGTCACGCTGACTTCGGACAAAACCGGAGCGGCGACCTACTACGCCCAGTACGGCATCGCCAGCGACGTCTACTGCGAAGCAACGACAGAGTCCGGTATCCTGTATATGGGAACCTTCTACCACAGCCAGCTGAAGACCGGCGAGGGAGACTGGACCAGACTGGAGCGCTACCCCTGCAACAATCTCCAACTGCGCCGGGCGGCCTACGCCTACCTCTACCTGAAAAATCCGGACGGCACCCCCTATACCGGAACCATCACATTCCGGGGCGGCGTATATGTTGAAGGGGAGTATAAAAAGAATGCCCTCTTCACGCTGAACGATTCTGACCATCCGACGACCCCGGGCGATCAGGATACTTCCGTTGCCTTGGGCAAAGACGGCAAACTGACCGTACTCATGGATCAAAGCCAGTGGGGCGCGCCTGTAAAGCCGGGGGACAAGGTGGAATATGTGTTCCAAATCGAGACAGGTGACAGCCAGTATTACCCCATTCTCTACACCATCAATGCCACCGTGAATGAGGAGGCGTTTGCCGGTCACGGTGAGGCCGTAGTCCCCTTCCGGGGAAATACGGAAAGCGGGAAACACCCCTTCATCGTGGCCCAGTCGGCGTATTACAGCGGCTTTCCTCAGGCCACCTCTGTGCTGGGCAGCACGGAGCAGATCGGTCCAAGCTCCAGTTTGCCGGAGGCCAATCTGACCACACTGGTCATGTGGTGGGATGAGGCGGCTGCGCAGCGTTCTGCCGCCGGGGCCCCCAATGCGCTCCAGCTCTATACAGACGGCTCCCGCATCCCCATTGCCGATGGGGAGGGTGAGTACAAGTGCTCCAACGATGGCTATCCCTTCTCCCAATATCAGATCACCGACTACACCGTAAAGTTCAATGAACAGACATTGAAGGATGTGGTGGGACAAGGCGAGACTGCGGGCCTGCTTCTGGAGTATTACCGGGACGGCAAGACCGTGACCCGGCAGGAAAGCCTCCCCTTCCGCCTGTGCAATATGATCGGGGTGCCCAAACCGGAAGAAACGCCGGAGCTGGAGAGCCAGATATTTGAGATCGGCAACATGATGGGCACGACCGCAAAGGACGCCAAGAAAAGTTTTGGCGACGAGTTTGTCAACATTGCCCTCAATCTGGTGGCCAACGACTCCTATACGAAGCCCCAGGGAAAACTGTTTTCCCTCCGCATTGCCCCCACCAATGACCCCACCAAGTTCCTGGGACTGATGGAAGCCAATCTGGGCAATATGTCCGACAAGGATCAGGTCACCGGCGTGTATGCTGGGGCGGACACCAGCGGAAAGAGTGATTTTGACTATACGCCCGGACTGAGCGAACTGCTGACTCTGACCGGCGAGAAAAATATCTATAACTATCTTCTGGATGATGCCAACAAGGTTCTCAAGCAGCAGGGCGTGCGGAACATGAACTTCGATGTGGGCGGATACTATGAGACCCTGATCTACTATGATGATATTGAGATGCGTTGGAGAGCAACGATCCTCTCCGGCGGGTTCAACGCCGGCGGCGGTCTGTCCTATACCTGGAACTGGAACACCATGGTGGGGATCGTGCCCTTTACAGCCAGCCTCTCTGTGGGCGGCACGGCTGAGGTCTCTATGGACGGCCTGACCGTGGAATACCACGATAAAGAGGAGGATTACAACGGCCTCGCCAGTGACTTCCTCACGCAGCTGCGCATCTATCTGTATCTGCGTTTCTTTGCCGGTGTAGGCTTTGACTATTCCGTTGTGGCGTTTAAGCTGGGCTTGTACGGTCAGATCAACATCGATATGCGCTTCCAGTGGCTCAATCGCCCCTACATAGAGGAAGGCAAAGTATACAATGTGGCCGATGGCGGGAACAAGAAAAAGCTGGATGGCCAGCACTTCGCCATCGACGGGCAGATCGGCCTGGAATTTTTGGTGAAGGTCCTGTTCATCAGCTATGAAAAGATCCTGTACTCCTACAGTTTCAATCTGCTGAATGAGGCAACAGGAGAATGGGACACGATCCAGAAAAACTGGGCTGCAAACAAGGACGTCCACAAGGGTATGATCGACTCTCTGCTGAAAAATGGCGGGATGTCGGTACAAAATGTGGGCGGGCAGCAGATGCTCTCCCTCAACTTGGCTCCCACGCTGGAAGAGCGGAGCTACCTGGAGGATGAGGACTTTTCCCGCCAGTGGGGCGAGGGTTTCTCTTTGTTCACACTGGATGAGAAGAGCGGCCTTGCCAACCTGGAAAGCAGTACCTATCCCTATGCCAACCCGGTGGTCTCCGATGACGGCCGGTTGGTGACCTATCTCACGGATCAGCAGGATGCCAACGCAAAAGCGACCCGTGTGGCCTATGGACTCAAGAGCGGAGACTCTTATCAGAAGGGCGGGATCATTGATAACAGCGGCTACGGCGACAGCCAGGCTGTCCTGTCCGGAACGGAGCAGTTTGCGGTCAGCGCCTGGACCCGGCAGATGGTGGATATCAGCAAGGACAGCGGCGCAGTCCTGACCCCCGAGGACCAGATGATGATGACCAACGGCACCGAGGTGTATGCTTCGGTGTACCATGGCGGTAACTGGTCCAGTGCCCGTCTGAGCGATAATTCTGCCCCTGACCTGGCTCCTGTGGCGGCGGCCAGCGGTGATAAGGCTCTTGTGGCCTGGCGCTCTGTGTCCTCCAGCAGCGCAGAAAACCTGGTCAGTTTTGACCAGAAGGACACCATTGTGTTCAAAATCTGGAATGGAACTGGCTGGAGTGAGCAACCTGTCACCCTGTATAACGGCACCTCCGGTGCGGTGAAGGGTCTGACAGCTGAGATCCTGTCTGATGGCAGTGCTGCTGCCGTGGCCTATACGCTGGATACCGACGGCGATGAGAACACCATTGAAGACCGGGAGATCCTCTACGCCGTGATCGATTTGAACACCGCGGAGGTTATCCGCACTGTGCGGGCCACCAACGACGGTTATCTGGACGAAAATCCACAGCTGGCGGCAGTGACCTTCCCTGAAGATGGTCAGGAGCGTTTTGTTTTGGCCTGGTATACCGAGCAGGCCGTAGCACAGGACAGCGCGGAGGTGCTGGACGGCGGCGCGGAGAGCTCCGCCCAGGAAACGATCGCAGACATCTGCCTGATCGACTTTGACGCCAGCGGCAGCCCCATGCAGGGCCTGCCCGACTCCATCAGCCAGGTGGCGGATGGATATGATGTGGCGATCACGCCCAACTTCCGCTTTATCAAGCATGCAGAGACCATCAATGATCTGTCTATCCTGTGGGTAGAGCGGGCCGATGGGACGCTGAAGGCCGTCAGCGAGACCGAAGATTCTTCCACCAAGTCTACACTGAAAACAGAGCGGGATGTACTCAAGGGCATCAAGTTCTATACCTACGGCCAGAACGATGAGATGATCCGCTTCACTGGCGCTGTGGATGTGGCCGAGATGGAGGACAGCACCCTCATTGACCACTTTGACGCCTATGTGAGCAATGCGGAGCACAACGAGATCAAGGCGGTCATTCTGGGCACTACCTATGGCAAGGACGGCGCTACCGAGACCCGGATCGTGACCCTGGCTGACCAGGAGGGCACTCAGGCACAGGTCACCGTGCCCAAACGCACCAGCGCCATGTATACCGCTGCTGAGACCTATGCGGATAAGATCGCAGTTCCTGCGGTGCTGGCCGACTATGCCGCTGTAAAGCTGGGAAGCAAGACCCAGATCCTCTTCACCATCGAAAATCGGGGTATCCACGCCATAAAGCAGTTGGACATCAATGTGGATGGGACACAGACCACCTACAATGACTTGAACCTGCTCCCCGGCGATACCGTCCAGCTCTACGGCGATTATCAGGTGCCGGGGGACAGGATCATTGATCCGAACTATACCGTTCTGGCCACGTTTGATGATCAGATCGGTGCATCTGGAAAAGCTGAACAGCAGACCAAGGTTGTTGGTACGATCTATCTGGACCGCCCGGATATTGAAGTCACTAACACAGAGATCGTCAAGGAAGAAAACGGCCAGCGTGTGATCCAGATCAAACTGAACAACGCCTCTGCTGCCGCATTGGCGGGATCTGAGCGCACCGTGCGCCTGAACTTCTACACCGATGCTACCTATGAAAAGGCGATGCCTGGTATGTAGTCTGTGGAAATTACCGATCCAACTGATCTGGCTATGATCGACAACGGCGGATACAGTACGCAGGTAACATTTGCAATTTCGAACTATCTGAAGGAAGTGAATCAGGACATCCAAGACGCGGAAAAGAAACTGACAGAACTTCCGTCCAACGGAGTCCCCATCTACATTAAGGCAGAGATCCTGCAGCCGAAGGAGAACGGGTCCTCTGAGATGGTCCCAGCACCGGAACCGATGGCCAGCAATAACTTCGGCAACGTCACGGCCGAGAACCTGGCGGTGCGTACCGGCAAGGATGCCGTCATCACCAGCACCCTGTCCAGTGAGGGAGGAAACACGACCGTTGCGGTCACAGTACAGAATACCCGCTATGCCCAGACTACCACCGGAAACATCATCGTCACCCTTCTGGATGCGGAGGGCAAGGTGCTGGGCCAGCAGCAGAGCTACACCGGGGCAGCGGATAATCATGGTCTGCTGACGCTGGGAAGCGAGGAAAAATGCACCAAGGAATTCACCTTTGCCGGACAGCAGGGGGCTTCGGTGCAGGTCACCTATTCTGATCTGATCCTGCATGTCCCCAGTGAGGAGTTGGCCAGCCTGACCTTCTCCAACATCCAGGGCATCACTCTGGACAGTTTTGTGTACAATGCGGATACCGGAAACTACGAGGCTGCCGTTATAACAGATGACCTCACCGCCACAACTGTCATGGCCAGTGCAAAGTCGGCCACGGCAGACATTGCAGTCACGACAGATATTGTGCAGATTTTTGATGCACAGAATGGCAGCAATGCTGTGAGCCGCACCGTCACGCTCCAGCCCGGCCAAGTGAATACCATTACCGTGACGGTCACGGACGGCGAAAAATTGAGAACCTATCTCCTTAGGGTTCAGAACAATGGCGAACCGGTGATCGATCGTCCTGTCGGCACCCCCGACGGAAAACCGGCGTACAGCGCCTCGGTGGTGTATGACGGGGAGAAAAATGCGATCATCACCCTGACCGCCGCAGCTAAGCCGGCACCGGACTCCTATCAACTGAGTTACCAGTGGTATCAGTGCGATGTCGAGGGAAAGAACCTTGCGGCCCTGGATCAAGCAGCCGGGTTCACAGGAACAGATACCTCGGAACTGACCGTACCCAACACCATCCATGCTGGGGTCCACTATTACAGATGTAAGGTATCCCGTCCTCTGGTCGAAGGCGGCACAAAGGAGTATTGGAGTTCTGTGGCCTCGGTGGAGATCACCAAGGCAGAGGGAAACAGTGTGGATGCTTCCGGCAGCCGCGTCGTGGTGGATTATGATGGGCGAGAACACACCATCGATCTCCCAACAGCAGAAAAAAGCGGCTCTACCATTCTCTATACCGCAACGCCTGAGGATCCTGACAGCTGGAGTACAGAACGACCTGTATTTGTCAATGTCGGCGTTCACACCGTCTGGATCAAGGCCATACACAAAAACTATCAGGATACCCAGCCCGTGACAGCGGATGTGTTGATCCAGGGAACACCTGAGGTCAGTGCTCCAACTGTGGAGATCGACAGCCAGTTTGGTTCCAATGTGGTCTACGGTAAAGAGGGAAGTGCCACCATCACCGTGGAAGGCACCAAGAATCCCCCGGATGCCACCTATGAGTTGGCGTACCAGTGGTACACCTGCGATGCACAGGGATCGGAAGACAGCCGGAAAAAGATGGAGGGTGAGAACAAAAATACGCTGAACATTCCCAGCAGCACTTCTGCTGGCACCCACTACTACATCTGTGAAGTGAGCCGGACTTTGGTGGGCGGAAACGAAACAGAGTCTGTGTGGAGTACGGTGGCTTCTGTGACCATCGACAAGTCTGATGAAAATGCAGTCCAGGTCGAAGGACAGACAGTGACCTTCGATAACAAAGGGCATGGCCTGAAGAGCGTTGCAGCCACACAGGAGGGATCGACTTTCTGGTACTCTACGGATGCCGGAGAGAGCTGGAGCAAAACCGCCCCCAAGTTTACTGCTGTGGGTACACATCAGGTCTGGGTCAAGGCCGCCCATGCCAACTATCTGGATACAGAAGTGGCCATGGGGACCGTGATCATCCAGGAAGACGAGAATACGCTGTTCAAGCTGGAATCCCAGACTGTGGCAGAGCAGTTCAACCGTTACCCGGAGGCGATCCAGAAGAAGTACGGCAGTGCCGAGAAACTGGAAGCCGCCATGAAAGCGGAGGTTGTCAAACTGGGCGCATCTGAGCACAACACTCAGGTTTATGATGTGAAGCTGCTGTTCAGCCTGGACGGTGGTAAGAATTGGAATGAGGCTGCCGCAGATAATTTCCCGGCGGCAGGCATCACGGTCAAGCTGCCTTATCCGGAGGGAACCAGTCGATATGCCTATGATTTTTCCCTTCTGCACATGATCACTGATCCGCTGAATACAAGCAAGACGGTGGGAGACATGGAGATCATGGAAACCACGAAGGAAGAGGATGGGATCCGCTTTACGACAGATTGCTTGTCGCCCTTCGCCCTGGGTTGGGAACGCCGTCCCTCCAAGCCGTCCAAATACACCGTAACAGAGGGTGAGATGGAGTATGGTACCTTCTCTGTAAGACCTGCCCGGGCAGAATGGGGAGAAACGGTGACCATCACCACAAAGCCGGATGCGGGTTATCAGGTGGGGAGCGTCACTGTCACGACCCAGAGCGGAAAGAAACTCTCAGTGGAGCAGACCGGAACGAACCGCTATACCTTCAAAATGCCTGACAGTTCCGTCTATGTGGAGGTCAAGTTTGAACAGCAGGGCCACTGGACCAATCCCTTTGCAGATGTATCTGGAGACGCCTGGTACTGCGATGCGGTACAGTATGTCAATGAGCACGGCCTGATGGCTGGTACATCCGGGAATACCTTTGCACCCAATCTAGCCACTACGCGCGGAATGATTGTAACAATCCTCTATCGTTTGGCTGGTTCCCCTGAAATCAAGGATGAGATCTGGGGTTATCCCTTCCAGGATGTGGATGCGAATGCATACTATGCAGCGGCAGTCTATTGGGCGCGGATGAATGGCATTGTGGCTGGATACAGCCAGGAACGGTTCGGCCCCAACGACACCATCACCCGTGAGCAGATGGCCACCATTCTGTATGGCTATGCCCAATATAAGGGCTGCGATACGACGGCCAAGGCAGATCTGAGGAAATACACCGACGCCGCACAGGTCGGTCCCTGGGCCGCAGAAGCGATCCGCTGGGCCAATGCCGAGGGTCTGGTCAACGGCACCAGTGCCACCACTCTGTCTCCCAAGGGCAGTGCTACCCGTGCGCAGGTGGCCGTGATCCTGAAACAGTTCTGCCAGCACATTGCGAAGTGAATTGTGCGTACATTGCATAAGAGGTTTTCTCTTCCTCCTTGAGATGCTCCCTGGGTTTTTATATGGGAGTGGCCCGTTTTGATGGTTAGAGAACTCAACCTCCAACATGATGCAAGAAAAATAGGAGCAGCCTCGAATCACAATAAAGGGTTCGAGGCTGTTCCCATTTTGCTTTTATTTTCCATCCAGCAACTTCTCTCGATCGGGTCAATCTGGCTTTTTAAGATGTCCTGAAAAGGATTGGTCTTTGGACGGCTCTGTTATTTTTATAAGGGTCCAGCTGGATTCTCAAGGCCGATCCAGCGTAGCGAACAACGTGGTTTCCATATTTTGCTCATTTGAAGCGGAATACTTCCTGGAGATGGACCCCTTGGGCGTTTAGAGCCGCCAGATAAAGCACTGTGCCGAAGGGCAGGGCGACAGCCAGACTGTGGGGGAGAGGGAGGCCGCTGTCGCGCAATACCCGGTAGAGCAGATTGGTCACCAAGGACATAAGAAGGGCTGCCAGTCCTGGCGCGGTTGCCCACTGAAACAGCCTCAGCCGCAGGCCTGTTGCCTTCACTACGCGCCAAGCGCACAGCGAAAGGCCGAGAGCAGTGGCTGCCAAAGCCCCCAGGACATAGCCGCTGATCCCAACGCCGGGGCGGGCTACCAGAGTAGCGGTGAAGGCCAACTGCACCATATCGCAGAGAATGGAGATCAAAGCCACGCTCCCTTGGCATCCAATGCCGTTTAGAACAGCCCCAAAGGTAGACTGATAGCAGCTCAAAGCAATCGCTATGGCCAAAGGAATCAGATGCTCCCCCACCTTTTCCTGGCCAAACAGGAGGGTTCCCAGGTCAGGTCCCAGGATTGCCATCATACCCATGGCTGGCAGGGTCAGAACCGATACTGCGGATAAGGCGCGGTCGATCTGACGGCGAACTCGGTCGTGTTGTCCCAGAGCGGCAGAGCGTGCCAAACGGGGTACCAGAACCAGACTCATAGCCCCCAAAAATACCGTAGGAAGGGAGAGCATGGGCAGAGTCATGCCGCATACCACACCCAATTCTGATACAGCAGCGCCCCGGTCCATACCGCCCTCTACCAGTTTTCGGGGGATAAGAGTGGTATTGATTGCTTCCATTAGATTGCCCAGTAAGGCATTGGCGCCCACTGGAATGGCAATGGACAAAATTCGGCGGCAGCGCAACAACCCGGGCTCACCAAGGCCCTGATGCCTCAGATGCCCCAAACGGCTATGGTACAAGATGGTCAGAGTCAGGGCGGAGAATACCTCGCAGACTACCATGCCTGCAACAATCAGGCCGGCGGCCCGCTCTGGATACTGAGGCAGGAAGCAAATCAGGAGGCCCAGCACCGCCGCCGCCCGCACCACTTGCTCCAGCAGCTCGGTCACGGCGGGGGGACGCACCAGTCCGGCTCCGTAGAATACGTGTTTGTGCAGGTTTTCCACCCCGGTCAGGGCTACACAGGGAACCAATAGAACAAGCCCCAACTGTGTTCGGGCATCCCCCAGTAGATAGACTGAGATGGCGTCGGAGCCCAGAATCGCTGCCCCTCCTACCGGAAAAAGAATCAGAACCAGGAGCCGCAGACAGGTTCTAAGTACCTGGGCCGCACTCTGTCCATTCCCCAGCGCCAGGTGCTGAGAAGTGAGATTGGATGCCGCCGCAGTCAGCCCGACTGCGGTTAGGGACAAGAGTACCGAGTACACTGGCATGAGCAACTGATACAATCCCATAACTTCGGCGCCCACCATGCGGGACAGTGCCACCCGATACCCAAAGCCAAGTATCTGGGATACGGTGCCGAATGCCGTTAGAAACAGGACGCTGCCCACTGCTGACATTTCCCTATGTTGTGCCACGGTCATCCCCCCTCCCTTTACCCTATTTTCCAAGACTGGTGCTTATGACTTTGGAATCTGTTTTCCTTGCCGGTGCCGATATTCTGTTGTATAATGGGGCAGCAGGGGGGAGGATTGCCCCCGCCATGGATCAAATACAAGGAGGAGTTTTCACTATGTCTTTTGTAGCCTTTGAACAGCGTGGCCCCATCGGGGTGCTGACGATGAACCGCCCTGAGGCCCTCAACGCTCTGAATGAACAGGTTCTGCGGGATCTGGACGCCGCCCTGGACGCGGTGGAGGCCAATGACGAAGTGCTGGTGGTTATCCTGACCGGTGCGGGACGTTCCTTCGTGGCTGGGGCCGACATCGGCCAAATGAAGGACCTCACTCCTGTCCAGGCTAAAAAATTTGGAAGCTATGGCAATCAGGTCTTTTTAAAGCTGGAGAATTTCTCTAAGCCTGTGATTGCTGCGGTCAACGGATTTGCACTGGGCGGCGGCTGTGAGCTGTCTATGGCCTGTGATATCCGCCTGGCCAGTGAGAAGGCTAAGTTCGGACAGCCTGAAGTGGGACTTGGCATTACCCCTGGCTTCGGCGGCACTCAGCGCTTGGCCCGCATTGTAGGTGTTTCCAATGCGATGGAACTGATCCTCACGGCTAAGACCATCAATGCTGCTCAGGCCAAGGAATTGGGGTTGGTCAGCCACGTTTATCCTCCTGAGGAGCTGATGGACAAGGCTATGGAGCTGGCTCAGGCCATTGCTTCCAACGCTCAGGTGGCAGTTCGCCAGTCTAAGGCGGCGATCCGCCGTGGGCTGCAGACGGATATGTACACCGGTGCCGCCTATGAGGCGGAGGCGTTTGGACTCTGTTTTGCCACCGAGGATCAGAAAGATGCCATGACCGCCTTTGTCAACAAGGAGAAGGTCACGGCCTTTAAGAATCGCTGATCCGTTCTGCAAGACGAGAGGGATTTCACGAAAACTCCTCCTCAAGTTTGCTGTTATAAGATTTATGCCTTTATAAATGCAGAAAGGGATCCTGTTCCTGATGATTCTGATACCAAAAGCCGTCTCGCTGTGAAGGCGGATGATGGACTTCCAGACAAGAAGGCTTTTGAAAGATCGAAGGGCCGGCACCGCCGCCTTCAGGCGGTGCCGGCCCTTCGATGTCTACTGATTGGGCTGAGATATGCGTGCTGTAAAAAATGCACGGGAGAAAAATTGTAATTTCCTCTAAAATATATTGACAAAACTGGAGAGTGATGATATATTATAACCAGAAAGGGTGATACCAATGTGGTAGATAACCTAGACTTCCAGAGAATCCTCAGACTGACAGAATAAATCAGAAAGGAAAAGATTCGGTATAGAAATTCGCTGAAAGGAAAACGGAAACAGAAGAACCTCAGGATCTGATTCACTTGAAACACTGGGTAAGCAAGAACTTTATAGATCTGAGCAGACCTCAGCAGTACCGCTTGAAAGGGATTTTGAGAAATCTTGAAGAAACCTGTTTCAAACAAATAAACGTCAGTGGAGAGGCTGAAATCTGGGGTATACCGAAAGCACAGAAGGCCGAAGGAATCGAGTGGGATCATGCAACAGGACAGAACCTCATGTATGAGGGATGCAGCCGGAGCGCGCATCGAAAGACGTTGAACAGATGAAGCTGTTCCTTGTGTGCGGACTGTGTGAGTGCGGTAAGTCAATAGAAAGAGAGGTAACCATATGATGTTAGATAACAAGGACCACCAGAAATGACCCTTGACTGCAACGGATTACGAAACGGGCAGTCAAGGGTCATTTCTTTTTCTGAATAGGATTGTGCAGCAGGCGGGGGCCTGCTTTTTTGATGTCCTGGGTGATTCTTACAGCAGTAGGGAGATCAACGGGATGGTGATCAGGCAGAGCAGACTGGAGAGAAAGACACTCTTGGAGGAAAACTCTGTGTTTCCACCATAACTTTCCGCCAAAATAGAAGTAACAGCAGCGCAGGGCATGGACATGATGATAATGATCACACCCACGACCAGAGAATTGGAGATGGGCAGGAGGCCCAGAAGGATCCAGGTCAAAATAGGAAGGATCAGGAGCCGCAGAAAAGAGGCTGAGAGAACATCGCGATCCCGGAGAATGTCAGATAGGTGTTGTCCCACCAGATTCATACCAATGACAATCATGGACAATGGGGTTGTGATATCCGAGAGATAGCTTAGAGGAGAAGCCAGCACAGCGGGGATGGGGATTCGGAGGGAGTAGAGCAGGATGCCCAGCAGGGTGGCCAGGTTGGCCGTGGTAAACAGGATGTCCCTCCAGGAGAATGAGTGGGGATTTTTAGAAGATTGAAGGTCCAGACAGACAAGACGGGGGCCAACAGTATAGAGCAGTAGATTGAACGGGATGGCCAAAAAGACTGCCAGAGCCAGGCCTTCCTCTCCAAATAGGGCTAAGGTGATGGGAAAGCCCATAAATCCGTTGTTACAGAAGGCGCAGCAGAGGATCCAGACGCCTTTGCGTCCCTCTGGGACCCGAAAGACGCGCAGAGCGGGGATGCAGAAGAGGCCATAGCCCAAGATCAGGATCGCTCCCAGAACGGCGGTGAGGACGCCGTCACGGATGAATGCTGCATCGTATGGTCGAACCAAAGAGGTGAGAATGGTAGCAGGAAGTGTAACATTCATCAGCAGACTGCTGAACGCACTGGAAGCAGAAGCGGGGAGGGCGCCGCAGCGGACCACACCATAGCCTGCTCCAATCAGAAGGAACAGTTCCAGCAGATTTAGGAAAACCGCTTGCAGATCAAGAGACAAAAAAATCAGCTCCATTCGGGCAGCTGGGTGGGGCCCAGGGACAGTAGTGGTCGATATAGTGTGTCCGGCGGGAGTGTATATGCAGGCGGACAAAACACTGGAAGAGGTCAGAATAAGGTGTTTGATCATATAAAAACTCGTCGCAAGCGACAAGTCGCTTGCGACGAGCTGGAGCTGGTGGTGGGAATCGAACCCACAACCCCATCATTACGAGTGATGTGCTCTGCCATTGAGCCACACCAGCGCATCTCTGTTTACAGGATGCTCTGCTATTTTAGCGGATTTTAATGGAGAAGTCAAGAGATTTCCACGATTTCTCCCCGGTGTGCCCCCGGATGCCGAAGTTGGATCGGGGGCACAGATGGGGGAGAACTCAATCCTGAATATTCAGGGCCTCTGAAAGAACGGAGTAGAGCAGATCATTGGTATATTGGATGGTCTCTACATAGGTGAACACTGCCAGAGCCTGGGCTGATACCTGCCCATTTTTATCCGTGAAGCGAGCCAGCTTCTCCTGGATCTGTTCCTGGTTAGAGGGCAGACAGCGAGTCTTACACCGCTCAAACAATGCGTCAAACTCCTGCTTGGTCAAAATTTTCACCTCCCTTCGTCTGTTCTTCACATAAAATCCCGTGGAGGATATTTCCGGCCCGTTTGGTGATGTGCACCAGCTGAAGCCGGTTGTGTAGATTATCAGCAGATGGGGCTGCCACCTCACAGTACCGTGTGGTATGGCCCCGCCACAGGCCGTCCCGTTTCTCCTCAAAGAGTACAGGAACAGTCTGTCCCACCCAGTGCTCCAGATAAGCTGCTTCCATCTCAAGGGCAGCTTGCTGGGCTCTGTGGGCCCGATCCTCTTTCACACTGTTAAGAACCTGACCGGGCATACTGTCTGCCGGGGTTCCCGGACGTCTGGAGTAGGGGAAAATGTGCATGGCGGAGAAGGCACAGCGGCGAATAAATGCCAAGGTTTGCTGGAACTCTTCCTCGGTCTCTCCGGGGAAGCCCACGATCAAATCAGTGGTGATACCGGGGGAGTCATATGCCTCTTTTAGTAATTTAACACTCTCATAATACCGTTCGGAATCATATTTCCGGTTCATACGGACCAATACTGTGTCACACCCAGACTGCATAGACAGGTGGAAGTGAGGGCACAGGTTGGGAAGAGAAGCTGCCCGGCGGCAGAACTCTGGGGTGATGGTGCGGGGCTCCAGACTGCCAAGCCGCACTCGGATATGGTCGGGGACCGCTTGGCAGATGGCTTCTATCGCATCGATGAGAGTCTGGTGATCTCCCAGGTCCTGTCCCCAGGAGGAGATCTCAATTCCGGTGAGAACGATTTCCTGATAACCTGCTTCTGCCAGGAGTCTGGCTTCGTGGATGCATTGATCTAAAGGCAGAGAGCGTACCCGGCCACGGGCGTAAGGAATGATGCAGTAGGAACAAAAGTTGACACACCCGTCTTCAATCTTCAGCATGGCACGGGTGCGGCCCTCCAGACCGCCGGCGGGGAGAGTCTCAAAGTTTCGGCGGTGAAAGGCGTTGTCCAGGGCGGTAATGGGCTGACGTTCCCGCCAGGTCCGTTCCAGCAGGTCTACGAAGCCGGTTCGGTCGCCTGTTCCAGCAATCAGATCCACGCCCAGACGGCCCACATCCTCCGGGTGAGTCTGGGGATAACAGCCACACACAGCGATGATCCCATCGGGCGCAGTTTTGCGGGCACGCCGGATGACCTGGCGGGATTTTTTATCGCTCACTGCTGTGACGGTACAGGTGTTGATAACGTAGGCATCCGCTTCCCCTTCGAAGGGAACCAGAGTATGCCCCCGTCGGACAACCAGCTGTTCCAGGGCCTGAGTTTCATACTGGTTTACTTTACAGCCCAAAGTATAAAATGCGA
The DNA here is from genome assembly GCA_037257225.1 of Lawsonibacter sp. GTDB lineage: Bacteria > Bacillota > Clostridia > Oscillospirales > Oscillospiraceae > Lawsonibacter. Next base: position 16,845 of record JAYCWP010000032.1, read on the forward strand.
TCTTCATAACACAATTAACCTCAAACCTCTATCGATCCTTGTGGGGAGGGGGAATTTCCCGATTCTTCCAGGTCTTCTGGATGCAGTTCCATCAGCTGCTCTCGGGTGGGGGACTCTAACTGGGCGACTCGGTCAGATTGCCGGGCCACCGCCTGCTCAAACAGATTGCGCACATCCCGGGCGTTGCCGAAATTTTCATCTCGGGTCTCGTAGAGTGTCATCAATTCCCGCTGTGCCAGAGATGCACCTTCTGGTGTGAGAACGTAGCCGTTTTTGGCACACATGGACTGGAGAATGGCGAATAGTTGCGCTCCGTTATAGTCCTCAAAGTAAAAATATTTGTTAAAACGGGATTCCAGCCCGGGGTTGGAGTGGATGAATTTCTCCATCAGCTGAGAGTAACCCGCCACGATGACGACCAGGTCATTGCGATGGTCCTCCATATTTTTCAGCAGGACTTCGATGGCCTCACGCCCAAAATCATTCCCGTTGTTTTGGTTTACCAGGGCGTAGGCCTCGTCGATGAACAGGACACCGCCAATAGCCTTCTGGATGACCTCCTGGGTTTTCAGGGCAGTCTGGCCCACGAAGCCTGCAACCAGGCCGGAGCGGTCTACCTCGATCAGTTGACCTTTGGGAAGAACGCCAATAGCATGGTACAGCTTGGCCAGCAGACGGGCCACTGTGGTCTTTCCTGTTCCTGGATTGCCTAAGAACACCAAATGCAGAGACATAGGTGGGACAGGCAGGCCAGCCTCTTCCCTGAGGCGGCGTACCTTTACCAGATTGATCAGACTCTTCACATCCTGCTTGACCCGTTCCAGTCCGCACAATTCATCCAACTCGGCCAGCAGTTCCTCCAGAGATGGCTCTGCTTCGGGGATAGTCTCCTGTTCTGCACCTGCCGCGATTTCCTTTACCGGGGGTGGGGAGGTGGCGGAGACATGGGTGACGAACTCGTTAGCCTTTAGGGCTGGACGGTCTCCGCTGAGGCCGTCTTGCGTGCATAGGGCCAGCAAAGTGTCAGAACAGGTATTGACAAAGCCTGCCTCCGCCTCGCTGACCACTCCGTCTACTGCGGCGAAGAGCAGGAGTAGTAAGGTCAGCTGATCGGTGAAACGCCGGGCGAGCGTAGTTTTCTTGCGCCGGTCGTAGTCTCGCAGAGCAGCAAAAAAGTTGGGAGGCTGAAACAGATCATAGTCCGCTACACCAGTGGCTACCTCCCAGTAGAGGGCAGAGGGGGCGGGGTTGCTCCCAGAGTAGATGGCGTTGTAAAATTCCACATGTTGGGGGGTGATCCCCAAAGCATTATCAGCCTGCCAGACTCCCAGGGCGCAGCGGCGGAAGTAGCCGTCTGCTTCGCGGCTGAACGCCATGCGCAGGGTAGGATCCGGGATCCACCGGCGAAAGGCGTTTATGGCCTCCTGATATTGCTGGTGGGCTACAGCGGCGGTCACACACTCCTTCATAGGTCTGACCTCTCTTTCTCCGGCTATGGAGTATTAGAATGTGCAGCCGGTTCAGACGATTTCATTATAAAAGAAACTCTGGTCTCGGTCAAGGCGGCATTCTGATGGATGGGATCTGCGGTATGACAGCGGGGCGGAAGAGAGAACGGAGAGATAAAATTGTGAACTTTCTGTTATTTCGCCTTTTTCCGTTGACGGAGCGGCGGATTCCTTGTAAAATGGAGGCTGAAATCAAATAGATTTTGCGACCATTTTCCTGTTTTAGGAGGGAATCCAAATTATGGCGACCAAAAAAGCACCGCCTCGTCGGAATACCGACGTGATTCGTTGTGAGAACTGTGGAGAGGAATACTCTACTACCTATAAACGCTGCCCATTTTGTGACGAACGCCCCGGCAACCGGGGCCGCACCCCAGTGGGAGGAAGGCGAGTCTCTGGCAACGGCCGGAGTTATAGGCCAAACCCCATGCAGATTGCCGGACTAGTGATCTCTCTGGCGCTGATCATCACCGCTGTGGTCATTGTATTTACTAGTTTGGCACCTATGATCTTCCATAAGAAGCCCTCTGGAGATGGCTCAGACTCCGGTCAGCCATCCTCCAGCCAGAGCGTCCAGGGGGAAGAGATCGCCATCACCGGCCTGACGCTCAGCCGCACGGAACTCTCCCTCCAGGCTGGTGAGCCTTTCCAGCTCTCTGTCATCACCGACCCGGCAGACGCTCAGATCGCCGTGGAGTGGACCAGCAGCAACGAGCAGATTGCTACCGTGGACCAGTACGGCAACATTACCAATGTGTACAAGGGTAATGACGAAGTCCCTGTGACCATCATCGCCTCCGCCGGCGGTCTGACCGCGTCCTGTACCGTCCGGTGTACTGGGGATGGAACCGGAGAAAAAATTGACCCCACTGGGGTGACCTCTCCCGAAGGCGGAAATTCGTCTTCCGGTGCCGCTGCCTCTGGGACTCTGGCTCCCAACACAGAGGCCATGATCACTGGGGCCTCCGGCGGCTTGAATATCCGCTCTGGCCCAGGTACCAGTTATGGCCCTAAGGCCAGCACCACCGATGGGGCCATCGTTACCGTTCTGGAGGATGCGGGTAACGGTTGGTGTAAGATCAAGTATGCCACGGGTGGCGGCGTCTATGACGAGGGCTATGTGATGTTCCAGTATCTGACGGCCAAAAAGTAACCTCTATGCAGCTGAAACAACGAAGAACCCGGACTGGCTCTGGCTGGTCCGGGTTCTATGCGTTGGGAGGAGTTGCTGCGGAATAGGAGTTTTCGTCTTTGAGTCTGTGGACGAAGGCTGAAAGCCTTGAAATTCCAAGACATTCTAAAAAAGATTCTATTTTCTCATCGGCTGTGGAAAATGTTTCTCTCTCTGCCGAAGACATCCTGTGATTTTGGTAAATGAGACAAAATAAAAATACAAAAACTGTGTATTTTGCCAGTGCTCAACCCCTTGCTTCTCGCTGTGAAAAACGATATAATTTGAGAGGTACACGACCAGTTCGCTTGGAAAATATACGCCGCAACAAGAGGGGGCGTCCCCTGTGTTGCGATTTTTCTGGCAAGCCTTTGTTAATTTTCTAACGAAACCGGCTGTGTTCCGTCAAATCGTTGAGATTTGATGCTCCCAAATCGTTTTTTTAGGAGGAAACACAATGAAGGTTGCAATTTTCGGCGCCGGCACCATGGGCCGCGGTATCGCACAGGTTTTTGCCGCCAATGGTCATACTGCCTTGATGTACGCCAGCAGCGTCGCCTCCGCCCAGCGGCATAAGGAGCAGCTGGACGCGTCTTTGCAGAAGCGGGTCGCCAAGGGTAAGATGTCCCAGGGCACTAAGGATGCCCTGATGGCCAATGTTTTGGTGGAAGAGGAATCTGCCGCCGCAGACGCTGACCTGGTGGTCGAGTGTATCGCGGAGGAGATGGGTCCCAAGAAGGAACTGTTCCGCCGCTTGGATGAGCTGTGTAAGCCGGAAACGGTTTTTGCTTCCAACACTTCCTCCCTGTCCATTACCGAGATGGGTCACGGTCTGAAGCACCCCCTCATCGGGATGCACTTCTTCAACCCCGTGCCCAGCATGAAGCTGATTGAGGTCATCCGTGGCGTGAACACCCCCCAGGAGACCTTCGACTTCGTGTACAAGCTGGCTCAGGATATCGGTAAGGATCCTGTCGAGGTAGCTGAGGCCCCTGGCTTTGTGGTCAACAAGCTGCTGATCCCCATGATCAATGATGCCATTGGCCTGGTGGAGTCTGGCACCGCTTCAGTAGAGGACATCGACAAGTCTATGCGCCTGGGCGCCAACCATCCCATGGGCCCCCTGGCTCTGGGAGATTTTATCGGCCTGGACATCTGCCTGGCCATTATGAACACCCTGTACGATGAGACAGGCGACTCTAAGTATCGTCCTGCCCTGCTGCTGAAGAAGATGGTCCGCGGTGGTCTGCTGGGCGTCAAATCCGGCAAGGGGTTTTACGATTATTCCAAGAAGTAAAAATTTTAGGAGGACTGGAAAATGGATTTTCATCTGACTAGAGAGCAAGAGATGGTCCGCAAAATGTACCGTGAGTTTGCGGAAAATGAGGTCAAGCCTCTGGCCGAGGAACTCGATGAGGAAGAGCGCTTCCCCATGGAGACCGTCGAAAAGATGGGCAAGCTGGGCATGATGGGCATTTACTTCCCCAAGAAGTACGGCGGAGCTGGCGGCGATGTGCTGTCCTACGCTATGTGCGTTGAGGAGCTGTCCAAGGTGTGCGGCACCACTGGCGTTATTGTCTCCGCTCACACCTCTCTGTGCTGCGCCCCCATCTACGAGCACGGCACCGAGGAGCAGAAAATGAAGTACCTGCCTGACCTGCTGTCCGGCAAGAAGATCGGCGCTTTCGGCCTGACCGAGCCCAACGCCGGTACCGATGCTTCTGGCCAGCAGACCACCGCCGTGAAGAATGAGAACGGCGACTATGTGCTCAATGGCTCCAAGTGCTTCATCACCAACGGCACTGTGGCTGGCACCATCGTTGTTTTCGCTATGACCGATCAGAAGGCCGGCAACCACGGCATCTCTGCTTTCATCGTGGAGAGCACCTTCCCCGGCTTCTCCGTGGGTAAGAAGGAGAAGAAGATGGGTATCCGTGGCTCCTCCACCTGCGACCTGATCTTTGAGGATTGCGTTGTGCCCAAGGAGAACCTGCTGGGCAAGGAAGGCCAGGGCTTCAAGATCGCCATGCAGACCCTGGACGGCGGCCGTATCGGCATCGCTGCACAGGCTCTGGGCCTGGGCGAGGGCGCCATTGATGAGGCTGTCAAGTACACCCAGGAGCGCATCCAGTTCAAGAAGCGTCTGTCTCAGTTCCAGAACACTCAGTTCCAGCTGGCCGATATGCACACCCGGATGCAGGCTGCTCAGTACCTGGTGTACGCTGCTGCCATGAAGAAGGAGAAGCACGAGCCCTACAGTGTGGATGCCGCTATGGCGAAGCTGTTTGCTGCCGAGTCCGCCTCTGACGTGACCCGCCGCGCTGTCCAGCTGTTCGGTGGTTACGGCTACACCCGTGAGTATCCCGTGGAGCGCATGATGCGTGACGCCAAGATCACCGAGATCTATGAGGGTACTTCCGAGGTCCAGCGCATGGTCATCTCCCGTGCTCTGGGTGTGAAATAAGATAGGAGGCAGATGGAAATGAAAATCATTGTTTGTGTCAAGCAGGTCCCCGATACCTCTGGTAAGGTGGCCGTGAATCCCGATGGTACTCTGAACCGTGCCTCCATGGCTACCATCACCAACCCCGATGACCTGAATGCCGTCGAGGCCGCTCTGACCCTGAAGGAGCAGACTGGTGCCGAGGTCGTGGTCGTCTCCATGGGCCCCCCTCCTGCCGAGGGTATGCTGCGTGAGGTCATTGCCCGCGGTGCTGACCGTGCCGTTCTGGTCTCCGCCCGTGAGTTTGGCGGTTCCGATACCTATGCTACCTCTCAGATCCTGGCTGCCGCCATCAACAAGATCGGCGTTGGCGAGGAGGACATCGTGATGTGCGGCCGTCAGGCTATCGACGGCGACACCGCTCAGGTTGGTCCTCAGATCGCTGAGAAGCTGGGTCTGCCCCAGGTCTCCTATGCTGCTGAGATCACCAAGGAAGGCCGTACCCTTACCATCAAGCGTATGCTGGAGGACGGCTACATGACCATCAAGGTCAACACCCCCTGCCTGATCACCTGCATCAAGGAGCTGAATGCTCCCCGTTACATGAGCGTGGGCGGCATCTTCGAGTGCTATGAGAAGCCCTATGAGGTCTTTGATTACAACACCCTGAAGGACGATCCCCTGATCGACTCCACCACCATTGGTCTGAAGGGCTCCCCCACCAACATCTTTAAGTCCTTCACGCCTCCCCAGAAGGGTGCCGGCATGATGCTGGAAGGCGCCGACAAAGACACCTGCGACAAGCTGGCCGGCATTCTGGCTGCCAAGCATTTGATCTGATAGAAGGGAGAACGGAAGAATATGTCTACTTTTAACAGTGCTGATATCGCTGCCTTCAACGGCGGTGTGTGGGTATTCTGCGAGCAGCGTCAGGGCACCATGATGCCCACCTCCTTCGAGCTGATCTCCGAGGGCCGCAAGCTGGCCGACGAGCTGGGGACTAAGCTGTATGGTATCCTGCTGGGCCACAACATTGAGGGCATCGCCAAGGAGCTGGGCGGCTACGGTGCTGACGGCGTGTACGTCTGCGACCATCCCCTGCTGGAGAACTACACCACCGACGGTTACACCAAGGTGATCTGCGACACCGTTATGGAGTACAAGCCTGAGGTTATGCTGATCGGCGCGACCAACATCGGCCGCGATCTGGGCCCCCGTTGTGCTGCCCGTCTGCACACTGGTCTGTGCGCTGACTGTACTCACCTGGACATCGATGTGCCCAAGTACAAGCAGTTCCTGCGTGAGTCCTCCACTCTGGCCCCCGCAATGATCGACGGGATCCCCGAGGAGGACCGCAACCTGAAGATGACCCGTCCTGCTTTCGGCGGTCACCTGATGGCTACCATTATCTGCCCCCGCTTCCGTCCCGCCATGGCCACTGTGCGTCCCGGCGTGATGAAGAAGGCTGAGTTCGATCAGGCCAAGGCTGACGCCTGCGAGCTGATCAAGCCCACCATTGCTCTGACTGAGGATGACATGGAGACCCAGGTGGTCGAGGTCGTTAAGGCTGCCAAGAAGCTGGTTGACCTGATCGGCGCCGATGTGGTTGTTTCTGTCGGCCGTGGTATCTCCAAGGATGTTCAGGGCGGCATTAAGCTGGCTGAGGAGCTGGCTACTGAGCTGGGCGGTGTTGTCGGTGGCTCCCGTGCTACCATCGACTCTGGCTGGCTGTCCGCCGACCATCAGGTCGGTCAGACCGGCAAGACCGTTCACCCCAAGATCTATGTTGCTCTGGGCATCTCCGGCGCCATCCAGCACAAGGCTGGCATGCAGGATTCCGAGTGCATCATTGCGGTGAACAAGAGCGAGACTGCCCCCATCTTCGAGATTGCCGACTACGGCATCTGCGGCGACCTGTTCAAGGTTACCCCCATGCTGATCGAGGCCATCAAGGCTGCTAAAGCTGCCAAGTAAGATTCTGTCCTATGAGATGAAACACCCTGCTCCTAAATGGGAGCAGGGTGTTTTGTTTCTTGGCGAATGATTGCATCAGGTGAAGCAGAAAAAGGAGTGGCTGGTTACACTGGACAACCGCATACGCTACACCCGCGCCATGCTGGACGGGAAGAAGGCTGATGTGGATCAGCCATTCAAGGTGAACGGGTATGAAATTATATTCCCCGGGGACAAAACGGCCCACGGCTCTCTCGTTTATATCTACCGGTGGACCCGGATAGCATCGGTGGATAGGGTGGATACCTCGAATACAAAAGGGGAGCCAGGGACGGTCTGTTACCGGACATGATCTGTGCCCAATGAGAGGCTTCGAAGCGTGTGCACAATGTCAGACAATGGTCGAAGTGCAATACCAGAAATGGTGAGCAGGTAAAAGATGTAGGCCGAAAATAGTTAGAAAAGGCAAAAGCAAGAATGGGTAAAATCCTCCCACCTATGATTGGTCGATTAGACCAAATATAATACTACAAAATAAACACTTTTCATGCAAAAAACTCTGAATCTAAATTGCGTTTTGCGGAATACTGTGTTATAATTTCCATATATTAGATAGATTCTGCGGGATGCACTGATTGAGCTCTAATGCAAAATGTCCATTTTGAGATAGAGATATGAGGATGATAGATTGCAGGACTCGTTTCAATCCTATTGAAAACGAATTTCTGCAAAAACTACGGCCTATTTTTTATGCCTAAATACAACCGTGTCGGTTGAATTTGAGAATCGAGGAAGCATGCAATTTAACACTACCAGCGATTACGCTATCCGCACTGTGCTTTGTCTGGCTATGTACCCGGACCGATGCTGCACTGCTGCGGAGATCCAGCGGCAGATGGGTGTCCCTGCCACTTATCTGCACAAGGTGACAGCACGATTGAAACGCGCAGGTATTTTACAGGCGGAAAAGGGAAACGGCGGCGGTTATCGGCTGTGTCGAACTCCCGATGAAGTTTCTTTGTACGACATTCTGTCTTTGACAGAGCAGACATTGGAAATCAACGGCTGTCTGGTGAACGAATCCTTTTGTTCCAGACATGCAGCCGAGACTTGTCCGGTGCGGCAGGTGTACAGTGAACTGAGCGCTGTGATGAAAAATAGTCTTCAACAAACGACCATTGGAAGTTTGTTAAGAAAATAAAACTGGAGGGGAACCACATGAAACGAAGAAGACTCTTGTCGTTTGCTATGGTGTTGGCTATGTGTATATCTATGTGTATGCCTTGTCTGACAGCCTATGCAGCGGATCTGGGGAACACATCCCCGGCAGATCCGATAACATGCACATGCACTACCAAGTGCACTGAGGGAGCGGTGGCAGACTGCCCCGTTTGCGGTGCAGCTGAAGCAGATCTTGGCAAGTGTGTGGGTGAGGCAGTCATTTCCGAAACGGAATGCAGCTGTGGCACCAAGTGCACCGAGGGCAATGCCAATTCAAACTGCCCTGTTTGCAGTGTGAACGGAGCAAATTTGACTCGATGCAAGGGCACGGAGCAAGCTCCAGCTCCTGAGTCCCTGAAAGCTCCAAAGGCAGAGGTCAACTCTTATGAAAGCTTGATCAACGCAATTCAATCTGCTGAAGATCATACAGAAACAACCATTCAGCTTGCTGGTGATATCAAAGATTTCGATTGGACGATCGAAATCCCGAGTAATAAAATCATTACCCTGGATCTGAATGGTCATGACATAATATCTACGCAAGAATATGGAAAGTTTCGAAGCGCAATTACTGTAAAGGGTATCTTGAACTTATATGATACAAGTCAAGATGCAAAGGGAGCCATTACAGGAAATGCAGGCACAGATCATCCTTTTCTTGGTAATAATGTTATCTTGGGCGGGGGTATCTTTGTTTCGTCCAATGCAGAATTCAACATGTATAGCGGGCATATTAGTAAGAATCATCGGGCAATCGTTAAGGGGACGGCAGATTCGTTTGTGACAAGAGCCAGTGGTGCTTCTGGCGTTTTTGTTGACAAAAATGCCACATTTAATATGTACGGCGGATATATTGACGAAAATACCTTGGCATCCGGAATCAGTCATCTTACTGGCGGCGCCGGAGTTATGGTTTATGGCGGAATATTCAATATGTATGGCGGATATATCCGAAATAACACAATAGCGAATGAGCGCAATGGCAACTATGATTATACACACGCTTGTGGCGCAGGTGTATACATTGTAAATGGCGCCCAATTTAATATGACCGGCGGGTATATTACTGAGAATCGAAGTATGTACAGTACATACAGCGGCTGTGGTGTAGTTATAGACTCTACATCAGGACTGAACGACACGATGAATATAGCTACATCGAGATTTACGATGAGCGGCGGCGAAATATCGAACAACATCATTTATGACTTTGGTTGGACTGAGGTGGGCGCTGGAGTGTTCTGCGGCGGAGATATGGAACTCTCAGGCGATGCAAAAATAACCGGAAACAAAATTCTGAATTATTACCAGAATACCCATGAAGGATCCGGTGGCGGCGTTTACTGCACAGGCACTGCTAACTTCAAGATGTCGGGCGGCGAGATAAGCGAAAATGATGCGGGCCAAGGCGGCGGTATCTATGTTTATCAAGAGGAGAACGATTCTAACGGTCTCAGAGGAATGATCGAAATCTGTGGCGGTAGAATCGTTGGGAATAAAGCCGTCTCAGAAGGTGGCGGTATTTATTTTGAACAGAAGGTTGGGAGCAGTGGAACTTCAAAAGATACATTTACAATGAGTGGCGGTGAAATAACCGGAAATACTGCGGTGCGGGGCGGCGGTATTTTTACTACCTCACAATTTAGTCGTACTGCTGGCATGCTGTGCAACAACACAGCAACCCAATTGGGTGACGATATTACTGTTAGCTGCCCATATTATCCGGTAAACAAGGGTTTTGACTTAAGTAGATTGGGACCAATTCCGGAAGGTGACTGGAAGCTGGCTGATGACTGCCAACATACCATTGATGGATGGTATATCGATGGCTGTAAAAGTGAATATTTTCTCGACCCAGCCGATCCCCGATGGAATGCCTCTACTACGATAGGGAATGATGTATCTGCTTGTATTCCGGATCAAGAGATTTATGCTCAGCCGTATACCGGTACTCGGTGGCAGTATGCGTCTGCAATCAAAGCTGCCCATGGGAATAAGGTGGTAAATACTTATATACTGACCTATGATAAAGCGGATCCTACGGATGAGTATCAGATGTCGGAGGAGAAGAAGGAGCTTGCAAAAAATTCTAAAGTCCTTCTTCAACTGGATGGAGGAACGCTGTCTTCACAGCCTGCCGGTACATATAATAGCGCAGCAAATACCTGGGATATTGTAATGACAGAGAATGTTACAGCCGGAACCCCTACAAAAGCAGGCTATTATTTTACAGGCTGGATGGTAGAGGATCACTCGGGCACAGAGTATGATTACATATTAAAGGCTCGTTGGACACGCGAGAAAACCATGCAGGTTCTATTTGATTTCAATGGAGGAATGGACCCGCAAGATAAGAGTTCTTTTGATGTAATTTCTTTCCAATTGCCGTTTAGCAGTCAGTCACTTGACAAGATTGACAGCATTCGCAGTCAAAAGGATGCACTGAAGGACATCATTCAAAAGGATGGATATCTTTGCGAAGATTGGGAGCGTGTAACCACCGGAACGGTACCTTATCCGGAATATGAGGATAAAACCATATATTCCGATGATAATGTCAGTATTGACACTCCAAACGATCAGTTGGTTGTGTACCGGGCTAAGTGGAGAGAGATAGCCAAATATTCTGTTTTATTTGATAGCAATGGAGGCACCCCTGTAGAGAAGCATATTGAGTTTGATGAATCGGATTTCAAAAATGAGCGTGCTTTCATTACAGAATTGCAGAATTTTGAGCGGCCCAATTCGACTCGTACTGGATATATATTAGACTATTGGTATTTTGACCTGCTGGAGTACTTGATTTCCAATGGACAGCTAGAAGATAACAGTTCCGAAGTAGTTTACATTCGGGCAGCGCGTGCCAAGGCCGAACAGCAGTATGCTGCCGGCGAAATTACGGAAGACACATATTGGATTACTTTAGAGCAGTGCGGCTTTTATAATATGGACGCCTTGGTGAAACTGCTGGATGAAGTATACCAAGAGGAGATAGAAGATCTGTTTGGCCCGGGCGCTAAACTTGGATATGGTCTGGGATGTTATTTCGCATTTGAGGGCATCTTTGAAGCAATCCCCTCGATCACACTCAAGGCGAAGTGGACCCCTGTGATTACCGTCAGACCAGCCAACATAATTTCCTATGTTGGTGGCAGCAGTTACAGCAGTGCTGTGGATGAAGAAGGAAATACCGTATCTGGCAACGGCCTTCCGGAGCCTGGCTTCGTATTTTCCTTCCCCGAAGAACTTAAGAATATTGATGTAGAGAAACTATATCTGCAATACGAAGAAACCGATGCTGCCACTCTACAGTGGAAATTCGTCAAATATGGTGAGGGCGAGCATAATATCTATCGTATTGTACCTGCCGGCGGAAACTCTGATCGGGATATACGGATCGAATTCATCAATGCAGACGGTGAACGGATCACAAGCGACAGCTTCGACAGCAAACGTTACTTGAACCAGTCTCTGACCATTGAAATTTACAGTGAGGGTATCGATGCAGGAAAGGTATCCTTTGTCTATGAGGGTGCTGAATACAAAATCGCAACTGGTACCGCTACTCTTATGGTTGAGGGTACTACCAGCGATGTAGCCTATGCTGGAGTGGCATCTGATGCGGAGAGCATCAATGCAGGAAAACCTGGTCTTGTGGCGAATGCAGGAACCACTTTCACCATTAACAATTCCGATGTACAAGTGGAGGATACCAGCGGCATTTCCCTGTTGTTCGACGAGATCATCAACTCCAATGCGGCTAACAATGACCGTACTAATCTGATCCAGCAGCGAACTGATGATGTGCTTGGTCAGACCAGCAACAACCGTCACTATGATTTCAAGTATCTGGATCTGGTGGACCGGGACAACGGCAACGCATGGATCAAAGCGGATCAGAATATCACCGCTTATTGGCCGCTGCCAAAGGGCACAAATTCTAACACCTCCTTTACCTTGCTGCACTTTGCGGATGCCCACCGCAATATGTCCAATGCAGATATTCAAACTGCCATTCAAACGGGCAGGGTGGAGACTGTGAAGATCCGGCAAGTCACAGATACCCATGTGGTCTTTGAGGTTGGTCCGGAAGGATTTTCGCCTTTTGCACTGGTCTGGGAGACCAAGAATGGCGGTAACGTTGATCCCAATCCAACAGAGCATACACTGAGGTATGAGACCAATAGCAATGAGATGATCCAACCTGAGACGAAGAAGGATTCCTGGATAAAAGATTATAAGGCGCTGCCGATTCCAGAACGGGATGGCTATACCTTCGCGGGCTGGTACCTCGACAAGGATCTGACCATGCCTATTGTCGGCAATGTGGAGGTTCAAGGTATTGTGACCATCTACGCTAAGTGGGATAAGAATAGTTCCGGCGGCGGCAGCAGCGTCCGCTACACCCTCTGCTACGACTCCAATGGCGGCACCGAGTATAGGGATGAGGAGTACCGGCGCAACACTGTGGTCAAGCTGGACAAGACACCTGAGCGCAAAGGCTACACCTTTACCGGCTGGTATGCAGACCGGAAACTCACAGATAAAATCAGCAGCATCCAGATGACCAGTGATAAGACCGTCTATGCCGGCTGGCGGCACGACTACACGCCTGCAGATCTGAACAGCAAGGACCATGTATCGTATGTGTCAGGTTACCCGGACGGCACGGTACGCCCAGATGCGCCGATCACCCGTGCGGAGACAGCCACCATGATTTATCGTCTGCTGACTGATGCCAGACGGGCGGAGATCGACACAGAGGTCAACAGCTTCGGCGACGTTTCCTCCTCGGATTGGTTCGTGCGTCCTGTTTCCACCATGGCCAACGGCGGTTACATCGTCGGCTATCCTGACGGTACCTTCGGCGGCAACAAACAGATCACCCGTGCCGAGTTCGTAACCATGCTGGTGCGGTTCATCGGTCTGAAAGACGCAGAGTGCTCTTTCCACGATGTATCCCAGAATCACTGGGCCTATCGGTTTATTGCCATGGCCACAGATGCAGGCTGGATCGCCGGTTATACGGACGGCACATTCGCACCTGACCAGACGATCACCCGTGCGGAGGCTATGACCATCCTGAATTCTGTTCTGAACCGCGGCGTGAACGAGAAGAGCGAACTGCTGAATTTCAAGGTCTGGCCGGATAACCCCCAGACTGCCTGGTACTACTATGAGGTCATCGAGGCATCGAATGGCCACGAGTATACTGGCGCCAGACCCTCTGAGGATTGGACCAAACTTGTTAAAGATCTGCTTTGAGGTTCAGGCGCATCTGAACTTTGAGATCTGAATCATCAAAGGGCAGTATTTGAGACAAAAAGCGTGCGGAACGGCTCAGCCGTTCCGCACGCTTTTGCTTGCTTGCTTGAACGCCAGATCAGGCATCTTCAAACGGATAAGGTACAATAAGTTTCGCAAATTGAAAAGTATATAAAAGGAGACATGGTTTGCAGAACTCTGGTAGAATGAAGTCGCGACACACCATTCTGAAAGGAGACAGCAAACCATGTCCGAGAAAATTGTACAGCTAAACGAGGAAGTAATCAAGGGTCAGCTCAAGGAGTTGGTACGAGGCAGTGTAGAGGAAACCCTCAACGAGCTGCTGGAGGCCGAGGCGGAGAAGTTGACCCAGGCAGCTCGGTACGAGCGTAACGAGCAGCGCCAGGGCTACCGCAGCGGCCACTACAGCCGCAACCTCACTACGACTTCCGGAGACGTTA
>JAYCWP010000033.1:0-77086 GCA_037257225.1 Lawsonibacter sp.
TGCGGGTGCAGACCTGAAGTGGATCCACGATTGGCGGCGCTTGCGCAGCTGTTGGATGATGAAACTGAGTAGTCCAAACGTGCTGATGACAGCACATTAACCGAAGGAGGTGTCACCAATGGCGGTTCCTAAGAGAAAAGTGTCCAAGGCCCGGCGCGATAAGCGGCGCAGCTCCCACTGGAAGCTGGAGACTCCCGGTATCGTGACCTGCCCCAAGTGCGGTGCCTATCGGCTGCCTCACCGGATGTGCAAAAATTGCCTGACCTACAACGGCCGTTCCTTCGGCCAGGTTGAGGCCCAGTGATTTGCGGGAAGAAAGACTGCTGTGCTGCACAGCGGTCTTTTTTCATGCCTGTTCCAGTGGATTCGCCATAAAATGCTGGACTTTTCTCCCAGTCAGCGTTATACTGTGACGAATTGAATGGCATTGGATATGTTCGGCGCAGTAGGGAGGCCACATGTATCAGTTGCTTTGGATCTTTTTTACCTATGCCTTTCTTGGGTGGTGTACTGAAGTGAGCTATGCTGCACTCAAGACAGGGCGGTTTGTGAACCGGGGATTTCTCAATGGGCCGGTTTGTCCGGTTTACGGCTTCGGTGTGGTCATTGTGCTGTGGGTATTGGAGCCTCTGAGAGGGAATCTGCTGCTGCTCTTTCTTGGATCGGTGGCTCTGACGTCTCTGTTGGAATGGCTGACTGGCTTTGCACTCGAGCGGCTGTTTCATCAGCGGTGGTGGGACTACTCACAAGAGCCTTTTAACTTGGGTGGGTATATCTGCCTGCGATTTTCCGCTGCCTGGGGGCTGGCCTGTCTGTTTGTGGTCAAGCTGGTGCACCCTTCTGTCCTGTGGTGGATCCGAATGATCCCTCATCCTGTAGGAGTGGGGTTACTGGCGCTCTTTTCTGTGATGATGGCGGTGGATCTGTCTGCCACCGTATGTACCATTGTTCGGATGAACCGCCAGCTGAGCCAGTTGGACGAGTTGGCGGCCGGTATCAAGCGGATGTCCAACGAATTGGGGACGAACTTGGCTGACCGGGTGCTGGATGCAGCAGAGATCGGGGATGGCCTGCGGGCGGACCTCCAGGAGGAATTGGATGACCTGCGGAACGTACTGGCCGTCCGCAGAGCGGAACTTCAAGATGGTTTGGAAGGGATGCGGGAGGCACTGGATGAAGCGAAGGACTCCTTGGCGCAGCACAGATTTCAGTTCCAGATGGATCAGGCGGAGTGGCTGGAGAAGCGGGAGCAGGATCTGCGGAATCTGAGAATCCGTCTGAATGAAGCCAGGCAGTGCCGTATTTTTGGGCAGCGGCGTCTGCTGAGAGCCTTCCCTGGAATGCGCTCCATTGCCCATCAGCCGGCCCTGGAGCGTCTGCGCCGCCGATTGGAGCACCGCGGAAATTGAGAATTGCATTTTTCATTATGACATGATAGCATAATAAGGATCAGATTATCCTGCCTGCATTTCGGACGGCTCAAAAAAGCAGGAGAAGGATCGAAGAAAAGGGGAGAAGGTATGGAAGAGTTGCTGGATCTGAAACGGCGTCTGGAGCAGGAGCGCCCGGCCGACTGGCGGGAATTGCCGGACATTGCTCTGTATATGGATCAGATCATTTCCTATTTGCCCCGCCAGCTGATCCACTTTGATGACAGCGAGGCCCTGACCTCTGCTATGGTGAATAACTATATTAAGGAAGGGCTGGTGCCCCGAGCGGCTGGGAAACGGTACGGACCCATCCATTTGGCGTATTTGACAGCGGTGTGCGCCCTGAAAAAGGTGCTGTCTGTCCGGGATACAGGGATCTTGATCGCGGCAGGAGAGGAGCGGGGTAAGACACCGGAGGAGTTGTATCAGTACTTCTGTGCGGCCATGGACCGGGCGCTCACAGATACGGCAGCCTCTATTGATCCGAATGCCCAGCGGGAAGATCTGGCCAGGATGGCGCTGGATCTGGCTTTGCGGAGTTATGCTGACCAGCTGGCCTGTGCCCGTCTGCTGGACATTCTCCAACCACCAGGAGAGGAACACAAGCCTAAGGGAAAGAAGTGATGAAAAGCGCTTCGCTTTGGGTGAAAAAGGAAGCTTGTGATATGACCGATACGATCAAGGAGGTTGTGCAATGCCTGATTATGTGATCCTGACCGACTCGGCCGCGGATCTGAGTGCGGAGATGGTTGGCGAGACTGGCCTGAATGTTTTGCCGCTAAGTTTTACTATCCAGGGTGAGACTTATCAAAATACCCCGGATAATCGGGAAATGGACCCGGCACTGTTTTACGATATGCTCCGGGCAGGAGAGTTGGCCACTACCTCCGCCATCAATGTAGCAGAGTATACCGAGACGGTGGAGCCTTTGCTCCAGGCAGGGAAGGATGTGCTGATTTTGGCATTCTCCTCAGGGCTGTCCACGACTTGTAATTCTGCGGAAGTAGCCGTAGAGGAACTGCGGGAGCGGTATCCCCAGAGGAAACTCTATGTGGTGGATACGCTGTGCGCCTCTCTGGGGCAGGGACTGCTGGCCTGCCTGGCTGCCCGGGAGCAAAAGAAGGGACGCACCATCGAGGAGGTCCGGGACTGGGTGGAGACCCATAAGCGGGCAGTATGCCACCAATTTACCGTGCAGGATCTGAAGTTTTTGAAGCGGGGCGGACGGATCACAGCCACCACTGCTGTGCTGGGGTCCATGCTTCAGATCAAGCCGCTGCTCCATGTGGATCAGGAGGGCAAGCTGACCGCCGTGGGAAAAGCCAGGGGGCGTCATGCGTCGCTGAAGGCCCTGGTAGACCGGATGGAAAAGACAGTGACGGACGAGGGCCGGGAGACTGTGTTCATCAGCCATGGTGATTGCTACGGGGATGCGGAAAAAGTGGCGGAGATGGTGCGGGAACGTTTTGGAACGCAGGACATTCACATCAATTACATTGGACCGGTCATTGGGGCCCACTCTGGGCCGGGGACACTGGCCCTGTTCTATCTGGGGACGGAGCGCTGAATGTCTCCGTCTGACACTATCATGATATGGGGAAGGAATCATACTATGGATGAGATCAAATGGCTGGAGGTGGCCATCAACACCACTCCGGAGCGGCTGGATGAGATCACGGCCAAGCTGACTGCGGCGGGGATGACCGGGCTGGTCATTGAGGACGAGGCAGAGTTCCAGCAGTTTCTGGAGCAGAACCGGCAGTACTGGGACTATGTGGACCAGGCGCTGATGGAGCGGATGCGGGGGGTTACCCGGGTGAAGTTCTATGTCACCGACGATGCGGACGGCCGGGGCCAGCTGGAACAGTACACCCGGGGCCTGGAGTGTGAGTACACCACCCGAACCCTGGTGGACAACGACTGGGCGTACAGCTGGCAGAAGTACTATAAGCCTTTGCCCATCGGGGAACGCCTCTATGTGGTCCCTCAGTGGGAGCGGGAGGAGCCGGTTCCCCAGGGCCGGGTCCCCTTCTATCTAAACCCGGGACTCACCTTCGGGACGGGTTCCCACGCCTCTACTCAGCTGTGCCTGGAAGGTGTAGAGGCTCATACCAAAGAAGGAGACCTGGTGCTGGACCTGGGCTGCGGCAGCGGGATCCTGTCCATTGCGGCCTTGGTGCTGGGTGCGGAACAGGCCACGGCGGTGGATATCGACCCTAAAGCGGTGGATGTGGCCTATGAGAACGCCGCCCTCAACGGGATTGGTCGGGATCGTTATACCGTCCGGGCGGGGGATGTACTGACCGACCGGGCCCTGGCGGCAGAACTGGCACAAGAGCGCTATCAGCTTGTGCTGGCCAACATTGTGGCCGATGTGATCATTCCCCTGGCGCCCCAGGTGCCCGGTCTGCTGGCCGAGGGCGGGGTGTTCCTCTGTTCTGGGATCATCGACAGCCGGGCTCACGAGGTGGAGGAGGCTCTGGCCCGCAGCGGCCTGCGGGTGACCCGCAAGCGGGAACGGAACGGTTGGGCCGCACTGGAAGCAGTCCTAGCCTAAACAGAAAAGCGTCATGAAACGGGCGGAGCCGGGGGCTCCGCCCGTTCTGTCTGTGTGACCGTTGACGGCAGCTGGAAAGTGGGCCATAATAGAGAAAAAGCCAAGCTGGCAGGAGGAAGATTGCATGGAATTTTACGGTACACTGGGAGATGCTTGCTGGGAGCGGGAGACACTGGAAGAGTTATTCCGGACGGGGATGACAGGTGCACGGCTGAACCTGTCCCACACCACGCTGGAGGCGTGCGCCCCTCTGCTGGAGGAACGGTTTTGGCCCGCGGCCAGGCAGGCGGGGGTGGAAGCCCGGCTGATCGTGGATCTCCAGGGCCCGGAGCTGCGGGTGGGGACTCTGAAAGATCCGGTCGCTATGGAAGAGGGGACAGATATTCTGCTGGGGGCGGGGGGGATCCCTGTGCCTGCCGCTGCGGTGGCGGCCGCCCAGGTGGGGGATGAGATCTCTCTGGATGACAGCGCCCTGTTGCTGACAGTGGTCGAGCGGCGCACGGACGCCCTGCTGTGCCGGGTGGAACGGGGCGGACTGCTCAAGAGCCGGAAGAGCCTGGCTATTTTGGGGGTCCAGCCGGACACTCCTGCCCTGACGGAGGAGGATCGGCGGAACCTGGACTGGGCGGCCCGGTGCGGAGTGACCGATGTGCTCCAGCCCTTCGTGCGGGGGGCGGAGGATCTGACGGTCCTGCGTGGGGCTCTGGCGGAGCGCGGCCTGGAGCAGGTGCGGGTGATGGCCAAGATCGAGAACCGGCAGGGCATGGAGAAGCTGGACGAGATTATGGATGCATCCGACGTGATTTGTATTGCCCGGGGTGATCTGGGGAACAGTATGCCATTGTGGGAGCTGCCTGCTGCACAGAAGCACATTGCCGCCCGCTGCCGGGCGGCAGGGCGCTCCTTCTTTGTAGTGACCCAGCTGCTGTGGTCCATGGAGCGGAGGGCAGTGCCTACCCGGGCGGAGGTGTGTGACATCTACAATGCAGTGCTGGATGGCTCGGATGCCCTGATGCTCACCGGGGAGACCGCGGTGGGTGGCTATCCGGTACAGGCGATGGAATATCTGGTGAAAACGGCTGGGAGCGCACTAAGGGATGGGGGCGCAGTTTGAGAGGAGCGATAGGATGAAGCAGATCTTATTTGTCAACGCATGTATGCGGGGGCCGGAGCGGTCCCGCACATGGCGGCTGAGCCAGGCATTTCTGGCGGCCTGCCGGACCCGATGGCCAGAGGCCGCAGTCAAGGAGCGGGATCTGACGGGCTGTGAGCTGCCGGTGCTCACCGGGGCGCTGGCCCAAGAGCGGGACCGACAGGCACAGGTGGACACTGGCGGCCCCATGTTCGAGCCGGCCCGGGAGATGGCTCAGGCTGATTTGGTGGTGATCGCAGCCCCGGACTGGGATATGACCTTCCCCGCGGCGTTGAAGATCTATCTGGAGTGGACCTGTACCCTGGGGATCACCTTCCACTATACCCGAACGGGGGTGCAGGAGGGGCTGTGCCGGGCGAAGGAACTGGTCTATATCACCACTGCCGGAGGCCCTCTGGAGGGAAAAAACTTCGGCTTCGACTACGTGAGGGGGCTGGGGAGGATGTTTGGCATCCCTGCTGCCCACTGCTTGTCCGCTGAGGGGCTGGACATCCGGGAAAATGATCCGGAGGCTATCCTGCGGGCGGCAGAGGAACGGGCTGCGGCGCTGGCGAAAAGGCTGAAAGACTGAGCGACAGCTTAAATGACCTGTGCTCCGGACCGGGAGCTGCGCAGAGCCGCGGCCCCTGATTCAGCTTCTCAAAAAAGCCCTCCTGCAAGGAGTTCCGTCGCCTTCAGGCGACGGAATAAAAATGGATTTTGTCATTTCCGGGGGCGTGTACCTCGGAAATGACACTTCTCACGAAACCTTTCCCGACAATTTTGCAAGAAATCGAGGGGAAGGTTTCGTGCAATCCTTCTCGAAAAAGTGGCTGTGCCACTTTTTTGACAGTCTCGACCGGGAGCTGCGCAGAGCCGCGGCCCCCGGTTTTCCTTGCCCAGCCATGGGAAAGCTGGTATACTATGCTCGATATGACTTTGCCGCATGCGGCAGAATGGGAGGAAACCCACATGAAAAAGCTGATGGTCCTGGATGGCAACTCCATTGTCAACCGGGCTTTTTATGGGGTGAGCCAGAATCTTACTACCCGTACAGGACAGCCCACCAATGCGATCCTTGGGTTTTTGAATATTTTGAATAAGCTGCTGGACGAAGAACGGCCGGACGCTCTATGCGTTACCTTTGACCGAAAGGCCCCCACCTTCCGGCACCTGGCCTATGAGGGCTATAAGGCCCAGCGGAAGGGGATGCCAGATGAGCTGGCCAGCCAGATGCCTCTGCTGAAAAAGGTTTTGGCGGCTATGAATATCCCCATGTATGAACTGGACGGCTGGGAGGCGGACGATCTCATCGGGACCATCTCGGTGAAGGATGCTGCCGCCGGCTGGGCAACAGTGATCGTTACTGGAGACAAGGACTCCCTCCAGCTGGTCACTGACGCCACCACAGTCAAGCTGGTGTCCACCCGTATGGGCCGTACGACAACCAAGGATATGACTCCGGATGCTTTCCGGGAACAGTACGGTTTCGATCCCATTCATATTGTGGACCTGAAGGCCCTGATGGGGGACAGTTCCGACAATATTCCCGGAGTGAAGGGGGTAGGAGAAAAGACCGCAATGGCTTTGGTCCAGCGATATTGTTCCATCGACGCATTGTATGCCGCCATGCCGGCCCCGGAGATGGCGCCTGGAACTCCGGCCAAGCCTGGAGTTGTGAAAAAGCTGTCAGAGGGGGAGGAAATGGCCAGGATGTCCTATGACCTGGCCACCATCCACACCGACGCCCCAATCGACTTTGTACCGGAACAGAACCTGCGCAAGGAGGTGGACAACGACGCCTTGTATCAGCTGTTTCTGGATCTGGAGTTTGCCAAACTCATCGACAAATACGGCCTCACCGCGCCCCGGGGAGAGAAGCAGAGCAGTGGGGAGACGCTCGACTGCTCTTGCGTCAGCGAGGCTGTGGACAGACGGGAACGGATGGAGGAACTTCTGGATCTTTGGCGGAAACGGGATTGGGTGAGCGTGCTGGCCCTGCCCTCCTTGGATGTGGTGTGTGTGGCATGGGAGGAGCCGGAAGCAGAACGCCGCGCCGCCCTGTTTTTTGCCGACAAGTGGGACTGCCACAATGATTTTCTGCGGGCTCTGTTTTCTGACACACGCATCCGCAAGGCTGTGCACGGACTGAAGGTCCTGTGGAGGACCCTGCTGGCGGAGGGAATCGCCCCTGAGGGCTTCGAGTTTGACACCGAGGTGGCCGCTTATCTGTTGGCTCCCACGGACGGAAGCTATGAATTGGAGAAGTTGGGACTCACCTATTTCAACTTTCAGCCTCCAAGAGCGGCCGATTATCTGGATGAGGGGGCTTTTGGCCCTCTGGCTGATCCGACGGTTCCTGCTGCTGCTCTGACAGCCCATGCCGTTCTGATCGGAGCGCTACGTGCCGCCCTTGCAAAGCGGCTGGAGGAACTGGATCTGCTTGAATTGTACCAGCAGATCGAACTTCCCCTCTGCTCTGTGCTGGCGGAGATGGAGCGGGAAGGGGTTCTGGTGGACCGGGGCGCTCTGGTGCAGTTTGGAGAAATGCTGTCTGAACGGATCGGACAGGTCCAGGCCAGGATCTATGCTCTGGCCGGAGAGGACACCTTCAACATCAATTCCACCCAGCAGCTGGGGCAGATCCTCTTTGAGCGCCTGGGCCTGCCGCCGGTGAAAAAGACAAAGACGGGATGGTCTACCAATGCGGAGGTGCTTGAGAAGCTGCGGGGACAGCACCCTATTATTGAAGAAATCCTGGAGTACCGCCAGCTCACCAAGCTGAAATCCACCTATGCTGATGGCTTGGGTAAGGTGATCGCCCCCGACGGACGGATCCACACCTCATTTCAGAATACCGTTACCGCCACTGGGCGGCTCAGTTCCACGGAGCCGAACCTTCAAAATATTCCTGTCCGCACAGAACTGGGGGCGGAGCTGCGGAAGATGTTCGTAGCGCCGGCGGGGAAAGTGCTGGTGGATGCAGACTATTCCCAGATCGAACTGCGGCTGCTGGCTCATATCGCTGGGGACCAGGCGATGATCGATGGATTCCAAAGCGGGGAGGACATTCATACCATCACTGCGGCCCAGGTGTTTGGCGTGGCGCGGTCGGAAGTTACCCCTCTCATGCGGCGCAGCGCCAAGGCTGTGAACTTCGGCATTGTGTACGGCATCTCTCCCTTCTCCCTGTCCCAGGACATTGGGGTTACAGTCGCTGAGGCCAAGGAATATATGGATAAGTATTTTGCCCATTATGCCGGGGTGCGGGCCTATATGGATGCGGTGGTGGAACAGGCTAAGGAGCAGGGGTTTGTCTCCACACTGTACGGCCGCCGCCGCTGGGTGCCGGAGTTGAAGTCCTCCAACTTCAACACCCGCTCCTTTGGCGAGCGGGTGGCCCTCAACGCTCCCATTCAGGGCACCGCGGCCGACATCATCAAGCTGGCTATGATCCGTGTGCGGGACCGCCTGAAGGCGGAGGGGCTGGAGGGCCGTCTGGTCCTTCAGGTTCACGATGAACTGATCGTGGAGTGTCCGGAATCGGAGGCAGAGATGGTCTGCAAGCTGGTAGAGGAGGAAATGGAGGGTGTCGCTGCCCTGTCTGTCCCTCTGTTGGCGGAGACCCATGCGGGTCGATCCTGGGCAGAGTCTCACTGAGTCTGTCATAAGAAAAAACGCAGGGGCTCCGGATTACTCCGGAGCCCCTGTTATGTGAAAAATCTGTGGTGCTGCTCAGATGATGGTATTGATGCCCAGTTTCTGCTGC
Organism: Lawsonibacter sp.; assembly: GCA_037257225.1. Classification (GTDB taxonomy): domain Bacteria; phylum Bacillota; class Clostridia; order Oscillospirales; family Oscillospiraceae; genus Lawsonibacter. The sequence continues at coordinate 8,889 of JAYCWP010000033.1, forward strand.
ATCCGCAGAGCCATGATGAGACAGGCTTGCCGCTGGGCGGGGTCTTTTGGACCAAAGCGGCCATCCTCGTATCCGGAGATGACACCCTTAGAGGCGGCAAAGTGCACACTGTCCCTTGCCCAGGTGGAGATGGAGCTGCGGTCGGAGAATGAAACGGTTTCTTTCGGAGAAATGGTTCCGCCCAGTTTCCGGTAGACAGCAGAGAGCATGGTGGCGGCCTGTTCTCGATTTAGCTGGATCCCGGAGCCGAATGTTGTATTGCTTACACCGGAAGTGAAGCCCATCGAATAGGCCTTAAGCACCTCGGGATCGGTGGTATCGGTAAATGGATTGGGACCGGTAAAGGCGGGAACAGTATGGCCGCTCATGGTCTCGTACAGACGGACGGATAGGGCGGCAAACTGCGTACGGGTGATGGAATCCCGCAGATCCTGGCCTTTCAGGTGGGTTGGGAACAGGTTTTTGGCGATGGCCTCGTTGACCAGATTGGCTGCCCAGTCGTCTACTGGCTCTCCGGTGATGGTGACAGGCTGAACTTCGCCGGTACTCTGTCCCTTGACCCAGATGCCGCGGTCCAAAGCGGTATTGGGTTCAGTTCCGCTGGGATCCATGGTTGAGATGTGATAGATGTGATCCCCATCCCGGATGGTGAGCTGGCTCTGGCCTGAGAGCATGGAATCCAGGCTCCAATGCTTCTCTGCCTGCTGATAAAGGAATACCTCCACCAGCAGTAACCCGTCCCCCTCGCTTTGAATGGCGGTCCCGACTGGGACTAGAGTGACAGAGTGAGTCTCAGTGGCGGAGTAGGAGAACGGTTCTGTACCAAGAGGATCTTGGGAGAGCTGATAGACAGCTTGGTTGCTTTGCAGAGTGGCGGCCGACACCCCGGTAGCCAGCAGTCCGGACAGGAGCGCGGCGGAGAGCAGGATAGAAAAGATTTTTTTCATCAGGAATTCCTTTCTGGCGGGCGTGGGCCGCGGCTGGACGCGGCCAGCGAAAGATGACTTGTCAAAGGGAGGCTGTCCGGATATAATCAGAAGGACAGCATACCGATTGTCCATCCATTGTACCGGATTGCAGGGGAAAAGACAAGGCGGAAATTATTAAGAAATCTTGAAAAAGGAGTCATTATGGAATATACCATTGTGCCTATGGATCGCAGCCATATTGGTCAGATCGCGGAGCTGGAGCGGGAGTGTTTCTCTGCTCCGTGGAGTGAGGCTATGCTTACTGAGGCGCTTTTTGATACACAGGCCAGCTTTATTGTGGCTGAGTCAGAGGATGGGGGGTTGCTGGGTTATGCAGGACTCCATGTGGTGCTGGATGAAGGATACATCGATAATATTGCCGTTGACCCCAATGCCCGCCGCCATGGTGTGGCAGACGAGCTGCTGGATGTATTCTGCCGGTTCGGTGCAGCCAATTTGGCATTTTTGACACTGGAAGTGCGGGCTTCCAATGAACCGGCGATTGCCTTGTACCGTAAGCATGGCTTCGAGGAGGCAGGACGCCGGAAAGACTATTATACCAAGCCGAAAGAGGATGCGGTCATTATGACCAGAGACTTCAAAAAATGCGCTGAGTGAAGAATATGTAAAAACTGCGGTATAGAGGAAAAATTGGAAAGGGGAGCCTTTTGTGAATATTCTAGCCATTGAATCCTCCTGCGATGAGACTGCCGCCGCGGTGGTGCGGGACGGGAGGACGGTGCTTTCCAACTGCATCGCGTCACAGATCGAGATGCATACCATTTATGGTGGTGTGGTTCCTGAGATCGCATCCCGGAAGCATGTGGAGGTGGTGACTGGCCTGGCTGATCAGGCGGTGGAGCAGGCGGGACTGACCAAACAGGATTTGGACGCAGTGGCAGTAACCTATGGTCCCGGCCTCATTGGCGCAGTGCTGGTGGGGGTGAACTTTGCGAAGGGAGCGGCTATGGCACTGAATCTCCCCTTGATTCCGGTTCACCATGTACGGGGACATATCGCCGCCAACTACATCACCCATCCCGACTTGAAGCCGCCTTTCGTCTGCTTGTGTGTCTCTGGCGGGACTACACTGGTGGTGGATGTACGGTCCTATACAGAGATGGATGTGCTGGGCGGTACCCGGGACGATGCAGCGGGGGAGTGCTTTGACAAGGTGGCCCGTGTGCTGGGCATCGGCTACCCCGGCGGAGGTCCCATGGACCGCCTCTCGGACGGCGGGGACGACAGCCGCTATGAGCTGCCCCGGGCCCATGTGTCTGGTCACGAACTGGATATGTCTTTCTCGGGACTCAAGACTGCCAGTCTGAACCTGATCCACAATGCGGAGCAGAAGGGGGAAAAGTTGGATCTGCGGGATTTTGCGGCTAGCTTTGGACGGGCAGTCAGTGAGTCTCTGGTTCCTCGGGTGATGGCTGCGGCCAGAGCAAAAGGTTATGGCCAGGTAGCTGTGGCTGGAGGTGTGGCTGCCAACCGGAGGATTCGAGCAGATCTCCAGAAAGCCTGCGCCCAGAGTGGAGATCGGCTTTACCTCCCCGAACTAAAGTATTGCGGAGACAACGCTGCTATGATTGGATGCCAGGGCTTTTATGAGTACCAGGCCGGTCACACGGCGGGGATGGATTTGAACGCATACGCCAATCGGGAGATCTCTTTGGGCTGATCTTTGTGTGGCAAAATCATAGAATGAATCAGGTGTGAAGCGCTGGGCTCTGGAAGGAAGAATATTCTTTCCGGGGCCCTGCTCTGTCTGGACGGTGAAAGTGTACAACAGCATGGGAAATATGCGTTATGTAACCATACAAATTGGAATTTGAAATGGAAATGATAAATGATCAGAATAAAAGTGAGAAAAACAGAAGAATAGAGTTAAAAGAAAAGACTAATGTTGAAAAATATGTGGAAATTGTGCATAACCTTTTGTATTTAAAAAGAAAAAATAAAGTTATGTAAATGTAAAAAACTTGGAAGAAACGGGGGTGACACGAAAAATCTAAAAAAGGGGTTGACAGTTGAGGTTGACTCTGATAGAATGCTAGGGAACAAGAAAGCAGGAACGGTGCCGCGTCCTCACCTCAGGCCAGAGCCAAAAGGTTAACAATGTACGAGCTTCGCCAGAATCTCTGGCGCAGTTTTGCTGTGACGCGGGTGCCATTCAGGCAGACGCGTTTTATTTTTTGTTTGGAGGTGCTTTCCCATCGCTAACACAGGTCATCAAACGAACGAAGAGATCCGGGATAAGGAGATCCGCCTGATTTCTGAGAGCGGCGAACAGCTGGGTATCATGTCTTCTCAGGAGGCTCTGCGCCTGGCGGAAGAACGGAATCTGGATCTGGTAAAGATCTCTCCCAATGCTGTGCCCCCGGTATGCAAGCTGATGGATTACGGTAAGTACCGCTTCGAGCAGACCAAGCGCGAGAAGGAAGCACGCAAGAACCAGCGCGTGGTGGAGGTCAAAGAGATCCGGATGTCCCCCAGCATTGATGTCAATGACTTCAATGTGAAGCTGCGCAATGCGCAGAAATTTCTGGCGGATGGCAACCGGTGCAAGATCACGGTCCGGTTCCGTGGGCGTGAGATGGCTCACACCAATATCGGCCAGGATCTGCTGCTGAAGTTTGCCGAATCCTGCGGCGAGACCGCCGTGATGGATAAAAGTCCGAAGCTGGAGGGGCGCCACATGTCCATTTTCCTGTCGCCCAAGCCCGCAAAGGACACCAAAAAGTAAGTCGAAAAGGAGTTTTCTGTTATGCCGAAGATCAAGACCCACAGCGGCGCAAAGAAGCGTTTCGCTCTCACGAAGAACGGCAAGGTCAAGCGTGCCCACGCCGGTAAGCGCCACCTGCTGAACGGCCACGGCAAGACCACCAAGCTGAAGAGAGGCCTCCGCAAGGGCGGCTACGCGGATAAGACCAACGAGGCTGCCATCAAGCGCATGATCCTGTACAAGTAAGAGAGAAGGAGGCAGAGTACAATGGCAAGAGTGAAGGGCGCGATGATGACGCGCAAGAGAAGAAATAAGATCCTCAAGATGGCGAAGGGCTACTGGGGTTCCAAGTCCAAGCACTTCAAGATGGCCAACCAGGCTGTGATGAAGTCTGGCGTGTACGCTTACACTGGCCGCAAGCTGAAGAAGCGTGACTTCCGTCAGCTGTGGATCACCCGTATCAACGCTGCCTGCAAGATGAACGGGATGAATTACTCCACCTTTATGAACGGCCTGAAGAAGGCTGGCATTGTGATCAACCGCAAGATGCTGGCTGAGCTGGCTGTGAGCGACAAGGCTGCGTTCACCCAGCTGACCGAGACCGCCAAGAAGGCCCTGGCCTGATCACTCGGCGGAAACAAGATTTGCATAATAACAGACCCGGAGGAGTGATCTTCCGGGTCTGTTTTGTATTACAGATCAGTGTGGGGTACATTTGGCTGGGCTGATACATGAAAAAGCAGGAAAGCGTGTAGAAATCACGGAAAAGCTGTGGTATACTCCAGAAAAAGCTGGAAATGGGGGAACTGCATGGAGTTTACTTGTGAGACCCAGTACAATGGGAAAACCATGGCTTTGATGGCGAAGGTTCTGAGAAAGACGGTCCGAAAAAAGCGCAGCCGCAGTTCTCATCTCTTCGGATGGATTGTGGCAGTCCTTGGACTGCTCCTTGCTGCGTTTCATTTTGCGCTGGATCTTCGCACGGCTGTTACCGTGTTGGCCGTCCTGACAGTTTTGACAGTCCTGATTTTCGAGGACAGGATCAATGGGTATGTGGCGAAAAAGCGCCTGCTCCCCGGTACAGAACACGCAGTGACAGTGTTTACGGAGGGAAGCTTTGTCACAACGACGGATATAGGAAAAACTGAATGGCAGTATGGCAAGATCATGCTGATTGCGGAAACGGCGGACGCCTTTGTATTTGTCTTTAGCGCCAATCATGCACAGATCTATGATAAGCACGGCTTGCAGGGCGGTACGGACGGCGAGTTTCGCCGCTTCATAGAACGAATCACGGGAAAGCAAGTACAAGAGGTCCGGTGAAGCGCAACAGAGTTCCTTGTCTTTTGCCGCAGACGCACATGGATCAAATATCAAGCTCCCCACCCCATGAGAACTGGAGTGGGGAGCGCTTTTTGTATTGGTCTATGTCACCAGGATCCAAAGACAGCCCCCTATGGAGTCAGCGCGCTGACAGAGTCTGAGCGGCGTCCAAGATGCGGTTGGCGGCCTCCTCCTTGGAGAGAAGGGGGAGCTCCTCTGCGCCCTGGGCAGTGATAAGGGTGATCACATTGGTATCAACGCCGAAGCCGGCTCCAGATACCTTCAGATTGTTGGCGCAGATCATATCCACATTTTTTTTCACCAGCTTGGCCTGGCTGTTCTCCAACATATTCTGGGTCTCCATGGAGAAGCCGCAGATCACCTGTCCGGGGCGGCGGTGGCTGCCCAAGTGCTGTAAAATATCCTGAGTCCGTTTGAGGGGAATGGACAGGTCGCTGTCCTTCTTTTTCATTTTATTGTCACTGTAATCTGCGGGAGTGTAGTCGGCGACGGCGGCGGCCTTAAAGATGAAGTCCGCCTGCTCCTGCCGGGCGGCCACAGCCTCAAACATATCCTGGGCGGAGACCACAGGGACCACCTCCACAAACGGAGGGGGCGTCAGGGAGGTGGGGCCGGAGATGAGGGTGACCTGGGCCCCGCGGAGCATGGCCATCCGGGCGATGGCATAGCCCATTTTTCCGGAGGAGTGGTTGGTGAGGTAACGCACCGGATCCAGAGGCTCCTGAGTGGGACCGGCGGTGACCAGTACTCGCTTTCCCTCTAGGTCGTGGGGAAGGGCGAGCTGACGCAGGACATGTTGGAGAAGTACTTCGGGCTCCGGGAGCTTGCCCGCCCCTACATCGCCGCAGGCCAAACGGCCGGAGGCAGGGGCGATGACCTCCCAGCCGTATTTCCGAAGCAATTCCAGGTTATCCTGAGTCACCGGGTTTTCAAACATCCCGGTGTTCATGGCGGGGGCGATAAGCTTGGGGCACCGGCAGGCCAGAACCGTGGTAGTAAGCATATCATCTGCCAGACCGTGGGCCAGTTTGGCACATACGTTGGCGGTGGCAGGGGCCACCAGAACCAGATCGGCGCGGCGGGCAAGGGCGATGTGCTCTACTTGATGAGAGAAATTGCGGTCAAACGTGTCCACCATAGCACGATTCCCGGTGAGCTGCTCAAAGGTGAGAGGCGTGATGAACTGGGTGGCATGTTCGGTCAGAATTACCTCCACATGGCAGTGCTGCTTGACCAAGGCGGAAGCCAGAGCGGCGGCCTTATAGGCGGCGATACCGCCTGTGACCCCGAGAAGAATTGTTTTTCCGCTGAGCATGGAAGGAAAACCTCCTTTTTAGGATGGGAAATATGTGATTTAGAGTGCGCTGGGCGCATCCATGGGAATTATGACACAAACGACACGGATTGTAAAGGAATTGGTCCACATCCGCAAAGTTTTAGAAAATCTGAGTCTTGAAATCGGAGCTTACTTTCGTTATAATGAGGCGGTTAAGAGACCGGGGATCCGGCCCCTGACAAAAATGCGTTGCATCCTCCGTGAGAGGAGCGACAGCAGGAGGTAATTGAATATGAAAAACCGTAAGAAAGACACCCGATGGATGGCACTGCTGGCTATGATGGTGGCGGTAGAGTTGGTCTTGGTGGCCACTGGCATCGGCCTGCTCCCGCTTCCGGTCATCAAGGCTACGACCCTGCACATCCCAGTGATCCTGGGGGCTGTGGTATTGGGCCCGTTGGCTGGAGGGATCCTGGGCGCAGTATTTGGTCTGAGTTCTATGTGGATCAATACTACGGCACCAGGGCTGCTGGCCTTCGCCTTCTCCCCATTTATGAGTACTACGGGACTGCCAGGTGCACTGAAGGCGGTTTGGATCTCGGTGGGATGCCGGATCCTCATTGGCGTGGTGGCTGGCTGGCTATGGATCGCCCTGAAGCGGGTTCGGGTGAACGATTATATCGCTCTGCCTGTAGTGGGTGTGGTCGGCGCCATGACCAACACAGTACTGGTCATGGGCAGCATCTATTTCTTATTGGCACAGCAGTATGCTGAGGTGAAAAATGTGGCGCTGGATGCGGTGTTTGGCCTGGTGATGGCCACAGTCACTACTGCTGGCATTCCGGAGGCCATTGCCGCTGCGGTTCTGGTTACTGCCATTGGAAAGGCGTTCCTCCGGCTGACCGGGACGGCGCCCCAGCGTGGTCTGGATGGAAAAAGCCGTACAGAGAATCTATAAGTCCGGACTGTATGGCTGTTTAAGCGGTTCGTACATAGAAAGATAGAGTTTGAGGTGAACAGAATGCTTCTTGCCATCGATATTGGGAACAGTAACATCGTGATCGGAGGGATCGACGAGGAGAAGATCTGCTTCGAGGCTCGGATTGCCACCGACCGAATCAAGACCTCCGACCAATATGGGGTTGAGATCAAGAATATGCTGGACCTGTTCCGCGTTCCGGTGGAGGAAGTGGAGGACTGCATCATCTCCTCCGTGGTGCCGCCGGTATTCAACGCAGTGCGCACCGGTGTTGTCAAGGTGACCGGGATGGAGCCTATCGTGGTGGGCCCCGGCATCAAGACCGGACTGAATATCCAGATGGATGATCCGGCCTCGGTGGGCAGCGACCGCATTGTAATCGCAGTGGCTGCGCTTCAGGAATATAAACCTCCCATTATTCTGGTGGATATGGGGACAGCTACCACTATGGAGGTGGTTGACCACGGAAACACCTATCTGGGCGGCTGCATCATCCCAGGTGTCCGGGTGTCGGCGGAGGCTCTGTCCAGCCGGGCCTCCCAGCTGCCAGGAATCCAGTTGGATAAGCCAAAGCGTGTCATTGGGAAGAATACCGTGGAATGTATGCGCAGCGGGATCATGTACGGGGCTGCTGCTATGCTGGACGGAATGCTGGATCGGATGGAGGAGGAACTGGGCAAAAAGACCACAGTCGTGGTGACTGGTGGAATGGCGCAGTTCATTGCACCGCTATGCCGGCGTAAGATGATGGTGGAAAAAGATCTTTTACTGAAGGGCTTATACGCCATCTACAAAAAGAACAAGAAATAACAGCAGATCGCTGTCGCCAAAATAAGGCCGGGCCCCGGAGGGCCCGGCCTTATTTTGCGCCCAGATCCAGCAGCAGATCAGAAGGAGCAGAGTGCCTGCATCGTCTCTGTCAGAATTGAGCAGCGACAGTGTGAAAAATGTGTGGAAAAGGGGAGAATCTCCTTGCTGTAACTGGAGCCGGTTGACTTGATTTGGGCGAAATGACTGACTTTCAGCAAAAAATATACGCAGAAATCTCTGATTTGCCAAAGAAGCTGACGGTTGCCAAACAGAAGTACCTATGATAAGATAAGAACGTTTAGGTGTGAAAGATTTCTTGCAAATATGAAGGAGGAAAAGAAACTATGCGGGGTGTCCACACATTCATCAACGACATTCGGCGGCAGGTATTTACAGAGGTGGCCCGAATGGCCTTTGAGGGCGGCAACTATGCTGAGGCCATCCGCCGTCTGCCCCACAAGATCATCCCCGGTGAGGTAGCGAAGTATCGTCAAAATATCCTGTTGGAGCGCGCCGTGGTGACTGAGCGCATCCGTCTGGCGATTGGTCTGCCTCCGCGGGATCTGAACGAGTATGCGCCACCCGATGCACAGCTGGAGGAAAGTGTGATCGCGGAAAAGTACTATGAGCCCCCGCTGATCAATATCATCTCTTACGCCTGTAATGCCTGCCCCACCAAGCAGGTACGGGTGACCGATATGTGCCAGGGCTGTCTGGCTCATCCCTGTATGGAAGTGTGCCCCAAGGATGCGATTTCTTTGGTTCAGGGAAAGAGCGTGATCGACCAGAGCAAGTGCATCAAGTGCGGCAAGTGCGCGGACGAGTGCCCCTATGGTGCGATCCTGCGCATTGAGCGCCCCTGCGCGGAGGCCTGCGGGATGGACGCCATCGGCTCTGATGAGCTGGGCCGTGCCAAGATCGACTATGACAAGTGTGTTTCCTGCGGTATGTGTTTGGTGAACTGCCCCTTCGGCGCAATTTCTGATAAGAGTCAGATCTTCCAGCTGATTCAGGCAATCAAGCGCGGCGACAAGGTAGTGGCCGCTGTGGCGCCTGCTTTCGTCAGCCAGTTTGGAGAGAATGTCACGTCTTCTCAGATGCGGGAGGCTATGCGCCGGGTGGGCTTCCACAAGGTGATTGAGGTGGCAGTGGGCGCCGATATGTGCACCGCCGAGGAGGCCGAGGACTTCCTGAAGAAGGTCCCTGCCGAGCAGCCCTTCATGGCCACCTCCTGCTGCCCCTCCTGGAGCGTGATGGCCAAGAAGCTGTTCCCCCAGTTCAAGGACTATATCTCCATGGCCATGACCCCCATGGTGCTCACCGCCCGCCTGTATAAGAAGGATTATCCGGATGTCCGCATCGTGTTCATTGGTCCATGCACAGCCAAGAAGCTGGAGGCCTCCCGTCGGAGCGTCCGCAGTGATGTGGACTTTGTCCTCACCTTTGAGGAGATGCAGGGCATTTTCGACGCAAAGGGGATCGTTCCTGCTGAGATGCCGGTGGATCCCGAGGAGGAGTTCGGCACTGGCACATCTCTGGGCCGCGGCTTTGCAGTCACTGGCGGCGTAGCCAACGCAGTGAAAGAGGCCATCAAGGAGATCGACCCGGAGCGTGAGGTCAAGATCGAGCATGCCGATGGCCTGCGTGAGTGCCGCAAGATGCTGATGATGGCCAAGGCCGGCAAGTACAACGGGTACCTGCTGGAGGGCATGGGATGTCCCGGCGGCTGTGTGGCTGGTGCAGGTACGATCGCTCCGGTGAAGAAGAGTACCGCAGCCGTGGGCAAGTATGTGGCGGATGCAAAGGTTCGTACTATCCAGGACTCTGCGGCGGTCAAACGTCTGCGGGAGGTCCAGGACTGACCCAGAGGGAAACCAACGGATTGAAGAAAAAAGAGCGGCGGCAGACGTATGGTCTGCCGCCGCTCCGTTTTTCCAACAAAAAAGACGGCCCCAGAAGGGACCGCCGCAACAACGGGGAAAAACTTCCGGAAAACCGGAAAAAGGATTGACAGAAAGAAGCCAACCATGGTACAATAAAATGCTTTCATGTCCTTGTGAGAAAATGCCAAACTCTCCCACAGTGCAGGAGCAGTTTAGCATACAGGATGAAAAAAGGCAAGAGGCATGAAAATAGATTTAACAACGCGTCCGGGCGTGCGGAAAGCTGGCCTTCCCTTGCAGTTGTGCGGTTTCAACAAAGAAAAGGACGGTTTTCCCCGCGCACGGACCGGAAAATGAGGGAATCCACCCGTTTAGTGAAGAAGAAAGCGAGTTGATTTTTAGAATGGTCAAGGACGTGTACTACGGCAAGACCCTGCGTAAAAGCTTTGCCCGCTACGAGGAGATCCTGGATATGCCCAACCTGCTGGAGGTTCAGAAGAACTCCTATCAGTGGTTCCTGGACACCGGGCTGCGTGAGGTGTTCAAGGATGTAGACTCCATTATGGACTACGCCGGCAACCTGGAGCTGTCCTTCATCGACTACTCCATGGATGAGAAGCCCAAGTACGATGTGGAGGAGTGCAAGGCCCGGGATGCCACCTACGCCGCCCCCATCAAGGTGAAGGTGCGCCTGCGCAACAAGGAGACGGAAGAGATCAAGGAGCAGGAGATCTTCATGGGAGATTTCCCCATCATGACTCAGGCCGGTACCTTCGTCATCAACGGAGCTGAGCGTGTTATCGTTTCTCAGATTACCCGTTCCCCTGGTATGTACTTTACTGACACCCGGGATAAGGCGGATAACCACACCTACGGCACCACCGTTATCCCCTATCGCGGCGCCTGGTTGGAGTATGAGACTGACCTGTCCGACATTTTCTATGTCCGCATCGACAAGAACCGCAAGCTGCCGATCACCTGTCTGATCCGTGCCATTGGCCCCAAGACCGATGCAGAGATCCTGGAGATGTTTGGTGAGGACGAGCGCATCGTGGCCACCCTGGAGAAGGATCCCTGCAAGACCTACGAGGAGGCCCTGCTGGAGATCTACCGCAAGCTGCGTCCCGGCGAGCCCCCCACGGTGGACTCCGCCGAGAGCCTGCTCAACGCCACCTTCTACGATACCCGCCGCTATGATCTGTCTGCAGTGGGCCGTTATAAGTTCAACAAGAAAATGGCCCTGTGGACCCGCCTGGTGGGCCAAACTCTGGCCATGCCTGTGGCTGATCCCCGTACCGGCGAGATCATCGCCGAGGCCGGCGAGACACTGACCCGGGAGCGCGCCCGGGAACTGGATGACTGCGGCGTCAACGAGGTCGTCCTGGATGTGGACGGCAAGCAGGTGCGTGCATTCTCCAACAACATGGTGGACATGAAGAACTTCGTGGACTTCGACCCGGAGGAGTGCGGGGTTACGGAAATGGTGTTCTTCCCTGCCATGTGTCAGCTGCTGGATCAGTACAGTGGAGAGGATCTGAAGGATGCCATCCGGGATCATCTGGATGACCTGATCCCCAAGCACATCACCCGGGAGGACATCATGGCCTCCATCAACTACCTCAACTGCCTGGCTCATGGCGTAGGTACCCCTGATGATATCGACCATCTGGGCAACCGCCGCCTGCGCTGTGTGGGTGAGCTGATCCAGAATCAGTTCCGCATCGGCTTCTCCCGCATGGAGCGCGTCATCCGGGAGCGCATGACTACCCAGGACCTGGATGTAGTCACGCCCCAGTCCCTCATCAATATCCGGCCTGTCACCGCCGCCATCAAGGAATTCTTCGGCTCCAGCCCCCTGAGCCAGTTCATGGATCAGACCAACCCCTTGGCTGAGCTGACCCATAAGCGCCGTCTGTCTGCTCTGGGCCCCGGTGGTCTGTCTCGTGACCGCGCCTCCTTCGACGTCCGCGACGTCCATTACAGCCACTACGGCCGTCTGTGTCCCATTGAGACGCCGGAAGGTCCCAACATCGGCCTGATTTCCTACCTGGCCTCCTACGCCCGCATCAACCGTTACGGCTTCATCGAGACTCCCTACCGCAAGGTGGACAAGGCCACCGGCCAGGTCACCCAGGAGATCGAGTATATGACCGCCGACGTGGAGGATCAGTACACCATCTGCCAGGCAACTGAGCCGGTGGACGAGAATAACTGCTTTGTCAATGAGCGCATCACCTGCCGCCGCCGGAACGAGATCATCTCGGTGCCTGCCAATCAGGTGGACTATGTGGACGTGTCCCCCAAGATGATGGTGTCCATCGCCACCGCCATGATCCCCTTCCTCCAGAACGACGACGCCAACCGTGCCCTGATGGGCGCCAACATGCAGCGTCAGGCTGTGCCCCTGCTTCGTCCTGAGGCCCCCATTGTGGCCACCGGCCAGGAGCACAAGAACTGCATCGACTCTGAAGTTGCCATTCTGGCTGAGGGCCCCGGTACCGTCACCCGGGTGTCCGCCCGCTATATCACCGTGAAGTATGACAGCGGCGAGACCAAGGAGTACCGGCTGACCAAGTACCTGCGCTCTAACCACGGCACCTGCATCAACCAGCGCCCCATCGTGGACGTGGGCCAGCGGGTGGAGTTCCAGGATGTGCTGGCCGACGGCCCCTCCACCGACCGGGGCGAGATTGCCCTGGGCCGGAACATCCTCATGGGCTTTATGACCTGGGAGGGCTATAACTACGAGGACGCCGTCCTGCTCAACGAACGTATGGTTCGTGAGGACGTGTTCACCTCTATCCACATCGAGGAGTATGAGCTGGAGGCCCGCGACACCAAGCTGGGCCCCGAGACCATCACCCGTGACATCCCCAACGTAGGCGAGGACGCCCTGCGGGATCTGGATGAGCATGGCATCATTCGTGTGGGTGCTGAGGTCCACGCCGGCGACTATCTGGTCGGCAAGGTGGCGCCTAAGGGCGAGGCCGAGGCCACTGCGGAAGAGAAGCTGCTCCGCGCCATCTTCGGCGAGAAGGCCCGGGAGGTCCGTGACACCTCTCTGAAGGTGCCCCACGGCGAGAGCGGCACCATCGTGGACGTGAAGATCTTTACCCGTGAGAACGGCGATGAGCTGGGCCCCGGCGTCAACCAGTGCGTCCGGGTCTATATTGCCCAGAAGCGTAAGATCTCTGTGGGCGATAAGATGGCCGGTCGTCACGGCAACAAGGGTGTCGTGTCCCGCATCCTGCCCCAGGAGGATATGCCCTTCCTGCCAGACGGCACTCCCCTTGATATCGTGCTGAACCCCCTGGGCGTGCCTTCCCGTATGAACATCGGTCAGGTACTGGAGGTCCATCTGGGCTATGCCGCTAAGACCCTGGGCTGGAAGGTGGCTACCCCCATCTTCAACGGCGCCACCGAGGCCGATATCCAGGAGTGCATGAAGATGGCCGGCCTGGCCCGCGAGGTTGGTTATGACGAGCCCCTCATCGGCAAGCAGCTCTATCTGGCTGACGAGGCAGCAGAGAACGGTATGCGTGCCCTCTCCCAGGAGGAGATGGACGACTCCGTCCAGGTGCGGGAGTGGCAGAAGGCCGGACAGCTGCGCCTGGTAGACGGTAAGAACTGGCTGTATGACGGCCGTACTGGCCGTCGGTTCGACAACCCCGTCACAGTGGGCTATGTGTACTTCCTGAAGCTGCACCACCTGGTGGATGATAAGATCCACGCCCGCGCCACCGGCCCCTACTCCCTGGTCACCCAGCAGCCTCTTGGCGGTAAGGCCCAGTTCGGCGGCCAGCGCTTCGGTGAGATGGAGGTGTGGGCTCTGGAGGCCTACGGTGCTGCCTATACCTTGCAGGAGATCCTCACCGTCAAGTCCGACGATGTCACCGGCCGTGTTAAGACCTATGAGGCCATCGTTAAGGGCCATAATGTGCCTAAGCCTGGCGTGCCTGAGTCCTTTAAGGTGCTCATCAAGGAGCTCCAGTCCCTGTGTCTGGACATGAAGGTGCTGGACGCCCAGGGCAACGAGATCGAGCTGAAGGATGATGATGAGGACACCTATCAGCCTGGAGCCCGGGACGACTACTACAAGGACGACGAGGACTTCGGTTATGATAAGAACTCCGACTTCGCCTCCGCAGGCGGCTTCACCTTCAAGGGTGACAGCGATGATGACGACCTGACGCTGGAGCTGGAGGAAAGCTCTGAGGAGGGGCATCTCTCCGATGAGGACTATGAGTGATAAGGGAGGAGATTGAAATATATGAGTTACGCTGAGTTTGACGCCATTCAGATCGGGATCGCCTCCCCCGAGCAGATCCGCGCCTGGTCCTACGGCGAGGTCAAGCGCCCGGAGACCATCAATTACCGCACTCTGAAGCCCGAAAAGGACGGCCTGTTCTGTGAAAAGATCTTTGGCCCCACCAAGGACTGGGAGTGTAACTGCGGCAAGTACAAGAAGATCCGCTATAAGGGCAAGGTCTGTGACCGCTGCGGCGTGGAGATCACCCGGGCGAAGGTGCGCCGTGAGCGCATGGGCCACATCGAGCTGGCCGCCCCAGTGTCCCATATCTGGTACTTTAAGGGTATCCCCTCCCGGATGGGCCTGCTGCTGGACATCAGCCCCCGGATCCTGGAGAAGGTTCTGTACTTTGCCAGCTATATCGTCATTGACCCCGGCTTCACCCCTCTCTCCAAGAACCAGATCCTGTCTGAGAAGGAATACCGGGATATGCGGGAGAAGTACGAGGACGACTTCGACGCCGGAATGGGCGCTGAGGCCGTGAAGAAGCTGCTCCAGCAGATCGATCTGGAGCAGCTGTCCGAGCAGCTGCGGAAGGAGCTGAAGGATGCCTCCGGCCAGAAAAAGGCCCGCATCGTCAAGCGACTGGAAGTTGTGGATGCCTTCCGGCTGTCCGGCAACAAGCCTGAGTGGATGATCATTGACGTACTGCCCGTCATCCCCCCGGAGATCCGGCCCATGGTTCCCCTGGATGGCGGTCGGTATGCATCCTCTGATCTGAACGACCTGTACCGCCGGGTCATCAACCGCAATAACCGCCTGAAGCGTCTGATCCAGCTCAACGCTCCGGACATCATCGTCCGCAACGAGAAGCGGATGCTCCAGGAGGCGGTGGACGCCCTCATCGACAACGGCCGCCGGGGCCGCGCTGTCACCGGCGCCAACAACCGGGCGCTGAAGTCCCTGTCCGATATGCTTAAGGGTAAGCAGGGCCGTTTCCGTCAGAACCTGCTGGGTAAGCGCGTAGACTACTCCGGCCGTTCTGTTATCGTGGTTGGTCCCTCCTTGAAGATCTACCAGTGCGGTCTGCCCAAGGAGATGGCCATCGAGCTGTTCCGCCCCTTCGTCATGAAGAAGCTGGTGGACGACGGCTCCGCCAACAACATCAAGGCGGCCAAGAAGATGGTGGAGAAGGGTGAGCCCGCCGTTTGGGACGCCCTGGAGTTCGTCATCAAGGAGCACCCTGTTATGCTCAACCGCGCCCCCACCCTGCACCGCCTGGGTATACAGGCCTTCGAGCCTGTCCTGGTGGAGGGCCGCGCCATCAAGCTGCACCCCCTGGTGTGTACTGCCTTCAACGCCGACTTCGACGGCGACCAGATGGCTGTCCACGTCCCCCTGTCTGCAGAGGCCCAGACCGAGGCCCGCATCCTGATGCTGTCTGCCAATAACCTGCTGCGGCCCCAGGACGGAGGCCCTGTTACCATTCCGACTCAGGATATGATCCTGGGCGCCTACTACCTCACCTTCAGCCGTGAGGAGGAGGGCACCGGCCACGTCTTTTCCGATAAGGATGAGGCCATGATGGCCTATGACTCCGGCGTGGTCACCCTGCACTCTCCCATCAAGGTCCGTCTGTCCAAGGAAATCGACGGTGTGACCCGCTATAAGCTGGTGGACACCACTGTGGGCCGTTTGATCTACAACGAGGCGATTCCTCAGGACCTGGGCTTCGTGGACCGCTCCGATCCGGAGGCCATGTTCGAGCCTGAGATCAACTTTGTGGTGGGCAAGAAACAGCTGGGCAAGATCATTGACAAGTGCATCACCAAGCACGGCTTCACCAAGTCCGCCGATATGCTGGACGCCATCAAGGATCTGGGCTATCATTACTCCACCATTGGCTCCCTGACCGTCGCCATCGCCGATATGACGGTGCCCCAGAAGAAGTACGATCTGATTGCGGACACGGAGAAGGAGATCATCAAGATCGACCGCCAGTACCGCCGCGGTCTGATCACCAACGACGAGCGCTACCGCCTGTCTGTCCAGGCCTGGGAAAAGACCACCGCCGATGTGACCTCCGCCCTTCAGGAGTCCATGGACCGCTATAACCCCATCTTTATGATGGCGGATTCCGGCGCCCGTGGTTCTATGGCTCAGATCCGTCAGCTGGCTGGTATGCGCGGCCTGATGGCCGATACCTCCGGCCGTACCATCGAAATCCCCATCAAGGCCAACTTCCGTGAGGGCCTGTCTGTGCTGGAGTACTTTATCTCCTCCAGAGGCGCACGAAAGGGCATGGCCGATACCGCCCTGCGTACCGCTGACTCTGGTTACCTGACCCGCCGTCTGGTGGACGTGTCCCAGGAAGTTATCATCCGTGAGGATGACTGCGGCACCACTGACGGCATTCTGGTGGCGGAGATCGAGGAGCACGGCCAGGTCATCGAGACCTTTGCCGAGCGCATCCATGGCCGCTACCCTGCTCAGGATCTTGTGGATCCCACCACCGGTGAGGTCCTGTTTACCCGGGATACCATGCTCCGCAAGGAGAACGCCGAGGTCCTGGAGGCCCACGGCATCCATGAGGTGAAGATCCGCTCTGTGCTGACCTGTCGGGCCCGCAGCGGTGTGTGCTCCAAGTGCTACGGCATCAACCTGGCCATCGGTGAGCCTGTGGGCGCCGGTGAGGCGGTAGGCATCATCGCTGCCCAGTCCATCGGTGAGCCCGGCACCCAGCTGACCATGCGTACCTTCCACACCGGCGGCGTGGCCGGCGGCGATATTACCCAGGGTCTGCCCCGAGTCGAGGAACTGTTCGAGGCCCGCAAGCCCAAGAAGATGGCTCAGCTGGCTGAGATCGGCGGCCGTGTGTCCATTGAGGAGACCAAGCGCAACGTCATGTGCAACGTCACCATCACCGCTGGCGATGGGGAAGTGGTCACCTATGCCCTGCCTTACTCTGCCGGTCTGCGGGTGAAGGACGGCGACACAGTGGAGAAGGGCTTCCAACTCACCGAGGGTGCCCTGTCCCCCCATGAGGTACTGCGCATCCGTGGTTTGTCTGCCTGCCACAACTATCTGATCCGTGAGGTGCAGAAGGTGTACCGCCAGCAGGGCGTTGATACCAACGATAAGCACATCGAGGTCATCATCCGTCAGATGATGCGGAAGGTCCGTGTGGAAGAGGCCGGAGACTCCGAACTCCTGTCCGGCTCCACCATTGACATCGTGGAGTTCCTGGACGCCGAGGCGGCAGTTCAGGCCCGCATCGATGCCGGGGAGAAGAACGAGATGGGTGAGGACCTGCGCCTGCCCACCTGCACCCGCCTGCTCATGGGTATCACCAAGGCTTCTCTGGCCACTGAGTCCTTCCTGTCTGCTGCCTCCTTCCAGGAGACCACCAAGGTCCTCACCGAGGCCGCCATCAAGGGCAAGGTGGACCATCTGCTGGGTCTGAAGGAGAACGTCATCATCGGTAAGCTGATTCCCGCCGGTTCCGGCCTGACTCAGTACCGGAAGTTTGACACCTTCGATGAGGAGGGCAACCTGACCAGTCAGAAGTCCGGCGCTATCGTGGCCGATGCCCTGGAGGCCGAGAGCGGGGGCGAGGATGAGAGCGTTGAGGAGACTGAGCTTGAGTTGGAAGAGACCGGTGTCCTGGAACTGGAGTCCTCTGCTGCTGAGGAAGATCAGATCCCGACCCTGTGATTTGAAATCAGCCCAATATGAATATATAAAAACCGCCGCGGAACTACTGTTCTGCGGCGGTTTTTATATATGAAAGGGAAGTGCAGTGGCCCTTCAAAATACTTATAAAAGGGCAATAGAAGGATCAATATTATGACTCTGCTAAAAGTAAAAAGAGAGGGAACCGGTTTCCCGATTCCCTCTCA
Organism: Lawsonibacter sp.; assembly: GCA_037257225.1. Classification (GTDB taxonomy): domain Bacteria; phylum Bacillota; class Clostridia; order Oscillospirales; family Oscillospiraceae; genus Lawsonibacter. The sequence goes on from JAYCWP010000033.1 coordinate 27,022, forward strand.
AAAAGTGCTTGTTTATCCGGTTTTATTAGGCGAAGTAGCGCTTCAGCAGGCCCTCAAAAGCCTTGCCGTGGCGGGCCTCGTCGCGAGCCATCTCATGCACGGTGTCGTGGATGGCGTCCAGGTTCAGCTCCTTGGCCTTCTTGGCCAGCTCGAACTTGCCCAGGGTAGCGCCGTTCTCGGCATCGACACGCATCTCCAGGTTCTTCTTGGTGGAGTCAGTCAGGACCTCACCCAGCAGCTCAGCGAACTTGGCAGCGTGCTCGGCCTCCTCCAGAGCGGCCCGACGCCAATACTCGCCGATCTCGGGATAACCCTCACGGTGAGCCACACGGGCCATAGCCAGGTACATACCGACCTCGGTGCACTCGCCGACGAAGTTCTCACGCAGACCCTGGAGGATCTCCTCGGGAGCACCCTGCGCCACACCGACTACGTGCTCGGCAGCCCAAGTGCGCTCGGCGGACTGCTCCACAAACTTCTCCTTAGGAGCCTTACAGATGGGGCAGGACTCAGGAGCGGTCTCGCCCTCGTGAACATAACCACAAACAGAACAAACAAACTTCTTCATGCTAATAAATCCTCCTCGTGTATTCTTTTTTGCATACAATGTTGGCATCTTCCATAAAAGGTGAGTTCGTGGCGCTGAACCTCGAACCCATATTGCTCCCTGACGGCGGTGGTCAGCGCTGGATCCATAGGAATCCGATGCAGGTCGATCACTGCGCCGCAGGAGGTGCAAACAAAGTGACTATGCGGGGTCGTAACAGCGTCAAAGCGCTCCTGTCCGTTGACCACACCAACGCTTTGGATGGTCCCGTTCTGTTGAAAGAACAACAGGTTTCGGTACACGGTCCCCAAGCTGAGATCCGGATGGGTGCCTTTCAGTGTGTGATAAATCCATTCAGCAGAGGGGTGGGCGTCGGAACTGCGGATCGCGGACAGGATAGCTTCCCGCTTTTTGCTATATCGGGTTGCGCGTTCCACAGATCTTCCTCCTAAACAGTAGTAATTCTTGTTTGCAAATAGATAATAGCATACCAGAAGAATTTTGTAAAGAGGAAAAATGAAAAAAGAATAAAAAAATATCGGGTCCGGTTAGGACCCGATATACAGAGTTCAGGATCGACTGTTCTTCCGCAGACGGCGCAGGATGGCAGCTTCCACCCGGTCGCCGTATTTCAGCCCAAGCAAGAAGAGTAAAAGGCCGACAGCGCCGATCAATGCCATACCCCAGGCTGGGATCGAGAAGGAAGCGCCGCCCAGGGCACTTGCAAAGAGGAGTCCCCAGGGCCTGGTACACAGGATAATGCCAGCGAAGCGGCGGAAGGAAATCCGGGTAAGTCCAGCGAGGATACACAGAACGTCATCTGGGAAAAAAGGGAATAGAAAGGCTAGCACTAGGAAAGTATCCGTCTTGGCGTGGATCACATCCAGATATTTTTCAGAGACCTTACTGCCTACCAGACGGGTGACTGCATTGCGGCCCAGACTGCGGGCCAGGGAGAACACCAGCAGCGAACCGATAGTAACGGCGGAAAAGGTGAGAAGGAAGGATACCCATGTGCCGAAGAGCACCCCACCGGCCAAGGCGGAGATATTACTGGGGATAGGAGCCAAGATGACAGACAGGAATTGAATGAGAAAGAAGCAGAGGTGGGAGTAAGGAGAAAAATTTTCAATATACGCTCTTAGGGACTCTTGGGACTCGGCAGCGGCAAAAAATCCACTCTGCCACAGAAACAGCCCCCCGCCAACACCCAAAAGGACAGCGAGGAGCAGAAAAAGCCATTTGAACCATCGTTTCATTTGTGATCGAATCCTCTCTTTTTGCTTCAGCGGCCGGATCGAAAGGCCGCTTGTCGTTCTTTCATACCATACCACAGAGAAACAGAAAAATTGCGAACAATTTTTTAAAATTTCCTGAAGAAATGGATGGGGGCTTCACAAGTGGGGATTTTGCAGCCGAGGTGCTGGACTTTTTTGATATGCTCCGCTAAACTAAGAGGGAGTAAAACAAAGGAGCATTACCCATGAATGATCTGATACAAACGCTGGCCCAGGAACTGGACGTTTTACCGGAGTATGTAGAAAATGTGGTCTGCCTGATCGATGAGGGAGCCACTATTCCATTTATCGCTCGTTATCGGAAAGAACTGCACGGCTCTATGGACGACCAACTGCTGCGACAGCTGGCTGACCGGCTGCAATATCTCCGGGGCCTGGCCGTCCGGAAGGAGGAGGTCCGCGCCGCCATCGAGGGGCAGGGCAAGCTTACGGAAGAATTGTCCGCCGCCATTGATGCCGCCTCCACCCTGGCGGAAGTGGAGGACCTATACCGTCCTTATAAACAGAAGCGGCGCACCCGCGCATCCATAGCCCGTGAGAAGGGGCTGGAGCCTCTGGCAGCCCTGGCTGCGGCCAGGGGACCTGCGGTGGATCTGGCGCAGGCTGCGCGGGACTATGTGGACCCGGAAAAGGGGGTGGAGACGGTAGAGGCTGCCCTCCAGGGAGCCAATGACATCTTGGCCGAAGAGATCTCTGACCGGGCCGACCTGCGGAAGGAACTGCGCCAGCTGTATCTTCGCCGGGGCGTGCTGACCTCCAGAGCGGCGGACAAGGAGCCAGAGGACAGCGTCTACCGCCTGTATTATGACTTTAAGTGCCCGGTAAGCCGGATCCAGGGCTATCAGACGCTGGCCATCAACCGGGGGGAACGGGAGAAGCTGCTGAAGGTATCAGTGGAGCTGGATCCGGAGACTGCCAGGGTGGCGGTCCGGCGCAGGACCGTCCCGGGGACCGCCGCCATGGAATTTGTTCGGGGAGCGGCGGACGATGCCTGGGAGCGACTGATTCAGCCCTCTCTGGAGCGGGAGATCCGGGCGTACCTTACGGAGCAGGCCGACGAGGGAGCCATCCGAACCTTCGCACTGAATCTGAAGCCCCTGCTGATGCAGCCACCGGTGAAGGGCAGGGTGACCATGGGCCTGGACCCTGGCTACCGCATGGGCTGCAAGGTGGCAGTGGTGGATGGCACCGGAAAGGTGCTGGACACCGCGGTGGTCTATCCCACCCACGGTCCGCGGCAGAAGGAGGAGGCCATTGCCCGGTTGTCCCAGCTGGTGCGGAAGTACGGGGTAGAGCACATTGCCATCGGCAACGGAACGGCCAGCCGTGAGACTGAGCAGGCAGCTGTGGAGCTCATCCGCCGACTGGGGGGCGGGCTGAGTTATATGATCGTCAGCGAGGCAGGGGCATCTGTGTACTCCGCCAGCAAGTTGGCCGCCGAGGAGTTTCCGGAGTACGATGTGAACCTGAGAAGCGCCATATCCATCGCCAGGCGGCTTCAGGATCCCTTGGCCGAACTGGTCAAGATCGACCCAAAGGCCATCGGTGTGGGCCAGTACCAGCATGATATGCCCCAGGCGCGCTTGGGAGAGGCGCTGGATGGGGTGGTAGAGGACTGCGTCAATGCAGTTGGAGTGGATGCAAATACCGCATCGCCTTCGTTGCTCCAGCGGGTGTCCGGCCTCACCGCCGCCACCGCCCGGAATTTGGTGAAGTACCGAGAGGAGCACGGAGCGTTCACCGCCAGAAAGCAGCTTTTGAAGGTTCCAAAACTTGGTCCTAAGGCCTATGAGCAGTGTGCTGGCTTCCTCCGGGTGCCGGAGAGCCCCTCGATTCTGGACCACACCGGCGTCCATCCAGAGAGTTACGGCGCGGCGGAGAAGCTGTTGGCCGCCTGCGGATATACCAGGGAGGATGTGGAGACAGGCGGGCTGGAGGAGCTGAAGGCACGGGCGGAGGCGATCGGATTAGACCGTTTGGTGGAGACTTGTGGTGTGGGGGCTCCCACCTTAGCAGACATCATCCGGGAACTAATGAAGCCTGGACGAGACCCCCGGGACGAACTGCCTGCTCCCATTCTCCGCACAGATGTGATGGAGTTGAAGGACTTGAAGCCGGGAATGGAGCTTCAGGGCACGGTCCGAAATGTCATCGACTTCGGCGTCTTTGTGGACATCGGCGTCCATCAGGACGGCCTGGTCCACATCAGCCGCCTGCCACGCCGTGTGAAGCACCCTTCCGAGCTGTTGGCCGTGGGGGATGTGGTCACCGTCTGGGTGGTGGATGTGGAGGAGAAGCGGGGGCGCATCGGACTGACCATGTGCCGGCCATGAGCGGTCCTGGTTGACCGGAGGCCCCTTTTCAGGTACAATGGGACGATACCATACTGGATGAAGGAATGAGAGATACCATGCTGGACCATGAACAGGAACTTCGATTTTGCAAGGCGCGCCGGGCGGCCATTGCCCGGGAGTTTGCCCGGCTGAACCCGGAGCAGCAGCGTGCGGTGCTGGCCACTGAGGGGCCGCTGCTGCTGCTGGCCGGGGCAGGGAGCGGAAAGACCACCGTGCTCATCCACCGCATCGCCAACCTGATGAAATACGGACGGGGTTCCGACAGTCCGGAGGTTCCCCAGTGGGCGACAGAGGACGACCTGGCCTTTTTGGAGTCCTATGCCGCCACGGGGCAGGGGGACAGGGAACGGCAGGAGCGGCTGTGCCGCCTGGACCCGGCGGTCCCCTGGTCCATCCTGGCGATCACCTTTACCAACAAGGCAGCCGGGGAGTTAAAGGACCGCCTGGCCGCACTGCTGGGGCCGGGGGCGGAGGATATTTGGGCTTCCACCTTCCACTCCGCTTGTGTGCGCATCTTGCGCCGAGACATTGAGCGGCTGGGCTTTGCCTCCTCCTTCACCATCTACGACACGGACGACTCCCTGCGGGTCATCAAGGACTGTCTGAAGGACCTGGATCTGGACGAGAAGCAGTTTCCGCCCCGGACGGTGCTGGGCTATCTCTCCCGGGCTAAGGATGCCATGAAGCTGGCTGACCAGTATCTGGCCGAATGCGAGAAGGCGGGGGACTACCGCCTGACCAAGATCGCCAAGGTCTATGTGGAGTACCAGCGCCGCCTGTGGGAGGCCAACGCGCTGGATTTTGATGACATTATCCTCCATACTGTGCGCCTGCTCCAGCAGTTTGATGACGTACGGGAGTATTACCAGAAAAAATTCCGATATGTACTCATTGACGAGTATCAGGACACCAATAACCTGCAATATCTGCTGGCCTCCACCCTGGCGGGCGGGTACGAAAACTTCTGCGTGGTGGGCGATGATGACCAGTCCATCTACCGCTTCCGGGGGGCCACCATCGAAAATATCCTCTCCTTTGAGAAGCAATATCCCGGCTGCCGCACCATCCGCCTGGAGGAGAATTACCGCTCCACCCGGCACATCCTGGAGGCGTCCAACGCCGTGATCCGCAATAACCAGGGGCGCAAGGGAAAGGAACTGTGGACCAGGGCGGGGGAGGGAGAGAAGCTCCACCTATACACAGCCATGAATGAAAACGATGAGGCGCGGTATGTGGCCGAGCAGGTGATGGAGGATTACAGCCAGGGCCGGCCCTGGAAGGACCACGCAGTCCTCTACCGGATGAACGCGCAGTCCAACCAGTTGGAGCAGGCCTTCAAGCGAAATGGCATCCCATACCGGATCATTGGGGGCACCCGCTTCTTCGACCGGGCGGAGGTCAAGGACATGATCGCCTACCTGGCTGTCCTCAACAATCCGGAGGACGACCTGCGCCTCACCCGGATCATTAACAACCCGCCGCGGGGGATCGGGGCCAGGACGGTAGAGACCGCCCAGGCCATCGCCCGGCGGGACGGAAACTCTCTGTACGCAGTGATCGACAATGCCCGGGTGTATCCGGAGTTGGAGCGTGCGGCAGGTAAGCTGGCAGCCTTCACCAATCTGATGGGAGAACTGTCCGTCCTGCTTACCCAGCTGCCTCTGGACCAGTTCTATGAGGAATTGATCCTGCGAACCGGCTATGCTTCCATGCTGGAGACGAAGAACACCGTGGAGGACCGCACCAGGCTGGAGAACGTGCGGGAGCTGCTCACCTCCATCAACGGCTATCTGGAGAATGCGGGGGAGGAGCCGTCGCTGGCAGGCTTCCTGGACGAGATCGCCCTGTATACCGACCTGGACAACCACGACCCGGATCAGGACTGCGTGGTGATGATGACCATGCACTCCGCCAAGGGGCTGGAATTCCCCGTGGTTTTTGTGGTGGGAGCCGAGGAGGGGATTTTCCCTGGTATCCGGGCCATCGGCGAGCAGGATGAGATGGAGGAGGAGCGGCGGCTGTGCTATGTGGCCATGACCCGGGCCAAGGAGCGGTTGTATCTCACCTGTGCCGGTCAGCGAATGTTGTTCGGGCGCACCAGTTCCAACCGGCCCTCCCGCTTCCTGAATGAGATCCCGCCGGAGCATCTGGAACGGTCCGGGCGCAGCTTCCTGGACGACAGTTGGGGTGGTATGCCAAGCCGGGTGTCTGGTTATGGAGGCTATGGAACACGGGCGGCCCAGGGAAGCCGCAGTCCGTACGACCAACGGACCCAGTACGCCGGGAGCCAGCCCTCCTACGGCGGATTTGTCCAGGCTATACCGGGGGAAGACCGGAGAAGGGCGGCGGCCCGCCCTGCTGGACCAGCTACCTCGGCGGGGCTGTCGGCCAGTTTCCAGAAGGGAGACATGGTGCAGCATAAGGCCTTTGGCCGGGGAATGCTCCTCTCCATTCAGAAGATGGGTGGAGATGCCTTGGTGGAGATCGCCTTTGACAACGTAGGCACCAAGCGGCTGATGCTGAAATCTGCCTCTGCCCACATGAGCAAGGTATCTACATAGTAGAGAGCCCGCCGCATTTGCGGCGGGCCTTTCCTTACATGGGGGGAAGTGGATCCCGGCAAAACCCTTCCTCCAGCAGCTTCAGTTCCCCCAGAGTAGACACAGAGATCGTGCTCTCCAATAGACGGAGCTGTACGCGGGGCGGGAGGGTATCCCAATAGGAGAGCAGCTGAGCATCGTGCCCCACCACATCCTGGGGCAGGCGGAAATACTGCTTCAAACCGAACACCTCCGCCCTCAGTTTGTGCGGAGATAGAAAAAGCATACAAAAAAGCGGACGGAGCCATTGCGACTCCGTCCGCTTTTTGTACGGGTTGAATCAAACCTCTGCCTTGATCTCTTCAGCGGGAGCGGCCTCTTCAGCGGGAGCGGCCTCTTCAGCGGGAGCGGTCTCCTCAGCGGGAGCGGCCTCCTCAGCGGGAGCGGCCTCCTCAGTGGGAACAGTTTCCTCGGTGGGAACGGTCTCCTCAGGAATATCTTGGAAGTCTGCGTCTACAATGATCTCGCCTTCCGCCTCGGCGGCGGATTTCAACTCGGCGATGCGGTCATTGTTGGCCTGGATCAGTTCTCTGGAGATGGTGATCCGTTCACAGGCGGCAGCGTAGGCACCCTCGGGTGTGTTTCCGTGTTCAGCATAGTAGAGTCGTCCCAACTCAGCATAGGCCTTTTTCATATTGCCTTCTTCGGCCAGATTGGATGTTTTCAGTTTTGCAATTTCTGCCAGACGCTTGGAAGTGGCGATTCCAGTCTCTGCCAGGTGTTTGGAGGCGGCGGCGCCGCTTTGGGCCAGATCGGTGGCGATTTCGGTCAGATTATCCAAAAATCCCATAATAGGTACCTCCTAATTGATACAGTTTCCTGTGGACTGGCTCCATTCTAACCGATTTTCTTGGTGGGCGCAAGAACTTCGGGGCGGATTTAATGATTTTTTTAAATTTCTTCCACAGAGTATTCATGTTTCTCAGGCACGGGAGAGTGCCGGAAACAGGGAGAAAATTTCCGCCGCCCCATCTGGAGCGGCGGAAGAATGGGAGTGAGTCGGAAGGATCAGACCTTGAAGTTGACGGCGGTGTCGCCCTTCTGGTCGTGGCCGAACTCGTAGTCCTTGCCGGGAAGGATAGCATTGAGAGCGATGCCGGTAATGGCAGCCACCGCCAGGCCGGACAGGCTGATGGTGGCGGTGCCCACCTGGAAAGTGACAGCACCGGAGTAGTTGACACCGATGGCCAACACCATGATGATGGCGGCCACAATGACGTTGCGGCTGTTGGTGAAATCCACCTGATTTTCCACCACATTGCGCACACCTACGGCGGAGATCATACCGTACAGCACCATAGATACACCACCCATGGTGGCAGTCGGCATAGCGGATACCAGGGCCGCAAACTTGGGGGAGAACGAGAACAGAATGGCCAGACCAGCAGCAATGCGGATTACCCGCGGGTCATAGACCTTGGAGAGGGCCAGCACACCGGTGTTTTCACCGTAAGTGGTGTTGGCTGGGGCACCGAACAGGGAGGCCAGAGAGGTGGCCAGGCCGTCACCCAGGAGAGTGCGGTGGAAACCGGGATTTTCCAAGTAGTTGCGCTCGCAGGTGGAGGAAATCGCGCACATATCACCGATGTGCTCCACCATAGTGGCCAGAGCAAGAGGCATGATGGTCACCGCTGCTGTGAGGAGCATGCCAGGGTTCAGGTCGGGGCGGCTGAACAGACCGAACAGCGTGTTTTCGAACTGGAAGGGGAGGCCAATCCAGGGGGCATCGATCAGCGCTTGGATCTTGACTGGGTCCATGACTTCTACACCGTTGATTTGGCAGATTGCGGCCACAGTGTAAGAGCCGACCACACCAAGCAAAATGGGGATGATTTTGATCATTCCCTTGCCCCAGATGTTGCAGCCTACCACAATGGCGATGGCGATGAGGGCGATAGCCCAGTTGGTGCGGCAGTTTGAGATCGCAGTGGAGCTGAGGGTCAAACCGATGCAAATGATGATAGGACCGGTGACGATGGGGGGGAAGTAACGCATGACCTTCTGGGTTCCAAAGACTTTGAACAGAGCAGACAGCAGGACATACATCAGTCCAGCCAGCATGACGCCAAAGCAAGCATAGGGGAGCATTTCAGTATTTGCAACTGCGTTGCCATTGCTGTCGGTAAGCATGGGGGCGATGGCCTGATAGCCGCCGATAAAAGCGAACGAGGATCCCAGGAAAGCGGGAACCATCCCCTTGGTCAGAAAGTGAAACAGCAGTGTGCCGAGTCCGGCAAACAGCAGGGTGGCAGATACAGACAGCCCGGTGAGGGCGGGGACCAGTACAGTAGCGCCGAACATAGCGAACATGTGTTGGACGCCTAGGATCAGCATTTTGGGACGGCCCAACTGACGTGCGTCATAGATACCTTGGTTTGGATTCATTCTTTTGTTCTCCCTTCTCAACTTCTGGTGGTATTTTGCGCAGAAAAAAAGACAATCAACAGGTGATTGTCCACACACAGAGGAAACAAAGGAGTAAGGTTGAAACACAGTCGATTTTCCATGTCAGACACCATCCTTTGTTCCAAATCTCGAACCATTGTATCAGACAGAGTGGAAAAGCGCAAGAGGAAAATCTGGCTTTTTCCTCTTTTTTCAGAAACAGCAAAAGAGAGGGGGTGGCAGGGGCAGACCTTGGTAGTCGTAATGGTTGACTTTGATGGTGAAAATGGATAAACTAAATTTGATTTTTTTCTCCGCCCCAGAAGGGGAGGAGACCAGACTGCAAAGAAAGACAAGGAGCGATGGATGTGAAAAAACCGTTTGTCACCCTGGGACAGCTTCAGGAGATCACCCGTCAGTACCCCACCCCTTTTCACCTATATGATGAGCGGGGCATACGGGAGAATGCCCGGGCGCTGAAGGCGGCTTTTGCCTGGAACCCAGGCTATACGGAGTATTTTGCGGTGAAGGCTACCCCGAATCCCCAGATTCTGAAGATCTTGCGGGAGGAGGGATGTGGGGTGGACTGCTCCTCCCTCTGTGAGTTGATGATGTCTGACCGCTGCGGCTTCCGGGGCGGGGAGATCATGTTCTCCTCCAACGATACCCCAGCAGAGGAATTCGTCCTAGCGGAGAAACTGGGGGCCACCATCAATCTGGATGATATCACCCATGTGGAATTCCTGAAAAATACTTTGGGCTATATTCCAAAGAAGATCTCCTGTCGGTATAATCCGGGGGGAGTGTTCCAGGTTGGAGAGAGTAAAGAAGGCTTTCAGGTCATGGACAACCCAGGAGAGGCCAAGTACGGTATGACCCGGACTCAGATTGCTCAGGCATTCCGACAGCTGAAGGAGTTGGGTGCAGAGGAGTTCGGCATCCACGCTTTCCTGGCCTCTAATACCCTGTCCAACGAGTACTATCCGGCCCTGGCCAGGGTGCTGTTCCAGCTGGCGGCGGACTTGAAAGAGGAGACGGGATGCAACATTACATTCATCAACCTGTCCGGTGGTGTAGGGGTGCCCTACCGCCCAGAACAGCCGGCCAACGACATTGCTGCCATTGGTGCAGGGGTGCGGAAGGCATACGAGGAGATCCTGGTTCCCGCCGGTATGGGGGATGTGGCCCTTTGCACCGAATTGGGACGCTTCATGCTGGCTCCGTACGGGCATTTGGTGACACGTGTGCTGCACCAGAAACACACCTATAAGGAGTATGTGGGTGTGGACGCCTGTGCCTCCAATTTGATGCGGCCTGCCATCTATGGGGCCTATCACCACATCACCGTTATGGGGAAAGAGAACGCGCTCTGCGACCACAAGTACGACGTGACCGGCTCTCTTTGCGAGAACAGCGATAAATTTGCCATCGACCGGATGCTTCCAGAGGTGGAGATCGGCGATCTGTTGGTCATCCATGATACTGGGGCCCACGGACACGCTATGGGCTATCAGTATAACGGACGCCTGCGCTCGGCTGAGGTGCTGCTCCAGGAGGATGGCTCTACCCGCCTGATTCGGAGAGCCGAAACGCCGGAGGATTACTTCGCCACGGCAGTTTGGGAGTAAGGGGGAGCGGGTCGGTCTGAGCAATCAGCCGCCTTGGCGTTTCGGCGGGGGCCCCATCGCAGATGGGGCGGCGCGGAGCGCCGTACAAGCTTTTTGCCAGAGGCAAAACCTTGGCGGAGGTGGAATTTAGTTCCGCCGAGCAATGAAAAAACCGGGCCCCCGGAAATGGAATGGTCCATTTCCGGGCAACGCCGGAGGATTACTTCGCCACGGTAATTTGGGAGTAAGAGGGAGCGGGTTGGCCTGAGCAATCAGCCGCCTTGGCGTTTCGGCGGGGGCCCCATCGCAGATGGGGCGGCGCGGAGCGCCGTACAAGCTTTTTGCCAGAGGCAAAACCTTGGCGGAGGTGGAATTTAGTTCCGCCGAGCAATGAAAAAACCGGGCCCCCGGAAATGGAATGGTCCATTTCCGGGCAACGCCGGAGGATTACTTCGTCACAGCGATTTGGGAATAAGAAGCACAGACGATCTGACACAGAAAGGAAGCGAACCGATGAATATTATGGGAGAGCTGGCCCTGATCTTCGGGATCAGCTTAGCGGGAGAGGGCGTGGCGGCGCTGCTTCCAGTGTCCTTCCCTGCCAGCGTGATCAGCATGATTTTGCTGATGGTCCTGCTGCTGACCGGAACGATCAAGGAGCGGCAGATCCAGTCGGTTTCACACTTCCTGATCGCCAATATGGCTTTCTTCTTTATCCCATCCCTGGTGGGGACTATGGAGCATGGAGCGATGTTAAAAAGTCAGGTGGTGCCCCTGCTGGTTATTGTGGGACTGACCACACCGGTGGTCTATCTGGCTGCCGGCTGGACAGTACAGATGATGATGCGGCTGTTCCGAAAAAAAGGGGAGTGGAATCATGACTGAATTAACAGAAGGAGTTCTGAACTCCCCGTTTTTTGGGCTGGGTCTCTCAGCGGCGGCCTGGTGTCTTGGCTTGTGGATCCAGAAAAAAACTGGATGGGTGTTGTGTAATCCGCTGCTGATCGCCGGACTGCTCATCATCGTCTTTCTGGCGGCCTTTCATATTCCATTGGAGCAGTATAACATCGGGGGAGACATGATCAAGCTGATGCTCGGGCCGGTGACGGCGGTGCTGGCCCTGAATATCTACCGCCAGCGGGAGATCCTGCGGGAGCACTTTCTTCCCGTGCTGGCGGGCTGCTTGGCAGGGAGCGCGGTCAGTCTTCTCAGCGTACTGGCCCTGTGCCGCCTGTTTCAGATGGAGGATCTACTGACTGCTTCTTTGCTGCCCAAGAGCGTGACCACTGCGATTGCGGTAGGGATCGCGGAGAGCCGGGGCGGTGTCCAGGGGATCGCGGCTGCTGCCGTAGTAGTGGCTGGCATTACCGGAGCGGTGTGTGCCCCCCTGTTTGCCAAGTGGTTCCATATTACCGATCCGGTGGCAGAGGGACTGGCCATCGGAGCGTGCAGCCATGCGCTGGGGACTACCAAGGCAATGGAGATCGGTGAACTACAAGGGGCCATGAGTTCCATCGCCATCTGTGTATGCGGAATTTTCACCTCACTGCTGACTCTGTTTCTGTAAGTGTACAAAAGGCCTGGCAGACCGTATATTACGATCTGCCAGGCCTATCATTTTTTGAAACGATCAGAAATCGAGGGCAGCAGGGAGATATCTCCTTTGGCATAAGAAAGTCAGAAGGAGAGACCGAGACCGCCGGTGAGTTTCTGCATGGTGGAGGCAGCGTCGCCTTCAGCAGCGCGCATAGCCTCATTGACGGCAGCAACAATCAGATCTTCCAGCATCTCCACATCATCGGGGTCTACCGCATCAGGGTCGATCTCGAGGGCCTTCAGCTCACGCTTGCCGGAGACAGTGGCGGTGACAACGCCGCCGCCGGCACTGGCCTCATAGGTCTTTTCCTCCAGCTCCTGCTGCATCCGCAGCATATCCTGCTGCATTTTCTGGGCCTGCTTGATCATGTTCATATTCATGCCGCCGCCCATGCCGCCCATACCGCGGCTTCCATATCCTTTTGCCATAGTCAATTCTCCTTTCGATCCGGGAGGGATCTTACTGAATTTTAATGTTATCAAACTGTGCGCCAAAGGCCAGCAGTTCATCCAGCGCATCTTTTGTACTGGCTTGGGGCTGGGCCACAGGTTCCGAGGCAGTGTTCTGGGAGGCGGGTGCCTGTCCTACCACCACAGACGCGCGGGCTTCTGGCACGCCAAAACAGGCAGAGGCCGCCTGAGACAGCACCTGAAGGATGGCGGGCTTGTTGAGCATAGCGCGGGTGAACTCTGTATCTACCCAAAGGGTGAGGGCTCTATTTTTCCATATCCCTGTCACCTTGGCGGAGTTATTCAGGTAAGGAAGGATAGAAGGTGGGACCTTTCCCCGCAGTCCGGCCACGAAGGAGGGCCAGAAGGCGGAGTTTTCCGCCGTCTCCATCGGAGCAGAGCGGGGAGCGGCCGGGGCAGGCGGAGGCGAGGTGCGCTCCGGCTGCGGCTCTATCCAGGCGGGCTCCTCCTCAGGCTCAGGGGGAAGCGGTGGACGCTCCTCTTCCCAGGGCGGGGTGTCAGACACAGAGACAGACTGGGGTGCGGGAGCCGCCGGGGCTGGTGTGGTTTGGGCCGGAACGGGGGCTGGAACGGGCGTGCCTCCAGCCAGCTGTTCCTCCAGTCGGGCGATCCGGGCGGCCAGCCCAGCAAAGGAATCGTCCAAGCGCTCATCGCTGAGGCGGATCAGGCAGAGTTCTGCGTCGGTGCGGCGGTTTGTGCTCCGGGCCAGATCGGGGAGAGCATCTTGGAGGACCTTCAGCATCTGGAGCAGCCGGGGAGCAGTGAGATGTTCCCCCAAGGCACGCATGGTCGCCTCATCATAACCTCCAGTGAGCAGCGCAGATCCACCCTGAGGGGCAGTTTTTCGGAGCAGCAGATCCCGGGCAAGAGAGGATAGCTCCTCCAGCACGGAGCCGACATCCTTTCCGTTGCCATACAGGCGGGCCAAGGCGTCCAGAGCCCCTGCCGTATCGTGCCCGGCAATCAGGCCCATCAGTTTAGCAGTCTCTAGATTACCAGCCAGGCCCAGGGTGTCCAAAATGCCCTGTTCATCCACACGCTGGCTGCCGCCAGCACACTGGTCAAGTAGGGAGAGCGCGTCGCGCAGACCGCCATCGGCCAGGCGGGCCAGCAGGGCAGCGCCCTCACGGGTCAGATCGATCCCTTCCTGCTGGGCCACATATTCCAAGCGCTGTGCAATCTGTCCGGGTAGGATGCGCTTGAAAGAAAACTGTTGGCACCGAGACTTTATGGTAGCCGGGACCTTGTGCAGCTCGGTAGTGGCTAGAATAAACATTAGGTGGGAAGGGGGCTCTTCCAGAATCTTCAGCAGAGCATTGAAGGCGGGGGTAGACAGCATGTGGACTTCGTCCACGATGTATACCCGCTTCCGTACGGCAGCGGGGGTGTACACAGCCTCATCCCGCAGGGCGCGGACCTGATCCACACCGTTATTGGAGGCGGCATCCAGTTCCAAGACATCCAGAATAGAACCATTTTCAATCCCAAGGCAGGCGGGACATTGGTTGCAGGGGTTACCATCCACTGGAGCCTGACAATTTACAGCCCGGGACAGGATTTTGGCACAGGTGGTCTTGCCGGTGCCCCGGGTGCCGGTGAACAGATAGGCATGGGAGAGTCGGTCTCCCGCCACCTGCTGTTTGAGGGTGTCGGTAATATGGCTCTGCCCCACCACATCATCAAAGGTTCGGGGCCGCCATTTGCGGTATAGGGCCTGATACATGGACAAGTTCACCTCGAAAGAAAACTCCCGGCCCCCTCCGATGCTCCGCCGGGCGGGGAAGTGGCCGGGACAAAAAAGAGGCTTCGGCGGAAGGCAAGGCCGCACACCGGCCTTTGAAGCGCGCGGTATGCCCGTTACCTGAACAGCCGGCTCAAGGACAGTAACCCCGCGGCACACGCGGCGGGCCGCTTAGTGCTGCTCGGTTCCCCGCCTGACACGGTTCACGGAGCCGCGTTGCGCGGGACCGGCCTATCATCACTGCTTATTCAGGTCAGACGACACATCGCACGTCCGGGGACCGGGATTCATCCCTGCTTTAGCGGGTTGCAGGTACAGGGCACCGCTATCTCCCCAACTAGTGCGGCCTTGCTTCCCGCCGAAGCCGGAACAAGACTAGCATATATTTTACTATACTTCTTTAAAATTAGCAACTTATTTTTTGTTGGTGGGTGGAAAAACTTTGGGCAAGGGATGACTTTCCACAAATGAGAACAAAAATGTGGAAAATGTGGTGGACATAGGCGAAGAAAGCCAGTATAATGCAATCTGTATAGATATTTAGCCCTGTACTGCCCAGAATAGGGGGTGCAGGACAGCGAGCGGGGACCGGAAGGCCTTCGCTGGATTCGGGGCCGCGCCGGGGAAACGGCGTTCTTCACATCTCTGTGTCGGTTTGGAAGGCCTTGGATCACGCCGAATACAGAACTGAATGAAAGGAAGAACATGGATGGAAATCAACGGCGAACTCGTCAATGAAGAGGTGCGGTATACGGATCTGGGTCTGTCAAAAGCCCTGATGCAGGCGATTGAGAAGAAAGGGTACGTTCAGGCAACCCCGGTTCAGGGCGGGGCGATCCCCTATTTTATGGAGTATAGGGATGTCATTGCCAAGGCGCCCACTGGGACCGGAAAAACCTTTGCCTTCGGTATCCCCATGGTGGAGCACATCGATCCGGAGTCTACCAATGTGATGGGGCTGGTACTGGCCCCCACCCGGGAGCTGGCCATCCAGATCCGGGATGAGCTGAGGGACCTGTGTGCATTTAAAGAGGGGGTGCGATCCGTCTGCCTGTACGGCGGGCAGCCCATCGACAAGCAGATCACCCAGCTGAAGAAGCGGCCCCAGATCGTAGTGGCTACGCCGGGACGGCTGATGGACCATGTGAAGCGCCGCACCCTCCGCCTGGACAAGGTAGAGACGGTGGTGCTGGACGAGGCCGACCGGATGCTGGACATGGGCTTTATTCGGGACGTGACCCGGATCCTGGACCTGATGCCCCAGCGGCGCAATCTGGGCCTGTTTTCTGCTACTATCTCCCGGGAGGTCATGGATATTTCCTGGGTGTATCAGCGGGACCCCGTAGAGATCACGGTCCGGGCCGATGAGCAGAACAAGCCGGACATCACCCAGTACCGTCTGGATGTGGATCGGAACGAGAAGGTAGATACTATGGTCCGGCTGATGGAGATGGGGGGCTATGACCGGGTGATTGCCTTCTGCAACACAAAAAATATGACTGACCGTCTCTCCGGTCTGCTGCGGATGCGGAACATCTCCTGCGAGGCCATCCACGGCGACATCCAACAGCGGGTGCGTGAAAAGACCCTCCAGAAGTTCCGGGAGGGCAAGCTGCGGGTGTTGGCCGCCACCGATGTGGCTGCCCGCGGGTTGGATATCGACGATGTGGATGCGGTGTTCAACTATGATGTTCCGGATGAGAATGAGTACTATATCCACCGCGTCGGCCGTACCGGCCGGGCTCGCCGCCATGGGGTGGCCTACTCCCTTGTGTCCAGCATTACCGAAGGTATTCGTTTGGATGACATCCGGAAAAATACGGGCAATGAGATCCGCACTGTGAAGTTGGATGCATGTGGGGAACTGACCGCTGTGGAGAAGCAGTGAGGTCCGCCCGTATTCACCGGCGGCAGAACTTCTGGCTGGACTTGTTCGCCTGCTTTATAATCCCCGCCTACACCCTGCTGTTTGCTGGGAGCGTGGAGTGGTTCGGCACCAATTTTTCGGTGATTGCCGTCACTGGAAAGGACCATTACTGGGGATTCGTCTACTGGGGGGTGCTGGCAGGGGGATATTTTGCGGTCATGCTTACGAAGCTGGCCCTGATCCTGCCTCAGCTGCGGCAGCGCATGGCGGTCTGTCTGCTGACTTTGCTGGCCTGTTTGGCCCTGGGCTATGCGCTGGCCATCCCCTATCTGCCGGACGATTTTCCGGGATTTGCGTCCCTCCACGTGTTGCTTGCCGCCGGAGCCTGTGTACTGCTGATGCTGGCTCTGCTGCTGGTCCTACTGTTCCTGTACCGGCGAGGGCCGGAGCGATATCGGCATCTGCTGGTTCGTTGGGGATTGATTGCGGGGGGATCCGGCTTGCTGTTCCTGCTGGCAGGGATGGTGTCCTCTGCTCTGGAGGTATACTTCACGATCACAACGGCCCTGCTGACACGGCGGATTTGGCTCACAGCTTGTGATGGAATGGAAAAATTTTAGGATTTTTTAATTCTTTTCCCATGATTTTTTTACTCCCTTTGCGTTATGATGATCCTGTTCAAAGAATCTGCCCAGCAGAAGGGCTGGATAAAGGAGTGTGTCAGCTATGGATAAAAAAAGATTGTACCGGACGGAGGGCCAGTTCAAGATGGTCTGCGGCGTATGTGGCGGAATCGCGGAGTACTTTGATATTGATCCTACCCTGATTCGTTTGGGCTGGGCGGCATTGAGTTTGCTCAGTGCATTCTTTGGCGGCCTGGTTCTCTATATCATTGCCGCAGTCGTGATCCCCACGAAGAGCAGTGTCTATCCCGGTTACTGAGATCGTGGAGAGTGCTTCGTCCTATTATGTTCGATGAGATCCCAGGAGAGGTGAGTGGGTTATGATCCAGATCAGAACATCGTGTCCGGAGGATGTGCCCAGGCAGCGGGAATTGTGGCAGCTGGCCTTCGGAGATGATGGCGCCTATGTGGACAACTTCTACCATACCTATTATAAACCAGAGCGAATGCTCCTTTTGGAGGAGGATGGTGTGGTTCAGGCCATGACTGCCTGGTTCGACACTGACTTTGTAGTGCCAGGGCGGGGGAGATATCGAGCAGCCTATCTGTATGCGGTTGCCACTCACCCGAAGGCTCGGGGGCGTGGATTGGCCGGACAGCTTTTGGCTGGTGCGGATCAGATGTTTCAGGGATGGAATATTCCGGCGGTGACCACAGTTCCGGCAGAGCCATCTCTCCACCGTTTTTTTGAGCGGAATGGGTTCCGAGAGTGCTTTGTGGACGGACAATTTTCTGCATCCCGAGAAGATTGGGTCATTCACCCGGAAATGGAAGTTCTGGAGCGTCTGTCCCCGGAGGAGTATCGGAAACTGCGGGAGAGGCTGTTGGCTGGTGTGGCCCATATCGACCTGCCGCCGGAGGCTCTGTCTTATCAGGAAGGAGCCTGTGCGCTGTTGCCGGGTGGTGGACTGTACACGTTGGAGACACCACACGGCCGGGCTGCCCTCTGCGCAGAGGGGATGGAGTGCGGTGAACTGCTGGTGAAGGAACTGTTGTGTCTGCCGGAGGATCTGGATTGGGTGCTGGAGCGACTTCCAAGTCTGCTGCCCAAGTGGTCGTTTGCCTGGCGCACTCCTAGGGGAGCAAACCCCTTCGGAATGCTCAAGTGGCTCGACCCAGAAATGGAACGGTCTTGGGACTGGTCCTCCACAGCCTATTTGGGGCTTGCATTTGACTGAAACCTGATCGCATTCCTGCATAATATTTGTGAATGGCTGGATTTCACTTTTGGAATCCAGCCATTTTTTGGCCTTTTATACAGGAAAACGGCGGAATTTCTATAAAAAAACCCAAATCACAAAAGAGGCCACAGCTATTTTGTTGTGGTGACACCCACAAAAAATTTGCTTTACATCCGAAGCCTTTATGGTATACTTATACATAGGGACGAGCGATAGAGTTCCTTTTTTCTCCGAAACACCTGTCCAAAGGCGAAAAGTGAAGGAGTTCTGTCAGTTTTTCAACAAATCGCCACAAAAATATAACGTAGGAGGAATGTCATCATGAATCAGTACATCGAGAGAGTTCTGGCTGAGACCAAGGCCAAGAATGCCAACGAGCCTGAGTTCCTGCAGACTGTCGAGGAGGTCCTGAGCTCTCTGGAGCCCGTGATCGCCGCCCACCCCGAGTATGAAAAGGCCGCTCTTCTGGAGCGTATGGTCGAGCCCGAGCGCGTGATCGAGTTCCGCGTCACTTGGGAGGACGACAACCATGCTTGGCACGTCAACCGCGGCTACCGCGTTCAGTACAACGCGGCCCTCGGCCCCTATAAGGGAGGCATCCGCTTCGATCCTTCCGTGAACCTCTCCATCGTCAAGTTCCTGGGCTTTGAGCAGGTCTTTAAGGACGCCATGACTGGTCTGCCCATCGGCGGCGCCAAGGGCGGCTCTGACTTCGATCCTCGCGGCAAGAGCGATGCCGAGGTCATGCGTTTCTGCCAGGCCTTCATCACCGAGCTGTATCGCCACATTGGTCAGGACATCGACTGCCCCGCTGGCGACCTGGGCTGCGGCGGCCGTGAAATCGGCTATATGTACGGCCAGTATCGCCGCATTGTTGGCGCTGCTGAGTTCGGCGCTCTGTCCGGCAAGGCTGTTACCACCGGCGGCTCCATCATGCGTCCTGAGGCCACTGGCTTCGGTGCTGTGTACTATCTGGTCGAGGCTCTGGCTCACGACGGCGAGTCCATCGAGGGTAAGCGCATCGCTATGTCCGGCTACGGCAACGTGGGCTGGGGCATCATGAAGAAGGCTGCTGAGCTGGGCGCCAAGGTCACCTACTTTGCCGGCCCCGACGGCTACATCCACGATCCCGATGGCGTGAGCACCGACGAGAAGCTGAACTACATCCTCGAGATGCGTGCTAAGGATCCCATGCACTGCCAGCCTTATGCTGAGCGCTTTGACTGTGAGTTCGTTCCCAACACCAAGTGCTGGGGCGTCAAGGACGTGGACATCTACATGCCCGCTGCCACTCAGAACGACGTCAACATGGACTGGGCCAAGAAGATCGCTGAGTCCGGCGTGAAGTACTACATCGAGGTCGCCAACATGCCCACCACCAACGATGCTCTGGAGTTCCTGAAGGAGCAGAAGCACATGGTCGTGGCTCCCTCCAAGGCTGTTAACGCCGGCGGCGTGTCCGTTTCCGAGCTGGAGATGGCTCAGAACGCTGAGCGTCTGTACTGGACCGCTGAGGAAGTCGATGCCAAGCTGAAGGGCATCATGAAGAACATCTATCACTCCTCCGTCGAGGTTGCCGAGCGCTATGGCCTGGGCTATGACCTGGTCGCTGGTGCCAACATTGTTGGCTTCCAGAAGGTCGCCGACGCCATGATGGCTCAGGGCATCTTCTAATTGAAGACCCCTCAGACAGAGTAAGTCCTTACAGGGCTCCTCCCAACCGGGAGGGGCCCTGATTTTTTTAAAAGCAGGATGAAAAACAGCAATAATATCTTGAAAATGTACAAATTGGCAGGGATAGGAAGAGGAAATAAAAGAAGAATCGTCGTTTTTGCTCTTTTCCTTCCGTGGAATCCTGATACAATATAAGAGTATCTATGAAATCGATGGCCACGGCCGTCAAATAAAGGAGCGTGTATTGAATGGCGATTCTCAAAAAGACTGCCAAGGCCGAGCAAGCTGTGGCTGAAACTGCCGCTGTAAAAGAGGAGAAGCCCGCTGCTGCCAAGACCACTCGGAAGGCGTCTGCGAAGAGGGCACCTGCGGCGAAGAAGGCTGCCGCCCCCAAGGTTTCCTTGAGCCTGCAGTATTTGGGCAAGGAATTGACCCAAGAGGCTATGGTGGACGCTGTTAAAGCCCAGTGGGCCGGTGCAGACATCAAGAGCCTGGAGCTGTATATCAAGCCTGAGGACAACGCCGTGTACTATGTGGTCAACGGTGAAAGCACTGGAAAGATTGAGCTGTAAGCGAAAAAAGTTCAGAAGATCACCCTATGGGACGGTCGAGCCGCTTTCCGCAGGACTTCGAATTTCCTGATCGGGATAATCTGAGAAAAGAACACCCCATGTCATCCGGTAACCGGTGACATGGGGTGTTTGTATCTTTGATTAGGATTCTGGTTTCTGGGGTGTCCGCTTCGTGCGGATGGGATCTTTTTCACGGCTGCGGAGTTCCCAATCCCGGGACTTGGGCTCCTCCTCATGGGGCAGGACACGGACCTGAATCTCCAGTACACGGCGGTG
This sequence comes from Lawsonibacter sp., assembly GCA_037257225.1. Lineage (GTDB taxonomy): Bacteria > Bacillota > Clostridia > Oscillospirales > Oscillospiraceae > Lawsonibacter. Next base: position 47,874 of record JAYCWP010000033.1, read on the forward strand.
TTCCACCTTTGTGACGGTGACATCAAGACCCTCGGATTGGAAGTGATCACCAACGTCTGGAACCTTGCCGACCTCTTCCATGACCCAGCCGGAGACGGTGGCTGCTTCACAGGTCCCCTTGACCTGGAAGAGGTCATACATATCGTCCAAATCGGCGGAACAGGCAATCAGGTAACTGCCATCCGGCTGCTTGCGGAAGATCTCGATGACCTCATCGTGCTCATCCCAAATCTCGCCTACGAGTTCCTCTACGATATCTTCCATGGTGGCGATGCCCTCAGTGCCGCCGTATTCATCTACTACCACGGCCATGTGGGCCTTGTTTTTCTGAAGGATGCGCAACAATTCGGAGATTTTTGTGTTGCCGGTGGTGTACAGGACTGGCGCCTTCAGAGCAGCCAGCTGGGTCTCTCCGCGGTAGCGGGCGGCATTGAAGTCCTTTTCATGGACTACACCCACAATATTATCGATGCTGTCATGGTAGATGGGAAGACGGGAATAACCGCTTTCCACAAAGAGGGAGGCTGCTTGGTCCATGGTGGCGGTGTCAGGTACAGCCACCAGATCCACACGGGGGGTGAGGATCTCGGACACTTCCAGATCGTTGAATTCAATGGCGTTACGGATCAGATCGCTTTCATGCTGGTCTAGGCCGCCTTCGTTTTCCGCCTGATCCACCATGCCGACCAGCTCCTCCTCCGTGATTCCATCGCCTTGGGCGGTGCGGAACACTTTCGAGAGCAGACGCTTCCACTGGGTGAAGAGGAAATTGGCCGGGGTCAGAATTACCACCAGCAGTCTCAGAAGAGGAGCGGAAATCATGGCCCAGCTCTCCGGATTTTCCTTGGCCAGGCTCTTGGGAGAGACCTCGCCGAAAATTAGAATGACGATGGTCAGAACGATGGCAGAGACAGTAGGACCACGGACATCGTCAATCAACTTGATAAACAATACTGCACCAATGGTAGTAGCCACGTTGTTGACAATGTTGTTGCCAATGAGGATGGTGGACAACAGGCGGTCATAGTCTTCCGCCAGTTCCAGCGTGCGTGCGGCCCGGCGGTCTCCGTTGTCGGCTTTGTTCTTCAGGCGGATGCGGTTGAGAGAGGTAAATGCGGTTTCGGTTGCAGAAAAATACCCGGACATGGCCACCAAGGCCACCAGGGCGACGAGCATTGCGATACTGGTACTGTCCATAATGGACGGATCAACTCCACTTTCTTCAAAAAAATTTCTGTGCCCCATACCGTGCAAGGGACCAGATTAGTAATACACTATATCATAGCCACTCATAAAAAGCAAATAAATTTTCCGCATACCAGAAAGCAAAGCGGATTTGATAGAATGGAGGATCATGTGCCAAGGGTGAGGATCTCCTGCTGAAGATATTCCAAAAATTGTGCGGCTGGAATGCCGTCCAACTGGGCGTGATGGAACTGGAAGGAGATGGGGAGAAGAGCCCGAAACCAGCGTCTGCGGTATCTGCCCCAGATCAGGAATGGATTGTTGTAGCAGCCAGCGTAGAGGTTCACGGCTCCATCAATGTCATATTGGGCCAGGGCAGAGGTGCCGATGACCATGGCCTCCCCGCTCAGGTCATAGGGTTGGTTGGTCTGGGCAACCTGTCCAGTGAGCTCAAGATAGGTTCGGTTGAACTGCTCCAGGTTGGAAGAGAGCGGAAGATCACAGGTTTGGATGTCGCCGCTCTGGGTCATGACTATCGTGTTGACCGCCAGACAGTCGTACTCCATCAGTCTGTCCCCCACAGGAAGAAGATAAAAGTCCTCCATCCGGGCTGCTGCCCGGCCAACACACCAGCAGAGAAGCATATTGATCTTATACCTGTGTCTGCGGCTGAACCGGACCAAGTGGGTGATATCCAGAGTTTTCATCAGGGTCACCATAGGCATGGGGGCCCGGTTCCACAGGGCGAAGGCATCGGCGCGCCTAGAGTGTTCTGGGATGATCTCGCGGACCATGTGACATCCCTCCAATCAAAATCGTATTCCATGCGACCCGGAGCGGGCGCAGGTGCAGGGGCATATTATATCAGATCCCACCTTGGCCTGCAACTCGCACTGGAGCAGGGGTGTACATTTCCGCTGAGCTGTGGTATGCTGTGAAAAAACCGCATACGCGGAGAAAAGGTGAACGACCATGTATATTGATCCCGTCCGCCACTCCGGACGTCCCACAGATGACCGTATCCCCCAGGAACTGGCCATTTATGATGAGTTGGAGCGGCAGGGTATTTCCTTTGACCGGGTGGACCACGACCACGCTGATACGATGGAGGACTGTCGGAAAATCGAAGAGGTGCTGGATGCAAAGATTTGTAAAAATCTGTTCTTGTGTAACCGGCAGCAGACTGAATTTTATCTTCTGATGATGCCGGGCGAAAAGCCTTTCAAGACCAAGTACCTGTCCGCGCAGCTGGGTTGTTCCCGGCTGTCTTTTGCAGATGGTGGCCACATGGCGGACTATCTGAATACCATTCCTGGATCAGTCTCTGCTCTGGAACTCCTGTTTGATCAGGAGGGGCGGGTGCAGTTGGTCATCGACCGGGATCTGCTGACGGATCTATATTACAGTGGACATCCTGGGATCTCTACCTCCACAGTACGTCTGACGCGGGAGGATCTGCTGCGCTATGTGGAGGGAGTGGGACATTCCCCCATCTATATTGATCTTCCTGATCCCAGAGAGATCGAGGAGCAGAAGTGATAATAAAACCGGCCCCTGTGTACAGGGGCCGGTTTTATCATGTCTCACTGGAGTCTGGTGGGGGAGCGGGGGGATTCTGAGGCGGAGGTTCATGTCTGCCCAGAGAGACCAGAATGGTAATCGGGAGGGCAGTTCCAAGAAGGATGACCCACATGGCGCGGAGGAGGTCCTGGTCCACGAACATCCAGACCACCGATGCCCCATAGAGAAGGGGAACAATGCACCCCATGTACCAGCCAGGAGCGCCCCTTCGGCTGACCCATGCCTGGAGCACCACAGAGGCCAGGGCGATGAAAAACACAGACCAGGAATTCACGGCGGTACGCTCCTTTCAGTGGCTCAGTGGCGGCAGAGGGTCACTCCAGATTCAGCTTGTGCTTCAGGATCCAGCTGGTGAGGAGGAACATAACAGCGGCAGGGATAAGAAGCAGAAGGATGCCCAGCCAGTAGCCCGCATGATTACTGAGATCCATTCCATAAAGCCAGTTCAGTGCATCTATATCGTGCAGAGCGCTGGTGATGGTGCTGTCCAGAATATTGAGGCCGAAAAATGCCGCCACACTCATCAGGATCCGCCGTCTGGAAAACAGGTGGCCGATGGCCATAGCCAGATAGAAGTTCATAAACATGGCAGTGCACATGACCAGCAGCAGGAGGAGAAATTCCAGGAAGTAGAGGATAATATCGGGCTGCTGGGTCAGGTTGTGGAAGACGGCTTGCCACAGTTGGGTGTCGAAGATCTCATCCCAGTCCAGAGGCATCATCAGGAACATGGCCAGGATGCCGACGATGCCGTTGACCACTGTGGTGGCCAGGGCACAGATCAGCTTGGATAGAACCAGCTGCCAGGAGTGGACGGGCAGGGTGTGCATCAGATAGCCTTCGTCCCCCAGCAGCCCCTTATAAAATCGAGTAAGTACGAACACGGCGGACAGGATGACCATAGTAAAGCACACGCCGCCGAATAGTCCCATAGAGACTACGCCCATCCACTCGCCAAAGACACTGCCTCCAGGGTTATGGATGCCGAACACGGTGAACCGGTTGATAAAGGCCAGGATCAGCGCCGCCGGCCAGATCACGGAGAACTGCTTCCACATGGAGCGGAAGTCATATTTTAACAGCTTTCCAAGCATCAGAACTCGCCTCCTTCCATTGGTGCGGCACGGAAAATCTCGCGGAACAGGGCATCTACGCTCTTGCCCCGCTCTTCCCGGATCTGGTCCACAGATTCATGGAGCATGAGAGACCCCTCCTTGAGCAGGATCACCTCATCCAGCACCTTCTCAATGTCCGCAATCAGGTGGGTGGAGATGAGCACAGTGCCCTCCTCGTTGTAGTTGGTCAGAATGGTACGGAGGATAAAATCACGGGCTGCCGGGTCCACCCCAGCAATAGGTTCATCCAAAAGGTACAGTTGAGCCTTTCGGGCCATGACCAGTACCAGTTGTACCTTCTCCTTGGTGCCCTTGGACATGGACTTCAGCTTATCCTTGGGCTCTACCCCAAGGCTGCTGCACATGGCAAGCGCTTTTTCATAATCAAAGTCCTGATAAAAATCCCGAAATAAATCAAACAGATCCACCGCCCGCATCCAGTTGGCGAAATACATCCGGTCAGGCAGATAGCTAACCAGAGCCTTAGTCTCAGGCCCTACAGGAAGTCCTGCAACAGCAAGGCTCCCGGCGGTGAGCTGGAGCAGCCCGCACAGCAGCTTGATCAGGGTGGTCTTTCCGCTGCCGTTGGGGCCCAGCAGGCCCACGATCCGGCCCCGGCCCACCTCCAGATCGATGCCGGTCAGGGCTGCTTTGTGCCCATAGGACTTGACCAGACCTTGGCAGACGATTAGATTGTCACTCATAGATGCTCCTCCTTTAAAAGCTCTGCGGCCTCGGTCCGGGCGTAGCCTAGTTCGGCCATAGAGTCATAGTAGTGTTCGATGAGAACCCTGGCCTGGGCCCTCCGCACAGCGTCCAGCACAGAGGTGTCCTCTGTTACCAGCCGGCCGGCGGTTCGATCAGCGAAAGCTAGGCCGTCCTGTTCCAGCTGAGCCAGGGCCCGCTGCATGGTGTTGGGGTTGACCCCTGCCTGAGCGGCCAGTTCCCGCACCGGGGGCAGGCGGCTCCCTGGTGGATAGACCCCGGTGATGATTCGCCGGGTGAGCTGCTCCGTTAGCTGGAGCCAGATGGGCCGGTCGTCGGTGAACCTCCAGTCCATAGACGTGCCTCCTTATCTGTGTTATTGTATTAGTTGCTTAGTACAACAATACAATAAACGAAGTGACAGCATTTGTCAAGCCCCTTGTTCGGAAAATTTTCGGTGCGGAGAAAACTGTAAAAAAACTGTGAACCCCCTTGAATTTTTTTGTAAAGAGCGTTATCATTAGCACTTGAAGAGATTAAGTGCTAATGATAACGCTCCGATTTGTTGATTCATAATATTTCTATACATGGAGGAATCAGATACTATGGCAAAGAAACAGTTTAAGGCGGAATCCAAGCGTCTGCTGGATCTGATGATCAACTCGATCTACACCCACAAGGAGATTTTTCTCCGGGAGCTGATCTCCAATGCAAGTGATGCGGAGGACAAGCTGGCCTATAAGGCGCTCACTGATGATCAGGTGCCGGTGGACCGGAAGGATCTGAAAATCACCATTGTGCCCGATAAAGAGATGCGCACTTTGACTGTGTCCGATAATGGCGTGGGCATGACCAAGGAGGAACTGGAAAATAATCTGGGTACCATTGCTAAGAGCGGCTCTTTCCAGTTTAAGCAGGATCTTGCCAAGGAAGAGAAAGGGGAGGACATCGACGTCATCGGCCAGTTCGGTGTGGGCTTCTACTCCGCCTTTATGGTGGCTGACCATGTGACGGTGATCTCCCGGGCCTATGGCAGCGATGAGGCCTGGATGTGGCAGTCGGACGGGGCGGATGGCTATACAGTTACCCAGTGTGAGAAAGACGCTCCCGGAAGCGATGTGATCATGCACCTCAAGGCCAACGCCGATGAGGAGGATTACGATCAGTATTTGGAGACCTATAAGCTCCAGGAGCTGATCAAAAAGTATTCTGATTATATCCGATACCCCATCGTGATGGAGGTGGAGGACTACCGCCAGAAAGAGAAGCCTGCCGATGCAGGAGAGGATTATAAGCCCGAGTGGGAGACTGTGAAGGAGTGGAAGACCATCAACTCCATGGTCCCTCTGTGGCAGCGGCAGAAGTCCAAGGTGACCGCCGAGGAGTACAACGCCTTTTATAAGGAGAAGTTTATGGACTGGCAGGACCCCCTGGCGGTGGTCCACACCAGCGCTGAGGGTGCGGTGACCTATAAAGCCATGCTTTATATCCCCCAGAAGGCACCTTATGACTTTTATACCCGGGAATATCAGAAGGGGCTGCAGCTCTACTCCTCCGGTGTGCTCATCATGGACAAGTGTGCCGACCTGCTGCCTGACTACTTCCGCTTTGTCAAGGGCGTGGTGGATTCCCCCGACTTCTCGCTGAACATCAGCCGTGAGGTCCTCCAGCACGACCGGCAGCTGAAGGTGATCGCCTCTGCCCTGGAGAAGAAGATCAAGGGTGAGCTGGTCAAGCTGCAAAACGAAACTCCGGAGAAGTACGAGCAGTTCTGGACTGCCTTTGGAAGCCAGATCAAGTATGGCGTGGTGGCGGACTACGGCGCCCACAAGGAGAATCTGAAGGATCTGCTGCTGTTCTGGTCCTCCAAGGAGGGGAAGAACACCACTCTGGAGGCCTATAAGGATCGGATGGCGGAGGATCAGCCCTACTACTATTACGCCTGCGGCGAGAGCGTGGACAAGATTGCCAAGCTGCCTCAGGTGGAGCGCATCCTGGACAAGGGGTATGAGATCCTTTACTGTACCGAGGATGTGGACGACTTCGTGATGCAGGCCCTGGGTGAGATCGACGGCAAGAAGTTCAAGTCCGCCACTGCAGAGGACGCCCTCCCCCAGACGGAGGAGGAGAAGAAGGCGGCTGAGGAGAAGGCTGAGGAGGGCAAGCCCGTCCTGGAGGCCGTGAAGGCCGCCCTGGGCGGCCAGGTCAAGGAGGTCCGCCTGTCCAAGATCCTGAAGTCCGGCGCCTGCTGTCTGTCCGCTGACGGCCCTGTCTCTCTGGAGATGGAGCGCTATATGCGGAAGATGGAGGGCGGCGAGCACATGAAGGCCGAGCGGGTGCTGGAGCTCAACGCCGACTCCGCCCCCTATGCCGCCCTGAAGAAGGCAGTGGATGCCGGGGATCAGGCCACTGTGGAGAAGTACGCCAAGCTGCTCTACGGTCAGGCCCTGCTGCTGGCCGACCTGCCGCTGGAGGATCCGGCAGAGTACGCCCAGCTGGTGTGCTCCCTGATGGCATAAGGAAATCGAAGAAGAACATGGAATGGCCCGCGCACCGTTAGGTGCGCGGGCCATTTTCTATCTGTGGAGTTACGGGAACTGCCGGACCGGGGTGTGGAGGAGAGACCAGAGGGACCAGGCCAGCCCGGCGGCCAGCAGAAGGGCGGCGGGGAGAAGTAAGCGGACATCCCTCAGCCACTCCGCCCGTGGACTGAAGATGAGGTACAGGTACAGAATGGAGGGGAGAAAATAGCTCCGGGGGCCGAAACGCTGAGTCAGAGAGGCCAGCAGAAAGCCCAGGAGCAGTCCGGCCAGCAGGATCAGCGGGGCAAGCCACCAGACGTCCAGACCGAAGTCCTCCACCCGGAGCAGCCCGGTGTCATAGCTGGGGTCCCACAGCTGGCCGCCGCCGGGGGCCTCGACCATCACCGCCGCGCCGGGCCGCCGCGCCAGAAGGGCCCACAGCCGGATACACAGGGTGCGCTCCAGCCAGGGGAGGAGCAGGGCGGACAGGCTGACCAGCAGGGCGTCCACCCCAATGAGGACCAGGGTCAGCCCCAGCATCTGCCGCCGGGTGCGGCCCATCCGCACCCCGTCCTGGAAGGTGACCAGCACCAGGCTCTGGGTCAGGGCGAAAAGGCTGAAGGCGCCGGCGAAGGGGAGAAGCGTGCCGGAAATGAGGATGGACTCCTCCGGACGGATCAGAACCATCACCGTGGAGATGATAAACTGGATGACCAGAAAGGCTCCCCACAGGACGGCGAGCTGGAGGCGGAGAACTGGGATATGGAGCTTGAAGAGAGGATACAGCATTTGTCGTCACCTCACAGAGAGCCGGGCCAGGGCCCGAAACAGTAGAAACTCCAGCAGTGCCGCCGATACTGGCAGGGACAGGAGAAGGAACAGGGGCAGAGCCCCCCATACCGCGGGAGAGGCAAGGATCAGCCGGCAGGCGGGCCACAGAAGGATGAGCAGGAGCAGCCCGGCGGAGTAGAGCAGGCCGCCGGACAGCCGGGAGCGGCGCATCAGCAGTCCGGAGAGGCAGCCCAGCAGAACCGCTAGAATGGCCAGACCGAGGTACAGAACCAGGGGCAAGAGGCCGCAGGGCCATAGGCTGTTTAGAATAGCCTCCGGAGCGGGGAGGGGGAGCAGCCAGGGCAGTACCGCCGCCCCGGCTCCCAGAAGGGCGCACAGTTGGACGCCAAGCAGGAGGTCCCGCCGCCGACCGCCCAGGGAGAGGGCCAGGGGGAGCGCGGAAATGGCCAGATTCACCCCCTGCATCAGCAGGAACAGCAGTCCGAAACTGGGCAGAGCGTTGCAGAGGGCGGCGACAGGGCCGTCTGTCCCTCCGGCGATCCTGGGGAGCAGGAGAACAGCACTGGTGACGGAGATGGGCAGGATCAGCAGACAGGGCCGGAGGGTGTACAGCAGAAAGCGGGCGGTGCGTCTCATGTCCTCACCTCCCGGCGGCGTCCGTCTGGCCGCACAGGGCGGTGAACACCTCCTGAAGCTCCATAGGGGCCGTATCCAGGCCAGAGGCGTCCAGGGCCTCCAGCTGCTCCGGCGTGCCCCGGACGGTGTACAGCCTGCGCCGCCCGATGTCCCGGACGGAGAGAACGGTCAGCTCCCGGCAGGCTGCTTCTGTCTGGTCCGCGGGGCCGGAGACGGTGCGGAACTGCTCCAGCAGTTCGTCTGTGGGGCCTTGCTCCGCGATCCGGCCCCCGTTCAGGATCAGGACCTCCTCGAAGAGGGGGGCGGCCTCACCGATGATGTGGGTGGACAGGACGAAGGTGCGCCCAGTATGGGAGAAGTCCTCCAGCAGCAGGCGGTAAAACTGCTCCCGGGCCACCGCGTCCAGCCCGGCCGTGGGCTCGTCCAGCAGAGTGAGGTCGGCCCGGCTGGCCAGGGCGGTCAGAACCGAGGCCATGGACAGCTGCCCCCGGGAGAGCTGGGAGAGCTTTTGGGAGGGATCCAGGCAGAACTCCTCCAGCAGGCGGTGGGCATAGCCCTCGTCCCAGTAGGGGTAGAAAATGGCGGCGGAGCGGAGATAGTATGACAGCTTGAGGCTGTTCTGTCCGACGGCGGGGGCCTCACGGGCGAAGCACAGGTGATCCAGGGCGGCCTGGTTTTCCCACACCGGCTCCCCGCCGTAGGTGACGCTGCCCCGGTCAGGGGCCAGCTGGGCGGTGAGGATGGACAGCAGGGTGGTCTTGCCCACCCCGTTGCGTCCCAGCAGGCCATAGATCTTTCCCGGCTCCAGGGTCAGTTCCAGCTCCCGCAGGACCGCCTTTTTCCCAAAGGCCTTGCACACGCCCTGGGCACGCATAGTTCCAGTATTCATCCAGTTCACACTCCTTCCTCAAATGCCTTGCGGACCATGTCCAGCATCGCCTCCTCCGACAGGGCCAGGGAGCGGGCCTCTTGGACCAGAGGGAGCACATAGCTGTCATAGAAGGCGGCGCGCCGCTGGGCCTTGACGGCCTCCTCTGCCCCTGGGGCCACGAACATCCCGATACCCCGGCGCTTATAGAGGACGCCGGAGGCCGCCAGAAGGTTGATGCCCTTGGCGGCGGTGGCGGGATTGATGCGGTAGGCCCGGGCCAGCTCGTTGGTGCTGGGGACCTGTTCCTCCTCCTGATAGACGCCCCGGAGGATGTCGTCCTCCAGCATCTGGGCGATCTGGAGATAGATCAGGGGCTGTCCCCCTGGGGGCGTTCCCATAAGATCCCCTCCTTGTTCGTTGGTTCATTACTTGTGTAATGAACCATATCACACTCAGAGGCGACTGTCAAGAGGGGAGTTGACAACCGTCCGATTTCGGACTACAATATAGTCCGAAATCGGATTGTATGGAGGCTGCAATGGAAGAACTGACATTTTCCCGGTTTATCCGGGCGTTCAACGAAGCTGATAAGGAAATGAATATCATTTACCACCGTCTGGCCAGGCACTACCGCCTGTCGGACAGTGTGTTTTGGGTGCTGTATCTGCTTGGGGAGGCCCAGGGGCCCATGACTCAGACCAAGCTGTGCAGTGCGCTGTTCCTCAGTAAGCAGACGGTGAACTCTGCGCTGAAAAAACTGGAGAGCAGGGGGTATCTGCGGATGGAGAGCATGTCCGAAGACCGGCGCAACAAGCTTCTGTCCTTGACAGATCGGGGAGAGGAACTGCTGCGTCTGGCGGTGGAGCCCACTTTGGCTATGGAGGAGCGGGCCTTTTTGCGCCTGACGCCGGAGGAGCGGCGGACCTATCTGGATCTGACCCATAAATATTTGGATGCGATCCGGGATGAGACGGAGCCTCTGCTGAACCAGTCTGTCCCAGAGGAGTGGGAGGAAGTATGAAGATCAAGCTGTCAGATCATTTTACATACGGGCGGCTGCTGCGGTTCACCATGCCGTCGGTGGTGATGATGGTCATTGCCTCAATTTACAGTGTTGTGGACGGCCTGTTCGTCTCGAACCTGGTGGGAGATATGGCTCTGTCAGCCATCAATATCATCTTCCCTGTGGCTATGATCATTGGGGCCTTTGGCTTTATGCTGGGGACTGGGGGCAGTGCAATTGTGGCCCGCACGCTGGGAGAAGGGCGACAGGAACTGGCTCAGCGCTACTTCTCCATGATTATTTATGCTGTGATCCTGCTTGGGGGCGTGTTGACGGTGGTGAGCGTTTGGCTGACAGAACCCATTGCCCGGCTGGCGGGGGCCAGTGATGTGCTGATCCAGGATTGTGTCGTTTATGGACGGATCCTTCTGCTGGGAAGTGTCCCATTTATGCTCCAAGTTTGTTTTCAAAGCTTCTTTGTCGTGGCGGAGCGACCTCAGCTGGGGCTGGTATTTTCCATTGCAGCAGGTGTGACCAATATGGTGCTGGACTATGTGCTCATTGCGGTGTTCCAGTTGGGGATCGCAGGGGCGGCGATTGCCACTGTGTTGGGATATGTAGTGGGCGGGATCATCCCGCTGTTCTACTTTGCCACGGGGGAACGATCCGGGCTGCGCCTGACCAGGAGTCAGCTCTATCCCAAGCAGCTGCTCCAGGCATGCAGCAATGGTTCATCGGAACTGATGAGCAATATCTCCTCCTCGGTGATCAGTATTTTATATAACCTCCAGCTGATGCGTATGGTGGGCGAGCTGGGTGTGGCTGCCTACTCGGTAATGATGTATGTGGATTTTGTCTTTGTAGCCGCATTTTTGGGATTTTCCATTGGAAGTGCGCCCATAGTCAGCTACCACTATGGTGCGGATAATCAAAGTGAGCTGAAAAGTGTGTTCCGCAAAAGTTTGTGGGTGGTCGGGGTGACTTCGGTTGCAATGGTTGTAATCTCAGAGGCTCTGAGTTATCCTCTGTCCTTTGCCTTTGTGGGATACCATCCGGAACTGCTGGAGATGACGGTGCAGGGTTTCCGTCTGTTTGCGCTGGGCTACCTGTTTTGCGGCATCAATATTTATGCATCGTCCTTCTTTACTGCCCTGTGCAATGGAGTGGTATCAGCCGTGCTTTCCTTTCTGCGCTCCCTGCTGCTCCGGGGCGGGATGGTGCTGCTGATGCCTCTGCTGTTCGGGCTGGACGGGATCTGGTCGGCGGTGATCGCTGCTGAGGGCCTGGGTGCTGTGGCGGCTGTGGCAGCGATGGTTTTGCTGCACAGAAGATACCATTATTGGTAACGGTGAGATGGGCTTAGTGCACGAGTCAGACAGCTGCCGATGCAGTAAGAATCGTTTGACAGGGAATCGTTCTTGTGATAGCATACCCATAACTTGAATCCAACGTGCCGATGGAGGGATTTTGATGCAGGTCGATGTATGTATTCAAACCAGAAGAAGTGTCCGAAAGTATTCCGATCAGGAGATCAGCAACGATACACTGCGGGAGATCGTAGACTTGGCCCGCTATTCTCCGTCCTGGAAAAATACGCAGGTTGTGCGGTATCATGTGGTGAAAGATGCGGACCTCAAGGAAAAAATCGCACGGAACTGTGTGCTGGATTTTGACTTTAATGCGAAGACGATCGTGCGCTGCAAGGCGTTGGTGATCGTTTCTATTGTAACGAAGGTCAGCGGCTATGAACCGGACGGCAGCTATTCGACCACGCAGGAGGACCGCTGGGAGATGTTTGACGCCGGGATCGCAAACCAGACGTTCTGTCTGGCAGCTCACAGCAAGGGGGTTGGGAGTGTGATTCTGGGTGTATTTGATGAGAATAAGATCCGCCAGTATTTACCGCTGCCAGAAAATGAGCGGGTCGTCAATTTGATTGCGTTGGGCTATCCGCTGGAGGGGGCCAAGAGCGCACCTCCCCGCAAGGAAGTCTCAGAACTGCTTGAAATTGTGGAGTGAATGACATCGTATCAAACATGAAAAACAGGAGGACTGCCGAGGCGGCAGTCCTCCTGTTTTTGATTCGACACTGTTCACATATCAACCTACAGGCTGAGAGAGATCTTCTGCCTGAGGTGTGGACGCCAGCGCCTTTTTCTTCCTGCGGCGGATGAGAAACAGAGCCAGCAGCAGAGCCAGGCCGCCGCCGCACAGTGCGGCAGCCAGCACAGGCAGCTCTCTCTGATCCAGCAGAAGGACTTGCCCCTGTACCGGGGCCTGAAATACCAGATAACTGCCGTCCAGCTCTCCCTCCACACGGGACCAATGCCCATCCTGATAGAGGGCGGCATCTGGATGCTCTGCCCCCTCTGTCCGCAGCCGGAGGATCACGGTGTCCTCCTTGCTGCCTGTCACAGAGTAGGTCCAGGCACCTACACCGGCACAGCCATCTACCGTGGCATCCGCTATGGGCTGCGTGCGGATGGTCAGCTTGGCGTCCGGGGAGAAGATCCCCTGGGCCAGCAGGGTGGGTATGTCCTCCCCGCTGGACAGGGTGGAGGTGGGATCCTCAAATTCCGCCTCCAGTACCATGGAGCGGCGGAGGTTCTGGGTGGGGAAGAAGGGCCACTGGCTGAACTGCCCGTTCTGCTCCGGGGGAGCGGGGATCTGCTCCGGATCCAGGTCGCCGCCGTAGGTGAAGGGAACCTCTGCCAGAAGGGAACCGTTGACAGTAAAGCGGTAGGAAAAGGTGAGAAAATCCTCTGGTAGGTAGTTCAGCTGGCGGAAGGATTCGAAGTCGAGGCCTTGGGCCAACTCGGAGTAATCCACGCCATCCAGACCGGCAAGATCCTCCATTAGATAGCGGTTTCCGGCCAGATCGCCTTCTGCCTGACCGGCGATAGCGCCCCAGTACTCCCCATCGCCCTGAGCGCGGACCATGGCGCGGCAGTCCAGAAGATCCTCGCCCAGACCGGCCACACCGCCCAGCCAGCTCTCACCTGTGAGGTCCACAAGGCTGGAGGACCGGATGATAGAGCCCTTGGTCCGGCCGGCGATGCCGCCGCAGTAGTCGGTGCCGGTCTCCACAGTGCCCCGGGCGGCGCTGTCCAGAATGGCGCCCATCTCGCACCGGCCGGCGATGCCGCCGCCGCAGTCGTTTTTGACGACCACATCACCATTAAAGCGGCAGCTGCGGATGACAGCGCGTGTGGTAGCGTATACATCGGCCAGCAGCTTCAGGTCATCCATTTCAAGGGTTTCCTCTGGATCGTCCCCTAACTCCGGAGAGACATTGCCTGCAATGCCGCCCACATTAGCATCGCCGTTGACGGTGCAGGTGACAGCACATCCGGAGATAAGGCCGGGGCCTTGGGTGACATCGGTGAGGTCGGTGATGGTGATTTCCGGCTTTTTGCCCAGGTCATAGATGGCCTGGCGGACCACATCCAGCTGTTGGATCATACTCATTGTGGTCGTGTGCAGCGCCTGAGTGTCCTGGCCGGCATACTGTGTCATCTGATCCACCCGATCCTGGATCACGTCCAGTTGAGCATCAATGTCATCCACGGCGGCCTGTGCCTTATCCCCCAGTTGGTCGGTATAGTCTTTTAAAAGTTTGCGAATCTGATCAGCACCCAGATCTACTTCGTCCAAATCTCCGGAAACCTGGTCTGTGAGCCGGTCTCCGGCATCCACCAAATGGGAGGCTGCATCGTTCAGTGCATCCAGAGTCCGTTGGATCCGATCCCTGTCGTCGCCAAGATCATCAGAAAGCTGCTCAAAGATTTCACGCCACTGGCTGGGAAGCTGGAACAGCAGGGAGGAGATTTTTTTCAGCCCAGTATTGATACCTTGAATATGTTTCTTAGGGTTTAGAGAGGGGAAGGGGACCTGAAGGGCGCCTTCAAAGTCCTTTTCGGCAATCAGCTTTGCTACCTCCCAAATGTACTGCGCCAGGGCATCCAGTTCCTGCTTCATCTGCGCGATGTGGGACTGGATGGACCGGGCTTGCTCCCGAATGCCGCTTACGGTGCGGTCCATAGTCTGCACTGCATCACCGAGACCTCCGTCCAAATGGTCCAGCAGATCATTGAGCCGTCGGCTGAGCCGGTCGGCCTGCTCCAACAGTTCATTGAGGTCGTCGAAGGCATCATCGCTGAAGCTATCTACATGGTCCCTCAGGCTGTCTAGTGCATCACTGATATGGTTGGTGTACTCGTAAAGGTCGTCGGACATGGCCTGGAAGTCTTCTTTTCCTTCTTTTCCTGCATCGTAGGTCCGGTCTTGAATGGAGGAGAGAGCATCGTGAATCACTTGGGCGTCCTCCACGCCCCGGACAGCGATTTCATTGACCTGATTTGCAAAGACCTCCATTTCGTCGAACAGGCTGGCCAGGCTGTTGTTCAGACGGTCCATGGGGGAATCTCCATAGGTTACATCGGCGTTGGGTTCGAACTGGCCCACGATGCCGCCTACATCCTTGCGGCCCCACACCTGCCCAGTATTGGAGCATTGTAGGACGCTTCCGGATTGAAGGCCCACGATGCCGCCCATGTTATAACCCAGGTGCTGATATCCGATCTCTCCACTGTTGGAACAGCTTTGGATGGTACCCCGGGACAGACCGGCAATACCTCCTACACTGGTGGGGATCTCTTGATCAGGATCAGGATTCAGAAGGCCGGTGTTGACGCACTGTTCCAGTGTGCCGAGATTCTGGCCCGCGATGCCGCCCACATTCGTCACGCCGGAGATCTGGGCCTGGCTGGAAGATCCTTCAATGCGGCCTGTTTCTCCGTTTACACCTACCAGGCCGCCCACATCCTCCTGTCCGGAGACAGTCCCTTTGGCGGAGCAGGAGCGGATGGTGCCGTAATTTTCGCCGGCCAGCAGTCCCAGCTGGCTGGCGGAGCCTTGAGGCTCCAACAGGCCTTCCACAGACAAATTCTCTACTACGGCGCTTTCGGTCAGGGTGCGGAACAGGCCCAGGGTGGAACCCTTGTGGTCATAGGTGATGCCGCGGATGGTGTGGCCGTTGCCGTGGAAGGTTCCTTGAAAAATGGGGATAGGCTGAAAATCGGAGCCACTCAGATCTAAATCGGTGGTAAGTTCCACTGTGACACCCTGGGACCAGACATCCCGGGTACAGCTTTGGACCAGGGTATAAAACTCTTTGGCGCTGGAAATGGTGACGTGGTCGTCCTCTGCGAAGACAGGGGGGACCAGGGAGAGGAGCGTCGCGGCTGTCAGGATCAGCGCTGCCGCCCGTTTATACAGTTTCATGGGGTTCCTCCTTCTCTGTGTCAGGCAGGTCCAGCTGCTGATACTTGCTCTCGATCAGCGCATCCACACTGCCGTGGAGCACGCCTTTGAACTCTCCGTCCACGAAGCCGGACACATGGCCGCGGATATGGCCATCCAGACGCATGGAACCCTGGTTGAAGCGCTGCTTCCGGTCTCGGTTGAGGGTGATGGCGGTGCGCTCGATGAGTGCGTCCCCCAACATGAGCAGCTGGGGCAGAACAGTCATGACCAGTGCGATAGAAGTAACGGTGCCGCGTCCCAAGGTGAGGCCGACCGATCCGATCGTTGCATTGGTGGATATGCCTCCAATGAGAAAGCCGGCTACGGACATGATGGTTCCGGAGGTCAGGATGGTGGAAAAGCTCTGATCCAGAGCCTCCACCGCAGCCTGCCGGTGATCCATCTGGGTTTTGAGATCCAGATAGCGGTTGGTGATGACGATGGCGTAGTCGATGGTGGCACCCATCTGGATGGAGCTGACCACCAGGTAGCTGAGGAAATAGAGGTTGGTGTGGGTCAGCACAGGGACGGTAAAGTTGATCCAGATGGAACCCTGAATGGTGAGAACCAGCAGGATGGGCAGTCCGGCGGACTTAAAGGTAAACAGCAGGATGACCATGACGAACAGGACGGTGAGGATACTGATCTTCATATTGTCCTGAGTGAAGGAGTTGGCCAGATCCAGGGCATTGGTGGAGTTGCCCACCAAAAGTACATCGTCTCCATAGTATTTCTGGGCGATGGTGCGGATCTGGCTGAGAAGGGCCTGGGTCTCTGCTCCCTCCGTGGGCACATCGGCCACAAAGACCATGCGGGTCCAGTGCTCGCCGCGAAGCTGTTCCAGGCCAATATCCAGCTTCTCCTCCAAATCATCTACCTTGTCTGCCTGTTCGCCAGTCAGGTTGACCACCCCTTTATCCCGCTGCTCCAGTAGGAATTCAAATACATCGATCAGGGGGACAGCGTAGTCATCTGGATTTTGGAAGATGGCTCCATATTCCTCGGCGTTGAGGCCATAGGCTTGATAGAGCAGCCGGGCCAGTTCGATGTCTACACCGGCCAGCTCTGCGAACTGCCTGGGAGTCATCTCGTCGGTCAGCACCCAGTCGTCCTCCACTTCGGTGTTGGCAAGTCCGGTGGCTGTTGTGACGGGAGCCAAATCGGCTACCTCCCGGAGGATCTTACCTTCATTTTCATAGCTTCCTCGGGGGACTAGGACGGCAATGGTGTTTTTCTGTCCGAAGGTGCGGCTGACCTTTTCTTCGGCCAGCTGCCAGTCAGGTTTATTGCCGAAATCGGCATCGTTGGTGTCAAAGACATAGTCGCAGTGGTTGGACAGCACAGCGCATGCCACCAGTGCTACCAGAAAGATAGGGGGGAGGATGTAACGGAGATGGATCACTCCTTTGCCGAACCAGTTGATATGGGGGACCAGATTGCGGTGACGGGTTTTTTCAATGGGGCCGCTGAACAGCATCAGCAGACCGGGCATCAGCAGGAAAACGCACAGCATGCTGAAGATGATGCCTTTGGTCAGTACAATGCCCATATCGAAGCCGATGCGCAGCTGCATCAGCATTAGGGCTACCAGTCCGGAGATGGTAGTGAGACTGGAAGAGGAGATCTCGATGATGGCCTTGCTCAGGGCGGCGATATCGGCCTCTCGGGCATCCAAACCGTTGTCACGCTCCTCCATATACCGGTGGCAAAAGATGATGGCATAGTCAATGGCCATGGCCAGCTGCAAAACGATGGCGATGGAGTTGGTAATGAAGGAAATGGTTCCGAAAATGAAGTTCGTCCCCATATTCAAAACTGCGGCGGCAGCAAAAACAATGAGGTAGACTGGAACTTCCATGTAGCTTTTAGAGGTGAAGAGCAGTACGACCACAATGACCACAGCGGCGATAGCTAGGATTACAGTCATCTCCTGCTGAAGGCTGGCCGACTCATCCCGGCCCACGGTGGTGGAAGGGTAGTAGTCATAGCCCTCTAAAAGCTGCTCCACCTGGAGGAGGACGGCGGCGGTGTCCGGATCATCCTCCTCTCCGTCGAAGGAAACAGAGAACAGGGCCGCAGAATCGTGGTAATGGTCCTGGGTATCATCAAATTCCACAGAAGAGACACCAGGGATCTTTTCGATTTTTAAAGAGAGGTTGTAGGCTGCGTCATAGGTGATATTGGATACCATAATATTCGCACTGCCTAAGGTGATAAATTCCTCGTCCATCAAAGTCAGGCCGCGCCGCGTTTCTGTGTGGGCGGGGAGATAGGTGGTAATGTCATCGTTGATATGCACCTTGCTGATGGAGACTGCGCAGAAGATAAAAGCGGCCAGGAAGATCAGATAAAAGGCCTTTCGTTTATCCACAATAAAGCGCGCCAGCTTGAGCATGGGGCTTTCTGCTTTCTTTTCATGTTCCATAAAAAACTCCCATTGTCAGTTGATCAGGATAAAGTGGGACAGGTTAGAGATCAGAGTCTCCTGTGGGACTGGGTCATCGCTGGTCAGCCACCACCGAATCAGGGCCAGTACCGCCCCAATATAAAAACGGGCGGCGATCTGGGGATCGACCTCAGGGGCGGCATTCCGAAAAGAGGGCTTGGACAGCTGATGACACAGTTCTTGGGCTGCACGGTCTGACAGGACATGGACCTCGGCCTCCATCCCGCTGTTCAAACAGGCCAGATACAGGGAGCGACGATTTTGGAAGAAATCCAGGGTGTTTTTCACTGCAGTGAGAAAGTACTCCTTTGGGGAGGTCATCTCCTCCCTGGGAAGGCAGGTTTCTACGCATTCCTGCTCCAACTGAGAGAGCAGATAACTGAGCAGCTCCCGCTTGTCATTAAAATGTGCGTAAAATGTGGTGCGGTGCACCATGGCCCGACTGCATATATCGACCACAGACAGTTCGGAGAAGGGCCGCTCTTCCATTAACTCGGCCAGTGCCTTGACCAAAAGAGCGCGGGTCTTGCGCTGGCGCAGATCCAGATGTTCTTCATTTTTTCGATCCATGCTTCACACTCCATATGCGTTGATCGAGATTATGATAGCCTATTACACAACAACTGTCAAGATAATATACATGTGTAGATTATATGAAAGGGAGAGGCGGTGAGACGCAAATTTTGACAGCGAATCAGGCTGCCGGACAAGGGCGGCAGAGAAGAGGGGAAAACAGGGGGAAAGCAGCCGGAGAAAGTCTCTTGAGTGCGGAGCGGCTTTCTGCTATACTGTCAGCAGAAGCTCACCGGGTAGACTCTGGAAAAGACAGGAGCGTGGGAGACGTGAACAAGACAGAACTGTTGGACCGCTGTGCCCGAAGTGGGGAGGAGCGGATGCTGCTGGCCCGGGTGCTGGACAAGCTGGAGCTGTCCCAAAACCGGGGTGTTCCGGCCCATACCCCCTTCCTCTCACCGGGGGAGCAGGCGTTGGTGCAGGATCTGTTGAATGCTTGGGGGCACCCACGCTGCGTCTGGACCGGAGGCTATGAGGGGGCAGAGCGGCAAATCTGCCGCTTCCTTCCTGACTGGCAGGAGCCTGAGGATGCCTTGTGTGACCCGGATGGGCCTCTGGCAGCGCTTGAAGCGCTGTTTCCCCGGGATACATCCCTGTCTCACCGGGATATCTTGGGAGGACTGATGGGGCTTGGACTGACTCGGGAGAAGCTGGGAGATATCCTGATGGAACGTGACCGCTGTCAGGTAGTCATCCTTCGGGAGGTACTGCCGATTCTCCTCAGCCAATGGGAAGGGGCTGGCCGCTATCGGCTGAAGGTTCGGGAGATCCCAGTGTCGGAACTAACTCCCCATCCGCCAGAGATCAAGACCGTTCGGGATACCGTGGCAACCATGCGGTTAGATGCGGTGTTAGCCTCTGGTTTTTCTACTTCGCGATCCAAAGCGGCGGAGTTGATCAGTGCGGGCAGAGTATCAGTGAACCACCGGGAGTGTACAAAGACGGATCGGGCGGTAGAGGCAGGGGATGTCCTGACTTGCCGTGGTTTGGGCAAATGCGTGGTCCAGGAGGTGTTGGGGCAGTCCAAAAAGGGACGCACCATGCTGGTACTGGAACGATATATTTGATATGCATAGGCGGCAGAGTCAAGCCAAGCCGTGCCGTGATAGGAGGATCAAGGATATGGATGAAAAAAAGATCCAGCGGATCAATGAGTTGGCGAAGAAGTCTAAGACAGTCCAAGGGTTGACCCCAGAGGAGAAAGAGGAGCAGGCGATCCTGCGGCGTGAGTATCTGGATGCTGTCCGGGGGAATTTGGAGGCACAACTGAATCATACCTACATCCAGAGACCGGATGGTACCCGGATCCAAATGAAAAAAAGAAAAGATTGAGCCTGTTTTATTGACATCGTACCGAATGTCTGGGATAATAGTAAGGTTATAAAGATTGTATCAATAGAAAACAGGAGGCCGTTATGGCACAGAAAATCAAATTTGTTACTGACTCCGCCGCGGATATTCCCCGACCTCTGCGGGAGGAACTGGATATTCTGGTGATCCCCTTTCCGATTGCCATGGGGGGACGTGAGTATCAGGACGGTGTTGATTTTACCCCTGCGGAATTTTATGATATGCTGCTGGCAGCACCGCAGATCCCCACCCATGCCCAACTGACCCCTTTTGTGTTCAGCCAGTGCTTTGAGGAAGTGTTCCGTCAGGGCTATACCGATCTGATCTATGTCTCTATCAACTCTAAGGGCTCCGCTACCTACCAGAATGCCCTCCAAGCCCGGGAGGAGTTTTATGAGGACAGGCCGGAGACGGAAGAAAAGTTCCGTATTCACATTGTGGATTCCCACCTTTATACCATGGGATACGGCTGGGCGGTGGTACAAGGGGCACGGATGGCCCGGGATGAGAAACCTGTCCAGGAGATCCTGGCCTACATCCAGGACTGGATCGACCATGTTCGTGTCCTGTTTGCTCCGCTTGACCTGCGTTTTGCCAAGAAATCCGGCCGGGTCTCTGCCGCAGCAGCCTTTATGGGAGAGGCTCTGGGGCTGAAGCCGGTGATGACCTTTGAGGGCGGAGATTCCAAGGTGCTGACCAAGGTGCGTGGGGTGAAAAATGTGATCCCAACACTTTTGGAAATGTGTCAGAAAACCAGGGAACCCAATACACCATATCTGATTGTCCGGGCTGGAAACCCGGAACAGACGAACTGCATGATCACCGCCTGTGCCCAGAAGTTAGAGCGGCCTGCTGATCTGATCTATGAGATCGGCGGTGTGATTGCCATCAACGCCGGCCCCAATTTGGTTGGCATGATCTACCGGGAGAAGTGAGCACAGTAGTGGCCCCGGCCCGGGGATTCCGGGCCGGGGCCATGCCGTTTCACGTGGAAACGGTGGTGTATCTGGCTCTAGGAAAGGAAGTCGGTTCCTATGAAGGATAAGAAGCTGACCTGGCCCCAGCGGGGGCGCGTGTGGCTCCGGCTGGGCCTGCGGCTTGTGCTGACCCTGTTGGCCTTATGGCTGCTGAAGGAGGTGGGGCGCCCTCTGCTGTCTCTATGTGCCCCCTTTGTGGCGGCACTGCTTACAGCAGCCCTGCTCCATCCGTTGGTGCAGTGGCTTCAAAGACGCCTTCACTGGCCCAGAAAACTGTCCTCTTTGCTGATTTTGCTGCTCCTTTTCGGATTGGTGGGCGGTGGGATCGGCTACTTGGGCTATGCGGCGGGTGCTGAATTGGTTTCTTTGGTTCAGAATTGGGATGGACTGCTGGAAGGGTTCCATGCGGTCCTGGATCAGCTGGAACTGATCTCCTTCCAGCTGTGGACCATGGTGCCGCCGGAGCTGACAGAGTCGGTGCAGTCGATGGCTGACGGGCTGATGGAATGGCTGAATACAGCGGTGCCCAATGTATTGCAGAATGCGGTGGCCGTTACCACTGAGAAAGCAAAGAGAGTGCCATCTTTCGGATTGGCCCTCATTATTTATGTGATGGCGGCCTATATGCTGACGGTGGACTATCCGGAACTTCGGGCTCGGGCGGCTCAGCACACGCATGAACGGCTCCTCCGCTTTGTGATTCAGGTGCGCAATATCGCACTGGCTGCTTTTGGCGGCTACCTGAGGGCTGAGTTTCTGCTGTCCGTAGGAGTGTTCTTCATCCTTATGGTAGGGTTCTTTTTGATTGGACAGTCCTATGGTCTGCTTCTGGCTTTGGGATTGGCCATGTTGGATTTCATCCCAATCGTGGGAGCGGGAACAGTCATGGTGCCTTGGGCTTTTTTGGCCCTGTTCACCCATGATTACGCTCAGGCCATCCAAATCATGCTGATTTGGGGGGGCATCGCACTTTTCCGGCGGGTAGGCGAACCCAAAGTGGTGGGAGATCAGACGGGGCTGTCTCCTATCCTTTCTCTGGTGAGCATCTATGTGGGGATGCGTCTGGGGGGTGTGTTGGGAATGGTACTTGGTCCAACTGTGGCGCTGATTGCGCTGAATCTGGTGAAGCTGGGCTTGTTCGAGGGTCTCCGTCTGGATTTGGCTGCGGCGGCAGAGGACATCATGGCCCTGCTGAGAGAACGGCCGGAAGTGTGAATTCCCATCATCGATGCTGTCAGTCGCGTTCCTACCCAGAAATGGGCGGGAACGCGCTGACTTTTTGGGAATATGGAGAGTAAGATAGGATGTGGCGGGAAAAGTTAAAAAAAGCCGCGATTTTTCTTCATGGTTTTTTCATATTTTTCCCGTATACTGGGCAATGTCAAAAGGATGAATCTCCAGAGCACAGAATTTAAGGAGTGGATCAATATGGGAACCAACGATTTCAATTTTTACAATAGTGAAAATGACGGATACCGCGGCGGATTCGGTGATTATACTGACCCCATCCCCGCGGGTCCTGGCGCGCCCGGTCCGGAGCAGCCCAGGAAACGCCGCAGCTTTCCCACAAAGGCCGCTGCCCTTCTGCTGGCTTGTGCTGTGGTGGGCTGTGGGGCTGGAGTAGGCGGAGCCGCTCTGTACCGGCAGCTTGACCGGGGAGACACTGTGATTTATGAGAGTGAGCGGCCCACTGTGGAGGTAGACACAGTGGCCAACAGCAACGGGGGAAAGCCGATGACCCCGGAGCAGCTCTATGCCAGCAATCTGGCCTCCTGTGTGGGCATCACTGTATCCACCACATCTGTGAATATCTTTGGACAGACCACCACCTCTGCTGCCAGTGGTTCCGGCTTTGTGCTGACCCAGGACGGCTACATTGTTACCAACTACCATGTCATTGAGGATGCGGCCAAGGACAGTTCGGTGTCCATTGAGGTCTCCTTTGCGGATGGCAAGAAATATACCGCCAAGTTGGTGGGCGGAGAGCAGGACAATGACGTAGCGGTGCTGAAGATCGAGGCTTCAGACTTGACTCCGGTGAAACTGGGTGACAGCGATCAGCTGGTGGTGGGCGAGAGTGTCTATACTATCGGCAATCCTCTGGGCGAGTTGACTTATTCCTTGACGGATGGATTGGTATCTGCTCTGGACCGGCTAATCACCACGACCAGCACCAATCCCAGCACGGGCGCCACAGAGACCACCACACTAAATGTCCTTCAAACAAACTGTGACATCAATCCCGGTAACTCCGGCGGCCCCCTGTTTGACAGCTATGGGAATGTGGTGGGCATTGTGACTGCCAAGTATACCCAGAGCAGCTCCGGTGTCTCCGCCGAGGGCTTGGGTTTCGCCCTCCCCATCAACGATGTGAAGGAGATCATCACAGACCTGATCGAAAACGGCTATGTCACCGGAAAGCCCTATATGGGTGTACAGGTTACCTCGGTTCCTGACTATGCCCAGCACTACGGGGTCAGCGCCGGCGCCTATGTGGAGAGTGTGGCGGATGGGTCCTGTGCCCAGAAGGCGGGCCTTCAGGCCAACGACATCATCATCGCCATCGATGATACCGCGATCGATTCCAGTACGGCCCTCACTGCGGCCCTGTCCTCTGGCTATAAGGCGGGGGATACCGCCAAGCTGACGGTGCTGCGGGGCAGCGATAAAATGGAGCTGACCATCACCTTTGACGAGAAGAACGAGCAGACTGAGGCGGCCAACCAACCTCAGCAGGAGTCCAACCAGCAGATCCAGCAGCAACCGTCCGGTGGCTATCCATGGCCCTTTGGTGGGTTCCTCTGGTAACCTGTTTCCTGTATACTTTATGGCCCCGACGCAGAATGATATGTTCTGCGTCGGGGCCGATTTATTTGAAGGGGCGTTCGAAGGGTGTGCTCCTGAGAGAACCTAAAGGTACAAAGTCTGGAGCAGTGCAAAAGGGAAAGATTCAACAACTTGAAGGCGGAAATCCATTCGGAGTGGTGGAAGCGGTCCAAGAAGATTTGGGTATTAGGTATTTTTCTGGATAACGGAGAAGAAAGAAACATTACAAAATGGAATACAAATGATTTGGTTTATGAATCGATAATCTTAACGGGAAATTAACATGAAACAAGACAAAATAGTATCGAATTTTGATTTGGTTGAAAAGACGAAAAAATGCACAATACGCCCAGGAGAAGGTGTGGGGAGAATCGGCGGAGCGTCCATTGACAGGGGGCTGGAGCCCAGAGTAAAATAATAACAGAACAGGAAAGGAGTTGAGTTATCATGCTGAATGAGATCGTGACTGTGGCTGCTCTGCTGGCCACTGTGGTGGGGATCCTGTGGTCCTATACTCACACCTGGACGAAGCATCACGCCTGAGCAACCTTCCAACCTTTTTGAATATTGTTGGTGCCCCTGAGCCGATGGTCTTTTCTGGACCAGATGGGCGGGGGCATTGCTCTGTCCTGCAGCTAACAGGCGGGGCTGTCCCATGGGACAGCCCCGCCTGCTTTTTGTTTTGAGGAATCAGAGGAATCAATGGTTGGTGATTTCGATGGCACTGACAGGGCAGCTCTCGGCAGCCTCCTGAACCTGGCCTTCCTGCTCTGGAAAGATTTCGTCCCGGGCGGCGGCCACCCCCTCCTGGGTCATCAGAAAGACACTGCCGCACATATTGACGCACAGGCCGCAGCCGATACAGTTTTCGTTGACATGGACGTTCATCACATCCCCTCCCTTCCGGGATAGGATGCCCGGGGAGCGGCGGGTTATTCCCGGGGTTAGGAATTAGGAGTTAGGAGTTGGGAGTTGGGGATTGGACGGTGGGGGCTGGGGAGGGGACGGCTTTTCCGGACTGTTTGGACGAGTTCCGCCGGAGGCGGAACACTGCAATTCCTCATTCCTAATTCCTAACTCCTCATTCATTCAAAGGTGCCAAGAAACAGGGGGATACCGTTCTGACGGTCAAAGATGCCATACAGGAAGGGGCGGTCCAGCAGCAGCTCGATGCCCTCTGCCGGTGGAGGAGCGCCGCTGCCGGCTGCGACCAGCGTGGCGGCGGCCGCCTCAGTGCCCTTCTCGTTCACCTGGAGCTTGGCGGCGTGGAGGACTTCGCTCAGGTAATAGCCGTTGGGATGATCGCCCATCCGGGAAAAATCGGCCTGACCGGGGGTGAAGGCGTCCTCCAGCCCCATGTCCTTTAAGATCTCCTGAAGTGAGCCGCTCCACTCAGCTT
This sequence comes from Lawsonibacter sp., assembly GCA_037257225.1. Classification (GTDB taxonomy): domain Bacteria; phylum Bacillota; class Clostridia; order Oscillospirales; family Oscillospiraceae; genus Lawsonibacter. Next base: position 73,159 of record JAYCWP010000033.1, read on the forward strand.
CAAATTTGGGAAAAGCCAGATATAAGAACCGCTGCTCATCCGCCCCCTGCACCAGTTGGGACAGGGCATTTCCATTTAGAGAGTCCAGCCATCCGCCCAGGTCGGGGGAGTCGGGCAGGATGGCCGCGGAGGCCAGCCGCCCGTCGTCGTAGGGAAGCACCACCCCCTGAGCGCCCTCGCCCTGGAGGTAGAGCAGATCGGTGAAGGAATGGTGGAGAAAGTCCATCTGTTCCACCTGGCCACCGCTGTGGGTAAATTTCCGGGGATAGGTGCTGATGGGATCAAACTCCAATTCCCAGGTGTTGTTCAGATAGAGAGCGTTGACCAGCAGGGCAGCGGTGTCCTCGGGGAAGGGCTGCTGGACCAGCTCCGGAATGAGTCCTTTCGTCTGCTTTGACACCCAGCGGTTCACATCATTCACGATACCGGAAGAGGACAGCTCCCCCTGAAAGACCTCGGCGCCGTAGATCCCCATGCAGCGGCCAGTGAACTCCTCAGAGATCTGACCCTCCGGGTCCACCCACAGGCTGTTGGCAATGCTGGCCCGGGTGGAGCCACCCAGCTGCCGGTAGTCAGACAAGAGAAACTGACAGGCGGCGTTGAGGGCCTCCAGAGAAACGCCGCCCATCGTCTCTTGGAACTGGGCCATCGTCTCGCCCTCCGCCCCGTTGGCAGCCATGGACAGGGCCAGGATCACGGAGAGCGGGGAGAGGAGGGTGCTCTCACAGGCCTGCTTCGTGTTCCGCAGCAGCTCCAGCCCGAAGGTGGAGAGGACGTCGCAGGCGTTTTGAGTGTCCGGGCCGTGGGCGGACAGCTCCTGTGCGGTCAGGGAAATGGGTTCTGCGGAAAGTTGCTCCGCGGCGGAGCAGCCGGCCAGCAGGGAGAGGGACAGGGCGCTGACCAGGAGCAGAGAGAGTGCGCGTTTCATTGCGGTGGCCTCCTTTCGATGATCTTCTATGGATATTGTATCAAATTGCAGGGATGGGAACAATCCTCTTATTGGGTTAGACGGAGCAGAAGGAAAAAGGTTCCCGGAGGACAGGACAGGCTTTTGGACAAAGCGGCCAGAAAGAGGCGGCAGAATTGCAAATTTCCGGGAAAATTTATCTTGACGGGGGCTTGACATGATGTTATAATTCAAAATTGCGGTGGTAAGGGACTTTGCGCCCATTTACCCGATGAAACGCCCCCGAGTACGGGGGAGAGGAGGGACACCGAGATGCTGGAAGAACTCAGACAGGCCCAGAAGGTTGTGGGGAGCAAGCAGGCCCGCCGCGCCCTGAGGGACAGAAGGGCGAAGAAAATCTACATCGCCCGGGACGCAGACCCCCGTATGCTGCAGCCGCTGGTCCAGGAGGCCGTCCGCACAGGCGTGCGGGTAGAGCAGGCAGACAGCATGAAGCTGTTGGGTGAGGCCTGCGGCATCGCCGTGGGAGCCGCCATCGCTGTTGTGGTGTAAGTCCCAAATTTTTTGATTTTAGCAGAATAAGGATCCCTTATTTTGTTAAAATAAATACCATGCCCTATATGGGGCAGACTTTTGGAAAGGAGGAAAATCATGCCTACTTTTAATCAGCTGGTCCGCAAGGGCCGCGAGCAGGTGACCTACAAGTCCACTTCTCCCGCCCTTCAGCATGGCCTGAATACCCTGAAGAACCGCGAGACCGATCTGCCTTCTCCTCAGAAGAGAGGTGTGTGCACCGCCGTTCGTACTTCTACTCCTAAGAAGCCGAACTCCGCTCTGCGTAAGATCGCCCGTGTGCGTCTGACCAACGGCTATGAGGTTACCGCCTATATCCCCGGCGTCGGCCACAACCTTCAGGAGCACTCCGTGGTAATGATCCGCGGCGGCCGTGTTAAGGACCTCCCCGGTGTGCGTTATCACATCATCCGCGGCAGCCTGGATACCCAGGGTGTTAACGGCCGTATGCAGGCTCGTTCCAAGTACGGTGCTAAGCGGCCCAAGGCCGGCAAGAAGTAATTTTACTCTGTAAAGTTATTTCCATTTGAATTGCATTGTGCGTTTGCGCAAGGCAACCCCGCCTTGCCGAGCGTTTACCTATATATATTGTATGGGCAGACCTCGGACAGGCATTACACGCCGCACGAGCTGTGCGACGAGTACCTATGATTTCATTTAATTCTATATGAAGGAGGGAAGCAAAGTGCCCAGAAGAGGAAATGTACCCAAGCGGGAGGTTCTGCCCGATCCGCTGTATAACTCTGTTTTGGTTACCAAGCTGACCAACAGCATTATGCTGGACGGTAAGAAGGGCGTGGCTCAGAAGGTGGTCTACGGTGCCTTCGAGATCATCAAGGACAAGACCGGCAAGGAGCCTATGGAGGTCTATACTCAGGCCCTGGAGAACATTATGCCTTCCCTGGAGGTCAAGGCCCGCCGTGTGGGCGGCGCCACCTACCAGGTGCCCATCGAGGTTCGCCCTGAGCGCCGTCAGACCCTGGGTCTGCGCTGGTTGACCGCTTATGCCCGCAACCGTGGTGAGAAGACCATGAAGGAGCGTCTGGCCGGCGAAATCATGGATGCTGCCAATAACTTGGGCGGCGCCGTGAAGAAGCGCGAGGATACCCACAAGATGGCCGAGTCCAACAAGGCCTTCGCCCACTACCGCTGGTAATCCAAAAGGAGACGAAGTATGTCTAGAAAAGTTTCTTTGGAGAATACCCGTAATATCGGCATTATGGCCCACATCGATGCGGGCAAGACTACCACTACTGAGCGTATTCTGTACTACACCGGCGTAAACTACAAGATCGGCGAGACCCACGAGGGTACCGCCACCATGGACTGGATGGCGCAGGAGCAGGAGCGTGGTATCACGATCACCTCCGCTGCTACCACCTGCTACTGGCAGGGCACCAAGAATCAGTTCCCCCAGACCCGTCTGAACATCATTGACACTCCGGGCCACGTGGACTTCACCGTCGAGGTGGAGCGCTCCCTGCGCGTACTGGACGGCTCTGTTACCGTCATGTGCGCCAAGGGCGGCGTGGAGCCCCAGTCTGAGACTGTGTGGCGTCAGGCCGATAACTACCGCGTTCCCCGTATGATCTATGTCAACAAGATGGATATCATGGGCGCTGATTTCTTCAACGTGCTGAACATGATCCATGATCGTCTGAAGTGCAACGCAGTGCCCATCCAGCTGCCCATCGGCGCGGAGGACACCTTTAAGGGCATTATCGACCTGGTGGAGATGGACGCCGACGTCTACTATGATGAGCTGGGCAAGGATATGCGCGTGGAGCCTATCCCCGAGGATATGATGGAGCTGGCTCAGGAGTACCGCACTAAGCTGCTGGACGCCTGCGCCGACATCGATGAGGAGATCATGATGCTGGTCCTGGAGGAGCAGGAAGTTCCCCAGGATATGATCCGCCGGGCCATCCGCAAGGGCACCATCGACAACGTCATGGTCCCTGTGGTCTGCGGTACTTCTTACCGCAACAAGGGTGTTCAGAAGCTGCTGGACGCCATCGTGGACTATATGCCCTCTCCGGTGGACATCCCCGCCATCAAGGGTATCGATCCCGATACCGAGGAAGAGGACGAGCGTCACGCCGACGACAACGCCCCCTTCTCCGCTCTGGCCTTTAAGATCGCCACCGACCCCTTCGTGGGCCGCCTGTCCTTTGTGCGTGTGTACTCCGGCGTGCTGAACACCGGCACCACCGTGCTCAACTCCACCAAGAAGCAGAAGGAGCGTATTGGCCGCATCCTCCAGATGCACGCCAATCACCGTGAGGACATCGAGTGCTGCTACGCCGGCGACATTGCCGCCGTGGTCGGCCTGAAGAACTCCACCACCGGCGACACCCTCTGCGACGAGAAGCATCCCATCATTCTGGAGTCCATGGAGTTCCCCGAGCCCGTGATCCGCGTGGCCATCGAGCCCAAGACCAAGGCCGG
>JAYCWP010000034.1:0-56001 GCA_037257225.1 Lawsonibacter sp.
GAAAATCACTATGGATTTTTTCTTAGGTGTCCAACTTCATTTTACAATCGACCAAGAAAATTTTTCAGATTCCAGAAAATATCTGGCTCTATTTCCACAAAATCCAGCTGAATGTGGAAAACTAACTCGACACTTCACCGCCTCACTTCCTATCTTCCGCTTAATTTTACAAACTTTTCAATCTTCCTGAGTTATGGTAAAGAGAGCAAAATTTACCGTCCATTCTGCCTGCATAGAAGCTTCGCAGCCTCCACATCCTGTTTACACACGGAAACACAATATCCAGATCAGGAGGTACTTGGCATGAAAAAGAGAATCTGTGCCCTGCTGCTGGCAGCTGCCATGCTCACAAGCGGCGCATCAGCAGCTGGGGAGGAGGATCCGGCGGCGCAGCCGAATCTGGATCTGTCCGCCGCATCTGCGGTTCTGATGGAAAAAGAGACGGGCACTCTGCTCTATGAGAAGGAGGCCCATCAGCAGCTGGAGCCTGCTAGTGTAACAAAAGTAATGACTCTGCTGCTGATCATGGAAGATTTGGACAGCGGGCGATTATCTAAAGAGGACATGGTCACCGTTTCTGCCGCTGCTGCAGGAATGGGCGGTTCCCAGGTCTACCTAAAAGAAGGGGAGCAATTTTCTGCCGGTGAACTCATCAAGTGTATTGCGGTGGTTTCGGGCAATGACGCGGCAGTGGCTATGGCAGAGCACTTGGCTGGCAGTGAGACCGCCTTTGTCGATCGGATGAACCGTCGTGCCCGGGAGTTGGGCATGGCAGACACCTCCTTTGTCAACTGTACCGGTCTTCCTGCTGCCGGTCATAAGAGCTCAGCCTATGATATCGCACTTATGTCCCGGGAACTGATCCTACACCACCCGGATATCCGAACGTATACCACCATTTGGATGGACTCCATCCGGGATGGAACCTTTGGCCTGACCAATACCAATCGTTTGGTGCGATTTTATCCCGGAGCCACGGGACTCAAGACCGGGTCCACCGACTCAGCCCTCTACTGCCTGTCCGCCACTGCTGAGCGGGACGGTATGGAGCTCATCGCCGTAGTGATGAAGGCCCCCAGTTCCGCCCACCGCTTTGCCGATGCCAAAACCCTGCTGGACTACGGCTTTTCTGCCTGGTCCCTGGTCAATGTCTACCCTGACACTCCCCTGGTTCCCATTCCAGTGCTGCTGGGGACAGTCAATCAGATCCAGCCCCATCTGGCCCGCGACTGCCGTCTGCTGGTTCGAAAAGGGCAGGAGGGGTCTGTGACCACCCGGCTGACCCTGGCACAGGATCTGGAAGCCCCGGTGGAACCTGGTCAGACTGTGGGAGAACTTGAGGTCTCAGTAGACGGTCAGGTGCGGGACACCGTGCCCATTCTGGCCGCTCAGGGGGCCGGACGTTTGACCGTAACACGCATTTTCACTCGTCTGCTCCATCAGCTTCTCATGGCCGAGTAAACAGTCCTGCCGGGGAGGTGTGCTGTCTTGCACTCTCCCCGGCAGATTTCCAGTTCCGCTCCCTCTTATCCCCCTTAGATGTCCTGCAATTAACCGCCTTTTGACTTGACGGTCTCCCATGGCTGTTGTATAATTTATATAAATATTAGGGGGGGCATTTTTATAAGGTTGTTATTTTCGATGCAATGCGCTGCGAAATCCACAAGAATGAGGTGATCTCATTGGTCAAATATGATGGAAAACTGTCTGAATATGATCTATTTCTAGAACTGGAGGCGTTTTCCGAGGGCCGAAGCTGCCATGCATGGCGCTGTTTCGGTGCACATCCCTGCCGTAAGGACGGACAGGAGGGCTATCTCTTTCGTGTCTGGGCGCCCAATGCCAAACAAGTCTGTGTCTTTGGTGATTTTAACGGATGGGACGAACATTCCGCCCCGCTTGAAAAACTCGAGGGCGGTATCTGGGAGGGGTTTTTACCCGGTCTGAAACGCTATGATACATACAAATATGCCATCCATGCCGCCGATGGAACGGTAACGGCCAAGGCTGACCCATACGCTTTCCACGCTGAAACTCGTCCTGGGAACGCATCCAAACTCTATGAACTGGATGAATACCCCTGGGGGGATGCCGGCTGGATGAACTACCGGGCCAAAAATCCTCCTTACCGCCGGCCTATGAACATCTATGAATGTCATCTGGGCTCCTGGCGCCGCACCGGTGAAGGCGAGTTTCTCTCCTACCGTGATACCACCCGCTACCTGGTGCCCTACATTAAGGAGATGGGCTATACCCATGTAGAGCTGCTCCCCGTCATGGAGCACCCTCTGGATGCCTCTTGGGGCTATCAGGTCACCGGTTATTTCGCCGCCACCAGCCGCTTCGGCACACCGGATGACTTAAAATACCTCATCGACCAGCTCCATCAAGCTGGAGTAGGTGTCATTCTGGACTGGGTCCCCGCCCACTTCCCCCGTGATGCCTTCGGCCTGTATCACTTTGACGGTACTCCAACCTACGAATATGCCGATCCCCGGAAGGGAGAGCACCCCGACTGGGGCACCCAAGTGTTTGACCTGGGCCGGAATGAAGTCCGCTCCTTCCTCTTTTCCAATGCTATGTTCTGGCTGGAGGAATACCACGCTGATGGACTTCGGGTGGATGCCGTCTCCTCCATGCTCTACCTGGACTACGGACGTCAGGACGGAGCTTGGATGCCAAACATCCACGGCGGCAAGGAAAATCTGGAGGCCATCGAGTTCTTCCAAAAGCTGAATACCACTATTTTCGCGGCCCATCCTGATGTGCTGATGATTGCCGAGGAGTCTACTGCCTGGCCCAAGGTCACTTACCCTGTGGACGAGGGGGGACTTGGTTTCAACTTTAAGTGGAACATGGGCTGGATGAATGATATCTGCCACTATATTAAGCTGGATCCCTATTTCCGACAGTTCAACCATCGTGATATCACCTTCTCCCTGATGTATGCCTTCTCAGAAAATTATATACTCCCTCTTTCCCATGATGAAGTAGTCCACATGAAAGGCTCTTTCCTTGGAAAAATGCCTGGTGAAAACAACGAGAAGTTCGCCGGTGTCCGTGCCTTCTATGCCTATATGCTTACCCATCCGGGCAAAAAGCTTTCCTTTATGGGGGCAGAGCTGGGCCAGTGGAACGAGTGGCATTATGAGTACTCTCTGGACTGGCATCTGCTCCAATATGAGCCTCATCGCCAGATCCAAAAATTTTTCCAGGCAGCCAATGCTTTCTATCTGGCAGAACCTGCTCTCTGGGAGCAGGATGACTCCTGGCAGGGCTTCCAGTGGCTGTGCGCTGATGACCACACCGCCAACACGGTAGCCTTCCTACGTTGGGATCGTGAAGGCCGCCCCCTCATCGTGGCGTGCAACTTCTCGCCCATCCACCGCAAAGGTTACTATGTAGGCGCTCCCTTCCCGGGCACTTGGGCACCAGTACTCAATACTGACTCCGTAGAGTTCGGCGGCTCCGGCTTGGGCGACACTGCTCCCATCAAAACGGTCAGCACCCCCTGTCACGATCAAGAGCAGGCCATCTCCATTGATCTGCCTCCCATGTCCGTGATGGTTTACCGGTGTATCCGCCGCAGCCCCGTCCGCAAGAAAAAAACAGTGGAAAAGGCACCGGAGAAGAAGCTATCCCCCAAGTCAGGGACGGGCAAAACTGCCTCCGCGAAAACCTCCGCCCGCAAATCGAAGGCCGCAGCACGGCCAGGGCGCAAACCCAAGACCGATCAGGCGTGAACCTCTCGCCTGTGGTTTTTACCGCAGATCCAGCGGTCTACATTACATCAGAGGTGAAGGACAATGAAAAAAGAAGTTGTGGCCATGCTGTTGGCAGGCGGACAAGGCAGCCGTCTCTACGCCCTTACCAGCCATGTGGCCAAGCCTGCCGTTCCCTTCGGCGGGAAGTACCGTATCATCGATTTTCCTCTCTCCAACTGTGTCAACTCCGGTATTGACACAGTAGGCGTACTGACCCAGTATCGCCCTTTGGAGCTAAACAGTTATATTGGCTCCGGCCAGCCCTGGGATCTGGACCGATCCGATGGCGGCGTCCATATTCTCCCCCCTTATATGCGGGAGGGCGACCAGGGCACCTGGTATAAAGGCACTGCCAATGCGATCTATCAGAATATCGGTTTCTTGGATATGTACGATCCGGAATATGTGGTCATCCTGTCCGGCGACCATATTTATAAAATGGACTACACCGATATGCTGGACCTGCATAAGAAGAGTGACGCAGCCTGCACCATCTCCGTGCTGGAAGTCACCCTAGAGGAGGCCACCCGCTTTGGCATTATGAACGTGGACGAGAACGACCAGGTCTATGAATTTGAAGAGAAGCCCAAGCAGCCCAAAAGCAATCTGGCCTCTATGGGCATCTATATCTTTACCTGGTCCAAGCTGCGCCGCTACCTCATCGAGGATGAGGAAAATCCCGCCTCCTCCAATGACTTCGGCAAAAATATCATCCCTGCCATGTTAGAGGCTGGTGAAAAATTGATGGCCTACCGTTTCCACGGCTATTGGAAAGACGTTGGTACCATCAACTCTCTATGGGACGCCAATATGGATATGCTGGCCCCAAGCAACGAAAATGGCATCAACCTCTACGACACCAGTTGGCCCATCTACGCCCGCACCCCTGTCCGCCCGCCCCATGTCACCGGCCCCAACGCCCAGATTTCTCACTCTCTGGTTACCGGCGGCTGCCAGGTAGACGGTTCGGTGGAGAATTCTGTGCTGTTCCACTCCGTTACAGTGGAGGAGGGCGCTGACGTTCAGTACTCCATCCTCATGCCCGGTGCTGTGGTCAAGAAAGGCGCTGTAGTGGCCTATGCCATCGTGGCAGAGGGCGCAGTCATCGAAGCTGAGGCCACCGTGGGTGCTCCGCCCTCAGAAGATCCGAATTGGGGGATCGCCGTAGTGGCTGGCGGTGTTCATGTAGGAGAAAAGGCCGTGGTCAAGCCCAGCGCCATGGTTCGGAATGATGTGAAGGGAGGTGAGCAGGTATGAACGATCTTCATGGAATCGTGTTCGCGTGCCGCTCTGACGCCAATCTGGGTGAATTGACCCGCCCCCGTAACACCTGCTCTCTGCCATTTGGCGGCCGCTACCGCCTGATCGACTTTATGCTGTCCAACTATGTCAATGCCGGCATCACTGATGTGGGGGTTATCGTTCATCAGAGCTATCAGTCGCTGTTGGATCATGTGGGTTCCGGCAAGGACTGGGATCTGTCCCGTAAACACGGCGGCCTGCGGATCCTCCCTCCCTTCGGCTATGCAGAGCGAGGCGGCGAGTACCGCGGCAATATGGACGCCCTTTCCGGCGTGGCCGACTATCTGGAGAATATCCGCCAAGACTATGTGATCCTGGCTTGGGGTGATATGGCGGTCAATCTTCCCGTGGCCGAAGTATTCCAGCAGCATCTGGACAGCGGCGCGGATGTAACCATGGTTTGTACACCCAGCTTGAAGGGTGCCCCCCGCTTCTCTGAGTATGTGGAGGTAGATGACTCCGGCCGGGTCACCGACCTGTCCGTTCATCCTGTAACCGCCGGCAGCACCCTAGAGAGCCTGGAGATCTATATCCTGTCCAAAAAGCTTCTGCTGGACATGGTGGATTACTGTTCCGCCCATGATATCGTGAACTTCAGCCGCGGTGTTCTTCAGCCCCGGCTCAAAACCCTAAAGCTGATGTCCTATGTCCATCAGGGGTATGTGGCCCGCTTCCAGTCGGTCAGCGGTTACTTCCAGCGCTCCATGGATTTGTTGGAGCCCTCCGTTCGGGATGAGCTCTTTAACCCCGACCGTCCTATCCGAACCAAGGACCGGTCCAATCCTTCTACCTACTACGGCCCCGACTCCCGTTCCGTCCACTCTCTGGTTGCAGACGGCTGCCTCATTGAAGGCGAGGTGGAAAACTCCATTATCTCCCGGGGCGTCATCATAGAGAAGGGTGCCCGGGTATGCGACAGCGTCCTGATGCAGGGCACTGTGGTCAAAAGTGGTGCTTCCCTGGCCTATGTCATCGCAGATAAGAATGTTACCATCAATCAGGACCGGATGCTCATGGGCCATCTGACCTATCCTCTGGCCATTGCCAAGGAGTCCGTGGTCTGATCTTGTACTCCTGCCGGAGCGCCGTGCCTCAGCACGACGCTCCGGCTTCCAACTCATTTTGTGCTTGTGGAAAGGGGACTTATTATGAAGATCCTGTTTGCCGCCTCTGAGGCGGTACCCTTTATTAAAACCGGCGGTCTTGCCGATGTAGCTGGCTCCCTGCCTAAGGCGCTGGCCCAAGCTGGACACGAGGTCAAGGTCATCCTCCCCCTCTATGAGGGCATCGGAGAGCAGTGGCGCAGTCAGATGACCTTTCTGAAATACTTCAATGTACCCCTCTCCTGGCGGCAGGTCTACTGCGGCTTATTCCAGCTGGAGCGGGAAGGTGTCACCTATTGGTTTGTTGACAATGAGTACTACTTCAAGCGCTGGCAGATCTATGGCCACTTTGATGACTGCGAACGCTTCGCCTTCTTCTCCCGCGCCGTGGTAGAAACGCCAGGCCAGTTGGACTGGTCTCCAGATATCATCCACTGCAATGACTGGCAGACCGCGCTGATTCCGGTCTATCTGTTAGAGGATAAATACCGTATTCCTCAGTTGAATCATGTCAAAACCGTATTTACGATCCATAATGTAGAGTATCAGGGCCGTTACGGCGACCAGGTCCTGGAGGATGTGATTGGCCTGGGCCGCAACTATTTCAATGAGGGCATGCTGGCTCACCAAGGCGACGTAAATTTGATGAAGGGCGCCATCATGGCCTCCACTTATGTCACCACAGTCTCGCCCACCTATGCTCAGGAACTCCGCCTGCCTTTCTATGCCCATGGTATGGACGGCGTCATCAATCAGCAAAGCGGCAAACTTCAGGGGATCCTGAACGGGATTGATATGGCTCTGTATGATCCCTCTTCTATCCCCGATCTGGCCGCTAACTTCACCCCCGCATCGCCCACCAAGGGTAAAAATGCCTGTAAGCTGGCCCTCCAGAGGAAAGTGGGGCTGCGGGAAGATGAATCCACCCCCATCATCGCCTGTGTTTCCCGCTTGGTTGGGCACAAGGGCTTCTCCCTGGTTACCGATGTCCTTCATCAGATCATGGAGATGGATGTACAGATGGTCGTGCTGGGCACTGGCGACTGGCAATATGAAGAGGCATTTCGAAATGCACAGCGTCAGTATCCCGGCCGCTTCTCCGCTCAGATCACTTACTCCGGCCCTCTGTCCAACATGATCTACGCCGGTGCGGATCTGTTTCTCATGCCCTCGATTAGTGAGCCATGCGGCCTGAGCCAGATGATCGCCATGCGTTTTGGCACGGTTCCTATCGTCCGCGAGACTGGCGGCCTGAAGGACACCGTTCTGCCCTACAACAAATTTACCGGCGAGGGGCGGGGATTTACCTTTTCCGATATCAATGCCGGGGATATGCTCTGGGTCATTCGTGAGGCAGTAGACCTCTACTACAATAACAAGGATGCCTGGCACAGCCTCCAGAAGTCCGGCATGACCGCCGACTTCAGCTGGGACCACTCTGCCCAAGAGTATCTGGATATCTATCAGCGCATCTCCGGCTGATCCCGGACGATCCCGCTGCAGCAAGCCCTCCGCTCCGGCGGAGGGCTCAACTTTTCCCAAAACAGCCCATTTTATTGGTTAAGCATCTGCTAGAGATTGTTTTTCCTCTCTTTTTCTCTTTAGGCAGCTGCTTGCTGTTCCGTGTCAAAAACCAGGGCAAAAAAGTTCAGAAAACCGTTGATATTCCAAGGATTTGCTCCCTTCTTCGCATTGACGCTCCAGTGGAAATCTGGTACAATATCAAACAGATTCGGGTGACAATCTGGATGCCTGTTCCAGGCTTTCCGCTTTGTCATTTGATCACCATAAAGAATGAAACGGGGGCAACAAAATGGCTGAATACAGTAAAGCCCAGCTTACCGAAATGATAGTCGGAAAACTCCACCGCAACTTCGGACGCGATGTAGAGGACGCCAGTCCCAACCACATCTTTAAGGCCTGCGCTTTGGTACTGCGGGACATCATGTCCGCCCATCAGATGGAGACCGGGAACCGAGTCTGGGAGGATCAGCAGCGACAGGTCCACTACCTGTCCATGGAATTTCTCATGGGGCGCTCCTTGGAGAAAAACGCCTACAACCTTGGCCTGCTGGATACCTTGAAGGAAGCACTGGAGGATCTGGGCTACTCCGCCTCCGACCTCTTTGAGAAGGAGCCTGATGCCGGCTTGGGCAATGGCGGCCTGGGCCGGCTGGCCGCCTGCTATCTGGACTCTATGACCACCCTCGAGATCCCAGCCACCGGCTATACGATCTGCTATGAGCTGGGCATCTTTAAGCAGAAAATTGTGGATGGCCGTCAGGTGGAACAGGCCGATAACTGGCTTGGACTGGGCGATGCCTGGCTCATCCCCAAGATAGACGAGACCGAGGAAGTCCGCTTCGGCGGCCGTGTGGTGGATCACTGGGATGAGCGCGGAGTGAATCACCCGGAACACATAGGCTACACCACTGTTTTGGCCATCCCCCGGGATATGGAGATCGCTGGCTACCAGACCAAACACACCAATACCCTGCGCCTTTGGGATGCCAAGAGCCCTGTTCCTGTAGATATGTCTTACTACTCCAAGGGTGAATACCTCAAAGCTGTGGAGCAGCAGGCTATGGCTGAGGTTATCGCCAAGGTGCTTTATCCCGATGACAACCACTATGAGGGCAAGTCTCTGCGTCTGAAGCAGCAGTATTTCTTTGTCTCCGCCACTGTCCAGTCTATCGTACGCAAGCATCGCGCCCAATATGGCACCTTGCGCAACTTCCATGAGAAGCACGTTCTCCAGATCAACGATACCCACCCCACTCTGGTTATCCCAGAACTGATGCGCATTCTGATGGATGTGGAGGGGTACAGTTGGAACGATGCCTGGAATATCGTCACCAAGTCAGTCGCCTACACCAATCACACCGTTCTGGCTGAGGCGCTGGAGCGTTGGCCCCAAGGCCTGATTGAAAGCCTCCTGCCCCGGATCTGGCAGATCCTGAAAGAGATCGCCGCCCGCTACCAGCGCCAGCTAGAGGAGCGCTTCCCCGGCGACCAGGATAAAGTGGCTAATATGGCCATCATCTGGAATGGAGAGGTTCGAATGGCCAACCTGTGCGTGTGCACCTGCTACGCCGTGAACGGTGTCTCTGCGCTCCATTCGGATATTCTGAAGCAGGATGTGTTCCACGATGCCTACACCATGCATCCGGAGCAGTTCAAAAATGTCACCAACGGTGTGGATCATCGCCGGTGGCTGTCTCAGATCAACCCCAAACTGGATGCTCTGGTGCGGGAATGCGTTGGCGGAGATGACTACCTTCTGCACCCCGATGCCATCCAGGGTCTTGAGAAATATAAAGATGATACGTCCATTCTGGATCGCCTGGAGGCCATTAAACTAGAAAATAAGCGCCGCTTTGCCGCCTATGTCGCCCGTGAGACCGGCGTGGTGCTAAACACCGATGCCATCTTTGATGTTCAGGTGAAGCGTCTCCATGAGTACAAGCGCCAGCTGCTCAACGTCCTTCATATCATCCACCTGTATGACCAGCTGCGGGATAACCCCAACATGGACTTCACCCCCCAGACCTTCCTCTTCGGAGCCAAGGCAGCCCCCGGTTATCATGTAGCCAAGAAGATCATCCAGCTTATCAACTCTCTGGCGGCTCAAATTGCCGCTGACCCGATCTGTAAGGATAAACTTCAGGTGGTCTTTTTGGAAAACTACCGTGTCTCCCTAGCCGAGCGGCTCATGCCTGCCAGCGAACTTAGCGAGCAGATCTCCACTGCTGGCAAGGAGGCCAGCGGTACTGGCAACATGAAGTTTATGATGAATGGTGCGCTGACCATCGGCACCCTGGACGGCGCCAACGTAGAGATGCACCAACAGCTTGGGGATGAGAATATCTTCCTCTTCGGCCTTACCGCCGGTCAGGTTCAGGATTTGAAGTCCCGCGGTTACCACCCCATGGACTACTATAACGGAAACGGTGCGCTTCGCCGGGTGATCGACCAGATCTCCAGAGGCTTCTCCGACCAGGTCGATTACTCCGACCTCACCGCACGCCTGTTGCATGGCGCAGGTGGCAGCCCTGCCGACGAGTATCTGCTTTTGGCCGACTTTGACAGCTACTGCCAAGCTCACCGCCGGGCCCTGGATGTCTACTCCGACCGCAAGCTCTGGAATCAGATGTCACTGATCAACATCGCACGCTCTGGCATCTTTGCCGCAGACCGATCCATCCGCGATTATGCTCGGGACATCTGGCACGTTCCCACCCGTCCCTAATTAAACAGTGTGAAAAAAGGCCGCCCCTAGGGGCGGCCTTTTCTGGTCAAAAAGTGCGCTTCCCCCTTGCCAAATCTGAAAAAATGAAATACAATAGGGGGACAGAGAAACTATTGTGAAAACAGCGTGGGCCCGTCATATCTGACATCTGACGCTCCCCGCGGAGGAGGAATTTTAAATATGATCTCTATTGCTTCGGACCATGGCGGTTACTGCCTCAAGGAGCATATTAAGGCCTATCTCACCGCCAAGGGCATCAACGTTTTGGACTGCGGCTGCGACAGTCAGGAGAGCTGCGACTACCCCATTTTTGCTAAGGCCGCTGCAGAGGCTGTGGCCGATGGCCGCTGCGAGAAGGGCATTGTGATCTGTACCACTGGAATTGGTGTTTCCATCACCGCTAATAAGGTAAAGGGCATCCGCTGTGCGCTGTGCAGCGATTCCTACTGTGCTGAGATGACCCGCCGCCACAATGACGCGAATATGCTGGCTATGGGAGCTGGTATCATTGGCCCCAATATGGCGGAACGTATTGTGGACGTGTTCCTGGATACCCAATTCGAGGGCGGCCGCCACGCCCGCCGAGTTGGTCTGGTCATGGATGTAGAGAAAAATTGATTTGATAACAGGCCGGATGCGAATTGTATCCGGCCTGTTTCTTATCTGCTTGCAGCACGATGTTCCAATCGAGGGATCATGAGGATGAAAACCCCCGCCGGCCCCATTCGGGATCGGCGGGGGTTTTATATTTGGATCACGATTTTGCGGACTCACAGATAGACAAACACAGACAGGGCAATGAAGAAGGTCTGCAACGCCATCATGATTAGAAAGAGGGGCGCCATAAAACGGTACCACCTATCCAGGGGAACACCCATCAGGCCGCAATTCAGAGTACAAGCGGTGGGCCAGAACATGTCAGAGAAACCGTCTCCGAAGCAGTAGGCCAGTACAGCAGTCTGGCGGCTCACACCCACAATATCTGCCACTGGAGTCATGATTGGCATTGTGATGGTAGCCTGACTGGATGATCCAGTGATGAAAAAGTTGATGACATTTTGGAGAAACAGCATTCCCACTGCAGAGAGCATTTTGTTCGAGGAATTGAGCAGCTGGGACAAACCGTAGACCACTGTGTCAGAAATCATAGCATCCTTCATCGTCAGCAGAATTCCCCGGGTAAACCCAATCACCAGGATCGAGGATACCACGGATTTCGTGGACTCAATAAATGTGTCACAAATTTCAGTGGCGGAATAGCCCCCCACCAGACCAGAGATCACCGCCATCATCAGAAACATAGCCGAGATTTCATTGATATACCATCCCAGCTGAATGGTACCAAACAGCAGCATCCCGATAGTAACCAGGAACAGCAGAAGGCACAGCTTTTGTCTCAGTGTGAAGGCTCCGTCTGACTCACTCACATCAGGCGGAGTAAACTCCATTGGAACACCGTACATAACGGACTGCTCCGGATGGGCCTTGACCTTTTTGGCATAACGCATGACATACCAAATCGCAGTCAACTGAAACACCAGAAAGACCACCAGGCGATAAAGAACTCCGGAGTTGATAGGGACCTCCGCAATACTTTGGGCAATGCCCACAGAGAACGGATTTGTGGTGGCAGCAGCAAAGCCGGTGGCCACACCTACATACACCACCGCCCCGCCAACAAGGGGGTCATATCCCAGGGCCAAACCCATTCCAACAAACACCGACACCAATCCATAGGTCTCTTCAAAAATCCCCAGAGTAGAACCCAGCACTCCGAAGAGCAGCATGAATACCGGAATCAGCAGATGGGTCCGGCCTCTCATCTTTCGGATCAACACATGGATCGCGCCACTTAATGTCCCATTTTTTGTGAGGATGTAGACGTAGCCATAAGCAAATACGATCAGGAACAGGATATCTGCCGCATCCACATATCCACGTTGGAGGGCCAAAAAGATATCGAACACCCCCGGCTTCTTTCCCTCCGTAAAGTGGAAAGAATCAGGGATCACCACAGTTCTCCCACTGACCGGATCCAGCTCACGGACATACTCCCCGGCCGGAATCAGATAGCACAGAGCGACCACTACAAGCAGGATGATTGTAAGGATCACATAGGTATGCGGCATTTTGATCTTGGAGAGCTTTTCTTTCCATCGGCGCATGACCTGTTGCTCCCTTCCTAAAGCGGAATATTAGAATCGATCAGCACATGGCCTTTCCGGACAGGAATACCTGCTCCACATGAGCCTGGTAGGCAAAGGGGTGCTGATCCCATACTACGATATCGGCGTCCTTGCCTGCTGTCAGGCTGCCCTTCCGATCATCGATGCCCAGCACCTCAGCCGGATTGATGGTGACCGCCTTCAGTCCCTCCAGCTCATCCATGCCGTCACGCACAGACAGTGCAGCGTAGACCGGCAGATAGTACAGAGGAGTGACATCATGGTCAGCGGTAATGCAAACCTTCAGTCCGGCGCGGCTCAGAACCCCAGCGGTCTCATAAGTCTTGTTCCAAGTCTCATGCTTGGAGCGGGGGGTCATACCGGGGCCTACGATCACCGGATAGGGGAACTTGGCCAGGTAATCAGCGACGGCAATCCCGTCGGTGCAGTGGACGAGAACCAGGTCTACATCGTACTCCTGGGCGATGCGGATGGCTGTGCAGATATCGTCGGAACGGTGGGCGTGCATGTGGATCGGCATCTCCTTGTTCAGGACCTTCAGCATATTTTCCATACCGAGATCCCGCTTGAACCAGCTGCCGCTCTTCTCCGCCTCCTCTTTATCATGGCGGTACTCAATGGCGTCCTCCAGGCACTTGCGCAGGTGATAGGCCACACCCATGCGGGACTCAAAGCCATGCTTGGCAGTCTTGGGGTTCTCGCCCACGCTGCACTTCATGGCGGTGTAGCGCCGCAGGAGCATCTCGTCGGCCACCGTGCCGTTCAGGGTAATGGTGGAGGCAACGCCGCCCACCACGCCATCGCTGCCGGGGCAGACGCAGGCAGCGGTGACACCGGCCCGAACAGAATCCATCACTGCCCGATCGAAGGGATAGATACCGTCCAGCACCTCCAACTCCGGGGTCAGGGCACCGGAGTAGTCACAGCAGTCATCCCCGATGCTGCCCATACCCTCCTCACTGATGCAGATGTGGCTGTGGGCGTCAATCATACCGGGGGTAACATACTTTCCAGAGGCGTCAAAGATCTCTTCCCCCTCAGCAGCCTGAAGCTCAGGAGCAATCTCCTTGATTTTCCCATTTTCTACACGGATATCGCGCAGGACAAACCCGCCCTCCTCAAACAGCAACACATTACCATGCTTTACAATCATATTCAGTTCCCCTTTCTTGGTTTTCGGTGGATAGGGCAATAAGGATACAGAAGTCAGCCTTCCATATCCTTATTGCCAGTATGTTTCAGTTCACCCCAAACTGGGGTAAAAAGCTGTTTTTAATAGCCGATCCAGACGGCGATGGTCATGAACACAAACTCCAGAACCAGCATCATCAAGAACAGCGGGGTAACGAAGCGGTACCACTTGTTCAGAGGCACACCACCCATCAGGCCGCAGCACAGTGCGCAGGAGGTGGGCCAGAAGCAGTCGGCGAAACCGTTACCAAACTGATAGGCCAGCACCGCAATCTGCTTGCTCAGACCAACCAGCTCCGCAGTAGGAGCCATGATGGGCATCGTAATGGTAGCCTGGCTGGTGGAGCCGTTAATGAAGAACTTGATAATATTCTGCAGGAACAGCATTCCGTAAGCAGCAACATACTTGCTTGCACCATCCAGCACGTTCACCAGACCATATACAATGGTGTCAGTGATGCAGCCCTGCTTCATCAGAATCAGGATACCGCGGGTAAAGCCGACGATCAGCATGGAAGAGACCATAGACTTGGTGGACTCAATGAAAGTCTTGCAGATCTCAGTGGCAGAGTAACCGCTGATGATACCGGCAATCACCATCGCCATCAGGAACAGAGCTGCGATCTCGTTCACATACCAGCCCAGCTCCAGCACGGAGTAGGTCAAAAAGCCGATGACACCGAAGAACTCCAGCAGGCACAGCTTCTGACGAGTGGTCATCTTGACCTCGTCCAGGCTGTTGATGCCCTTCATCTCCACGCTGTCCACAGCAATTCCCTTTAGCAGAGAGCGAGCGGGATCCGCCTTGACCCGGCGGGCATAGCGCATGACGTAGAAGATAGCCAGCGCCTCAAAGGCGATAAAGATCAGCCAGCGGAACTCCATGCCGGAGTACAGCTCTACACCAGCCACATCCTGTGCCACTGCAATATTGTAGGGGTTGGTGGTTCCGGCAGCATAACCGATGGAAACACCCAGGAAAATAATGGCGCCGCCTACAATGGCATCATAGCCCAGAGCCATAAAAATTCCTACAAAGACCGGGAATAGACCGTAGACTTCCTCATAAATACCCATGGTGGAGCCCAGGATACCCAGCACCAGCATAGTAATGGGGATCAGAAGGGAGACCCGAGATCCGATTTTCCGAACCATCGTTCCCAAAGCCGCATCCATGGTTCCATTCTTGGTCAGCACATAAACAAAGCCATACGCAAAGATGATCAGGAACATGATATTGGCCGCATCCACATAGCCCTCCTGAAGGGCCAGGAACAGGTCAAAAATGCCCGGGGCCTCCACATCAATCTCATGATAGGAGTCGGCCACGACTACCATCTTTCCAGAAACCGGATCCTCCACTCGGTCATATTCACCAGCGGGGATGATGTGGGTCAGGACGAGCATCAGCACCATGATCGAGATCAGGATCACATAGGTGTGAGGCATTTTGAATTGAAATTTCTTCTTTTCTTTTTTCTCGGTGTTTTCCATAGCCATCTCCTCATTTCTCTAAATTTACAACAAACACACATTCGGAGCCGGCAAACGTTCATCAAGGTTTGACTTCGTTTCCAGCTCCGTGGTCATACTTCCAAATCATATACCTTCAAGTAGGTTGAATGTCAATAGAAAACATGGTAAAATAGAAAAAAAGTTCTTTAGAGGTGTAGTATGGAGGATATTTTTTCCATTGGAGAGGTGTCCAAGCTGTTAGACATACCACCGGCAACGATCCGTTTCTGGGAGCAGGAAGGTTTGATTTCTCCCCCAAAAGGAGCAAACCGCTACCGCAACTATGGTCCCCGGGAACTGGCGGAGATTGCAGATGTGGTCTTTCTGCGTAATTCTGGGGTTCCGGTGAAACAGATCCTGCAAATGCGAGGTTTTGATCTGGAGCAGTATCAAGATGGACTGCGCCAGATGGAGCATCACATGCGTGCCCACCTAGAGTCTTGCCAGCGGATCTGTGAACAGATTCAAAAGCAGACCTGCAACACGCAGGAGATTTTGCGTCTCCAGCAGGACCCATACCAACCGGAGGAGGTCCCTTTTGAGCAGATCGCCCGCTTTGACTTCCATGAACGTGAAAAACTCCTGCTGTACAGCAGCGATCCCACAGTGTATGTCCGGTACTTTGACACCAGGGATATGTCCAGCGAGACTCGCTGTATTGTGATGCCCCCAAATATGACTGGATCAGATCTCCTGTGGACAAAACAAAAAGGAAGCACATTTTTGACTTTTTTGATTCGAGAACGTGTCGATTGGGATTATCGAAGTGATGTCTTAGAGGCGTTAAACGAAGTACAAACACAGTACCATACTGGAATTCTACTGGCACAGTACCTTCTTACCGCAGTGGAGCAGGGCGAGCGGACAGACTTTCTAAAGGGGTATATCCAAATCCTTTGACCGCTTCATCTGTTCTCCCAAATAATTAGTGCCCTGCCGTTAGTATCTGTCGGCGGGGCACTTTATTATGCTAGTCACTCCCGATTGATGAGGACGCTACCGAATTTTTACTCACCCTGGAAATATTCGCAGAAAACCGGCTTTTCCTTCACTGGGGCAACGTGTAATCATGGCCATCGTAAAAAAGAAGCGGGCCTCTTACGAGGCCCGCCGAACTATTTGAGAAAACCCAACCCTCACGCCAGGGCAGCGGTAATGATGGCCATAGAATAGACCTCCTGGGCATTGCAGCCGCGGGACAGGTCGTTGATCGGAGCGTTCAGGCCCAGCAGGATGGGGCCGTAAGCCTCAAAACCGCCCAGGCGCTGGGCGATCTTGTAGCCGATATTGCCGGCGTTGATGTCGGGGAAGATGAAGGTGTTGGCATAGCCGGCCACCTTGGAGTCGGGGCACTTGGTCTTAGCTACGCGGGGAGAGACGGCGGCATCAAACTGCATCTCGCCGTCCACGAGGAACTCAGGCATCGCAGCCTTGGCCTTCTCACAGGCGTTGCGCATCTTGTCCACGTCCTCGCCCTTGCCGGAGCCGAAGGTGGAGTAGCTGAGGAATGCAACCTTGGGGTCGATGCCGAAGATCTGGGCACACTCTGCGGTCTCCTTCGCAATCTCCACCAGCTCATCCTCGTTGGGCTTGATGTTGATGGCGCAGTCGCCCATAGCCAGAACATCGTTATCACCGGTTGCGGAGGGGCGAACCAGAATAAAGCAGGAGGAGACGATCTTGTTGCCAGGCTTGGTCTTGACCAGCTGGAGAGCGGGACGAACGGTATCGGCAGTGGAGTAGGTAGCGCCGCCCAGCAGGGCGTCGGCCTCGCCCATAGCCACCAGCATGGTACCGAAGTAGTTCCCCTTCTTCAGAGCGCTCCGGCACTCATCCTCGGTCATCTTGCCCTTGCGCAGCTCCACCATCTTGGCCACCATGGCATCCATGTTCTCGTAATTTTCGGGATCGACAATGATCGCGCCACGGATGTTGAAGCCGGCGTCCTCGGCGGCGGCCCGGACAGCCTCTTCATTGCCTACCAGCACAGGGGTCAGGAACGTACCGGACAGCAGGCGGGCGGAGGCCTCCAGGATCCGGGAGTCGGTACCCTCTGTGAACACAATCTTGCGTGGATGTGCCTTCAGAATATCGATGAGCTTCTTGAACATACTGAACCATTCCTTCCAAAACTGAACTTTCAGACGTAAAACGCCTGTTTGCTGGGTCTATGGTAGCATTTTTTATGTTGAAATGCAAGGGTAACTACCCCTCTATTTTGCCTGATTTTGAAGTGCTTCATCCGAAAAAAATCGCCGAAATTTTGCAAAAAGCTCTTTACGACAGGTATATGGTCGTTTATACTATACCAAGTGTATTGATTCTGGTATGAGGTGAGAAATTTGAACGCAGAATTTTCCCGCACACTGTCGTTGCTGCGGCAGGAAAAAGGCGTTAGCCAGCGCACCGCCGCCGGCATTCTGGGCATTTCACAAGCTCTGCTGTCCCATTATGAAAATGGGATCCGGGAGCCGGGATTGGCCTTCGTGGTAAAAGCCTGTGACTACTACGGTGTCTCCGCCGACTATCTGTTGGGCCGGACCCTGACCCGGGACGGCACCACAATCGGGACCGAGGAGCTCTACGACATTAGCGATGAGAAGGACAATTCCATGCGGGGTTCTGTACTGGCCCTGCTGTCGAAAAAGTTGCTGGTCAATTCGGTCGGAATGCTCTTTGACCTTTTGGGCAAGACTGGCAGCCGTGAGGCCATCCGGGCAGCATCAAACTATCTGTCCACCGCTCTGTATCAGGTGTACCGAAACCTGTACCACGCAAACCCTGCCAACAATCCGGATTTTTTCTCTGTCACTCAGCGGCACTTCATGGCCGGTCTGGCCGATGCCGATCTGCATATGAGCGAGGTGGAGTTGATCGATGCTCTGGCTGCCCATGTAAAGGAGAAAGGCCAGATGCCGGAGATGGACCACGCCGCCCTGGCCCGGGACTATCCGGTGTTGTATCAGTCCATGCTCCAGCTGATCCATAACTCCGGAGAGCGCATCAACCAGTTGATGGAAGGCCGCGAAGTCAAAAACGAGAAAAAGAAGTAGTCTCTGAGGCACTTCTGGGATCCCGGTGAACTGATTTTATAATGCTCCATCTGGTGTGCCCCATCTATGTAATGGGCCCTGGGTGGATTTTCCCAAGGAGGTTTTCTGTTTTATGACCGATCAATCTAAAATCCGCAATTTCAGCATCATCGCACACATTGACCACGGAAAATCCACCCTGTCTGACCGGCTCATCGAGCTGTGCGGTGCGGTGGAGCAGCGTCAGATGGAAAGCCAGCTGCTGGACAACATGGATCTGGAGCGGGAGCGCGGCATCACCATCAAGGCCCGGGCCGTCCGTCTGGACTATAAAGCGGAGGATGGCAATACCTATGCTCTGAACCTCATCGATACCCCGGGCCATGTGGACTTTAACTATGAGGTATCTCGCTCCTTGGCCGCCTGTGAAGGAGCCGTCCTCATCGTGGATGCCTCTCAGGGCATCGAGGCCCAGACCCTTGCCAACACCTACCTGGCCATGGAGCACGACCTGGAGATCCTGCCGGTGATCAACAAAATTGATTTGCCTGCCGCCGACCCCCAGCGGGTGAAGGACGAGGTGGAAAATATCCTGGCCCTCCCAGCTCAGGATGCTCCGGAGATCTCTGCCAAGCAGGGCGTCAATATCCCTGCGGTTCTGGAAGATATTGTTCAAAATATTCCCGCTCCCCAGGGTGATCCAAATGCTCCCTTAAAGGCTCTGATCTTTGACAGCCAATATGATCCCTATGTAGGTGTTATCGTCTATTTCCGCGTCATGGAAGGCACTTTGAAAAAAGGGATGGAGGTCAGGATGATGGCTTCCGGTGCCCAGTACAGCGTACTGGATTGTGGTTATCTCAAGCCTTTGGGCATGGAATCCGCTCCCCAGTTGTCCGCCGGCGAGGTAGGATGGTTTACCGCCTCCATCAAAAACGTAAAGGACACACGGGTGGGTGATACCATCACCGGGGTGGAGCAGACTGCCGCCGAGGCACTGCCTGGCTACCGTCCCGCCCAGCCCATGGTTTACTGCGGCATCTACACCGAGGACGGCTCTAAGTATCCAGACCTGCGTGACGCCTTGGAAAAGCTGCAACTCAACGATGCCTCCCTGTCTTTTGAGCCAGAGTCCTCTGTGGCCTTAGGCTTCGGTTTCCGATGCGGCTTTTTAGGGATGCTTCACATGGAAATCATCCAGGAGCGCCTGGAGCGTGAGTTCGACCTGGACTTGGTAACTACATTACCCTCCGTTATTTATGAGGTAACAAAAACTGATGGTACTGTTGTCCGGGTGGATAACCCCCATAATTACCCCGATCCCGGCTCCATCAGCGAGGCACGTGAGCCTTACGCCAAGGTGTCCATCATTGCGCCTCCAGACTATGTGGGCAATATTATGCCCATGTGTCAAGACCGTCGAGGCATTTTTAAAGATATGCAGTATCTGGATACCAATCTTGTAGAACTGCACTACTCCATGCCAATTGGTGAGATCATTTACGACTTCTTCGATGCACTGAAGGCCCGTACTAAGGGATACGCCAGCCTGGACTACGAGTTGGAAGACTATGAAAAGAGCGATCTGGTGAAGGTAGATCTCCTTCTAAACGGAGACCAGGTAGACGCTCTGAGTTTCATTGTCCACCGAGAAAAAGCGTATGGTCGTGCCCGGAAGATCTGTGAAAAGTTGAAGGAGAACATCCCCCGTCAGCTGTTTGAGGTTCCAGTTCAGGCAGCAATCGGCGGCAAGATCATCGCCCGTGAAACTGTCAAGGCCATGCGCAAGGACGTGCTGGCCAAGTGCTATGGCGGTGACATCACCCGGAAAAAGAAACTGCTTGAGAAGCAGAAAGAAGGCAAAAAGAAAATGCGCACCTTGGGCACTGTGCAGCTGCCCACCGAAGCCTTCATGGCAGTGCTTAAGCTGGATGAGGAATAACTTCAAAATCCGTTGAGAAACCCGGCTCATGCTTGATGCATGAGCCGGGTTTCTCAATGGATTAACTATAAAAGGATCCAGTGTTATCCCTCCATAGGTTCAACACCCATGTACCACGAATTGCAGTAACATACATTTGAGCCATGTACCGCTCCCTTACGGATTGTAAATCGTTCTATCATGCCGGGCACTGTCGGCCCGTGTGATCGATGGTATACTCCCCATCCAGGATGATTTGGGAGATTGGCACAAAGGTATAACCCTCCTGAATAAGGTCAGTTAGGATGGAGGGCAGGGCCTCCGGTGTGTGCTTGGCTGCATTGTGAAACAAAACGATGGAGCCGGGCTGGACCTTGTCTGTGACCCGTTTTACAATCTCCTGAGCCGGGATCTCTTTCCAGTCCAAACTGTCCACATCCCACTGGATGGGTTCCATGCCAATGGACCGTACGGCGCGGATCGCGTTGTCATCGTAGTCTCCATAGGGCAGGCGCACCAGGGTAGGCCGTACGCCAGTGACTGCCTCAATTTTATCATTGCAGGCATTCAGGTCATCTATCACCGCTTGCGGTGACAACTGAGGATAATGGGCATGCGTATTGGAGTGGTTCATCACTTCGTGCCCCGCTTCATGGAGCGCCTTGACTGACTCCGGGTATTTTTCCACCCAGTCACCCACTACAAAAAAGGTGGCCTTAACTTGAAAGCGGTCAAGGATGTCGATCAGGGTCTGCGTGTCCTCGTTCCCCCAGGCAGCATCAAAGCTGATGGACACCAGCTTTTGGTCTCTCTGTACACAGTAAATGGGCAGCTGCCGCGCAGATGCCGAGGCATCTACGGCAGCTGGATAGTTGACCACATAGAACATGAGTACAGCTATAATTCCACAGATTGCAACAGAAATCGAGCTCCGACGGATTAAAAATGCTCTCATAAGAACTTCCTCCTGCCTTTTTTATTGTTCTCAGTATATGTCTCTGCTCCAGCGGTCATGTCGCAACCGCCTCATCAACGCTTTAAACAAAAAAAGTGCACAAGATTGTCTGGAGCCTATTGCGTTCCGATTTTTTATCTGTATAATAAAGGAGACAAACGCCCTGTGGTCCGCCCCGGGGCGTCTCCCATGGCCAACCAGGACTGATTCTGACAGCGCACCCCAAAATCACACCTAAAGGAGCACATCATGGAACTGATCATACAACTTATCTCAACCGTGTATAAATTCTTATGGGGAGATCTTTTCACCATTCCCCTGCCTGGCGGCAATTCTATGAGTGTATCCCTGCTGGTGCTGCTGCTCATTCCCACGGGGATCTACTTCACCATCCGCACCCGTGCCATGCCCCTGCGTCTCTTTCCCGAGATGCTCCGTGTGACCGTTGAGAAGCGTGTGGACAGCCACCTGGGCTCCATTTCCGGGATCCAGGCGCTTGTGGTCTCCACTGCCACCCGGGTGGGCATGGGCAATCTGGTCGGCGTGGTGGCCGCCATCTCCGCTGGCGGCGCCGGAGCAGTGTTCTGGATGTGGATCTCCGCGCTGCTGGGTTCCTCCACCGCTTTTATCGAGGCCACACTGTCCCAACTCTATAAGCAGAAGGACCCCCTCTACGGAGGCTACCGCGGCGGCCCGGCCTACTATATCCACCAGTACGCACAGCAGAAGCTGGGTGGAAAGCCCCGCCGCTACTCTGTGGTGGCTGTGCTCTTTGCCATCTCCGGCCTGATCTGCTGGTGCGGCATCAGCCAGGTCATCAGCAACTCGGTGTCCAGTTCCTTCCAGACTGCGTTCAACATCCCTCCTCTGTACTCCACCCTTTTGTTGGTCACGCTGGCTGCCATCATCGTGCTGCGTAAGAATGCCAGTGTCAAGGTTCTGGATGTGCTGGTCCCCATCATGGCCGGCTGCTATTTTCTGATCACAATTTTCCTGCTGATCAAGAATGCTGCCCTGCTGCCCTCCGTATTCCAGCGCATTTTTGAGGAAGCCTTTGGCCTGCGTCAGATTGCGGCAGGTGGATTTGGCGCAGTACTGATGCAGGGTGTGAAACGCGGCCTGTTCTCCAACGAAGCCGGCTCCGGCTCTGCCCCCTGTGCCGCCGCCGCTGCGGATGTAAGCCACCCTGCCAAGGCTGGCCTGCTCCAGGCGCTGGGCGTGTTTATCGACACCATCGTTATTTGCAGCTGCACCGCCTTCATCATGCTGGTCACCCCCGCCGCAGATATTCAGGGACTGGAGGGCATGGGCCTGCTCCAGGCCTCCATGGAGTATCACTTAGGTCAGTTCGGTGTGATTTTTATCGCAGTGATCCTATGGCTGTTCAGCTTCTCTACTTTCATCGGGATCCTATTCTACGCCCGTTCTAATGTGGCATATCTGTTTGGAGACAACTGGGCCTCTCAGACAGGGTATAAGATCCTGGCTCTGGTCATGCTCTTCATCGGCGGCCTGGCCACCTACACCTTTGTGTGGGATCTGGGCGATGTGGGCATTGGTCTAATGACTATCTTTAACATCCTGGTCATTCTCCCCATGTCTAAGGAGGCGCTGGCCTCCCTACGGGAGTACGAACAGCAAATCAAGGATCGGAAACGCTCATAACAGCTTCAATCAAAAGGACGAAGCCCCGGCACAGCTGGGGCTTCGTCCTTTTATATACATGACAAACATTTTGGTGCCTTGTTCTAAAACCCAGCAGCCTTGTGCCGCAAGACTCCGGTGCAGGTTTTGGCACCGCCGGCAGAACATGACAGCCCATCAACAGGTCATTTTTCCTTTCCTGCCAGATAGCAAATCGCCCGGCGGTAGCCCTCAAACCCAAGACCGGCAAAAGTCTTTTCACAGGCCATACCTGGGTAAGAAATCTGGCGAAAGGATTCTCGTGCGTGGACATTCGAAAGATGGACCTCCACCGCAGGCAGCGCCACCGCCTTCAGGGCGTCCAAAATAGCCACGCTGGTGTGGGTGTAGGCGGCGGGATTGATAATGATGCCGTCCATTCTGCCGTAAGCCTCCTGGATCTTGTCTACAATGGCCCCCTCATGATTGGACTGGAACAGCTCCACCTCTACTCCAAATTCCGCCGCGGAGGCACGAATGAAGTTCTCCAGTGCAGAGAAATCCTGCCGGCCATAGATGTCGGGCTCCCGGATCCCCAACAGGTTTAAGTTGGGACCGTTGATCACAAGCAATTTCATAATACAAGCCTCCTGATGATTTCTTCTGCCGTCTCCTCCGGTGTGCCGTGGTTGTCCACCGTCAGGTCGGCCAATTTTTCATAGAGCGGGGCCCGCCTGCGGTACAGTTCCTCCAGCGGAGTGGTCTGAGACACAGGGCGTCCGCTGGTGGGAAGCAGCTTCAATTCCCGGCGGAGGTAGATCACCGTGGAATTCTGCCGCATGGGATCCCAGTTCTCACGGCGGGTAACAATGCCGCCGCCGCAGGAGATGACCTGTCCGGACAGCTTGGACAGCTGGCACAGGGCCTGGTGCTCCCGGCTTCGGAAGCCCTCCTCCCCCTCTTGCTTGAAAAGGTCCGGGATGGAGCAGCTGGCCTCTGCCTCCACCTGATGGTCCACATCGGCCAGGGGCCGGCCCAGTCGGTCCGCCAGGATCTGCCCCACTGTGGTCTTGCCGCAGCCCGGCATCCCAATCAGAAGCAAATTCTGTGTCTGGCGTTCCATCTGCTGTATGATTTCCTCCACCCGGCGGTCCGGGATCGTCCGGCCCAGAAAGCGCTCCGCCGCAGCCTTGGCCTGGGCCACCAGCATCCCGAGCCCATTGGAGCACAGCAGGTCCAGGCGCGCCGCATCCAGCAGAAGCTGGGTGCGGGCGGGGTTGTAAATCAGATCGAATACACCTTCACAGTTGGGGAACTGCTCCAGATCCACCGGAGACACCCCAGTATTGGGGTACATCCCGACTGGGGTAGCATTAACAATGAGCTGTGCATCAGCGTGGCGATCCAGATTTTTATAGTTGTTTGGGCCTCTGCGGGAGATACCCACCGTCTCCCGGGCGCCCAGGTCGGCCAGCACTGTATGGACAGTCAAGGAGGCTCCACCGGACCCCAGCACCAGCGCCTTCTTTCCCCGCACTTGGGCTCCAGCGGCCTGGAGCAGATAGCGGAATCCGTCATAGTCTGTGTTATCCCCGTAGAGAGTCCCGTCCGGGCGGCGGAGAAGGGTATTGACACTGCCGATCCTCTCAGCTGCGGGGGAAAGCGCATCACAGCAGGCCATCACTGTTTTTTTGTAGGGAATGGTCACGTTCAGCCCACGGAACCGCCCCATCCGGAGAAATGGCTCCACCTCCTCCGGCTGAAGTTCCACAAGCTGATAGTCATAGTCGCCCAGCTGTCGGTGGATGGCAGGCGAGAAGCTGTGTCCCAGCAGCTGGCCCAGCAGACCGAACTCCAAATTACCCGGGCGCATCAGCAAATAACCTCCTGATAGGTCCCCAGATAGCGGCACTGCTCGCTCTCCTCCTCCAGATCCCGGAACAGCCGCTCCATCTCCGGGGCGTAGACAGAACATTCCAAATCGAAGTAGAACATGAACTCAAACTCCCGGTTCGGAAGGGGTCTGCTCTCCAGCTTTTGCAGGTTGATACCCAGGGCGTAGAATTTGGACAGAACATGGTAGAGCGCTCCCGGCTTGTGCGGCAGGGTCATCATCAGAGAGGTCCGGTCAGCCCCGGGATAGATCTCCGGCTTTTGGGAGATGCAGATGAAGCGGGTATAGTTGTTGTCCCGGTTCTGTACATTGGTACGCAGCAGCTCCAGGCCGTAGGTCTCACCGCAGAAGCGGGAGGAGAGGGCGGCCACGTCCCGCCGCTCCGACTGGGAGACCATGCGGGCGGCCACGGCGGTATTGGGCACTACGGTTACCTTGACTCCCTTCAGCTCCCCCAGAAAGGCAGAGCACTGTTTAATGGCCTGCTCGTGGGAGAAGATCTCTTTGATGTCTGCAAGATCAGTCCCGGCCTTGGCCAGCAGGTTATGGCTCACCTTCAGGCGGGCGGAGCGGACGATAGAGAAGTTGTGGCGAGTCATCAGGTCATAGATCGCATTGACCGAGCCGGCAGTGCTGTTCTCAACCGGCAGAATACCGTACTGGCACATCCCACTCTCTACTGCCTTGAACACATGCTCAAAGGTATCAAAGTAAAGGATGGTGGGAGATTTGAAGATACTGTCACAGGCAATTTGGGAGTAAGCCCCCTCGATACCCTGGCAGGCCACCACAGCCCGCTGTGGAAACAGTTCCGGCGTAGTCCGCAGCGCAGTGCGGATGCTCTCATAGACCGGAGAGCCGGATCCTCCGCACTGCTTCTGATAGGAGCGGCTGGCCGCCATAATGGAGCGGTATACCGCCTCCGCGTAGTCAGCCAGCTCCTCCCCAGCCAGACTGCCCACCTTGGCCAACAGGGCCCGCTCCCGGCCTGCATCCAGTATCGGGAGGTCATGCTCCTGCTTATAAGCAGCCACCTGGCGTGAGACCGCCATCCGCTGCTTGAACAATTCGACCAGCTTCTGGTCAATGCCGTCGATTTCTTCCCGCAGCTGCATCAAATTCTGATCCATATTGACTCTCCTCTCTCGATTCAAGGCCGCATACCCTGGGACGTGCTCCATTCGATCCGGTCTGTGTTCCGATCCAGCACTGCATCCAATAGGACCAGGGCGGCAGCGGCCTCCACCACAGGGACAGCCCGGGGTACAATACACGGGTCATGCCGGCCGGTGATCTGAAGTTCCTCCGCTGCCCCTGTGGACAGGCGCACCGTATGTTGCCGTTGGGCAATAGAGGGGGTTGGCTTGAAGGCTGCCCGGAACACTATTGGCATCCCGCTGGAGATCCCGCCAAGGATCCCGCCGGCGTGATTGCTGGCGGTGCAGATGTCCCCGTCCTCTATGATAAATGGGTCATTATGTTCCGAGCCCCGCAGTTCAGCTGCTCCGAAACCAGCGCCGAACTCCACCCCCTTCACCGCAGGGATGGCAAACAGGGCGGCAGCCAGCTGGCTCTCCAGCCCCTGAAACATCGGACTGCCTACTCCAGCGGGCAGGCCAGTGACCATACATTCCACCACGCCGCCCACCGAGTCCCCCGCCTCCCTGGCCCGGAGGATCTCCGCCCGCATTCTCTCACCGGCCTTCTCCTCCAGGACGGGGAAAGGGGTACGCTGTACAGCCAGCAGGGTATCCCGTGTCTCGCCCATTGGAGAGAAGGGCCGATCCTCTATCTGGGCGATGGAGCGGATATGGGCTGCTACTGTGATTCCCCGCCGGGCCAGCAGCTGGACACAGATCCCGCCGGCTATACATAGGGGAGCCGTCAGACGGCCAGAAAAATGGCCGCCACCCCGCACATCCTGAAATCCGCTGTACTTGATATGGGCTGTGAGATCTGCATGGGATGGGCGGGGCTTATCCCGCAGTTCGTCATAGTCTCTGGATTGGGTGTTGGTGTTCTCTATGACTGCGGTCAGGGGTGCGCCGCAGGTCATCCCTTCCACCAACCCGCACAGGATCCGGGGGACGTCCCCCTCTTTCCTGGGAGTGGAGGTGGCATCCCGGCCAGGGGCTCTGCGGCGGAGAAACGACTGAAGCTGCGCCAGGTCCACGGTCTCCCCTGCGGGAAGGCCGTCCACCGTCACCCCAATGGTCTCCGAGTGGGACTGGCCGAAGATCGAGATATGGATGTGCTTACCAAAGTATGAGGCCATGGAGCTCTCCTCCTAACGATTGAAAATGAGTCCAGAATTCCGGATAAGATTTTCTAACGCACTCCGCCCCCAACAGCTTCACCGGAGCCTCTGCAAAGGCTGCGCAGACCGCTGCCATCATGGCAATCCGGTGGTCGTTGGCGCAGTCCACAGTACCGCCTCCCGGCAGCCGCGCCACACCATGGATAGTCAGGGCATCGGTATGCTCCTCCACCTGTCCCCCCATAGCCCGGAGGGCCAATGTGACCGAAGCAAGGCGGTCACTCTCCTTCATCCGCAGGCGGGCTGCGTTGGTGAGATGTGTGGTGCCAGCCCGCACGGCAGCCATCGCCGCCAGCGGAGGCACAAGGTCGGGACATTGGGAGACATCTAACTCCACCTCCCCGGATCGGGCCAGCTTATGGCAGTATGCGGCGATCACCCTGTCTCCCTGCCTGGAGTCTAGGGCCAGACCACGGACATCCACCCGGCCGCCCAAATGGTTAGCCGCATACCAGAAAGCGGCTTGGGACCAGTCGGCCTCAACAGCCAGGTCTCTGGCCCGGTACTTCTGGCCGCCTGGGATATAGAAGCCATCCTCCCGTTGCTCCACAGAAACGCCGAACTTATTCAACTCATCCAGAGTCATGTCCACATAGCCCTGGGACTCCAGAGGACTGGTGAGCACCAGGCTGCTGCTCCCCTCCAGCAGGGGCAGGACGAAGAGCAGGCCGGTGATGAACTGACTGGACACATTGCCCGGCAGGCGATACTCCCCCGGGTCCAGAGCCAGCCGGGCATAACCCCGCCCGCCGTCCAGGGTGAGCACGCCGTTTTCCATGTACCAGCAGATTCCTTTCTCCCGGAACAGGTTCTCGTATGGAGCGAGAGGGCGCTCCATAAGGCGGCCCCGGCCGGTGAAGGCAGCCTCTCCCTGTACCAGAAGGGCCACTGGGATGAGAAACCGCAGCGTGGAGCCACTCTCCCCGCAGTCCAGGGTGGGGAAAGGTCCTGCCTGTGGGATGGAATTTCCCAGGCCATGGATTCGGAGTATCCCGGGCCCCAGATCCTCCACCAGCGCACCCAGGGCAGACAGGCACCGGCGGGTGGCCTGGATGTCCTGAGAGTCCGCCAAATTGGAGATGGTACTGATCCCTCCACTGAGAGCCGCAGCGATGAGCGCCCGGTGTGCTTGGGATTTGCTGGCCGGCGGGGTGACACTGCCTTTCAGCCCGCTTGGAAAAACAGTGATATCCACGGACTTACCTCCCGTACATGGCTTCCAGCTGCTCTAGCAGCTGGTCAAAGCTGACCGGATGGGGAACGGCGCGGCCCAGGGATTCCAACAGAATCAGATTGATCCTGCCCCCCAGGTTTTTCTTGTCCCGCAACACTGCGTGGGTCATGACATCCCAAGAGCAGGGAATATCCAGGGGCAGGCCATACTTCTTTAAAATATCCTGAATAGACAAGATCGCCTCCTCCGGGGTCACGCCCATTCCAAAGCCAATCTGTGCCGCCCAGTTCATACCGGCGGCCACTCCCTGACCATGGCTGCAAGTCTCATAGTTCCCGGCCAACTCAAAGGCATGACCGATGGTGTGTCCGAAATTCAGCACCATACGCTCCCCAGTGTCCCGTTCGTCGGCCAGAACCACCTGCCGCTTCAAATCGCAGCAGGTGTAGATCACCTGCTCAATATGCTCCATTACGCCGGCCCGGCCACCGCATCGGTTCAGCAAATCGAAGAACATCCGATCCCGGATGCAGCCATATTTGATCACCTCGGCCATGCCGTCAGAAAAGGTGCGGTCGCTGAGGGTATTGAGACAATCTGGATCGATCAGCACCCCTTTGGGCTGCCAGAAGGCTCCCGCCAAATTTTTTCCGGCCTGGAGGTCGATGGCCACCTTGCCCCCGACAGAGGAATCCACCTGGGCCAGCAGGGTAGTTGGGATCTGGATCAGATCCACCCCGCGGAGGAGGGTAGCGGCGGCAAAGCCCGCCAAATCACCCACCACGCCACCGCCCAGAGCCACCACTCCATCGGTGCGGGTCATTCCGAACGCCATCATACGCTCCCACAGCAGAACCAATTGCTCCGGGCACTTGGCCGCCTCCCCAGCAGGGACAGAGCAGCAGCAGACCTGAAACCCTGCCCGCTTCAGGCTGTCCGCCGTCCGCTCCAAATACAAGGGCAGAACATTGCTGTCGGTCACCATGGCCAGCTTCCGGGCCCGGGGAAGCAGCATCCGGCAGCGCTTCCCCACCTGATCCAAAAGGCCGCGCTGGATCTCGATCTGATACTCCCGGCCCGGAAGATCCACAGTCAGCATTTTTTTCATTCTGCATCCACCTTTTCTTTACAGATCCGCCCCTCAGCCAGCAGGGTGCACAAGCGGCCTCCGTTGCCCTGCTCCAGGGCGTCCCGGTACTCGACCAGATTGCCGCCCGCAATGCCCACTTTCATATCCGGCACCTCTCCTGTTAATCCTCGGCCAGAACCGCCGCCCGCACCCGGCGGACCGCCTTGGCCACATCCTCGAACTGTTCTGGTCGCAGAGACTGGGCTCCGTCGCACAATGCATGGGCAGGATCGTTATGCACCTCGATGATCAGTCCATCTGCCCCGCAGGCCGCCGCAGCCAGGGCCATAGGCTTAACATAGCGGGCCACACCGGTGGCATGGCTGGGATCCACAATGACAGGCAGGTGGGTCAGTTCATGGAGGACAGAGACAGCGGACAGATCCAGAGTGTTGCGGGTGGCCGTCTCAAAGGTGCGGATCCCCCGCTCGCACAGGATGACATTTTCGTTCCCACTGGCCATGATGTACTCGGCACTCATCAGCAATTCCTTCATAGTGCTGGCCAATCCCCGCTTGAGCAGGATGGGCTTTTGGGTCTTGCCCAGCTCCTTGAGCAGTTCAAAATTCTGCATATTCCGGGCCCCAACCTGGATCACATCCACATCTTCAAAAAGCGGCAGATGGTTTGCGTTCATGATTTCAGTAACAATAGGCAGCCCGGTCTCATGCTTGGCCTCCAGCAGCAGTTCAATGCCGTCCGCCTTCAACCCCTGAAAGTCATAGGGAGAGGTTCTGGGCTTGAAGGCGCCTCCCCGGAGCATAGTGGCTCCGGCAGCCTTGACGCTTTTGGCCACGGAGATGATCTGCTCCTCGCTCTCCACTGAGCAGGGGCCGGCAATGATGGCAAAATTCCCATGTCCCACCTTGACTTTGTCCACCCCAACCTCAATGATGGAGTCCATGGGATGAAATTTCCGGTTTGCGCTCTTGAACGGCTCAGACACACGCTTGACCCCCTCTACAATATCCAGTCCGCTGATCAAGTCCTCATCCAACTTGCTGGTGTCACCGATCACACCAATGACTGTGGAAAAATCACCGGCCGATACGTGGGTACGCAGGTTTTGGGATTCGATCCACTGGATCAACTCTCGGATCCTCTCTTCCTTGGTATGCTGTTTCACGATAATCACCATATTCAACATTCCTTTCTTCTTTCCCCGTCAAGCAAGGATGAAAAAGGCCTGCGGTGAAGTGTCATTCACCGCAGGCCCTGTGTATCCCAACAATCCCACTTATGCAGCGGAAGGGAGCCAATTATTTGCAGCAAAAAACACTTTTACTTGTTTCGCCCAAAAGCCGAAAAAGTAAAAGTAGCCATAAAAGAATGCTGCAAACTGCTTCATCGCGATATGGCTCCTCTCCTAAAATTTCTTTCTGTTTGTTTTATGTTAGCACCGGATCCCACCGCTGTCAATCGCAAATTTTCGTTATTCCGATGAAATATCCGATTTTGATCCACACCTGTCGTAAAGGCCACATTCTTCATGTTCTATCCTTTTGGCCCGAAGCGAGTTCCCGTTCCGCTTCAGCACCGCTTCGATCGGGAAATGGCCTGCCTGGCTCACACCGCTTCTACTGTCTCCCAAAAGCAGGCCATCCGCCATACGGATTGAAACGACCCAACTCCCGATCTTCCATATTCAACGAGGAACATCCCTGTTTAAAATATTTTTCAGCGTTTCCTCGTCATAATATGTATGGTAACGTATCACTTTTGACCTCTTCCCAATATGGTTGGAGGTGTTTTTATGGCGAGCAATCATACAGCAAACTACCAATTATGTCAATGGCAGGCGGACGACCAGGTAAAACGCACCGATTTCAACGGGGACAACGCCAAAATAGACGCGGCGTTGAACGATCTTTCGGACGGCCTGGCCGCCGCGCGGGAGGAAAAAGCCGACCAGTCGGCCCTGGACGCGCTGGCCGCGGAGGTGGCGAAAAAGGCTACCACGGCGGCGCTGGATGCCCTCAGCAAAACATTGGCTTCCGTGCCTCTCCTGGTCACTGGATCCTACACTGGAAACGGCGCGGAAAGCCGCCTGATCTCCCTGGGCTTTCAGCCCAAGGCTCTGTTGGTCATGACGAAAGAAGGCTATCCTGCCCGTCCTTATACCAGCGACTACTATGGCGGACTGGCTCTGCCAGGGAAGCCCGTTTGTCTGCAAGCCAGCTATGGAACCAATCATATTCTGACCATCGAATCCACGGGTTTCCGTGTTTATTATGATGATTCCAGGCACACCCTCAGCAATCAGAAGGACACCAATTACCATTATCTAGCCTGGAAATAAAATCAGAGGGCCCCTCCCATACGGGAGGGGCCACACTGATTGGATTTTAAGAGATTTGTAACTCCGTCAGGAATTACTTGCCCTTGACCTCGTTGGACTCGACGCCGTTCACAACGACCTTGTAAACGCTGCCGGTATCCAGCAGGAACTTATCGCCGTCATCGCTCACAGTGGTGGCATCCTTCTTCAGGGTCACCTTCTTGGTGCCAGCGGAGACGTACTTGCCGTCCACGCGCTGCTGCAGCTCCACGGTGAAGTTAGTATCCTGCTCGGCCTTCTGGTTCATGACGATGTTGAAGCCACCGTCAGCCCACATCTGAACATGGTCGATCTTGGCGTCAACCTTATCGGCATCGGTCTTGTCGGCGTCCTTGATCTTGTAGACATAGACCTCAACGGCCTCGTCGTTGTCATCCTCGAACACGAAGACGTTCTTATCATAGGTGCCGTCCACGCCGAAGTTCTTAGCCAGGCTGCTGGGAGTGGTGGTCTTGCCATCGCCGTCATCGTTGACGAAGATCTTGTAGCTGTCGGCCAGGACCACATCGTTGCTGCCCAGGCTCAGCACGCCGCTCTTGTAGGAGATGGAGGTGATACCAGTGTAGACCTTGAAGTCATCATCGCTGGCGTCCTTCACCAGATCCTGGTCGTCCATGTAGCCGTTCTCGTCATAGGAGACGTTCTGGTACAGGCCGATCTTCAGATCCTTATCGGTAGCCTTGACAGTGGTGATCTCGCCGTTCACGATGGCGTCGTACTCATAGTACTTGTTGTCATCCTTGTCAACGCTGGCGTTGGGGCTCTCCTCCAGGAGGTAGACGCGGTCGCCGCTGTCGCCGGAGATGGACATATCCTTGGAGTAGATGTAGACCACATCAGCGTAAGCGCCATCCATAACAACAGCAATCTCGGTGGTCGCAGTCTTAGCAGTGATGTCGGGAACATTCTTGATGCCGGTGTAGACGGCCACATCGTCGTCATCGTTCACGATGAAGATGGTGTCGTTGTTGGCCTTAACAGTCTCGGCCTTGGAGTTGCCCTCATTGTCGCCAACATACACAGCGCTCTTGCCGCTCTCGGTGATGACCTTGGAAGTAGCGGTGCCGTAGTACACCACAGTATCCTTGCTCTCGACCTCGTTCAGCTCATACTTGCCGTTGCTCTTCTCGTTGTAGGAGTACCAACGGCCATTCTCAGAAACGGCAATCTCATCATCGTTGTCGATGGTGATAACCTTATTGGTGCCATCGATGAAGTAGGCGTCACCTTCCAGGTTGGCCTTCGCGCCACCGGTCTTGGCAGTCTTGGCAACATAGACATAGTCGTTGTGGCCAGCGGTGCCGTCGGTGTAGATCACATAGCCGTTAGCATCCAGAACCAGGGTGTAGGCGTCGTTCAGATCGTAGGTCAGCTTGCTGTCGCTCTTCACGGCGTCGGTGTAGTTCTTGGAGTACTCGTACTTGGTGCCGTCCACGGTGACGTTCTTCTTCTCGGTGTAAGCAGTCACCTTGCCCTCGACGGTCTCAGCCAGGGCGATGGTCTTGATCTCCTTGTTGGCCACGGTGATCAGGACATAGTCCTCATCGGAGTAGCTGTCCAGGTAGTCAAAGTCATCAGAGGACAGGGTGGTATCCTTGACGTCCACGGGGGCCTCGTCCAGGATGTCCAGCTCCAGCTCCTCGTCGTTCTTGTCGTAGTCGCCGTCAACCTGAGCAACATAGGAGTTGATGACGGTGATGACCACGTCGTTGGAGTCATCATCGATGAACACCTCAGTGGTAGCGCCCTTCTTGATGATCTTATCGCCAGCGTCGTCATCGTTGTTCTTGACGATGTAGTCGCTCAGCTTCACATCCTTCAGAGCCACGCCGTCCACGACCACGGAGAAGTCGGCATCGCCGTTCTTCAGGTCGTTGTAGACATCGCTGCCCACCAGATCGTACAGATCCTGCTTCTCGACAGTGGCGGTGTAAACAGCGTCAGCATCGTCAGCGTAGGTGCCGATCTCCTTGTTCTCGAAGGTCCACTTCACGGAAGGACGGCCGAAGTCGTCGTCCGCGCCGTCGGCCTTGACCAGGTCGCCCTTGTACAGCTCCTCACCCAGCTGGATGGTGTACTTGCCGTCCACCTTGGTGTTGTCGATCTTGGCATACTTGCTGTCGGTGCCGGTGCGGGCATCATAAGTGGCCTTGCCGCCGGAGATGACGATGTCACCCACCTGCACGTCGCTGCCGTTCTTCTCAGCCTTAACCAGATCAGCCTCCAGGGCGTTCAGGACCATCTGAGCCACGTCGTTACGGGTCAGGGCCTCCTTGGCGCCGGTGGCAACACCGTCGAACAGGCCAGCATTGCTGCCGTTCTTGGTGGTCTCAACCAGCCAGTCAGAGCCGAAGTCGGCGCTGTACTGGAAGTAGCCCAGAGCCTTCAGCAGCATCAGGGCAGCCTGACCGGTGGTGACGGTGTCGTTGCCGCCGTAGGTCACCTTGTCATAGCCGCTGGTGATGCCGTTGGTGTAGCAGGCGGCCACATAGGGCTCAGCCCACTCGGGCACATCGGTGAAGGGGCTGGTGCCCTTGTAGCTGGCCACAGTGTAGTCCAGCAGGTTGCACATTACCACGGCCATCTCGTTACGGGTGACCTTGGCATCGGGATTGAACTTGCCGTTCTCATCGCCGACCATGATGCCGACGGTCTTCAGGACCTCAATGGCTTCCTCGTTCTGCTTGGAAGTCACATCGGCATAGCTCGCGGCGCTGCTGCCCATTACCATCAGACCAGAGATCATGGTGGCGGTGAGGCCCAGGCTGAGAGCACGCTTCAGGTTTCTCATTGGAATTCCTCCTTGATTTTTTCAAGCTGCGGGGGATTTGTTATTTTCTCCCAAAATTAGTTTATTTTCTCCTTATATTAAGCCGTATCCGGCATAAAATAGGTGAAATACTAATTATAGGAAAGCATAACTCCCCTTGCCTGTGTTCATACTATACTCTAACACAAGCCACTCGTCAACGGGTTTAGGCGAAGTGTAACACAACCGTAATATTGCGACATGATTGTTACAACACTTTGTTTTTGTGAAATATTGCTGTAAAGTGCCGGGAAAAGTTGCAGTGGTTCTTGTGGGTTTTTTAGGTGCGCCGCCCCGTTCTGCTGTGTCCCGCCTGAGATGCCGTAGGGGCGGCCCCGTGTGGCCGCCCGCCTGTCCTCCGTCGCAGAATGTTTCCCCTTCCAGTCGTAGGGGCGGGTCTCCTGACCCGCCCGCCGTCCGTGGACTGTGACGCCCGTAGGGCGCGGCGACTCGGCGCGCCGCCGTACAGGGTTTCGCCCTGCGGGGCGAACTCCGTTGCCCGCCGCAGGTGGACTCCAAAATTACACACATATATAATCATTATATATATGAGGAAACCGCCCTCCAGTGGTACGTCTCCGTACACCGAAGGGCGGTTTTGGTTTTTATTTTGTTCTCCCGTCAGCCGTTGGGGAACATCAGGGCGATCGGCCCGGTGATGATCTGCGGGAAGAGGATGAATACACAGATGATACCGACGGTCAGGAACAGCCACGGTACCACCGATTTTATCACCTTTTCCAACGAAAGTCCGGTGACATTCTCTGCGGCGTACAGGCACACGCCCACGGGAGGAGTGATCAGGCCGAAGCTGAGGGTGATGACCAGGAACACCACGAAGAACAGGGGGCTGACGCCCAGCTGCTTCACCACGGGGAGCAGGATGGGCACCAGGATGTAGATGGCCGCGGTGGCGTCCATGAACATACCCACGATGATCAGGAACACAAACAGGGCAAACATGATGACCAGCTGGTTATCAGAGATGCCCAGGATGAAGTGGGCCAGCTTGGTGGGCAGGCCGTCCAGCTCGAAGATCTGGCCGGCGGGCTTAGCCGCAATGGCGATGAACAGAATGGTACCAGTCTGGCGGGCATTCTTGGCAATGATGCGGGGAATGTCAGACCACTTCAGACGCTTGTACACATAGATGGAGACCAGCATGGCATAGGCCACAGCGATACCAGCACCCTCGGTGGGGGTGTAGATGCCGCTGTACATACCTACCAGCATGATCACGGGAACCATCAGGGCGGGGACAGCGGAAACAAAAGCCTTGCCCAGACGCTTGGGCTGGAAGGGGGCCTTCTCACCGATACCGGTGACCTTGCAGTGGACATAGTTATAAATCATGTAGATGAGGCCGATCAGCACGCCGGGGACCATGCCTGCCATCAGAGCCTGGCCGATGGACACGCTGGCGGTAGAGGCGGCTACGATCATCAGGATGCTGGGCGGGATCACAGAGGCCAGCATACAACCGGCCAGGTTGATACCCACGCCGTACTCCTTGGGATAGCCCTTCTTGGCCATAGCATTGATGCTCATTTTGCCGATGGAAGCCACGGCGGCCACGGAGGAGCCGGACATAGCGCCGAAGATGATATTACACAGAATGGCCACATGGCCCAGGCCGCCATAGATCCAGCCCACACAGGCCTCAGCCAGGTCGTAGATCTTGTCGGCGATGCCGCCCTCATCCATGAGGGAGCCGGCCAGGATGAACAGGGGGACTGCCACCATAACGAAGCTGTTCATGGAGGTGTACATCAGCTGGACCACCATCGTCAGGGGCATATTGCCCATGGTGATCAGTACGATGACGGATGCTGCGCCCAGAGAGATGGCGATGGGCACGCCCAGGGCCATCAGGCCCAGAAAGATCAACAGCAGTGCTACACTCATTTCTCGTCGCCTCCGATCGCTACCTTATGGGGATACTCTAAAAAGCTCTGGATTGTGCCGATAATGCCCAGGAAACCGCACAGAGGCACACAAATCATGATCGCACCCATGGGGACAGCAACGGCAGTTGCCATCTCGTTGAAGGCAAACTTCTGCATGGTCAGGTCGATACCATACTTAACCATAAAAGCGAAGAAGCCCAGGGTAACCACATAGTACAGAACAGTACAAATCTTCTGCATGGGCCGGGGCAGCATATTGACCAGAATCACGACACGGGAAGACTCTGCCCGATTGAAGCCGGCGGCCACTGCCAAGAACATCATCCAAAGGAAGAAGAAGCGGGTCGTCTCCTCCGTCCAGGTCAGTGTCACACCGACCAGACGGCCGCCTACCTGAAGCAGCACGACCAGCAGCAGACAGACCAAGGTACCTCCGCACAGGATATCCTCCAGCTTGTCTACAACATCAAAAAATTTACTCAAGGGTGAATGCTTGCGTTCCATTGATTCCCCTCCTAATACACAAAAATTCTTTTTCTCTCACCTGCGGGCAAGAATAGAGCGGATGCGGTGGAGCCGGAGGGGCTCCTCCGCATCCGCTTTACGCTTCAGTTGATGGAGTTGCGATCTCTTATCGGGATCGAATCAGGCCTTGCCGCAGAAAGCGACAGTGGCATCAAACAGCTCGTCGTTCTGGACCATTTCCTTAAACTTGGGATACAGATTCTGGGAAACAGACACAAACTCCTGGAAGCCCTCCTCGGGGACCTCGTTGTACTCCATGCCGTTGTCGGTCAGCAGCTTCAGCATCTCGCCATCCTTCTCGGCCTGGTAGTCCACATACCACTGCTGGCACTCCTCAGCAGCCTGACGCAGAGCGTTCTGCTGGTTCTCGGTAAGGCTGTTCAGCTTGTTGGTATTCATACCCACGATCCAGGCGTCAGCGATGTGGTTGGTAGCGGAGATATACTTCTGAACCTCATAGAAGTTATTGGTAGCAGGCACGTCCACGGGATTCTCCTGGCCGTCCAAAGTGTTCAGCTGCAGGGCATTATAGACCTCGCTGAAGCTCATGGGAGTGGCGTTGGCGCCGCAGGCGGTGAAGAACTCAACATACAGGGAGTTGCTGGGAGTACGCAGGACCATACCCTCCAGGTCAGCGGGGGAGTTGATGGGCTTCTTGCTGTTGGTCACCTGGCGGAAGGAGCGGGTCCAGCTGCCCAGGCAGGAGATGCCCATGCTCTCTACGCTGTTGAACAGATCCTTGCCGGTGTCGCTGTTCAGGTAGTCCTGCAGCTGCTTGGTGTCATCAAACAGATAGGGGACAGAGACCACATAGAAGCTGGGATCGAAGCTGGCATACAGGGAGGAAGCCAGGATCACGATGTCCAGAGAGCCATTGCCCACAGAGGAGATAGCGGCATTGCCGTCGCCGCCGTACAGGGAGCCGTTGGGGAAGATGCTCAGTTCGATGCTGCCGTTAGAGTACTCCTCCACGCGGGACTTGAACTCCTGAGCCGCAGCATAGATGTAGGAGTTGTCGGCATCAGGCACGCTGACGTTCATAGAGACCTTAGGATCGGAGGAGGCGCCGGAAGTGCTTCCGGAGGTGCTGGGAGTGCTGCCGGATCCGCCGGAGCAGCCGACCAGAGAGAAGGTCAGCGCCAGAGCCAGGACAGAGCTGAGACACTTTTTCATCTTAAATTACTCCTTTTTGATCTTTTTATAATTCGGCTTCGTTACTGAACACCGAGGTTCACTTTGTAAAGTTCCTTTACGCTGGGATAAAGACCAGTATAGACCTGATAGCGGCGGTCGTATACCTCTTTGTGTGCGTCGCTGTGTTTAATTTCCATGTATACGCTCTTCTCCACCTTAGCAGAGGCCTCATATACATCTTTAAATACACCAATACCAACACCGGCCAGCAGAGCTGCGCCTACAGGGGCCATATCATTCATATCAAGCACTGTGATATCGCGGCCGGTAATGTCTGCCTTAATCTGAGCCCAGACCTTGCTCTTCGCTCCACCGCCGATGGAAGAAAACTTGGTCAGTTTTTGTCCAGTAACCGTTTCTACCATCTCGATAAGCTGACGCAGACCGTAGGCACATCCCTCCAGCACCGCCCGGTTCATCTCCCGGCGGGTGGTTTTAAGGGATAGTCCGAAGAACACGCCTCTGGCGTAGGGGTCCCATACCGGGCTGCGCTCTCCCATCATATAGGGGAGGAATACCAGCCCATCAGCCCCCGGCTCCGCCTGCTCGGCGTCGTCGTTCATCAGCATCATGCCCCGCTTTCCGGTGACAGAGGGGTAATCCTTGTAATCCTGATAGAAATTGTCATACATCCACTGATAGGAGGAGCCGGTGTGGGACATCGCCCCCTGATAGATCCAGGCCCCATCTACCACATGGCGGCGGTTGATGAAGTTGGGGGAGAATTTTGGCTCCTCCACACAGACGGTCAGCACATTCGTGGTACCCACCGACTCACACACATCACCCTGCTTGACCACGCCAGCCGCCAGGGTGGCGCAGGCGGTATCCCCGCCGCCGATGACGATCTTGGTCTCAGGGGACAGGCCCATGGCCAGCAGGACCGGGTGGATCAGATTGCCCACCACATCCGTGGACTTGACCAGAGGCGGAAGCTTATGGATGTCGATGCCGATTTTGTCGCAGATCTCCTCAGACCACACGCCCCGGCCCGCTGTCTCATACAGCAGAGTATAGGAGGCATTAGAGTGGTCAATCGCAAAGTTTCCGGACAGCATCATGGCGATCAGGGTATTCACATGGCCAAAGTACCGGGTCTTTTCATAAATCTCAGGCAGATTTCTCTTGATCCAGAGCATGGATGTGCCAGACATGGCTCCTGCCATGGGGCTATTGGCTGTGATTTCAAACAGGCGCTGGGTCCCGATGGTCTGGCGGAAGATTTCCGCCTCCTCCGTACTGCGCCGATCCGAGTAGATGATTGGATCCACCAGCACCCGCCCGTCGGCATCGAAGGCCGCCAGTCCGGGACACAGGCTGGAAATCCCGATGGCCTTGATCTTTCCAGGCTCAACCCCGTGTTTGCTGATCAACGCCCCCACGCAACCGGTAAATGCGTTCCACATATCCGCAGTGTCGATCTGGATCGACACCTGATTGGGGTTGATCAGGCGATATGTCGCGCTTTCCTGGGCCACAAACCGGGCTTCCTGGTCAATGACGGTAACCTTAATGCTGGAGGTACCCACATCCACACCCAGGAGATAGATCTCTTCCATGGTGATCCTCCTTGAGTTGATAGTGACGGGAACTTAGAACTGGTCGTAGTTCTTGTCGTTCTCCAGCTGAGCCAACAGCTCCTTGGTCTCCTTGACGGAGTAACCGTGGTGGATCAGATAGCGCAGGGCCACGACCAGAGCGGTCACATCGGGGTAGTCCCAAACAAAGCGGCCCATAGTGACACCGCCCACGCCGCAGTCCATGGCCTCACGGGTGATGGTCAGGAAGTGATTCAGCTTGCCCTCGGCATCCAAACCGGCAGGAGCGTCACCGCCCTGGATCACGACACGGAAGTCGCTGGGCACGGTGGACAAAGCCTTAGCCATAGCATCAGGGTTGCCGCAGTAAGTGGTCTTAACGATGTCCATGCCCATCTCGCAAGCGGAGCGGATACAGTAGGCGATGTTCTCCCAGGAGGTGCGCTCCTCAACGGGGACGCTCTCGCCCTTGGGGTACACATGACCGATCAGGGGCATACCCTTCTGCATACACTCGGCAGCAAAGCGGCCAATGGTCTCGAACTGCACGCCCTGGTAGGTACCCAGAGTCATGGCGCCCATGGAAACACCGGAGGCGCCCAGAGCAATGGCCTCATCCACATTGCCGAACACGATGTCCTGGGTGGGGGCCACAGGGCTGTAGTTGGAGATCTTGCACAGGATGGCCACATCGCGGTTCTTCTCTGCATCCCAGCACTGATTCAGGATGCCGGGAGTAACAGTCATGGCATCGGGCTTACCGGCAACGATCTTGTCGATGGTAGACTGGATGCTGTGCAGGCCGGTCATAGGGGCGATCCCGCGGGAGATGGCGTGGTCCACAGTGATGGCCATCATCTTGTTGCTCACAGGGTTGACCATGCGGGACATACGTACTTTCTTACCAAGGCCGATATTACTCATTTGAAATACTTCCTTTCATAACGGATCGTTCAACTTGTCATGGAAACTTGGGATTCACCGTACACACGGCGGCGGCTTACGGTTCGATAATAACCTTCAGGCCAGTGCCGGCAACGCATACGTC
This sequence comes from Lawsonibacter sp., assembly GCA_037257225.1. GTDB lineage: Bacteria > Bacillota > Clostridia > Oscillospirales > Oscillospiraceae > Lawsonibacter. The sequence goes on from JAYCWP010000034.1 coordinate 40,715, forward strand.
ATAGGCCTTCTGGAAGTCCTCGATCTTGAAGCGGTGGGTGACGATCTTGTCTGCATCGATCTTGCCGCTCTTGATCATCTCGGCGGCAGCCAGATAGTCCTCCAGCTTGTAGGCAGTGCTGCCATTGACGTTGATCTCGTTGTAGTGGATGGTGTTGACCTCGATGGTGGACTCACCCGTTCCAGCAAAGCCGGCGAACAGGTTCACAGTACCACCGCGCTTGCACAGCTTCAGGGTGGAGTTCACCAGGGCGGGCACACCGATGGCCATGACAATGACATCCATGCCCTGACCGTTGGTCTCACGGTTGACGATGGCGGGCAGGTCCTCCTTGGTGGGATCCACCACCAGGTCGGCACCCAGCTCCAGGGCCACCTTGCGGCGCTGCTCGTTGGGCTCGCTGACGATGACCTTACGGGCACCGGCGATCTTGGACAGCTGCAGGTGGAACAGACCAATGGGGCCTGCACCCACGATCAGCACATCATCGTTGAAGCCCGTACCAGCGTTCTTCAGGCCGCGGATACAGCAGGACAGGGGCTCGATCAGAGCGCCAGCCTGATAGGACACATGCTCAGGCAGCTTCACTACATTCCCGTTCTCGATGCAGATGGCGGGAATGCGGATATACTCCTCAAAGCCGCCGTCAAACTCATAGCCGATGGCCTTGCGGTCCAGGCAAGCGTTGGTGCGGCCCCGCAGGCAGCTGCTGCAGTGGTGACAAGGTATAACGTTGGCCACGGCGACTTTCTCGCCCACCTCATATCCCTTTACATCAGCACCCACCTCGGCGATAACACCGCAGAACTCGTGACCGATGACAGAGGGGTAGCGGACACCCTTGGTCTTTTTTCCGGTGAGGATCCGCATATCCGTGCCGCAGATGGCGGCAGCCTTCATTTCCAGCAGGATCTCATCAGGGCCGATCTGGGGCTTTTCAATCTCCGCCGGAGCGAACTGATTGGGACCAGACAGGACAACTGCTCTCATGAAAATTTCCTTCTTCCTTTTACATGGTTTAACAGGTCTCTCCGATTTTGTGCCCAGTGGGCTTCGGAGCATCTGTTCTATGGATGTATCGTAGCACTTATGAAGTAAAATTTCAAGTTTGAAAGTAAATTGAAACTTAACTTTGTATTATTGTCGAAAAAGCGCATCCTATTTTTGTGCTAAACGCTGATTATGGTAAAATATAATGAAGAAACACCAGCCTATGCATCATGCTCAGGCTGGTGTTGTAGTAGTTTTTCTACATTTCATTTGCTAAAAGTGAGATACCTTTCCGTATCTCCACCTAAACTGTTTTGTTGTTTCGCGCCATCAGACCTTGTTATCTGAGGTGGAGGCCCTAGTCTTATAGATTGCCTGGAAGGATTTGTCGTAATCCTGGAATGCCACAATCGCGATCAGACTGTCCATCACAGCCAACTGAGCCAGCCGTGTACTGGCGGACTCCGACCGGAAAATTGTCTCCTCGCTGATGGTTGTGATGATGTAATCCGCGATCTTGGACAGGCGGTTCTTTCCTTCCGAGGTCAGCCCCACCACTGTGGCTCCACAGGATTTTCCTACTTCAGCCGCCCGCAGTACGTGGAGGTTATTACCCGAGTGGGACACAGCAAACAGCACATCTCCCGGCTGCAGTAAGGAGGCTTCCATCAGTTGGATATCCTTGTCCTCCACCGCACAAACACGGATCCCGATTTTGAGAAATTTATGATGTGCATCCTTTGCGACAATAAGACTGCCCCCAGTACCTGCAAACACAATATGGGGGGCTTTGCCCAAGATTTCGGCCACACGCTTCAGGTTCTCCATATCCAAAGCCTGGAGCGTACGCTGGAGTGCCGTGATCTCTGTGGCAAAAATTTTATGACAGATCTGCTCTGGGTTGTCATCCTTCTGAAGCTTCGGGTTATACTGCTGTTCTGAAGGAATCGCCTCCATTGCGACCCGAATCTTAAATTCCTGGAACCCCTTATACCCTAGACTTTTACAAAATCGCACCATAGACGCATCGCTGACGCCAATTAGCTCCGCCAGTTCCAGCAGATTGCAGTGTAGAACTTTTCCCAGATTTTCCTTGATATAGTGGGCAATCTTCCGCTCTGTTACGGTGGCGTTCTGGCTCTCGCTTTTGGCAATGATTCTGTTGAGACAGCTTTCATTCTCCATACGCAACAATCTCCTATTCTGACGTCCTGCCCCAGTCATCCCGAAAAAACGGGGCATTTCATCCTCTTTCCTTTCATTCTATCATTGAATTTACTCCTACGCAACCATCTTTTAACGGAAACAGGCCGGAGCCCGGTGGGCTCCGGCCTGTTTTGACCTGTGCTTCTTATAGAGCAATGGTGCGGATCACTCTGGCACAGCGGGGGCACAGTGTGGGATGCTCCTTGTCAGCGCCTACCTTAATATGGTGCTTCCAGCAGCGTTCACACTTCTCTCCCTTAGCCTCAGACACCGCAGCCTGGATCCCGGGAACCTTGACGCCAGCAGCGCCGGAACCCTGAGCAATCTCAACATCAGAGACGATAAACAGGTCGGCCAGCTGGTCGGTGGAGAAGGCAGACAGCTTCTCCATGATCTGCTTCCCCTCATCTCCCTGGGGATAGAGGACTACATGAGCCTCCAGAGCCTTACCGATCTTCTTCTCGTTCCGGGCGTTCTCCAGCACCACGTTCACATCGTCCCGCAGATCCTCCACCAGAGCCCACTTCTCCATCTCTTCGGCGCTGAGGGCATAGTCAGCAAAGGGCTGGTTCATCTCATTGAGGACCACGTTTCGGCTGTCTTCCTCTCCGCGGTGGGGCATGGCCTGCCAGATCTCGTCACAGGTGAAGGCCAGGATGGGCGCAAACAGCTTGGTCATGGTATCCAGGATGAGCCACAGGGCAGTCTGAGCAGAGCGGCGCTCCAGGCCATTGGTCTCCTCGCAGTACAGCCGGTCCTTAATGATGTCCAGATAGAAAGAAGACAGTTCTACCACGCAGAAGTCATTGATGGCGTGGGAAACCACATGGAACTCATAGTTATCATAGGCCGCAAAACACTTCTCGATCAGCTCGTTGAGCTTGGTCACCGCCCAGCGGTCCAGCTCCAGCATCCCCTCAGGCTTGACCAGCTCATCAGGGTCGAAGCCAGCCAGGTTGCCCAAGCAGTACCGGGCAGTGTTGCGGAACTTCAGGTAGTTCTGGCTGAGCTGCTTGAAGATCTTGTCGGAGCAGCGCACATCCACATGGTAGTCAGCAGATCCAGCCCACAGGCGGATCATGTCCGCACCGTACTTCTGGAAGATCTCCGCAGGATCCACACCGTTGCCCAGGGACTTATGCATAGCCTTGCCTTCGCCGTCCACCGTCCAGCCGTGGGTGACACACTCCTGGAAGGGCGCGCCCTTCCCCAATGCGCCCACAGCGGTGAGCAGGCTGGACTGGAACCAACCGCGGTACTGGTCCAGGCCCTCCATATACACAGTGGCAGGCCAGAAACCCTGATCCTTCTGCATAGAGGCAAAATGGGTGGAGCCGGAATCGAACCAGCCGTCCAGGGTGTCCTCTTCCTTGGTAAAGGCGCCGCTCTTCCCGCAGTGGGGGCAAGTAAAGCCCTGAGGCAGGATATCCTTGGCCTCCATCTCATACCAGGCGTTAGAGCCTTTCTCCCCAAAGAGTTTGCTCACCGCCTCGATGGTCTCATCGGTGACGATGGGCTTGCCGCAGTCAGCGCAGTAGAACACCGGAATGGGCAGGCCCCACCGGCGCTGGCGGCTGATGCACCAGTCATTACGCTCCCGGATCATGGATTTCATCCGGTCGATGCCCCAGCCGGGAACCCAGCGCACCTGGTCACAGGCCTCACAAGCCTCGTCCTTGAAGGATTCCACAGAGCAGAACCACTGGGGAGTGGCCCGGAAGATAATGGGCTTCTTACAGCGCCAGCAGTGGGGATAGCTGTGGACGATGTCCTCGCTGGCAAAGAGAGAACCGCTCTCCTTCATGTCGGCCAGGATGACAGGGTTGGATTCTTCTGTCTTCATCCCGGCGTACTTGCCAGCGTAGTCGGTGTGGCGGCCCTGATCGTCTACAGGAACCACCATCTCCATACCATACCGGCGGCAGGTCTGATAGTCGTCTGCGCCGAAGCCAGGGGCAGTGTGGACACAGCCGGTACCGGAATCCATGGTGACATAGTCAGCCAACAGCAGTCGGCTGGTCTTGTCCAGGAAGGGGTGCTGGGCCAGCATATTTTCAAAGAAGGAACCAGGGTGGGTCTCCACGATCTCATAGGAGTCAATGCCGCCCACCTTCATCACTTTTTCCACCAGGGCCTCCGCCATGATATAGGTCTCGCCATTAGAGGCCTTCACCAGGGCATAGTTCTCATCAGGGTGGAGGGCAATGGCCAGGTTGCCGGGCAGGGTCCAGATGGTGGTGGTCCAAATCACAAAAAACAGCTTGCTGTGATCCAGATGGCCCAGTTTCCCCTGATCGTCCTTCATGGGGAATTTCACATAAACTGTGGTACAGGGGTCGTCCTGATACTCGATCTCTGCCTCAGCCAGGGCAGTCTCGTCGTGAGGGCACCAGTACACGGGCTTGAGTCCCTTGTAGATATAGCCCTTCTTGTACATGGCTCCAAAGACCTTGACCTCCTCTGCCTCAAAGCCGGGATCCATGGTCTTATAGGGGTGCTCCCAGTCGCCAATGACGCCCAGGCGCTTGAAGCCCTCCATCTGCACATCGATGTAGTGCTGAGCAAAGTCGTGGCAGGCGGAACGGAACTCCGCCACAGACATCTGCTTGTGGTTGAGCTTGTTCTGCTTGATGATGGCCGACTCAATGGGCATACCATGGTTGTCCCAGCCGGGGATATAGGGGGTGTAGTACCCCCGCATGGCGGCAGCGCGGGTAATGAAGTCCTTAATGGACTTGTTCAGGGCATGACCCATGTGCAGATTTCCGTTGGAAAAGGGAGGGCCGTCGTGGAGAGAGAAGCGGGGCTTACCCTCGTTTTTCTTCAGCATCTCGTTGTACAGATCCATGTCATTCCAGCGCTGGAGCATCTCCGGCTCCCGCTTGGGCAGACCGGCCCGCATGGGAAATTCAGTCTTGGGGAGATTGATGGTCTTATTGTAGTCCATGTCTCGTATTCCTCCATATTATTCATATTCAAAGATCACTGTTTTACAAGCCGCGCAGAGATAAGCAGGATATTCCATAAAGTCCGCAAAGCTGTTTCGGGACGGAGTAGGATTGAGTCTCACCCTATTCTTGGGTGGCAGGGGAAAGTACCAATGCTCGGGCGCCCATTCCAGATAGCAGATCTTTCTCGGCGCCATCCAGCCCGGAGACAGTTTATTTCCACATTTGGGGCAGTTCATCAAAGCTACTCCTTTCTAGAAAAACAAAAACGCCCTTGTCTCTCAAAGAGACAAAGGCGAACAAACCTCTGCGGTACCACTCTTCTTGCCGGAAGGTCATCCCATCCCAGCCACTCAAATGCTGCCCGATAACGGAGGCATCCGGAGAAGCTTACTCAAATTCAGCTCCCCTGCTCCAAGGTGATCTTCCCTGCCTCTTCCCGTCCGCCTTGCACCAAACGGCGGCTCTCTGTGCGTCTCAGAGGCAGGTACTCGTCCTATTCTGCGCAGTATAACCCTGTTTGCCCAATATCTTATCCGTTTTTCCCTCGAATGTCAAGAGGAAAACCAGGGCCGCCCGTCTCCTTTTTCACTCTTTCTGGGAAAAATCAGTCCGGCGGCAGAGCAATCCATCTGCCGCCGGGCCAAAACAATCTCTTTGGGTCTTTTTTAGGTTTAGATATGCTCCTGTACCTGAGCCATCTCCTGAGCGATATTCAGAACATGGTCACCGATCCGTTCAAAGTCGGTGAGCAGCTCAGAGTAGATGATACACGCTTCATCAGAGCATTCACCGCTGCGCATCCGCTCCAGGTGGCTGCGGCGGTAATCGCTCGTCATATCATCAATTCGCTGCTCCAAGGCAGACACCTCACTGAGCCACTCCACAGTTCCAGCCGACGGAGTCAAGAGATAATCCACGCACTCCAAACATATATCCCGCATGGCGGCAATCTCCTGCTGAGCTGCCTCAGAGAAAGAAATGTTCCGCTTATTCAGCAGACGGGTATACCCGGCCAAGTTGTCTGCATGGTCTCCGATGCGCTCGATATTACCCGAGATGGTAAAGAAGCTGCTGACTACGGCGGAGGCCTGCTCATTGGTCTCATAGGCGATGAGCCGGGAAACATGCAAGGAGATCTCTTTATTCAGGAAGTCGATATACTCCTCTGTCTTTTCCACCTCAGCCAGTTCGTTCTCATCCCGGTTCAGCACCGAGGAGAAGCTGGCCTTTACGTTCCCCTGTGCCATAAGCATCATGCGCCGCAGCTCATGCTGCATCTGATCCACATAGATGGCGGACACACCCAGGCCGCCGTCCTTGCTGCTAATCTGAATGGGAGTCAGGTACTCAAGATGCATCTGATCCACCGTGTCGCCGGGGCGATCCGGCAGGATACGCATCGCAGCTTTTGCCAAGTAGCCACCCAGAGGCAGGAGCAGCAGAGTGGTAACAATATTGAAGCTGGTGTGAACCAGGGCGATCTGACCAGCCGGAGTAGCGGGCAGCACACCGCTCAGACCAGCCACAGGAATCTGACCATCAATCACATGGGCAATCGGGAACAGAATAAAGAGGATTGTAAAAATCACCGTACCGATCATGTTGAACAGCAAGTGAATAATGGTAGCACGCTTGGCACTGCGGCTGGTACCGATAGATGCCAGCACCGCCGTGATACAAGTACCGATATTCTGACCAAACAGCACAAACACTGCGCTGGACAGCCCGATCACGCCGCTGTTGGCCAGCGCCTGCAGGATACCCACAGAGGCGGAGGACGACTGGATTACGGCCGTGAAGCCCGCACCAGCCAGGATACCCAGCAGCGGGTTGGAGAAATTGGACATCATCTGAATGAACGCCTCAGACTCCCGCAGGGGAGACATTGCACCGCTCATCATATCCATTCCGATAAACAGCACACCCAGACCAGCCAGGATCTGGCCGATGTGCTGAAGCTGAGGCTTCTTGACAAAGACCACCATGGCCACACCAACAAAGGCAAACAGAGGGGCCAGTTCACCCACATCCAAAGCAATCAGCAGTCCAGTAACGGTGGTGCCGATGTTGGCGCCCATGATGATCCAAACCGCCTGATTCAGTGTCATCATCCCGGCGTTGACAAAGCCCACCACCATAACTGTGGTGGCAGAGGAGGACTGGATCACCGCGGTGATCGCCGCACCTACCAATACGCCCAGGAACCGGTTTGCCGTCAACCGCTCCAGAATCTGCTTCATCCGGCTGCCGGCTGCCGCCTCCAAGCCGGAACTCATCATTTGCATTCCGTATAAGAACAGGGCCAGTCCGCCCAATAGACTCAAAAAGTCTGTCATTTGCATCTCTCAATTTCCTCCTCTATCTCTTCTGGAAAACACACAGGATTATTGTCTCAGTTTCTTGGAAAAGTATGAAAAAAGGCATCGCCCACGGAGCGCAGAGCCGCTTCGCAGGTCATGCCTGTATCTTTCTGATTCGATTGATCAGGCTGATCCCCGCCAGCCCGGGCACAGACGCTTCCATGGCATTTCTACCTCTCTGTACTCTTTATCCATAACTTCTACAGGTATCATTATAGGGAAGCAGCCTCCGTCCGTCAATAGATTTTACATGAAGTTAACATTCCAATGACATTTTTCTCCGCTCTGGATAGAAAAGCCCACTCCAACCCCATCCGAAAGGGGTCATATTCTACAACTGAGAAAAAGTGCCGCGGACTGTCACCTGGCAGTCCGCGGCTTGCAAATGATTGTTCAGTGTTTAAAGGGTCAGCCCTGAGGCTTCTGGCTCTCCAGATACTCGTCATAAGACATCATCCGGTCAATGAGTTTTCCCTCAGAGGTGAAGTCAAAGACCCGGTTACACACCGTCTGGATCAGCTGATGGTCGTGCGAGGAGACCAGCACATTGCACTTAACAGCCTCCAGGCCGTTATTCAGGGCGGCGATGGACTCCAGATCCAGGTGGTTGGTAGGCTGGTCCAGCAGCAGCACATTGGCCCCGGACAGCATCATTCGGGACAGCATGCACCGCACCTTCTCACCACCGGACAGCACCTTAACCGGCTTATACACTTCATCTCCAGAAAAGAGCATCCGCCCCAGGAAGCCACGGAGGTACTGCTCCTGAGGATCGTTGGAGTACTGGCGCAGCCACTGCACCAAGTTATCCTCACAGCCCTCGAAGTAAGGGGTGTTGTCCTTGGGGAAATAGGAGAAGGTTGCAGTCTGTCCCCACTTCACAGTTCCTTCGTCAGGTTCCATCTCGCCGGCTAGGATCTTGAACAGGGCGGTGTGAGCATTCTCATTGTCACCCACAAAGGCGATCTTATCCCCGTGCCCCACAATGAAGGAGACCTTGTCCAGCACCTTCACCCCGTCGATGGTCTTGGACACATCAGTGACAAACAGGATGTCCTTGCCCACCTCCCGGTCAGGAGAGAAGGCCACCCAGGGATAGCGGCGGGAAGAGGCGGGCATCTCCTCCACCGTCAGCTTGTCCAGCAGCTTGCGACGGGCAGTGGCCTGCTTGCTCTTGGACTTGTTGGCGGAAAACCGGGAGATAAAGTCCTGCAGTTCCTTGATCTTCTCCTCGTTGCGCTTGTTCTGGTTCTTGATCAGCTGCTGCACCAGCTGGCTGGACTCATACCAGAAGTCATAGTTGCCCACATACATTTTGATCTTGTTGTAGTCGATGTCTACGATGTGGGTACACACAGTGTTCAGGAAGTGACGGTCATGGCTGACCACAATGACAGTGCCGGGGAAGTCCAGCAGGAAATCCTCCAGCCAGTTCACCGCATCGATATCTAGGTTGTTGGTGGGCTCGTCCATCATCAGCAGGTCAGGATTGCCAAACAGTGCCTGGGCCAGCAGCACCTTCACCTTCAGGCGGGCATCCAGGGTGGCCATATCATTATAATGCAGGTCAGTGCCAATTCCCAGTCCCTGGAGAATGCGGCTGGCATCGGACTCCGACTCCCAACCTCCCAGCTCGGCGTACTCCTCTTCCAGCTGGCAGGCCCGCATTCCGTCCTCGTCGGTCATCTCCTCTTGGGCGTACAGGGCCTCCTTCTCTTTGCCAATGTCATACAGGCGCTGATTGCCCATAATAACAGTATCCATGACATTATAGGCGTCATAGGCATTCTGGTTCTGCTTCAGCACAGACATCCGTGTGTTGGGCAGGATGGACACCTCACCGGTAGAGGGCTCCAGATCTCCCGAGAGGATCTTCAAAAAGGTGGATTTTCCGGCGCCATTGGCGCCAATGATGCCATAGCAGTTGCCCCGCAGGAACTGCAGGTCCACATGGGAGAACAGCGGGGTGCCGCTGTAATTCAGGCTCAGGTCGGAAACAGTAATCATGGCGGGCTCCTTATTTCAAATGTGATTCAGTTTGTTCTCATGGTTCGGGTACTATCTTACCATATCCCTCTGATGTTGAACAGGGGCTTTTCGCAAAAATATCCCACAGCTTTCCCCCGTTTCTCTCCATTCCGCCTGATAAAACTGAACATTTTCGCCCATGCGTCCACCGGACTTACCCGGCCAGGACAGCCAGCTGCTCCGCCGCAGTCTCTCCGTCCACCGGGGCAGCGCAGGCGGGGGACCGCCAGACTCAGGGTCAGCAGGGCCGTCAGGACGCCTCTCCATGGATGATACATCTCGTCTCCTCCTTATTGTATTGTTGGATCTTTTTTGAGTATCGCAGAGGAATCTGAAACAGCCATAACGCCATTCTTAAAATTTGCCGCAGTTCTGCGGCTGGATTTTCCCGCCCCCCTGTGGTATGATAAGTCCATCTGACCCCGCCCTTCTCCAAAGGGCCGGGCTGCAACACATGCGGACCTATGTCCCACGCCTGGTCCGCCCTGGAGGGAATATCATGTCCTTTAAAGAGGAATTTATCGAGATTTTCAAAGAGAAGATCACCCGTCCCGGGGCAGATGCCCTGCTGAATTACCTGGAGAACAAAAGCGACTTCTTCACTGCCCCCGCCTCTGCCCGGTACCACCTGGCCTGTGAGGGAGGGCTGTGTGAGCATAGCTTAAATGTATATCACTGTCTGGTGGACTACCTCCAGCGGGAGCGGGTCCAAGAACTTTACGGCCTGGAGTACAGTGAGGAGTCGGTGGCGGTGGTTGCCCTGCTCCACGACCTGTGTAAGGTAGGTTGTTACAAAAAAACCTTCCGCAATGTAAAGGACGACACAACAGGAAAGTGGGAAAAGGTCCCCTCCTACCAGTTTGATGATCCCCTGCCCTATGGCCACGGGGAAAAATCAGTATACATCGTCAATGGCTTCATCCGCCTCACCCGGGAGGAGGCCATGGCCATCCGCTGGCACATGGGCTTCTCCGGTTCAGAAGATCCAAGAACCGTGGGGCAGGCTCTGCAAAAATACCCTCTGGCCTTCGCCCTGGCTACCGCCGATATGGAAGCCAGCTACTTCCTGGAGGGAGAACACTGAACCAGTGAAAACGCCGCCGTACTCAGTCCGATCAAGACTGGAGCACGGCGGCGCATTTTCTTTTATCAGGCCAGCGTATAGGCCCAGAGGTTGCGGATCTGGGGTGCCAGCGTATCATAATCCCACAGCTTTTCGCTGTTAGAGCGGCGGTTGGGGTCATTGACCCGAAACTTCCCATCCTCCACCCCGATAAGCAGGACAAAGTGCCCCGATGTGGTGAAATCACCGGGCCCCACACTGCACACAATGGGCTGCCCCTCCTCTAGCGCACGCACCATGATCGAGCGGTCCAAAGGCAGTTCCCGGGCCACAAGACCGAAGTGTTGACATCCAGTGGACATCAGCTCCCACTTAGAGCCCGCACCATCCACATAGTATCCCGCCTCATCTGCATACTGAGCCACTGTCCAGGGGGTGATTGAACCATCCCCAGTCAGGCCGCAGACCACCATCGACAGGGCGGTGGGGCCGCAGCCGTTCAGCGCCATCAGGCCATCGCCATAAGGGGCATATCCCCAGCGTAGATCCCACTGCATCAGTAACGGATAAGCGCCTCGCTCCACCTCTCCCACAGAGTCAGCGGCTTTGGCATCCTTCTCCTGTGGATAACGAACCACAAATTCCAGGGCCTCCGGATTTCGGACCGCCAGCTCCAGTAGTTCCTCCGGATAGGCCTCCGGACAAGCCAAAAGAGCCTCCGCCGCCGGATCCACCCGAGCCAGCATCCGAAGCTGGTCTAGCAGCTCCGCCCCCGGCTGGAAGGGTGTCTGGACCCCATCTTCCCGGGGAACTGCGGCAGGGAGATTCCCCTCCCACAGCTTTCCAACCCCCAGAAACAGCAGGATGCACACACCCAGCACTGCTGCCAACCGGATCACTCCCAAGCGCCGCCGCGGGCGGCGGCGCCTGCGTGTACAGGGATGCACCTCCGCTCGGTCTGATGGCTCCCAATCAAACCACGCATCATATTCAGAAGATCTGTCCCGGCCCATCGTACCGCCCCACTTTCCTTTGGTTCCAGTATAAGGTACACCCCGGAGTTTAAGTTTCCCGGTAGAATTTCTTAAATTCTATTAAAATTTCACCACTTTGGGCGAAATGGGCAGAAAACAGCCCGGCAGAAGGCATAGGTTCCTCCCACCGGGCTTAGATTTTGATTTCTGACTGACTCAGTCTGGATAGATCCGTTCCAGCCGCTCCACAATGTCTCCAATCACACCATCATCACAATGGCACAGAATGGTCGCCCCCCAGTCCTTCACTTCCTGGGCACAGTTGGCCGGAGCAAAGGGGATGGCGGACAGGGCCATCATGGGGATGTCGTTCTGGTTGTCCCCCACACAGTAGAGGTTTTCCCGGGAAATATGGAGCATCTCCAGCAAACGAGACACCATCCCCCCCTTGTTGCAGCCCCGATGCGTGATCTCCAGGTAGAACCGGTTGGAAAAGATGGCCTCGTACCGGCCGGGGCAATGCTCCTCCAACCACTCCCGAGCCCGGAGCAATACGTCATACTCCTGCTGCACAATGGCCTTGGTCCATGGGACAGGCATATCCGGAATATCCCGAACCTCATAGTCAGTGCCCACCTTCTTCATGTGGGCATCTGTGATGGCATTGGGGCGGTACACATAGATTTCCTCCCCGTGATAGGTCTCCAGCCCCAAGGTGGGCATATCCTTCATCAAGGCCTGAAAATCCTCTGGAGCCCGGTCATCCAGCAGGGTCTGAACCAGCATAGTCTCCGTCTGGAAGTCATAGATGGACGAACCGTTGGACAGCACCACCGGGGCATTGATGGGGGCCAAGTGAACATAAGGAGCAAAGGTGCGGTGGGCCCGTCCGGTCGCCACTGTGAACCGGCCGCCCTGGTCGATCCAGCGTTCCAGGGCCTCCAGGTTCCGGGGCGGGATCCGGTAATGGGAGTCATAGAGGGTGTCATCAAAGTCGCTGACCAGCAGCAGACCGTCAAATTTGCCCATGAGGGGCACTCCTTTCCGCCCCACAGGGGCGTTATTGAATGTCCTGTCCCAAGATGTAACGCTTCATCGGCTTGTACAGCAGCGCAGCAATGGCCAGGGCGATCACCATGTTGGGCAGCATATAGGAGCCGTTGTAGACGATCGAGTAGAAAGAAGGACTGGTGAAGGTCCAGTTCATAAAGGCAGTGGGAACCAGGATCTTATAGATGGTCACCCCACTGATATAGTGGACGAGAAATCGTCCGGTGCAGCCCACTACTGTACCTGCAAAAATCCCCCAGGTCCGGCCCTTGAACAGCCCGGCCAGCCCAAGCGGAGTAAAGGCAACCAGATAATCCAGCAGCATGGACTGCCAGCCCCAGGCGTAGGCTCCGTCAAAGATAAGCTGGAGCAGTCCAAACACAAAGCCAGCCATCAAGCCGGGGGCGGTCCCCCAGCGCACTGCAAACAGGATAATGGGGAACATAGCGGGGGTAAGGGAACCGCCGTTGGGAAGTTCCATAAGCTTGAGGTAGCTGAGGATCTGAGCCAAAGCCACCATAACGGCAGCCTCGCACAGCATCCGAACAGAGAGATGGGTACGATTCATTGTCTTTCCTCCCGAAAATCGATGTACCGCAGCACATCCCAACGGGTGCAGCGCGGTACGAAAGAGAGGACAATGTCAAGCATTCCCATTCACTTCCTACGCCGGCATTACCCGGATCAGGTGTAAGGGACTAAGAGCGGCGTACTCGCTCTTCATCTCAGCCGGGAGTGGCTCCCAGCGCCCCTGTGTTGGAATTTTCTGCGGTTTTTTTATTTTATACTGCCGGGCATCTCCTGTCAAGCGCCCTCCAGGGGAGCACAAAGGCACAAAAAGGCCGGATGCCGCATCAGCAGCCTCCGGCCCTTTATTTTTCTGCCTGCGCAGCCCCATTGCATCAAACAGCGGACAGATCTTATACGTCCAGCTGCTCTGCCACGCCCTCCAAATAATTGACGGGCAGGCTTTCTGCCTTACCCATATCAATGGCGGCAGCCAGCTCCGGGTTGATCGGCAGCTGAGCCAGCAGAGGCAGACCCAGCTGCATGGCCTCCTGCTCCAGGTGGCTCTCACCGAAAATGGCGTGTTTTGCACCGCAGTCAGGGCACTGGTAATAGCTGTAGTTCTCGATGAGACCCAGCACAGGAATGGACATCATCTGGGCCATGTGAACCGCCTTGGTCACGATCATGGACACCAGATCCTGGGGGGAGGTGACCACGATGATCCCATCCACCGGCAGGGACTGGAATACCGTCAAAGGAACATCTCCCGTTCCAGGAGGCATATCTACGAACATATAGTCCACGTCGCCCCACACTACATCAGTCCAGAACTGAGTGACCACACCGGCAATGACCGGGCCGCGCCAGATCACAGGGTCGGTCTCATTCTCAGTGAGGAGATTCAGGGACATGATTTTGATCCCGCCGGCGGTAACTGCGGGCTGGATCCCATCCTCAGTGGCCATGGCCCGCTCATGGATGCCAAAGGCGGTGGGGATGGAAGGGCCGGTGATGTCGGCATCCAGAACCGCCACCTTGCGGCCCCGCTTGGCCATAGCGGCCGCCAGAGAGGCGGTGACGGTGCTCTTACCTACGCCGCCCTTCCCGCTGACCACAGCGATGACCTTTTTGATGTTGGATTTGGCGTTGGCTGGGGCCTTCAGGTCCCGGGAGGAGCAGTCCGCTCCACAGGAGGAACAGTCGTGCGTACATTCAGACATGGAAATGTCTCCTTTCTGCCCACACACAAAAAAGGAGGGCATCAAAATTTTTTCAAAACCGCAGATGCGGCTGAAAGCAAAACAAAATATATCAGGGAACCAAGTTGTTTTCCACAGGGAGCTGCCCCTGTTCATCCTGGGCCGTGAAGTAATATTGAAGGATCTCCGCGGCAATGGACGCCAGGGAGGAACCGCTGCCGCCCTTCTCTACGGCGATGGAAATGGCGATCTGCGGGTCATCGTAGGGCGCGTAACAGACAAACACAGCATTGGAATTGCTCTGACCATTGACCTGGGCAGAACCTGTCTTAGCCGCTACCTGCACGGGTACGTTCTGAAAGACAGCCGCCAGGGAGCCCTCCCCGGTGGTCATACTGTGCATTCCCCGGGTAACCGCTGCCAGGTTCTCCGGCTCCATTTCCACCGTACCCACTACCTCCGGCTCTGCCGCATAAGATACCTGAGAGAAATCCTCTGACTTCACCGTTTTCAACAGGTGAGTGGCATAGCGTATCCCCCCGTTGGCCAGAGTAGAGATATAGTTGGACAGCTGGATGGGGGTGACCTGAGTACTCTCCTGGCCGATGGCCACAGACAGCACGTTTCCTTCATACCACTTGCCTCCTAGGGACTCAGTAAACTCCGGACTAGCCACCACACCGGCTTTCTCGGATAGCTCGACCCCCGTCTTTTGACCCAGGCCGAACTTGGCAGCGTACTCATCCAACTTCTCAATGCCCACCCGCCGGCCGACATCATAGAAGAAGTAGTTGCAGGACACCTCGATGGCGTCGGACACATTGACCGGGCCGTGGGTGCGCCCATACTGGCGGTAGACCCAGCACTTCGGCTGGGGCGTGGGCCAATAGGTGTACTGTCCCTCGTCCTTGATGATGGTGGAAGGGGTAATGATCCCTTCCTCCTCCAGTCCGGCG
>JAYCWP010000035.1:0-36341 GCA_037257225.1 Lawsonibacter sp.
AACCATGTCTCCTTTTATATACTTTTCAATTTGCGAAACTTATTGTACCTTATCTTTTGATAAGATAATTCTCGCAGGTTTCACAGCCTCCTTTATGGAGAAACCCATTAGAGAAAGGAGACAACAAAATGAAACTAATACCTGTAGAGTCGATCCCGAGAATGAAAAACAACCACAAGTTGCAGGAGCTGATTGAGGAATTTGTGAACGGTGATGCCGATATCGTAAAAGTCGAGTTCGGCGCAGACGATTACAAAAGTCCTACAGTATGCAGATCCTGTCTTGCGGCAGCTATTAAGCGCTCGGGGCATATGGTCAGGGTTTGGCGTCGTGGAGATGAAATATTCCTGAGTAAAGGGATTTAAGGAGAGGAGCCGTTTTATACGGCTCTTTTCTTTTTATGCGATGAGGACATTTTTAACCTAAGATAGACTTTTCTATTCTAAGTTGGATACCCCCCCGAAAAAAAAGACTTCGCCCTCCCAACACAAGGCGGACTGGAGTGGGCGCTGTATCCTTCTGAAGCGGGTGGTAGCACAACCACTTATGTCCCGGATAGCTGGTATTTCAACGGTAGTAGCCCGTGCCTGCTCCATGGCGGTGTCTACAGCCAGGGCCAGTATTATGGTCCGTTCTGCGTTTTCTACTACGGGTCGTCGGACGCCTACGACGGCGTCGGCTGTCGCCTCCAGGAGCGCCCGCCAAAGGCGGCGTGAGAATTCCCCTGATGAGGAGGGGGTTTGGGGTGAGGGGACCGCAGTCCCTTCCCCCAAGCTTCGCCCTTTATAATTTCAAAATGGAGTGATTTCGCTCTTAATAAAATCGCTTTCCTTTGGTAATAGGAAGCGCGGGGTCAACTTTGCAGCAGACGATGTCCCGGATAACTGGAATTTCAACGGTAGTAACCCGTGCCTGCACCATGGCGGTAACTACAACCAGAACCAGAATTATGGTCCGTTCTACGTTAACTACAACAGGTCGTCGAACGCCAACGACAACATCGGCTGTCGCCTTCTTGAAGCAAACGCAGGTCGAAAGGCCTGTCGGGTATAGCTAAACCTCCATTTGGTAGTCAGGGTTCCTCACCCTTTCTATTACGCATCGTTGACCGCGCAGCACTTGCTGAAGATGAGCCGTCAGGACACAGCTTAGTACACTTCGGGCCGAGTCTCGCCTTGGAACTACCCGCGGCGATGGAACAGTTGTGAGGCTACAAGGAGGAAATATTACCCCTGATGAAACGAGTTAGAATTTACCAACAAATCTTATCTGATGAAAACCTGAGTCTGGCGATTGACGATGTCAACCGAGGCCACCGCCGTAATCCAGACCACAGTCTAAACAAGACAGTATTGGAAATCGAAGCTAATAAAGATGAATATGTAGTGAAACTTCGAGAATTCATTATTGCTCTTGTTACCGGAGATGAACATATGCATCGCCCACTGCAACGGCGGAGATGGGATCGGAATGCAGACAACGGCAAAGGAAAATGGCGGGACATCAATGAACCGCTGCTTTGGCCAGACCAATATGTTCATCATGCGGTGATACAACCTATGATCCCGCATATCAGAAGAAGCATGGATAAATATTGCATTGCGAGAGTCCCGGGGCGGGGAAACTCCTACGGCGTGAAAGCGCTGAAGAAGTGGATGAAAAACGACCCGATTGGTACTCGGTATTGTATCGAATGCGATATTCGTCATTGCTTTGTGGAAGTAAATCCACTTAGAGTCATTGAAGCGCTAAAACGGTTATTCAAGGACTATGAAACGCTTTGGCTATGCGATGCCATGATGGAATACGGCGTATTGATCGGCGCATTCTTCTCTTCCTGGTTTCTACATCTCCTGCTTCAGCCACTGGATCTGATGATCCACCAAAAGCAATATGGCGTGAGTCACTATCTGCGGCAGATGGACAATTTCACAATTTTCGGTTCCAACAAGCGAAAATTGCAGAAGCTGCTGAAGGATATTAAGATCTGGCTGGAAGATATCGGTTTGAGATTAAAAGAAACCTGGCAGATTTTTCGTGTTGGATTTACGCCAAGCGTAAAGAAGGCGCATGATAATTTGTCAAAGAAGAAACAGCGTCACCGCCGTCCAAGAATTCCATCTGCGTTAGGATACCGTTTTGGGCATGGATATACAATCCTCCGAAAGCACAATTTATTCCGGCTCAAGCAATCGCTGCACCTTTACTATTACCGCAGAGATCGCAGTCGGGTTATTTCCTTCAAACGAGCCTCAGGGCTGATTTCCAGATTGGGGCAGCTTTGCAAGTGTAACTGTCAGGATATTTTGAAGGAATATTATAAGCCGAAAACAATGTTCGAGCTCAAGAAAGTCGTCCGAAAAGAATGCAGGCGGCTTCAAAAATTATATCCGCCTTATGTGGCGGCGAAAGGAGTAGCAGTATGAGAGTACAGGGAATGGTCGATCCCGGTCGATTCACCGTAGAGCAGATCCTGGGAACTAACAAAAGCCTTGTGCGGCTTTTCCAGAATGTAACGCCCGTTGAGACGGAGGACTTCACTGGGTTCGAGTATGACGAATATCAGGTAGAGGTCGAAACCTGGGATGGCGTTGCCAAAAATGTTCAGGATAACTATGAGGAGTTCCTGAAACAAGGCAAAGACAACGAAATCGACCGAAGCAACGAGGCGTTGTATCAGGCAGTGCATGATACTGATATCGCCATCAGGGATGCAGATGCCATGAATGTCGATCAGGAATATCGCCTGACCATGCTTGAGCTTGGTCTTACGGTATAAATAATCAAACAAGAAAGGAATGGAAAATCACTATGCTGTACAGAACTTTGAAGCGCATGATCGAGAGAGGCCAGACGGAGGGTATCGAGACGAAGCTCGATATTTTCTATGCCGCTGACAAAATCAGCGAGAGCGAGTATCAGGAACTGCTTGGTATGCTGAGTCCCAAGGCCTAAGCTTTCCAATTTTGCCTGTTTGAAGGAGGTTGGATGATGGCGGAAGAAAGGAAACCCACCTCGACAAAGGTGGGTGATCGGTTAACATGATCGGCTATATCGAGTACCTAAACATACCTATCGCTTTAGGTCTGGCCATTATCGGCGTATTTTTGATCATGCAGATCGTTGGCGAAATTTTGGAGTTTAAGGGAAAAGTCGTTCCCGAGTTCGTTAAGATCAGAAAGTATTTTGCTCGGAAGAAGCAGGAACGACAGACTATGCGTGAAATGTCCACGACTATTCACGATGTGAAGACCGTGTTGAACAGCGTAGAATCCCACTACAGCGAAGACAATATCGCCAAGCGTGACGCCTGGATGAAATGGGTAAATGATAGAGCAGTGGTGTACGATCAGTCCATTGAGGTTCTGAAAGAAGAGATGGACAAGAATACCGAAATCACCATGTCTCTCTACATTGAAAGTAAACGCAGTTCGATTATAAGCTTTGCCTCGTACTGCGTTTGCCCCGATAACCCCGTGACCAGGGAGCAGTTCAAGCGAGTCTTTCGGCTCTATGCTGAATATGAGGAGATCATCAAAAACAACGATCTTCAAAATGGAGAAGTGGACATCGCTATTCGCATCATCCGAGAAGCATATGAAAACCACTTGAGAAACGGGTCGTTTGTCGAGGATGTTCGTGGATACTGAGGCGAGTAGATTTGGCCTCTGCTCCTCTATCTAAAGCGGCAGAACGGTGTAAAAAGAGGTGTAGGAGAGTCGATTATTCCTCGATTACTCCTACACCTTGACCGTTTTTGCCCCGGAATTACGGGATAATTGGTTTTTATAATATAAAAACATATATTTGTCAATAAAAAATATATTGACAAATATAAGATTTGTTTTAAAATAACATTTGGCTCAAAAGAATGATGTGAGGTTTTATGGAAAAGAACACAAAACGAAGCGGGACCCCGGAGGGGTTCCGGGAATCCTTAAAAAAGGCAACGACCGAGATGCTGGTGCTGTTTCTCCTGCGCCGACGGTCCATGTACACCTATGAGATGATGAACGAGATCGAGGCGCTCAGCCAGGGGGTCATCACCTTCAACACCCTCTATCTGACCATCCACCGCCTTCAGGACTTTGGCTATGTGGAGGAGCAGGGAAAGGTGGTCAGCGAGGACAACCGGGTCCGGCTCTACTTTGCCATCACCCCAAAGGGGGAGGGGTATCTGGCCGCCCTGATCCGGGAGTACCGGCAGTATACCGATACAGTGGACCAGATCCTGGGCCTGCCGGAAAGGGGGAAGGAAGTATGAATACCTGGAGCACCATGGGGGACTACTTCCGCGCCCTGGAGCGCTGTCTGGACTGCCCCGGGAAAGACCGGGAGCAGTTTCTGGCCCAGGCCCGGCGGATGGCCGACGATTTTCTTCAGGGCAAGCCCGATGCCACGCCCGACGAGGTGGCCGGATTCCTGGGGGAACCG
The DNA here is from genome assembly GCA_037257225.1 of Lawsonibacter sp. GTDB lineage: Bacteria > Bacillota > Clostridia > Oscillospirales > Oscillospiraceae > Lawsonibacter. The sequence goes on from JAYCWP010000035.1 coordinate 4,435, forward strand.
GAGGAGCTGGCCCGGTGCCTGCTGGAGGAACTGGATCCGGAGATGCTGGAACGCCGGAAGAGGCGGAGAAAGCTGGGCAGACGGATCCTGGTGGGCGTGGCTGCGGCAGTAATTGTGACACTTTGTATCTCAGTGGGCTGGTTGGCGACGCACCGCCATCAAATTGAAGTTACAGAACGCCTAGTCATCTATGCGGAGGAGGAACTGCCAAGTGAGTAATTTGAAAAAGAAAATAAGTGCCCTGATGGGTGCATTTTTATTGGTATCCTGTGCGATATTGCCTGTTTCAGCAGTTGAAATGAAACAAAATGTTCAGGTTTTCTATATGGATTCCGGTAATATTCAAGTTGAAACGGTGCTTATCATTCACGATTCGCAGATGCTGGCCCATTCAAAGAGCGCTGATATAAAAAGAACTTATAAATCAGATGGTAAAGTAATTGCAGAAGTAACACTCTCTGCGACCTTTGGATATGATGGGGAGGATGCCTGGGTGATCAGTGCCGACGGTTCTCATGTAACTTACAGCGGCTGGTCCTATGGCAGTGAGCAGATTGCTGATTCTGGAAATCGAGCTCGTCTGACTGCAAGATTGTCTCATTCGGGTGATAGTTCAATTCCTGTTAGTCTTTCCCTCTCCTGCACCCCCTCCGGCCAGATCAGCTGACCATCCCCAAAAACAGGCACGGCGGACCGCAAAAGCGGTCCGCCGTGCGGCGTATTGGGGGCTTTGCCCCGCGCTTTGGCCCGTTTGCTCCGCCTCTTGTAAAAAAGCCGGAAATGTGAGACAATAGGGCCAGCCTAACAAAGACAGGAGACACAAGTATGATGACCGACCTGTTTGAAAAATCCATCGCCACCCTGGAACTGCCCCGGGTGCTGGAGCAGCTGGCCGCCTGCGCCTCCACCCAGGAGGGGAAGGAGCGCTGCCTGGCCCTGCGGCCCATGACCGACCCGGACGACGTGCAGCGGGCCCAGGAGGAGACCTCCGCCGCGGTGGAGATGCTCATTAAGCGGGGGAGCCCCGGCTTCTCCGGCGTCAAGCCCGTGGGAGCCAGCCTCCACCGGGCGGATATGGGGGGCAGCCTGAACACCCGGGAGCTGCTGGAGGTGGCCGCCGTGCTGCGGTGTGCCCGCACCGTCCAGGACTACGGGGCCGGGGAGGAAAAGACCCCCATCTCCCACCTGTTCCGCGCCCTCACCCCCAACCGCTTCCTGGAGGAGACCATCACCAACTCCATCATCGGGGAGGACGAACTGGCCGACTCTGCCAGCAGCGAGCTGGCCTCCATCCGCCGCCACATCCGGGCCACGGAGGCCAAGGTCCGTGATATTTTGCAGCGGATCCTCTCCTCCAACCAGTCAAAGTACCTCCAGGAGTCCATCATCACCATCCGCTCCGACCGCTATGTGGTGCCGGTGAAGTCGGAGTTCAAAAACGCCATCCCCGGCCTGGTCCACGACGTGTCCTCCTCCGGCTCCACCTTCTTCATCGAGCCTATGGGCGTGGTGAAGGCCAACAACGATCTGCGGGAGCTGATGGCCCAGGAGAAAAAGGAGATCGAGCGTATCCTGGCGGAGCTGTCCGCCCAGTGTGCCGCCCACAAGGAGGACATTGCGGAGGACTATGACCTGCTGGTGTGGCTGGATGCCATCTTCGCCCGGGGCCGGCTGTCCCTGAACATGGAGGCCGCCCAGCCCCGGCTGTCCGACCGGTATTTACGCCTGCGGAAGGCGCGGCACCCCCTGCTGGACCGGAAAAAGGCGGTGGCCAACGACCTGGAGCTGGGGGACCGGTTCGACACCCTGATGATCACCGGCCCCAACACCGGCGGAAAGACGGTGACCTTAAAGACCATCGGCCTGCTGACCCTCATGGCTCAGTGCGGCCTGCATATCCCCACTGGGGCGGACTCCACGGTGCGGATCTTTGACCGGGTGCTGGCCGACATCGGGGATGAGCAGTCCATCGCCCAGTCCCTGTCCACCTTCTCCTCCCACATGACCAACATCGTGGGCATTTTGCAGGAGGCGGACGACAGGACCCTAATCCTGTTCGACGAGCTGGGGGCGGGCACCGACCCGGTGGAGGGCGCGGCCCTGGCCGCCGCCATCATTGAATCCGCCCGGGGGATCGGCGCCCTGGTGGCCGCCACCACCCACTATGCAGAATTAAAGGTATACGCCATGACCACCGACGGGGTGGAGAACGCCTCCTGCGAGTTCAACGTGGAGACCTTGGCACCAACCTACCGGCTGATCCTGGGTATCCCAGGAAAATCCAACGCCTTCGCCATCTCTCGCCGGCTGGGCCTGCCGGAGTATATCATAGAAAAAGCCGCCGCCCGGCTGGACGCGGAGAACGTACGCTTTGAGGATGTGCTCACCAAGTTGGATCAGCAGCGCCAGGAGATGGAGAGGGAGCGCACCGAGGCCCGCCGACTGAAGCTGGAGATGGAGCAGTCTGCCGCCAAGGCCCGGGAGTACCGGGAGCGCCTGGAGGCCGAGCGGGCCAAGGTGGTGGAGAAGGCACAGGCAGAGGCCCGCTCCATCATCCAGGAGGCCCGGGCGGCCAGTGACCTGGCCATCTCCGAGCTGAAGGAGCTTAAAAAGCGGAAGGATCTGGACTGGCAGAAGGTGAACGACGGCCGGGCGGAGGCCCGCCGCCTGCTCAACGAGGCCGAGCGGGGCATCGGCGGCCCCGTGCAGGAGCCGGAGGCACCCCCTCCCACCCGGGATGCCAAGGTAGGGGACACGGTGGAACTTGTGTCTATGGGTACAAAAGCATCCGTCTTGTCGGTGAATAAGGACGGAACCCTCCAGCTTCAGGCTGGGATTTTGAAAATCTCCGCTAAGCAGAGCGAGGTTCGGGTGGTGGAAGGGGAGACCCAGAGCCAGAAAGAGACCCGGCGGATCATCCAGCGGGCGGAGCGCACCCTACGTACCGCCGCCCCCCGAGAGGTGGATCTGCGGGGCATGATGACCGATGAGGCTGTGGCCGCTCTGGAGAGTTTTCTGGACACTGCCATGCTGGGCAAGCTGGAAACGGTGACTGTGATCCATGGCAAGGGCACCGGCGCAGTGCGCAATGCTGTGCGTGCCTATTTGAAGCGCAGCCGCTATGTGAAATCCTTCCGCCCCGGCCGCTACGGTGAGGGAGAGGACGGCGTGACGGTGGTAGAGCTGAAATAAATTGCCATGTGACCGGAGAGAATCCCGTGTTTTGTTTCGAATTAGTAGACAAAAGGAAGAAGCCATCATTTTTACTGTAAAATTCCTTCTTGAGAAAATGAAATCATGCAAAAAGACGAAATGCAATTTCCTCTGTAATAAATTTCAAACGAAAAACAGAGATTTGTGAAAAATGTCATTGACGAGGACGGGATTTATCTGCTATGCTAAGAATACAATATGACGAGTGCGGAGGTACGGTTGTATGTATAGTCAGGAAGCGGTCGTGAACAATCAGGTTGGGCTGCATGCCAGACCGGCCACGTTCTTTATCCAGAAGGCGAATGAGTTCAAAAGTGCGATCTGGGTGGAGAAGGACGAGCGGAAGGTCAATGCGAAGAGCCTGCTGGGCGTTCTGTCCCTGGGCATCGTGAAGGGCACCCCCATCAAGCTGATTGCGGACGGCCCCGACGAAAAGGAAGCGGTGGAGGCCCTGTACAAGATGATCTCCTCCGATTTTTCCGAGTAATTTTCCCAAGCACAATGAAAAGGCGCCGCCATGCGGCGCCTTTTTTGATATTCAAAACGCGCACATCTTGAACAACAGAAGCACAGACCAGAGTATGTTCAGCGGCCTCGATTCATCCAGATCATTCAAAATTCCTCATTCCGTTCCAAAGGAGGGACATTCGGATGAAGCAGATGTTTGTGTCAGAGCCTGCCCGGCGGGGCGAACTGCGTCTCAGGCTGGGGAAACAGTATTTCTGTGCCCGGCGGTGGCTCTGGTGGCACACCTCGGGCGTGCGCTTTGCCCGCCGCCGCCCGGAGTTCCCCTGCCCGGTCCTCTGTTTCCGGCACAGCACTCCACTGCTTCGAAAGCTGAAGGACGTGGATATGTGGATGCAGCGGAACAAGGTGCATAACCTGCGTCTGGCGGTGGAGCGGCTGGATGGAGTGGTCCTCCTGCCGGGAGAGACCCTGTCCTATTGGAAATGCATCGGCGATCCCAGCCGTCGGAGAGGTTATGTGGAGGGGATGATGCTGAAAAATGGACAGGTGACCTCTGCAGTGGGGGGCGGGCTGTGCCAGCTGGCGAATCTCATTTACTGGATGACCCTCCATACCCCTCTCACAGTAACGGAGCGGCACCGCCACGGTTATGACGTGTTTCCGGACAGCGGACGTACCCAGCCCTTCGGGAGCGGGGCCACCTGCTGCTACAACTATGTGGACCTGATGGTCCGTAACGATACGGACCGCCCTTACCGGCTGGCACTCCAGGTTGGAAAGCGGGATCTGGAGGGGGCGTGGTACTCCGACAGACCCCAGCCCTACACCTATCAGATCTATCAGGCGGAGCACCGGATGCAGGGGGAGTACTGGGGCGGATACACCCGCCACAACGTGATCCGCCGGCGGGTGCTGGACTCCACTGGAGAGTTGGTGGGGGACGAGCTTGTGACGGAGAATCACGCCATCATGATGTATAACCCGCTGCTGGAGAAGGGGGAGGGCCCGTTTCCGGATGCGGAGTAAGGAGGATGCAGCGCCTCTATGACCTTTGATGAATTGAAAGAAAAAGCCCACAGCCTGCCTCTTAAGCCAGGGGTATACATCATGCAGAATGCCCAGAGCGAGGTCATCTATGTGGGCAAGGCCAAGGCTCTGAAGAATCGGGTGAGCCAGTATTTTGCCAATTTGGCTGCTCACACAGAAAAGACCAGAGCCATGGTGTCTCAGATCGATCACTTTGACGTCATCATTGCTGACAGTGAGTTTGAGGCCCTGATCCTGGAAAACTCCCTCATCAAGCGGCACCAGCCCCGGTACAATATCCTATTGAAGGACGACAAGGGCTATCCCTATATCCGTCTGAGCGGGGAGGAGTATCCCCAATTCTCCCTGGCGGGCCGGGTGGCGGAGGACGGTGCCCGGTACTTCGGCCCCTACGGAAGCCGCCACAGCACCCAGGGGATCCTGGACGCTCTGCGCACCGCCCTGCGCCTGCCCTCCTGCCGGAAGAAGTTTCCCCGGGACATTGGGAAGGAGCGCCCCTGCCTGAACTTCCATATGGGAAAGTGTGATGGTTACTGCCGCTCTGCGGAGATGAAAGAGCAGCATGAGGAAGCCATCCGCCAAGCGGTCTCCCTGCTGGAAGGGCGGTTCAAGGAGGTCAAAGCGGACCTGACTGCGGAGATGGAGCAGGCCGCGGAGGAGCTGCGGTTTGAGCAGGCAGCCCAGCTGCGGGACAGGCTCCGGGCCATCGAACTGCTGGGGGCCCGGCAGAAAGTGGTGGCCGGTTCCTTGGCGGACACCGACGTCACCGGCTTTTTCCGGGGAGCGGCCAAGAGCTGCTTTGTGGTGCTTCACTATGTGGACGGGGATCTGGCGGCCAAGGATATGGAGCTGCTGGAGACCCCGGTGGAGGAGGACGAGGAGGAAATCCTGTCCTCCCTGGTGCGGGAGTACTACGGGGGCCGCACCCGCCTGCCCCGTCAGATCCTGCTGCCCTGCGAGCTGGCCGACCAGGTCCCCCTCACCCGGATGCTGTCTGAGCAGGTGGGCAGCCGGGTGGAGTTGGTCACCCCCCAGAGGGGGGCGAAAATGGATCTGATCCGACTGGCCAACCAGAATGCAGCAGAGGAGGTGGAGCGGGCCACCACCCGGGAAGAGCGGCAAAATAAGCTGCTGGAGGCACTGGGGAGGATGCTGGGCCTGCCTGAGGCGCCCCGGCGGATGGAGTCCTATGACATCTCCAACACCGGATCTGACGATATCGTAGCCTCTATGGTGGTTTTTGAGAATGGACGCCCGCTGAAGCGAGATTATCGCCACTTCAAGCTGAAAGATTTGGATGGGCCGGACGACTACGCCTCCATGGAGCAGGTGCTCACCCGGCGCTTCCGCCGGTATCTGGACGGGGACGAGAAGTTCAATACCCGGCCCGACCTGCTCCTCATCGACGGCGGCGAGAACCATGTGCGGGTGGCCTGCCGGGTGTTGGAGACCATGGGGCTGGACATCCCCGCCTTCGGTATGGTGAAGGATGAACGCCACCGGACCCGGGCCCTGGTTGCCCCTGATGGGCGGGAGATTGGGATCCAAGCCATCCCGGCGGTGTTTGCCCTCATCGGCCAGATCCAAGAGGAGACCCACCGCTTCGCCATCGAGTTCAACCGGCAGCAGCGGAAGGGGCGGGTCCAGGGCTCTGTGCTGGACAAGATTCCTGGGGTGGGAGAGAAGCGCCGCAGCCAGCTGATCAAGCACTTTAAAAGTGTCAAGGCCATCCGGGAGGCCACACTGGAGGAGCTGGAGCAGGTGGTTCCGAAGAACACCGCACAGGCGGTCTTTCAGTATTTTCGGGAAGTTAGAAATTAGGAATTAGGAATTAGGAGGGACGCAGATATGCGCGTGATCTCAGGGACCGCCCGCGGGCGGCGTTTGAAGGAACTGCAGGGGATGGAGACCCGGCCCACCACAGACCGGGTGAAGGAGGCCCTGTTCAATATCGTCCAGTTTGAACTGCCCGGGCGGCAGGTGCTGGATTTGTTTGCGGGAACGGGGCAGCTGGGTATTGAGGCCCTGTCCAGAGGAGCGGCCCGGTGTACCTTTGTGGATCAGCGGCGTGATGCGGCGGCCCTGGTACGGGAGAACCTGAAACTGACCGGACTGTCCCAGCAGGCCCAGGTGGTCCAGGCAGATTCCATCTCCTTTCTCATGTCTTGCCGGGAGAAGTTTGATGTGATTTTCCTGGATCCGCCCTACCTCACCGGGGCGCTGGAAAAGGCGGTTGAGACCGTATCCGCATTTGACATTCTTCGGGAACATGGTATAATGGTCTGCGAAAGTCCCCTGGAGCAGGAACTGCCCACCTTGGCAGCCCCCTACGAGCGGGGAAAAGAGTACCGGTATGGAAAGATCAAGCTGACCGTATACCGACACTTGGGAAGAGAGGACCGCCGATGAAAATTGCGATCTATCCCGGCAGCTTTGATCCAGTGACGCTGGGGCATCTGAACATCATCAAGCGGGCGGCCGCCTGCTTTGACCGGCTGATTGTCTGTGTGATGATCAACTCCAAAAAACAGGGGATGTTTACTCCGGAGGAGCGGGTAGAACTGCTGAAAAAGGCGACGGCCCGGTTCCCGAATGTGGAGGTAGACTACTCTGACGGGCTGCTGGCTGCCTATGCCAAGCGGCGCCGGGCCCATGTGGTGGTCAAGGGGCTGCGGGCCGTCTCCGACTTTGAGCAGGAGGTCCAGATGGCGGTCATTAACCGTAAGCTGAACCCCGGTTTGGAGACCATGTTCCTGGCCTCCAGCGAAAAATATACCTATCTCAGCTCCACTATCGTCAAGGAGATGGCCCGGTACGGGGCCAATCTGGGGGATTTCCTTCCCCGGGAGATCGTGGAGGACGTGAATCGGCGCATGAAAGAATTGCAGGAAGGGAAGGTTTGACCCATGGCAAGCGGTGTGGAAGAACTGCTGGATATGCTGTTCGATATGGTGGATGAGGCCAAGAACGTGCCTTTATCCAGTGATAAATGTATGATTGAGCGGGACCGTGCTCTGGACCTGATCGATGATATCCGGGCACAGTTCCCGGTGGAACTGTCCGAGGCTAAGAAGCTGATGGCCAGCCGGGCAGATATGATTGCCTCTGCCAAGCGGGAGGCGGATGCTATCCGCCGCCAGGCGGAGGAGAAGGCCAAACAGCTGCTGGCCGAGGAGAGTATCCTCCTCCAGGCCCGCCAGCGAGCCAATGAACTGATGCAGCAGGCAGAGGATCGCAGCCGAGAGCTGAAGCGTTCTGCCAATGACTACTGCGAAGACGCCCTGCGCCGCACAGAAGAAGCGGTGGCAGAAGCGTACGATGAGATCAAAAAGTCCCGTTCTCGTTTCCGTGCGGCAGCCAGCGCTGCCTTGGGTATCCAGCCATCCGCCGGTGGGAGCACCCGTCCCATGTACGACGCAGCGGCAGACGAGGACTGAGAGAAGGGTATACCTCCGACACCTCCAACCGTTGGACAGATCCAAAACGGCCGCTTTTGCGGCCGTTTTTTGGCTGTTCTGTCTTTACACTGAGGGGAAAAAACGATATACTATTAAGGTTCTGAAGCCTAAACAAAGAACGCACGATCCAATTTTGTGGTTCCGGGCGGAGGTGTCTTTGCTTGTTCCTGGCCCTGTGGGTGAGGGGATGCGCAGAGGACCAGGCCCCGGAGAAAGGAAATACAGCGATGAAGAAACGCGCCGCATTGGCTCTTTTTACCCTTATGTCTCTGTTGCTGCCGGGCTGCGCTTCCACTGCGTCCGGCGGAACGGATGAGGAGGAGGCACGCCTGACTGTGCTGGCCTCTACCTATCCGGTCTATCTGGCAGCCAGATCTGTGGCAGATGGGGTGGAGGGCGTCTCCGTCCTCCGGCTGGAGACGGGGGCAGTGTCCTGCCTCCACGATTATACCCTTACCGTAGGGGACATGAAGAAGCTGGAGGGGGCCGACGTGGTGGCCCTGAACGGTGCTGGTATGGAGGAGTTTATGGAGGACGCTCTGGCCGCCTCCAGTGCCCCGGTCATCGACTGTTCTGCCGGGATCGACCTTCTGGAGAGCGAGGGCCACGTCCACCAGGACGGGGCGGAGGAGGACGACCACGACCACTTCGATCCCCACTACTGGATGGACCCGGAGAATATGGAGCGGATGGTGTGCAACATCAGAGACGGCCTCTCCCAGGCGGACCCAGAGCACGCGGAGGAGTATGAGGAGAACGCTGCGGGGCAGGCTGCTCTGCTCTACACCTGGGACTCCGCTCTTCAGGATATGATCCGGGAGGCGGAGGAGGCTGCTGGGGTTGAGATCGGCGGCCTGATCACCTTCCACGACGGGTTCCGCTATTTCGCCGAGGCCTTCGACCTGCCCCTGTTGGCCTCCATCGAGGAGGAGGAGGGAAGTGAGGCATCTGCCAAAGAAATCAACGAGATCACAGGACTTGTAAAGGAATATAGCCTGCCAGTGATCTTTACTGAAATCAACGGCTCCGACGCCACTGCTCAGGCCATCGCCCGGGAGACAGGGTGCGCCGTGGCCCAGCTGTCCATGTGTATGGACGGACCGGAGGATGGGACTCTGTCCGACTACTATACAGTGCTGGCGGATAATGTGACCGCCGTGGTAAACGGATTTGCCGGGGAAGAAGTGATTCGATGAGAAAACTCAAGCACGGAAAGATGTCCGGCGGGTGCGGGGACTCCTGCTGTCTAAAGCTGGAGGGCCTGAACGTCCGTATTCAGGGGGAGGAGATTCTGGAGGATGTGTCCTTCCACCTCCACTGCGGGGAGATCACTGCTCTGATTGGCCCCAACGGGGCAGGCAAGTCCACCCTATTCCGCAGCATCCTGGGCCAGCTGCCCTACTCCGGGAGCATCACCTTTGCTCCGGCGGGTGGGCCTGCTATTCGGCTGGCTGATGGGACGGTCATGGGGGGGACTCGGCCCCTCATTGGATATGTGCCACAGTCCCCCAGCTTCGACCGGGGGGACCCGGTGTCGGTGCTGGACTTTTTTACCGCCGCCACCGCCCGATGGCCGGTGTGCCTGCCCATCCCCGGAAAGTACCGGGAGCGCTGCCGCCGCAGCCTGGAGCGGGTCCATGGCGGCGACCTGCTGGATAAGCCGATGGGGGGACTGTCCGGAGGGCAGCTCCAGAGGGTGCTGCTGGCACTGGCCCTGGAGCCAGTACCTCATATTCTGGTCCTGGATGAGCCTCTGTCCGGCGTGGACATCGAGGGAGAGCACCAGCTGCTGGAGATGCTGGACGAGCTGCGGACGGAGTATGACCTGTCCATCCTGCTGTCTACCCATGATTTTGCCACCCTGGGGCAGTTTGCCGACAAGGTGATTCTGCTGAACAAGCGGGTGCTTCGCATGGGAACGCCGGAGGAGGTCACCTCCTCGCCGGAGTTTTATGAGACCTTCCATCTAAGGATGGGGAAGGGAGGCGAGGACTGATGGAGCTTTGGTATGCGTTGGTGGATCTGCTGCCATTTGACTGGGCCCAGCCCGGATCCATGTACTTTATGAAAAACGCGCTGCTGGCGGTGCTGGTCATCTCGCCCCTGTTCGGCGTGCTGTCCACCATGGTGGTTCACAGCCGGATGTCCTTTTTCTCCGATGCCTTGGGACACTCCGCCTTTACCGGTATGGCCATTGGGGCCATCTGCGGCTTCAACGAGCCCACCTGGGCGGCGGTCCTCTTTGCGGTAGTGTTCGCCCTGCTGTTCAATTTGGTGCGCCGCCGCTCTGCCCTGGCCAGTGACACAGTGATCGGGGTGTTTTCCTCCACAGCGGTGGCCCTGGGCATCTTCCTTTCCACGCTGGGCGGGCGCTCTTTTACCAAGTTCAACAGCCTGCTCATCGGCGACATCCTCTCCGTGGAGCCGGAGAAGATCGCCCTGCTGGCGGGGATCCTACTGGTGGTGCTGATTTTGTGGGGGCTGTCCTTCAACCAGCTGATGCTCTCCGCAGTCCACCCCGCCCTGGCGGACAGCCGGGGGGTGAAGGTATTCTGGCAGGAGACGGTATTTTCCATCGCCATCGCTGTGGTGGTGACGGTGTCCATGACCTGGGTGGGATTGCTGGTCATCAACTCCCTGCTGGTTCTGCCCGCGGCGGCGGCCCGGAACGTATCCAAAACCATGTTCCAGTACCATCTAGTTTCTCTGTTGGGGGCGGTGCTGGCCGGAATCGCGGGGCTGATGACCTCTTACTATGTGGGTTCCTCCGCCGGTGCGGCCATTACACTATACCTGGCGGTGTGGTTCCTGATCACCTTCTTGGCCCGTAAGAAGCAATAAAAAACAACAAAAACAGCAGGCGTCTGCCTGCTGTTTTTGTTGTGTCAAATTTGAAAATCTTCGTCCTTCAAAGCGCTGAAATCCGCTTTGGCGGGACGAGGCGGAACGCGCTTGAGGGGATCATATCGAAAGGACCGGCAGTGAGAGCCGGCGGACATGACGCCTTTCTTGTCACAGACCACCTGCTCATCGTCCAGGGGACGGCTGCGGGCGCAGTAGACACAACGGGGCTCGATCTTCTTTTGAAACAGGGCCAACGGAGACACCTCCCTTGTCACAGGTGTTGGAAGCTCCCCCTATTATACCCCGTGGGCGTGAGATTTTCCACTGCTTTTTTTTATCCCATGGGCGGCCAGCAGGAGGAAGAGAAGCCACAAGCACCAGGCGGAGACAGAGGAGATGGTCAGGGCCTGCTGGAGGTCCAGAGAGGCCAGCGTTTCAGTCTGCTCGGCCAGATAGGCAGATACCGGGGCGTCCAGAGGAAACAGACGGGTCAGAAGACCCAGCAGGGCGGCGGAGAAAAGGCCGTGGAGCAGCTTGCCCCACAGATAGGTCCCCATGGACAGGCCGGAGTCCCCCAGAAAGGCCAGCACCTGGCAGTGGACGGACAGTCCGGCCCAGCCCAGCATGAAAGCGGCCATAGAGAGCCGCCCGGAGAGAGCTCCGCCGGTGAGAGATGACACCCCAGAGGAGACCTCCAGGATCCCGGTGAGCAGCCTCTCCGCCCACACCAGGGAGAGTCCCAGCGGAGCGCACAGCCGGGCCAGGAGCCGGGCTAGGCCGGTGAGCAGCCCGGAGAGGGTAAGCATCCGGATGGTCACAGTGAAAAATAAGATGAAGGCGCAAATATTCAGTGCGGAGGCCAGGGATCCGGTGACTGACCGAGTGAAGGCGGCAGAGAACCGGGCGGCTTGAAAGTGAGCCTCTGGCTGGCGGCTGTGGCGAGGTGGATCCTGGTAGCGGTAGAAGCGGAACAGTACCCCCACCAGCAGGGAGGCGGCTACATGGGCCAGATAAAGCAGCAGGCCTGCCGCTCCGCTGCCGAATACTCCGGTTCCCACTACCCCCAGGATGAAGGCAGGACCGGAGTTGTTGCAGAAGGCCAGCAGCCGCTCGGCCTCGGTGCGGGAGCACTGTCCATTCTCGTATAGGGCGATGGCGGTACGGGCCCCCACCGGATAGCCTCCGATGAAGCCCAAAGCCACAGCGGAGGCGCAGGCCCCATTTACTCGGAAGAGGGGGGCCATTACAGGTTGAAACAGCCGCCCCAGACAGCGGGACATTCCAAGTTCCACCACCAGAGAAGAGAGCACGAAGAAGGGGAAGAGGGAGGGCAGAATGACGTTGCCGCAGAGGGAGAGGCCATCCTTCATGGCGGACATGGCCTCTCCGGGCCATAGGATCAGGGCCAGGGCAGCACACAAGAGCCCCAAGGCAAGACACAGATCCCGGATATGCTGTTTTCCCCAAAGACGCCCCATCCCACGTACCTCCCGTTCCCTGTATGGTATCAGCAGGGATACTGTATGCCAGGAGATGGGGAAATCTGCCTGTCCAGCAAAAAATAACGCCCCGGAGCGGTCCTGTTGGACTGCCCCGGGGCGTTATAGTAGATGGAAAGATGGGGTCAGATGAGGGAAAGGGCCTCCTCATCTGCCACCAGAGTGAAGTCGCCGTGGAGCTGGAGAATAGAGGCGGGAACGTGAGGGGTCACAGGGCCGAAGAAGGCGTCCCGAATGGCCTGAGCTTTGGAGGCTCCGTTAGCAACCATCAGAACCTTCCGGGCCTGCATGATGTCCCGGACGCCCATAGTCCGGGCGTGGGTGGGGACCTCTTCCAGGCTGGAGAAGAAGCGGCGGTTGGCCTGCCGGGTGCTGTCGGTGAGTTCCACTTGGTGGGTGCCCAGGGAGAAAGACTCAGCGGGTTCATTGAAGCCGATGTGGCCGTTTACTCCCAGACCCAGCAGCTGAAGATCGATGCCGCCCAGGTCATGGATGATTTGGTCATAGCGGGCACAGGCTCCGTCACCATCAGGATCCATGCCGTCGGGAACGTTGGTATTGGACAGATCCAGATTGATGTGGTCGAACAGATTGTCCCGCATGAAATAGGCATAGCTCTGGTCGTGGTCCCGGTTCAGACCCACATACTCGTCCAAGTTGACGGTGTGAACCTGGGAGAAGTCCAGTTCGCCTGCCTGACAGCGGCGAACCAGTTCCTCATAGGTGCCCACAGGGCTGGAGCCGGTGGCCAGACCCAACACACAGCGGGGTTTGAGGATCACCTGGGCGGCGATAATATTGGCGGCGGCGCGGCTGAGCGCCGGGTAGTCCTTCACTGAGATGATTTTCATGGAACAATTCTCCTTTCCTGCGGAGCGCGGCCAGGGGGCGGGGGAGTTTCAGGCAGATCGGTTGTGGGGTTCCAGTGAACCGATCATAATGGTGTCCAGGAAACGGGCTCAGGTCCCGGCGCGATCCTGCTTTGATTGTAGCACAGTGACGGGGGATTGTCACTGAAAATTTGCGTCCTAGCGGCCAGATAGAGAAAAGGTGCGAATTGTCCTGCTGTTTATAATGAGCTTCCCCTGCGCTGAGATCTGCCGTCTGGATCTGGATGGGAAGTCAGTCTGGCAGGAGCCTTTGCCCGGAGGCGCCAGTGACGGGTGCAGAGCAGTCATCGATTGCTGAAATACTGAAGCACGGTGAGATCAAAATAAAGCGGCTCATAGCTGTTTATAAAATGGAAGCGATGATGACCTGGAAACAAGTCCTCTAACGGTTTCTTGGGACATAGAATTGGATGGGAATGACAATGTGCCGGTGAAAGGGCTGGGCATTGTAAGTCTTGCATCCTGCGGAAAATGCTGTTACAATAAAGGAGACTCTGGCGAAACTGGCCGGGGAAAACGGCAAACTGGCTCCGGCCAGAGATGGAGGCTTGCGTGCTATGGAAGGACTTCGTCCGGCTCCCACAAGCAAAAGAGGGACCGGAAAGCGGACTGCAGGCAGCGGAGGCGGTTGGACCGGAAAGGCGGCGCTGGTGCTGTCCCTGCTGGCTCTGACAGTGTCCGGTGTCGTGCTGTATCTGCTGCTTGGTGAGAAGGAGCCGGAGTATTTGACCTACCGGGAGCAGCAGCTTCTGGTATTAGAGGGTGTGGACCGGAACCAATATGATCCGGAACGCTTTTCAGTGGACAGCCAGGGGTGGCTCCAGTACCAGTCTGGCGGACGACGGGGCGTGCAGGGGATCGATGTCTCTTTTTATCAGGGGGAGATCGACTGGCAGGCAGTGGCCGACTCCGGCGTGGAGTTTGCCATGATCCGGGTGGGTTACCGGGGTTACTCCCAGGGAGCCCTCCAGATGGATGAGCGGTTTCGGGAGAATATGGACGGGGCCCTGGCTGCCGGACTGGATGTGGGAGTGTACTTCTTTTCCCAGGCTACCTCGGTGCTGGAGGCAGAAGAGGAGGCCGATTTTGTGCTGTCTGCCATCCGGGGTTATCCCATCAAGTACCCAGTGGCATTTGACTGGGAGTTTATTGACGGGGCGGAGGCCCGTACCAACGGAATGGACGGAGATACTGTGACCCAGTGTGCGACCGCCTTTTGTGATTTGATCTCCGTAGCTGGATATACACCAATGGTTTATTTTAATCAGGAGCTGGGTTATCTCTTTTATCAGCTGGATCAGCTGGACACCTCTCAGTTCTGGCTGGCAGAGTACGATACTAAGCCGGATTTTTTCTATGATTTTGAGATGTGGCAGTACACCCACACCGGAGTGGTACCGGGGATCCAGGGGAATGTGGATTTGAACTTAGCCTTCCGAAAGATATGAGAGAAACTGTGAAACAGTGGTGCGGCGGATACCTGGAGCAGGTGTCCGCCGCACCAATATTTTCGATTAAGTTTAAGTCATGGCAAGGAGTTCCTCTGAGATGATGTCCGCCATCTCCTGTACCCTGGTGAAGTCCACATAGGGGTTATACAGAGCTTCCAGCCCATCGTGCATGGATTTGGCTTGAGCCAGAGACTCAACAGCTTCTCCGGTGAGGGCAGAGGAGACTTTTTTGGCGAAGCGGAGCCGGGCACGGCACCGGCGCAGCAGTTCCCGGTCCACCATAGCATCCAGACGCAGCCTCCTGCTGGGGTGTCCAGGGAAGGGCTGGGCGGGGCATGCAGAGAGGAAGGCCAGGCCAAGTTCCGGGACCAGGAGGTGAGAGAGCCGGTCTGGGGCCATGGGATCCGGGCAGGCCACCATGTCATAGCCCCCCATGATCCCGCCTGCTAACAGGTGGGTGAGCATCAGATGCGCCAGGCCATAGCTGTCGGACAGCTCGTAGATCCGGGTGCACTGGGCGCAGGCCGTTTGGAATAAGGTAATGGATCCCTTGTGGGAGATAGCGTCCAGGAACCGCTGCTTTACACAGCCAGCGGAGGAAGTGTGCTTGGGCTTCAGCTCACGGGAGAGGATCCCATGAGCGCGGGCAGCCAGCTTCTCCTCCAGAGCGGGGGTAATCAGCATGGCGCGGACATCGGTCTGGATTTCGGAAGCAGCGTCCAGACAGCGGTAGGCCCGCTGATAGTGTGCCTTGTAGCCATCCATACACGTCAAGATCTCGCTCCGAATGGCCCGCAGACCTGAACGGTCATAGCAGTCCCCCAGATTGACGTACTGCTCCACCGCCCCGGGGTATTTGGGCTCCACCACATGGGGTGCGGTTCCGTCCACCAGAGCGGCACCCAGGCGGGGGAGGACCACGGCATCCAGCGAGTCCGGGTCCCCGGAGCAGAGGATGTACTCCACTGTCTCACCAGCCTGGGCGGCCCTCTGGGCTACCCGGCGCATCAGGGTAGATTTTCCGCACCCAGGTCCGCCCTTTAGGATGTAGATGACATTGGCCGTCTCGGGGGGAAGAAGTTCGGAGTACAAGGAATAAAAACCAGAGGGGGAATTTGCCCCCAAAAAATATTGAATCTCGTGGGATACAGCCATAAATGGACCCTCCAAATCCTTCAAATCTGCCTCAGACTATGCACCGTTGGGGGTTGGGGTGCGGCAAGATGGGAAAATCCGGTCATCGGGACTGTTCAACCGGGAAAAATGAGAGTATAATAAAGAAAACCCCGCGGGCCGGAACCAATCTGCCGGAACGCCCAGGACGGAGGAAAGAGACCCTATGTCAACAGAAAAAACCAGATTTTTGTCCTATATCTGCCCCCGCTGCCGCCAGTCGGTGATCGTGGAGCGGGACGTGTTTGCCCTGGCCGCCGCACCGGCCCATATCAAATGCCCCTGCG
This sequence comes from Lawsonibacter sp., assembly GCA_037257225.1. Taxonomy (GTDB): domain Bacteria; phylum Bacillota; class Clostridia; order Oscillospirales; family Oscillospiraceae; genus Lawsonibacter. Next base: position 20,765 of record JAYCWP010000035.1, read on the forward strand.
GCAAGTCGGAACTGTCGGTGGAGTTTATGCCGCAGCGAGTGCGTTTGAGCGTCCCGTGCGTTTACTGTGGGCGTGAGCATCTGGTGTCCTGTCCCTCTCATGCCTTTCTGCGGGAGCGGGCCCTGGCCTTCTCCTGTACTGCTTCCGGCCTGGACTGCTGCTATGTAGGGGAGGAGGGGCCGGTGTATGCCGCTACCGCCCGCCTGGAGCAGGCAGTGGATAAGCTGGACCAGGCACCTGACCCTGAGGAGGAGCGCCCCCCCTTCCTAGACCCCATGGTGATGGAGGAGATCCTGTCCGAGCTGCGGGACATCGCCGCCCGGGGAGGGGTCTCCTGCGCCTGCGGATCTAAAGTGTGGACCTTCCGGGTGAATTACAGTTCAGTGGATCTGGTGTGCGGCCAGTGTGGTGCAGAGATGCGCATACCCGCTGCCACCGCAGACGACATCGACGACCTGTGCTGCAAGACCAGCCTGTTGATCCGGGGGAGGGCGGGTACATGAGTCTGTGGTATGAGATGACCCTGCCTATCGATTCCCGGGATGTGGATGGGAATGGGGTCTGTAAGGCCTCGGCCTTGCTGGGACACCTCCAGGAGGCAGCCACTCAGGCTGCGGAGCACGGCGGCTTCTCACGCGAGGTCATCACCCGGGAACACGGTGCGTTCTGGATGCTCACCCGGGTGTGGTACCATCTGGAACGGCCTCTGCGGTGGGAGGAGGAACTGACCATCCGCACCTGGCACCGGGGCGGCCGGGCGGCTACCCTATACCGGGACTATGACTTGTATGTGGGGCAGGAGCCAGTGGGAGAGTGTGTTTCTGCCTGGGTGCTGGCCCGGCAGTCTGACCGACAGCTTCTGCGCCTGTCCGCGATCCGGGAACTGGACGGTACCGGAGGAGGCGCGTTGTGTAAAGACAGAAAACTGTCAAAACTTCGCCTTCCTGATGCGCTGAGAGAGGCAGACCGCCGCCGTACTCGTTACAGTGATACCGACATCAATGGCCATGTGAATAATACCCGGTATGCAGACTTCGCCTGTGATGCCCTGGAGATGGAGAAGCTGGAGACGGGAATTTTTCTATCTCAGCTCCAGATCGGCTATCTGGCGGAGTGCAGGCCTGGAGAGGAACTGAGACTGATGGCTGGACAGGAGGGGGATACCTGCTTTGTCCGCGGTATGGACGAAGACGGCAAATCCCGCTTTGAAGCGGCCCTGATTTTCAGCAAAGAGCTTCCTTGACAAAGGGGAGATGGCCGGGGTAGAATAAAATATCATACTTCATCATGTGATGTACTGTTTTACATGGGCCCGCGCCCGCGCGGGTGGAAGGAAAAGGAGTTGTAGCTTATGGTCAACCAGGATGCCGCACAGAAGTTCCTCAAGCAGGGACTTACCTTTGACGATGTTCTGCTGATCCCCGCGGCCAGCGATGTTCTGCCTGCCGACGTGGACCTGCACACCCAGCTGACAAAGAAAATTCGTCTGAATATCCCGCTGATCAGCGCCGCCATGGATACTGTGACTGAGTACCGCATGGCCATCGCCATCGCCCGTGAGGGTGGAATCGGGATCATCCACAAAAATATGTCCATCAGCCAGCAGGCTGAACAGGTGGATATGGTCAAACGCTCGGAGAACGGGGTCATTACCAACCCCTTCTGGCTGGCCCCCGGACACACGTTGGCCGAGGCGGATGAGCTGATGGCTAAGTTCCGTATCTCTGGTGTGCCCATCTGTGACAACGGTAAGCTTATCGGTATTATCACCAACCGTGATATGAAGTTCGAGACCGATATGAGCCAGCTCATCGACAATGTGATGACCAAGGAAAATCTGGTCACTGCTCCTGAGGGGACCACTCTGGCTGAGGCCAAGGAGATCCTCCGCCGCCATAAGGTGGAGAAGCTGCCCATTGTGGACAAGGACTTCCACCTGAAGGGCCTTATCACCATCAAAGATATCGAGAAGGCTGAAGTATACCCCAACTCCGCCCGTGATGAGAAGGGCCGCCTGCTGGTAGGCGCTGCCATCGGCGCCACTGCCGACGTGCTGGACCGCGTGGCCGCTCTGGTGGAGGCCGGCGTGGACGTGCTGGGCCTGGACTCCGCCCACGGCCATACTCAGAACGTGCTGGAGACTGTCAAGCGCATCAAGGCTCTCTATCCTGATGTACAGCTGATTGCCGGCAACGTAGCTACCCCCGAGGGGACCCGCGCCCTGATCGAGGCGGGCGCCGACTGTGTTAAGGTGGGCATCGGCCCCGGTTCCATCTGCACCACCCGCGTGGTAGCCGGTATCGGTGTGCCTCAGGTAACGGCTATCTATGATGCGGCTCGTGTGGCCGCCGAGTACGGTGTGCCTATCATTGCCGATGGTGGCGTGAAGTTCTCCGGCGACATCGTCAAGGCCATTGCCGCTGGCGGAAGCGTGGTCATGATTGGCTCCCTGCTGGCCGGTTGTGAGGAGTCCCCCGGCGATACCGAGATCTATCAGGGCCGCCAGTTCAAGACCTACCGCGGCATGGGCTCTCTGGCTGCCATGAACCACGGCTCCAAGGATCGCTATTTCCAGGAGAGCAATAAGAAGCTGGTTCCCGAGGGCGTGGAGGGTCGTGTGCCTTACAAGGGACTGGCCAGCGACACCATCTATCAGCTGATGGGTGGCCTGAAGGCCGGTATGGGTTATTGCGGCTGCCACACGGTGGACGAGCTGCAGCAGAACGCCCAGTTCATGCAGATCACCGCTGCCGGACTCCGGGAGTCTCATCCCCACGACATCTATATCACCAAGGAAGCCCCCAACTACACCATCAGCCCCGACTGAGTTGTTTAAATGGCCGCCGCACCTGAAGGTGCGGCGGCCGTTCTCATTTCACTGTCTTTCATTCCGAAGCTCCGACTGTACGGTGAACTGCACCCCATCTCCTGCGTTTTCCACGGCGATGGTGAGGTGGTTCAGCATGAAGATCTTCTGCGCAATGGCCAGGCCCATGCCGCTGCCTGAGCGATCCCTGGCCCTGTCCCCACGGTAGAACGGCTCGAATAGCCGTGGAAGCTCTGTTTCCGGAATGGGGCTGGAGTTATTCCAGATGGTGAACACCGGGGCGTAAGACGCATGCTCCAGCTTGATCTTCACCTGCCCGCCTGGAGTGCAGTACCGAGCTGCGTTGGACAGCAGATTGCCATAAGCCCGCTCCAGAAGTGCCCGGTCTCCGGAGACGGTGCAGCCTTTCTGAAACTCGGTCTGCACGGTCAGCCCGCCGAAAAGTGGGGCTGTCTGCTCCAGCAGTGTCTGGATTAAGTTGGTGAGGTCTATCTGTTCTATCCGGGGCAGCTGCTCCATCCGCTCCAGACGGGTCTGCTCCAGCAGCTCCAGCACTAATCTGTCCATCCGGTCGATCTGCTCCTCCATCAGGGCTAGATACTTTTCACGTTCTCCAATACCATGCTCCAGCCCCTCGGTGTACCCTCGCATGAGGGCCAGGGGCGTTTTTAGCTCATGGGAGGCGGCCCCAACAAAGTCCTGCCGCCGCTGCTCCAGTGCTCGCTCATCATCCCAGCGGGCCTGAAGCTCCGCTGCCATATGACGCAGGTCCCGGTTTAGATCACCGATCTCGTCCCGGCGGCGGGCGTCGCCTTCCAGCCCCCGGAAGTCCAGCCTGGCCACCCGGTCGAAGTCTAACTTGGTCTTTCGAATGGGAACGACCACCATTTTATGGATGACTCGGGCGAACAGAAGCCCCAATACTGGTACCAGAATCAGCAGGCGGAGCAGGATTCCCAGATGTTCCTGAAGGGCGCTCTTCAATGGTGTGGCGATTAAAAACACCTCCACAGAGTAGCTGAGGTCAGGCTCCTCTTTGCTGTACTGGAAGGCGTAGCCGGAGGAATAGCTTTTCAGAATCGAACCGTGCCGCTCATACAGCGGTTGGGCGATGGTCAAACCGTGGACATGACAGCGTACCGCATTCATCATCTCCATCCGTGTGCGGTCGAGGAGAGGAGGGCTGAAATCATAGGAGTTCTCCTCCAGCGGCTCGCCGCTCTCGCCGAGGAAGTAGGTATCCTGACCGTTTGTTCGGTGATTGGTGAAGCTTGTATCCCCGATGGTGATGGTATCCGCCCGGAAAAACCGGTGTCTCAGATCTGCGTGCCCCACCGCCCGGATGGGGGCTGCGCCGCCGCTGCGGTCGACCAGCTCCTTGATCGCATAGAGGTCATCGGGGGAGTAGCTCTCCAGAAAGATCAGATACTGGTCGTTCCACGGCTCTCCCTCCGGGGCCTCCTGGACCTGAATGCCGATAAAGGTCTCCGCCCAGACCGTCTTGCTGTCATAGTCCGCACTGATGGGCCGGATGACCGTGTACTGGGAATAGCGGCTGGGCCAGCTGCTGTTTTCTTTGGGAAACAGCACTTCGGTGCGCCTCCGTCCGGACTCCTCAATCCAATGGGCCCCCTGGTCGAAGCGGTAGTAGTAGCCAATCGTATCAACGTCGCCATACTGCATGACCATATCCGCACGGCGCTGGGCCTCGTCATCCTGCGCCTCCATGATCTCCTCTGCCGTACTCATCACCAGAACCGCACCCACCGCCGCCCACATGAGGAGCATCATCAGAATGGAGCACAGGGTCAGCTTCCAGGACAGGGTAAAGCGAAAGTGTCTCATCTCCGCCCCTCCGTTCCACTCAGGCGGTAGCCCGCCCCGTAAACCGATTTGATGTGCTGGGCGGCGGTGCCCAGCTTTTGCCGCAGGGTGGCTACATGGCGGTCCACCATCCGCTCGTCCCCATCGAAGTCCAGGCTCCACACCTTCTGGATCAGGGTATCCCGGCTGACCGTCCGCCCCTGCTCCCGGAGCAGGATCTCCAGGATCTGCAGCTCCTTGGGCCGCAGGTGGATGGGCTGGCCATCCACGGAGACCTCCCGCTGGGCAGAATCCAGAATGATGCTGCCATAGGCCAGCTGTCCCGCCCCCAGAGACAGGCCCCGGCTGCGCCGGAGAATGGCCTGGGCCTTGGCCACCAGGACAGGAAAGGAGAAGGGCTTGGTGATATAGTCGTCCGCACCCGCGCGGAAGCCCGCCAGGGCGTTTTCCTCCTGGCTCAGGGCGGTGATGAACAGGATGGGCACCGAGCTGTCCTCCCGCACCCGGCGGCACACCTCCAGACCGGAGAAGTGGGGCATCATCACGTCCAGAATGAGCAGGTCAAAGGACTGCTCCGCCACGGCGGCCAGGGCCTGTTCCCCGTCAAAGACAGGCAGCACCTCCAGACCCGCCGCATGGAAAAAGTCCAGGATCAGGGCGGACAGGGCCCGGTCGTCCTCCGCAAGCAGAATATTGGCTGCCACTGGTTCCACCTCCTTTTCTGAACTTATCATAGCAGAACATTGTCCAAAAATCATCCACGCCACAATATTTTACCCGGGACTTTTCATCCCGGGTAAAATGTGGTACGATAACACCAAATGCAGACCGGGAGGAGGGACGTTATGCTCAAGCTTATATTGGGACGGTCGGGCACAGGAAAGACCACTGCGGTGCTTACCCGCCTGACTGAGGCAGGGCAGAGGAGAAAGCAGGTGCTCATTGTACCGGAGCAGCAGTCCCATGAGATGGAGCGGGCCCTGTGCCGGGCAGGCGGAGACCGTGTCTCCCTATATGCTGAGGTGCTGTCCTTCAGCCGGCTGGCCAACCGGGTGTTTTTGGCCACGGGCGGGATGGGTGAGCCGGAACTGGACGCCGGCGGTCGGCTGCTGCTGATGCATCAGGCGGTAAAGGCGGTGTCCGACCAGCTGACGGTCTATGCCCGCCCATCCCGAAGGCCCGCATTCCTGGAGAGCCTGCTGGCTACGGCGGACGAGCTGAAGAGCAGCTGCGTCCAGCCGGAGCTGCTGCTCCAGGCGGGGCATGAGCTTACCGGCCCGGAGGGGGAGAAGCTGCGGGATCTGGGGCTGATCTGTGGGACCTATCAGGCCATGACAGCCAGGACGGCTCTGGACCCCCGGGACCGGCTGACCCGGACGGCGGAAAAACTGAAGGAGTACCCGTGGGCCCAGGGGATGGATCTGTGGCTGGACGGGTTCACAGACTTTACCCCCCAGCAGCGGGAGGTACTGCGCCACCTGCTTCGCCAGGCAGACAGTCTTACTGTGACCCTCACCTGCGACCATCTGGAAGAGGATGAGGGAGGCGCTGGAATCTTTTCTCCCGCCCGCCGCACGGCGGCCGGGCTGCTTCGCCTGGCTGGACAGGAGGGAATATCCTGTGAAGTGGAACACCTTGTCCCAGATTGGGATAAGCGGTGTGAGCCCCTCCAACAGGTGGAGAAGCAGCTGTTTGCCCAGGGTGAGGCGGAGCCGGTCTCCTGCCAGGGACGGGTGGAGCTGCTGGGGGCACTGACCCCGCGGTCAGAGGTGGAACAGGCGGCCGCCGGGATCCGCCGCCTGATACGGACTCAGGGGCTTCGCTGCCGGGACATCGGGGTGACGGCTCGGGATCTATCCGTCTATCAGCCGCTGATCGAGGCCATCTTCCCACGCTATCAGATCCCTGTATTCACCTCCGCCATGACGGATATCCTGGAAAAGCCCATCCTTACCCTGGTGACAGCGGCACTGGATACGGTGGCCGACGGATACCGCTATGATGATGTGTTCCGCTATCTCAAGACCGGCCTGACCGATTTGCCGGAGGAGGATCGGGATCTGCTGGAGAACTATGTGCTGAAATGGAATCTCCGGGGGAGCCATTGGACGCAGAAAAAGCCCTGGGCCATGCCGCCTAAGGGATATGGGGCCGCGGTCACAAACGAGGACCGGGCACTGCTGGAGCGGCTGGATCATGCCCGCCGCCAGGTAGCGGAGCCGCTGGAGCTTTTGCGGAAGAATCAAAATCGGACCGGGGTGGGGCAGGCGATCTGCCTTTACAGCTTTATGGAGGAGATCGGCCTGCCCCAGCGGCTGGAGGATCGGGTGGCGGAGCTCCACCGCCGGGACCAGCCCGCCCTGGCGGAGGAGTACCGGCAGCTGTGGGAGATCCTGTGCAGGGGGCTGGAGCAGTGTGCCGCCCTTCTGGGCGAGACCCCTATGGAGTTGGAAGAATTCTCCGGGCTGTTTCGATTGGTGCTCTCCCAGTATGACGTAGGTACCATCCCGGTATCCCTGGATCGGGTGACAGTGGGAGAGACTACACGTGAGACGGGGCATCCGGTGAAGGTTCTCTTTCTGTTAGGGGCGGACGATGTTTCTATCCCAAAGGCGGGCAGCGCCCCTGGGCTTCTGTCCGATGAGGACCGGTCTTTCTTGGCGGGCTATGGTCTGGAACTGGCCCAGTCTGCCCAGGAGCTGCTCTACCGGGAGATGACCACAGTGTACCTGACCTGTGCCCGGCCATCGGAGCGGCTGGTGGTCAGCTGGCCCAGCCAGAGCGCTTCTGGGGAGGAGCGCCGCCCCAGCTTCCTGGTGGAACGGCTGCGGCGGCTGTTCACCGACCTGCGGGTAACGCGGGAGGAGGACTGTGGCGGTACATTCCGCCTGGAGGCACCTCTGCCAGCGCTGGAGCAAGCGGGGCGGAACCCGGCGGCCCGCCGGGCTTTATCCGCTCTGCCAGAGTATGCCCCCATGGTGGAGCGGCTGGACCGGGCAGCGGGCTGGAGCCGGGGTCGGTTGTCTCGTTTGGCAGTAGACCGGCTATACGGTCGGAAGGTGTCCATGTCGGCCTCCCGGATGGACAAGTACAAATCCTGCCATTTTTCCTATTTCATGCGCTATGGCCTCCAAGCAGAGCCACGCAAGCCTGCTGGCTTTACAGCGCCGGAGTACGGAACCTTTGTCCACGATGTTTTGGAACATGTCCTCCGGGATGAGATGTTCCAGCAGACCGTTCTGCCTGGATTTTCCGACCCGATCGCCGGGGCGGAGGGGCGCCGCCGTCTGCGGGAGCTGACCCGTGCTGCGGTGGACCGGTATGTAGTGGAGGAATTGGGTGGGCTGGAGCACCAGACGGAGCGCTTCCGCTATCTGTTCCGCCGTCTGCTCCGGTCGGTGCAGGCGGTGGTGGACAACGTGGCTGAAGAACTGGCTGCCTCCCAGTTCCGCCCCATCTCCTTTGAGTTGGGTTTTGGCTCCGGACAAGATTTGCCTCCGGTGGAACTCACCGTGGACGGTGTGACCATCAGCGTCACCGGCTTTGTGGACCGGGTTGATGGCTGGGTCCATGACGGGCGGCTCTACCTGCGGGTGGTGGACTATAAGACGGGGAAGAAGTCCTTCGACCTGACGGAGGTGTGGAATGGGCTTGGACTTCAGATGCTGCTCTACCTGTTCGCTCTGGAAGCGCGTGGGCCGGATTACTATGGACAGCCGGTGGAGGGAGCCGGGGTGCTCTATCTCCCAGCCCGGGATGCGGTGGTCAAGGGGAGCCGCGCCATGACCGACGAGGCGTGGCGGAAGCAGCTGGATCGGGAGTTGACCCGCAGCGGTCTGGTGCTGGACGATGCAGCAGTGTTGTCCGCTATGGAAGAGCCGGGGGAACAGGGCTACCGGTTTCTGCCTCTGAAGGTGTCTAAGGCCACCGGGGCCATCTCCGGGGAGGCACTGGCCTCGGCGGAGCGGCTGGGGAAGCTGGGTGGACACCTCCAGCGGACACTGGAGGAGATCTGCCGAGAGCTGGCGGAAGGAAATATCGCCGCTGACCCATTTTGGCGGGGGCCAGAGAAGAACGCCTGCCGCTTCTGTGACTACGCCGCCGCCTGCCTGTTTGAGGCGGGCAGGGGAGGAGACTGCCGCCGCTGGCTGCCCAGCGTGAAGAGCCGAGATTTCTGGAAGCAGCTGGAGGAGGAGCCGGACGGGGAGGACGAAGCATGACGGATCAGGTGTACAAGTTGGAGATTTTTCTGCCCACAAGTTACTTTGAGGTGGTGCGGCAGGCCCTGTGGTCGGTGGATGCGGGTCACATCGGGGCCTATGACCACTGTCTGTCCTGGAGTCCGGTGGAGAGCTGCTGGCGTCCTCTGGAGGGGACGGATCCATTTCTGGGAACCCCGGGGGAACTATGCCAGGCAGAGGAGTGGAAGGTGGAGGTCTGCTGTCGGGAGGACCGGTTGGCGGAGACCTTGGCCGCTGTGCGGGCGGCCCATCCCTATGAGGAGCCGGTGATCAATGTGATCCCTATGGCTGCCACCGGCCTGGAGGAGAAAAAACAGGGTGGGGCATCTTTGGTGTCCCGGATAAGGAGCAAAATCGCCATGGAAAACAATAAAAATATTCTTATTATTAACGACATGCCTGGTTATGGCAAGGTGGCAACGGCGGCTATGCTGCCCATCCTATCTAACATGGGGCACAGCGTATATAATCTGCCGACTGCGCTGGTGTCCAATACTCTGGACTATGGAACATTCAGCATTCTGGATACTACCGACTACATGGTGCAGGCTATTGCGGCGTGGAAGAAGCTGGGATTTTCTTTTGACTGTATTACCACAGGATTTCTAGCCTCGGCGGAGCAGGTAGACATCATCCGGGAGTTCATCGCCAGCCAGAAGAAGGAAGGCCTTCTGGTGATGACCGATCCCATCATGGGGGACGACGGGAAACTCTATAATGGGGTGACGGAGGAAGCAGTGGAGAACATGCGGCGGCTCATCGGGGTGGCGGATGTAATCGTTCCAAACCTGACGGAGGCAGAGTTCCTCACTGGAAAGTACCAGGGGAGGGAATCCCTCACCGCTGGAGAGGCCCGGGAACTAGTGGACGGCCTTCTGACCTTTGGCCCGCGGTCTGTGGTGGTGACCAGCGGTGTGGAGGAGGAGACCGGCAGCCATGTAGTCTGGGGGTATAACCGGGAGACCGGAGCGCACTTCACTATTCCATATCAATTTATCCAAGTACATTTCCCAGGAACGGGGGACATGTTCTCTGCGGTATTGGTGGGTGAACTGCTGGCCGGACGGGGACTGGAGACGGCTGTACGCCGGGCCATGGATGTGCTGGAGACTTTGATCCTGCTGGAACGGGACGAGGCGGAGAAGAACAAGGGCATCCGGATCGAAAAGTACCTCAGCGTACTGAATCAGTGATGAGGTGAGGGCGTATGTGGGCTGGATTTGCGCTGCTGTCAGCGTTGTTCGCCGCACTGACCTCCATTCTGGCGAAATTAGGGATGGAGGGAATCAACTCCAATCTGGCCACAGCTATCCGCACGGCGGTGGTCCTGGTAATGGCTTGGGGGATCGTATTCCTCACAGGGAAGCACCACGGGATCGGAGACATTGGGGGGCGCAGCTGGATTTTTCTGATCCTGTCCGGGGTGGCCACCGGTCTGTCCTGGCTGTGCTACTACCGGGCGCTTCAGCTGGGAGAGGCCAGCCGAGTGATCCCCATTGACAAGTTCAGTGTGGTCATCTCCATGGTGCTGGCCTTTGTGGTGCTGAAGGAGGCGGTGACCGTCAAGACCGTGGTAGGTGGGCTTCTGATCACTGTGGGGACCCTGGTGCTGATCCTGTGACCGGTCCGGCCCTGAAATCGAACGCATAGGAGGAATGTAGATGCCGCCCAAGGGAAAGCCGGATACCGCCGGCTATCAGCGGTTCAAAAAGGAGCTGTCCGAAGGGACACCGGGGAAGCTGTATCTTCTGCATGGAGAGGAGACCTATCTCCGGGACCACTACCTGGGGAAGCTGCGGTCCCTGCTGCTCACCGGAGGGATGGGGACCTTCAATCTCCATGAGGTCCTGGCCCGGGAGATGTCCCCCCGCCGCCTGGAGGAGGCGCTGGACTGCCTGCCCATGATGGCGGAGCGCACCCTAGTCCTGGTGACCGACTTCGACCTGTTCAAGGCGGGGGAGAAGGACCGAGAGGAGTATGTCAGGCTGCTGGGGGATCTGCCGGACTATGTATGTCTGGTGTTCGTGTACGACCTGATTCCTTACAAGGGGGATGCCCGGACCAAGTTGGCCGGAGCCATCAAGAAAAACGGCGTGGTGGTCAACTTCGCCCGCCAGGACCAGGGGGATCTGGTAGACTGGGTGCGCCGGCGGTTTCGGGCCTTGGGGAAGGACATCGACTCCCGACTGGCCCTGGATCTGATCTTCTTATGCGGGGATCTGATGACCAACCTTATCGGGGAGATCGAGAAGGTAGGCGCTTATGCCAAGGGCCAGCGGATCACCCGGGGAGACATCGACGCGGTGGCCACTCCCCAGCTGGACGCAGTGGTGTTCCGTATGACCGACGCCATCGGTGAGGGGAAGTTTGACCGGGCGGCGGCTGTGTTGGGGGAGCTGTACCAGATGCAGGAGCCTCCCATCAAGATCATGTGGTCCCTGGGACGGCAGATGAGGCAGATCTACTCCGCCCGCCTGGCCATGGAGCAGGGGAAGGGGGCCCAGTATCTGGCGGGGCTGTGGGGGCTCAAGCCCTATCCCGCGGAGAAGCTGATGGGCGCCGCCCGCCGGTTCACTCTGCCCTGGTGCCGCCGGGCGGTGGTGCGCTGCGGCGAGGTGGATCTGGCGATGAAGTCCACCGGACAGGACGGACAGCAGCTGCTCACCGGTCTGCTGCTGGAGCTGGCTGCCCCCGCCTCCCGGCCCGCACCCCAGCGGAGATAAGGAGGGGCCATGCTGACCATACGAGAAGCGATCGTGGTGGAGGGTCGGTACGACAAAAACACCCTCTCTCAGGTGGTGGACACTCTGATCCTGGAGACCAACGGTTTCGGCATCTTCAAGGACCCGGAGCGAATGGCCCTCCTCCGCCGGGCGGCGGAGCGGCGGGGCCTCATCGTACTGACCGACTCCGACGGGGCGGGCTTTGTGATCCGGAACCGGATCCGGGGATCCATCCCGGCGGAGCATTTGAAGCACGCCTATATCCCGGACGTGTACGGAAAGGAGAAGCGGAAGCGCCAGCGGGGCCGGGAGGGCAAGCTGGGGGTGGAGGGGATGCCTCCACAGGTGCTGGAGCAGGTGCTCCGCCGGGCAGGAGCTACTGTTTTAGACACCCAGGCTCCGGAGCGGGCCCGGCCCGGTCTGACCAAGGCGGATCTGATGGCCGCGGGGCTCACCGGAGGGGCGGACAGCGCCCGGCGGCGGCAGGCCCTGCTGAAGGAGATGGAGCTGCCGGAGCACACCTCGGCCAACGCCCTGCTCCAGGTGCTCAACGGCTGCTATTCCCGGGAGGAGGCGCTGGACCTGTTGGGGCTCAATGACTTGGACGGGATGTAAACCCCGGGTTAGCAGGGAGAAAACCGCCGGGTGGTGGCAGAAAAAGCGGCCGCCTGCTAGGGTGGAGGCGAGGAGATGATGAACCATGACCACAGGACAACGCATCGCCGCCAAGCGGAAGGAGCGGGAGCTGTCCCAGGAGAGCCTGGGGGCGGAGTTGGGGGTATCCCGGCAGACCGTCTATAAGTGGGAGAGTGACACCTCCCTGCCGGAGATCGAGAAGCTGGTGGCCCTGAGCCGCCTGTTCCAGGTGCCTGTGGGCTGGCTGCTGGGAGTGGAGGAGGTCCCGGAGGCGACAGAGTTCTCTGAGGACCAGCTGAAGCTGCTGGAGGAACTGCTGGGCCGCTATCAGCGGGCGGAGCAGGCCGAACTGAGCCAGGGCCAGCGGGCGCAGGTAGAGGCCCTGGTGGGGGAGAGGCTGTCCGGGAGCCAGCGGCCCCGGCGGCGGTGGCCCTGGGCCTTGGCCGCCCTGGCGGTGGTCTGGGCCGGATGGAGCGTATTCAGCCGTCTGGACCGGATGGACGGGCAGTATAACAGTCTGGCGAACTCGGTGAATAACGTCAGCCACTCGGTGAACGCTCAGGTGGGTTCCATTGCCAGCCGGGTGGAGGAGATCCTGAAGGCTCAGAACGATTTGACCGCCGACTATGCCACCCAGCTGGTCTCCGCCGATTTGGCAGAAAATACGGTACGATTCTCCCTGCGGGCGGTGCCCAAGACCTATACCCCCGGGATGTCGGTGGTATTTCTGGCGGACAGTGGCGGGGAGGTGCGGGAGATGGAAGCTGCGGAGGAGGAGAACGGAACTTTTACCGGGGAGATGGTCTGTCCCCTGACAGACAGCATTACCCTCTCCGCCGTCTTTGTCACCGGGAACACCCGGCAGACCCAGCTGCTGGACCAGTACCAGGGGCTGTACCAGGACAGTTTCCCACAGGTGGAGCCCATGGATCTGTCCTCTATGATGTATTCGGAGCGGGGGAAGAACGGCCGCTTCACCCTGCCGGAGGGATACATTACTGTGGGCGGGGAGGGGGCCTCCGTCCCAGCTGTCAATGAGGCTCTGGGCGTGAGCCGGCTGCGAGAGGTCCGGGTGGGCCTGTTCCATAATTTTCAGCTGGTGAGCTGGCTGGAGCCCTGTGAGAAGCCGGACAGCTTCGAGGGCTTTGCGGGACAGGACTTCTACCGGCTGGACCCCATGGAGCTGGACCTGGCGGAGGGGGATGATCTCGCCTTCGCCGCCGTGGTCACCGACGAGTATGGACGGAGGTGGGTTTCCCCTTCGATCCCGGAGTATCAGGTGCGGGATGGGGAGATCCTCTGGCCGGAGGAATCGGTGGTCTATCAGAAAAACACCCTGGCAGACTGGGGCCTGGAGTAAGTCTGGATGTCAAGGCCTTTTTGAGCGGCGCTGCATTTTTATGGTCGCCTCATCCCATCTTTGGCTCGTCCCGGCGGTGTCATTTGGTTCTGCCGGGCCATATACTGGACTATGATCTGTTGGAGGGAGGGTCGCGGAATGGGTATCGTGGTGGTACGCTCACCCAAATGCCTGCGCGGGCTGCTGCGCAGACTGTTCGGTCTGAAGGGCTGAGACAGATGGACATATTCTCCCGCTCCCGGACATATAGTGTCCCAAAGAAGGCCCGGGCCCCGGTGACCGGCGGCCCATCCTATGGGAAAGGGAGAGGAACTGCACATGGAATTGGAATTTGATCGGGATGTGATCCACTGCTGGGAAATTGCGGCGGACGGGACCCTCTGTCAGGAGGAGACCCTGGAGACCATTGTGCCCGACGCCTGTCCAGACATTCTCCGCATTGTAGCGGTGTGCGGACAGGCGACATTGAATGGGAAGCAGGCACGGGAGGGGGCAGCGGCGGTGAGCGGAAGCGTCCGGGCTGTCCTCCTTTACCAGCCGGAGGAGGGCGGCGGACTGCGCCGTATGGAGGCGGCTCTGCCCTTCTCCGCTCAAATGGAGGCCCCAGGGCTGACAGAGCAGGGCCAGGTTCACGCCTGTGTCCGGCTCCGTGGGGCGGAGGCACGCGCTCTGAATCCAAGAAAAGTGCTGCTCCGGGCCGACCTGGCGGTGGATGTGACCGCTTTTCAGCCCAGGGAGCGAGTGTGCTGCCAGGGGGTACTGGAACCGGAGAAGCAAGGAGTGCAGCAGCTGGTGACGGAGCAGGAGAGCTATCAGCTGGAAGCTATACAGGAGAAACCCTTTACATTCTCAGAGCAGGTCAGGCTGAACGCGGGGCAGAGTGAGCCGGTGCAGCTGGCCGCCTGCCGTGCCGTACCGCTGTGCGGTGAGAGCCGTCTCATCGGCAGCAAGCTGATCTTTAAGGGATCGGTAGAACTCCAGTTGTTGGTACAGGAGGCTGGCGGTGGTCTGACTGCTTGCCGGGAAAACCTCCCATTCTCTCAAATCATGGAGGTGCCAGGGCTGGGAGAGGGGGGCGAGTGCCGCATGGCGGTGGAACTGACCCAGCTGAGCTGCCAGCCTGCCGGTGAGGACGGCCGTACTGTAGAGGTGGTACTAGATTTGCTGGCTCAGGCCCAGGTGTGGAGCCGCCGGCCGGTCACCCTCCTTCAGGATTTGTACAGTACCGCCCTCCAGACCCAGGTAGAGCGGGAGGAACAGGTTCTGTGGCAGCTGGTGGAGCAATCCTCCCGTACCCAGAATGTGCGGGAACTGTTGGAGACAGGGGCCCTACCCCGCAGCGTAACGGACAGCTGGGTGTCTTTGGGAGAGATCCGGAGAAACCGGGAGGGGGAGCAGCTGGTGCTGGAGGGGGAGGCTCGGGTCACCGTCCTCTATCTGGATGAGAACGACAACCTCCAGGCCCTCCAGCGGCCACTGACCATCTCCTGCCGTCTGGATGCCCCAGAGGGAGCCCGGTGCTGCTGCCGGGCTGCCTGCTCTGGGGAAGTATTCGCCGCCCCCTCTGCCGGAGGGATCGAGGTGCGCTTTGCAGTGGACTTCCAGTTCCTCATCCTCCGGGAGCAGCGCACTACGGCGGTGTGTGGGGCTGCTCTTGGGGAGCCTCGGACCCAGGGTGAGGGGGAGCAGCCATCCGTAGTGCTCCGGCTTGCTTCGCCAGGGGAAGGCCTGTGGGAACTGGCCAAAGCCTACGGCACCACTACGGAGCAGATCGTTCAGGCAAACGGCCTGGAGGAGGGGCAGCTGCCCCTGGGTCAGATGCTCCTGATCCCCAGTGTGCGCTGATTTTCTTGCAGGGCGCGTTGATGTGACATACCGCCCCGGCCGCCTGTGCGGCCGGGGCGGTTTTGATTTGTTGTCGCTTCAGCGCAACGACAACCCCCAGCTATGCTGGGGAGAGTAAAAA